>JBCCEZ010000024.1:0-58534 GCA_039030015.1 Gemmatimonadota bacterium | reverse complement strand
TCGTGAAGAAGCTGATCGGCCTGAACATCTTCCAGACGGCCGTGATCATGATGTACGTGTCCTTTGGCCGCGTGGCCGGTGGGACCGCCCCGATCCTCTTCCCACACGGGGACGATCATGGGGGAGAGGGGGACCACGGTGCCGAGGCGGCCGTTGATGCGGCCGAACACCCAGCGGACGCGATCACCGAGGTCGCCGAAGCGTCGGGTCACGCCTTCACCGAGGCGGGGCAGGCCGCCTTCACCGCGACCCAAGAGGCTGTGCATGCCGCGGGCTTCGAGGCGTACTCGAACCCGCTGCCGCACGTGCTCATGCTGACCGCAATCGTCGTGGGTGTCGCGACGCTCGCGCTCGGGCTCGCCCTCGTCGTACGGATCCAGGAAGCGTACGGCACGATCGAAGAAGACGAGATCAACCAGATGGATCTCGTATCGTGAGTCAGAATCTCCCGGCTCTCCTGATCGTCGTTCCGATGATCCTCGCGCCGCTCGCGGCGCTCGTGGGTCGTTGGCGTGCCGCATGGGTCGTGGCCCTCGGGGCGTCGTGGTGGGCGTTCGGATGTGCGATGGTCCTGTTGCAACGGGTCCGGGCCGACGGGGTGATCCACTACAGCCTCGGCGGATGGGCGGCCCCGACGGGCATCGAATACCGGATCGACCTCGCGAGCGCGTTCGTGGCCGTGATCGTCACGACGATCGCCGCCATCGCCGTACCCTACGCGCGCACGAGCATCCAACAGGAGCTCAGTGACGACCGCGGTGGGCTCTTCTACGCCGCCTTCATCCTCTCGATGACCGGCCTCCTCGGCATCGCGATCACCGGCGACGTCTTCAACGTCTTCGTCTTCCTCGAGATCTCCTCGCTCTCCGCGTACTCGATGATCGCGGTCGGCCGAGATCGACGCGCGCTGACCGCGGCCTACCAGTACCTGATCATGGGGAGCGTCGGAGCCTCCTTCATCGTGATCGGGATCGGGCTGCTCTACGTCACGACGGGCACGCTGGGGATGATGGATCTCGCGCAGCGGATTCCCGAGGTGATGGCATCCGGACAGGGGGATCGAACGCTTGCGGTTGCGTTCACCTTCCTGACCGTCGGAATCACACTGAAGCTGGCGCTCTTCCCGCTCCACCTGTGGCTGCCGAACGCGTACACCTATGCGCCGTCGGCCGTCACGGCCTTCATGGCGTCGACGTCGACGAAGGTCTCCGTTTACCTGCTGCTCCGCTTCTTCTTCACGATCTTCGGCGAGGCGTTCTCCTTCGGCGAGATGCGCCTGAACATGGTGTTGATGCCGTTGGCGCTCGTGTCGATCCTCGCGATGTCTCTGGTGGCGATCTACCAGGAGAATATCAAGCGTCTCCTGGCGTTCTCGTCGGTCGCTCAGATCGGGTACATGATCCTCGGGATCAGCTTCGGTTCCGTTCTCGGCGTCACGGCGGGCATCCTACACCTCTTCAACCACGCGCTCATGAAGGGGGCTCTCTTCATGGCGATGGGCTGCGTCATGTATCGCGTGGGGTCGGTCCGACTGGACCGGATGGCGGGCCTCGGTCGCGAGATGCCTTGGACGATGGCCGCGTTCGTCGGTGGTGGACTGTCGATGATCGGCGTGCCCCTCACCGTGGGCTTCGTCAGCAAGTGGTACCTCGTGCAGGCCGCCCTCGAGCAAGACCGGTGGTTGGTCGCGGCGCTCGTCATGGTCGGCTCGCTGATGGCGTTGATCTACATCTGGAAGGTGGTCGAGGTGGCCTACTTCCAGCGCCGTGATCCAGAGGACTCCGTCCAAGAGGCGCCGCTCAGCCTACTGATCCCGACATGGGTCTTGGTCGCGGCCTCCTTCTGGTTCGGCATCGATGGGACGACCACCGCGGAAGTCGCGACCCAGGCAGCGCAGACCCTGCTGGGAGTGATGCCGTGAGCGATCCGGGCACCATGATCCTCCTGGCGCTCCTCCTCCCGGTCGTGGGGGCGTTCGGCGTCCTCCTGCTACGAAACAACCCGAACACGCGGGAGACCGCGACGCTTATCGCGGGGGCCCTGACCTTCGTCCAGGTGTGGCGGATCTACGGGCTCGTGCGCGCCGGCGAAACTCCGACCCTTCACCTTCTCGAAGTTGTTCCGGGCGTCGACCTCTCGTTCACGGTCGAGCCGCTCGGGATGGTCTTCGCCCTCGTCGCCGGCTTCTTGTGGCCGATCACGTCGCTCTACGCGATCGGCTACATGCGAGGGCACCACGAAGAGAACCAGACGCGGTTCTTCTTCTTCTTCGCCATCTCGATCGCGGGCGCGTTGGGCATCGCGTTCAGCGGCAACCTCTTCACGCTCTTCGTCTTCTACGAGTTCCTGACCTTCTGCACGGTCCCGCTCGTCACGCACCACCAGTCGGAGGAGGCGAAGAGGTCCGGTCGGATCTACCTGGGCATTCTGCTCACGACATCGATAGGGCTACAGCTCGTCGCGATCATCTGGACCTGGGTCTTGGCGGGTCGCCTCGACTTCGTGGAAGGCGGCATCCTCGCCGGGACCGCGTCCACGGGCATCCTCGGCGCGATACTCGTGCTCTACGTCTACGGGGTGGGGAAGGCCGCGGTCATGCCCTTCCACCGATGGCTACCGGCAGCCATGGTCGCGCCGACACCCGTCTCCGCGTTGCTGCACGCCGTAGCCGTAGTGAAGGCCGGTGTCTTCACCGTGCTGAAGGTTGCGGTCTACGTCTTCGGGATCGATCTGCTCCAGGACTTGGCGACCGCCGACTTCCTCGCGTGGGCGGCGGCGGCCACGATCATCCTGGGCTCGCTGGTCGCCTTCTCGAAGGACAATCTCAAGGCGCGACTCGCCTATTCGACGATCAGCCAGCTCTCGTACATCGTGCTCGGCGCGATGCTCGCCAACGAGATGGGAATCATCGGGGGCGGGATGCACATCGCGATGCATGCCTTCGGCAAGATCACACTCTTCTTCGCGGCCGGCGCCATCATGGTGGCCGCGCACGAGAAGAAGATCTCCCGCATGCACGGGCTCGGCCGCACGATGCCGATCACCTTCGGGGCCTTTCTCGTCGGCTCGCTCAGCATCATCGGACTACCGCCGGCGGGTGGTTCGTGGAGCAAGTGGTTCCTGGGGCTGGGGACGCTGGAGGCCGAGCAGGTCGGGCTACTCGGCGTCCTGATGCTCTCCTCGCTGCTGGGGCTCTACTACCTGCTCGAGGTCCCGGTGAAGGCCTTCTTCTTCGCTCCGGTCGAAGACGATGGGCACCACGACGACCACGGGCATCACGGGGACCACGGCGACGGGCACGACCCATCGGCGTTCGTCTATGGCTCGATGCGCGAAGCGCCGCTTCCCTCGCTCATCGCGATCTGTGTCACGGCGCTGGCCACGGTTGGGCTCTTCCTGTGGCCGGATCTCTTCTACGACCTCATGACGATGGCGGTGGGCCGATGAGTCACGACGCCGAGCACCCGCCACTCGAGGCGGGCGGGTATCCCGAGGCTCCGCCGATCTCGGACCGGTCCTGGATGAAGGACCCGGACGAGCCCCCGGGACTCTGGGACAACCCGAAGAACGTCGACCGTCTGCTGTACGGCTTCTACGCCAGCCTCGTCATTCTCGTCCTGTTGGAGTTCGTGATCCACCGGCACGTCTATCATCCGTGGGAGTCCTTCTTCGGCTTCCACGCCTGGTATGGCTTCGGTGCCTGCTGGATTCTCGTGGTGATCGCCAAGCAGATGCGGCGATTCCTCATGCGCGGGGAGGACTACTACGATGTGGATTGACGTGCCTCCCTTCCTTCTCCTCTTCGTAGGAGGGCTGCTCGCGTTCGCAACGCGTGGGGTCGTGCGCAAGGCGATCTTGCTGATCGTCCCTGTGCTCGGGGGGCTCAATCTCATCGGCATGGAGCACGGCGTGCACATGCAGTGGGACGTCGCCGGCTACACGCTGACGGTGTTCGAGGTCGACCGAATGAGCTTGCTCTTCGGTTACCTCTTCCACCTCGCGACGTTCATCGGGAACATGTTCGCGCTGCACTTGGAAGACGACGATCGCGCGACGATGCAGCACACGTCCGCGATGTTGTACGCCGGTAGTGCTCTTGGCGCGGTCTTCGCGGGCGATCTGATCGTCCTCTTCGTCTTCTGGGAGCTCCTGGCGCTCACCTCGGTGTTCCTGATTTGGGCGCGAGGCACGGAGCGTTCGTACCGGGCTGGATTCCGTTACCTCGTCATCCACGTCCTCTCCGGTGTCCTGCTACTCTCGGCGACGCTCATGCGGGCGTACGAGACGGGGTCGATCGACATCGACCAGATCGGGCTGAACGGCTCCGTCTACTCGTGGATTCTCCTGCTCGCGTTCGGGATCAAAGCGGCCTTCCCCTTCCTGCACAACTGGCTGACCGACGCCTATCCGGAGGGAACGGCTACCGGGACCGTCTTCCTCAGTGCCTTCACGACGAAGGTGGCCGTGTATGCGCTGGCTCGGACCTTCGCAGGAGAGGACCTGCTGATCTACATCGGGGCGGCGATGACGGCCTTCCCGATCTTCTACGCGGTGATCGAGAACGATCTCCGCCGTGTGCTCGGGTACAGCATGATCAACCAGATCGGCTTCATGATCTGCGGGATCGGTATCGGCACGGGGATGGCGATCAACGGAGCAGTGGCTCACGCCTTCAACGACGTGATCTTCAAGGGCCTCCTCTTCATGTCGATGGGGGCGGTCCTACATCAGACCGGCCGCATCAACGGCTCGGATCTCGGCGGCCTCTACAAGTCGATGCCCTTCACGACCGGCGCGTGTATCGTCGGGGCGTCCTCGATCTCGGCCTTCCCGCTCTTCAGCGGCTTCGTGTCGAAGTCGATGGTCATGTCCGCGGCGATCTACGAGGGGCACGAGATCGTGTGGCTCGTCCTCCTCTTCGCGGCCGCCGGTGTGTTCCACCACGCCGGGATCAAGATCCCCTTCTTCGCCTTCTACGGGCACGACTCGGGCATCCGCACGACGGAAGCGCCGAAGAACATGCTGATCGCGATGGGGATCGGGATGGTGCTCAACATAGTGATCGGCACCTTCCCGCAGCAGACGCTGTACGCGATTCTGCCCTTCGACTACGACTACTCGCCGTACGACGCGACGCACATCCTTACGCAGACTCAATTGCTCTTCTTCGGAGCGATGGCCTTCGTCGGGCTACAGAAGACCGGGATTTATCCGCCCGAGCTACGCTCGACGAACATCGACGTCGAGTGGGGCTACAGGAAGCTCGGTCCATGGGTGGTGCGTACCGTGGGCGGTGCTGCCCTCGCGTTGGACAACTACGTCCGGGCGTCCGTGATGGCGCTCGTGCACGGCGTGTTGGGCGCGCTGGGTCGTGCGCACGGACAGGTGGGACCGCTGGCTCGTTCGTGGCCCGCGGGGAGCATGGTGTTCTGGGTCGCGATCTCCCTCGCGGCCTACCTCCTGTTCTACCTCGTGCGGTAGCTGCGCACCTGCGGAGCTGAAGCTGACGTGACCGCTAGGCTCGCCACCCACCCGCTCGTCTCGGAGCGCACCGCTTCCGTCTTGGAACGTCTCGGGGCGGCGGGCGTCGACGTGGAGCAGGCGGAGCTGGGCTCCTCTCAGGATCCGCTCGCGCAGGTGAGAGACGGTGCGATCGACCTCGCGCTCGTCGGCATCGACGCGCTGCGAGGGAGCGCGGGCGACGGGCTGACCACGGTCGCTGTGCTGCCGCGCGAGGAAGTCCGCGACGTCCTAGTCCCCGTGGAATCGAGGGCGACGTCGTGGACGGAGTTGCCGGCCGGTGCCCGCATCGGAGTGTTCGGTGCGCGGCGACGCGCCTTCCTTTCCGTGCACAGGCCGGACGCCGTGGCTGTCGAACTCGATGGGGACGATGCCGCCGCCGTGCTCGCCGGCTCGGTACGGGACGATGTGGATGCGCTCATCGTCAGCATGATCTCCGCACGAGCGGCGGGGCGAGTCGAGGCAGCGGTCGAAGCCCTCGACCCCAAGGCGTGGCTCCCGGCTCCGGGGCAGGGGGCCCTCACCCTCGTGGCGCGACATCCGATCGCCGAAGCCACGGCCCTCGACCACCTCCCGACCCGCACGGCCCTTCGAACCGAGTTGGCGCTGCTGGATGCACTCGACGCGCCGCTGGACTCGTCGTTGGGATGTCTGGCTCAGCCGTCCGGTCGATGGATCCGACTCTGGGCCGCCGCCGCGAGCGAGGAAGGCCGTCGGCTCGTCCGGTGCGACCTGACCCGCCCCCTCGACGAACCCGAGTCGTTGGGGAGTGCGGTGGCTGCGGAATTGCGCTCGAGGGGGTACGCGCTCGTCGAGTCCCGCTAGATGGCGGACGCACGGGAGAGGGTCCTCGACCGCGACGTCTTCATTCGGACGTACCAGCGCCCTCGCCGCGAGGTCGTCGTCTTCACGAACGGCGTCTTCGACCTCCTTCATCGAGGGCACGTGGAGTACCTCGCCGCTGCCCGGGAGCTCGGCGACCGACTCGTCGTGGCCGTGAACTCCGACGCATCCGCTCGGGTGCTGGGCAAGGGGAGGGGGCGCCCGTACCAGGCCGGCGAAGACCGCGCGGCCATCGTCGCCTCACTCCGGCCCGTAGACCATGTCTGCCTCTTCGACGAGGAGACGCCGGCGACCCTGATCGACGCGATCGTGCCCGACGTCCTCGTGAAGGGCGGCGATTACTCGATCGAGACCGTCGTGGGACGGGAGACGGTCGAAGCGGCAGGAGGACGCGTGGTTATCCTTCCCCTGCTCGACGGACGTTCGTCGTCCGCGATCGTAGCCAAGATTCGAGAGGAAACCGATGGGTGAGCGGAGCGAAGGGCGGGACGCCGATCAGGGACGCGAGATCCAGATCGAGGTCGACGTCTCGCCGTACGCAGAGGGGTCGTGCCTGATCGCGACGGGAGAGACACGGGTGTTGTGCACGGCCAGCGTGTCGGAAGGTGTGCCTCCGTGGCGCGAGCGCAGCGGGGCGGGGTGGGTCACCGCGGAGTATGCGATGCTTCCTCGCGCGACCCACACTCGTTCTCGCCGTGAGCGGACCGGCCCGAAGGGCCGGACGCAGGAGATCCAACGGTTGATCGGGCGCTCGCTGCGCTCGGTCACGGACATGCGCGCCATGGGTCAACACACGATCACCGTCGATTGCGATGTGCTCCAGGCAGATGGCGGAACGCGGACGGCCTCGATTACGGGCGCGTGCGTCGCGCTGGCCCTCTCTTTCCGGTGGATGCTCGGTGAAGGCATGGTCGAGCGGACGCCGCTGCGCGAGCGGGTCGCCGCGGTTTCCGTGGGCATCGTCGATGGGCGCCCGGTTCTCGATCTCGACTACCGCGAGGATTCGAGCGCTCAGGTCGACATGAACATCGTGGCGACCGAATCCGGTGGGCTGGTCGAAGTGCAGGGGACGGCGGAGGGTGATCCGTTCCCGCGTCCTCAGCTCGATGCGATGCTCGATCTCGGGATGGCCGGGATCGACACCCTTCTGGCGGCACAGGCTCGGGCGCTCGGCGGGCGCTCGTGAAGCTCCTCGTCGCGACCCGGAGTGAGGGCAAGAGCAGGGAGATTCGTCGGATCCTCGCTGGAGTGCCTGGTTGGGAGGTCGTCGACCTCTCCGATATGGCCGTTGCTCCGGACCCGGCGGAGGACGACCTGGAGCCGTACGACACCTTCGAGGAGAATGCCGAGTCGAAGGCCCGGTACTTCGCCGACAAGACGGGCCTGCCGACCATCGCCGACGACTCCGGCATCGAGATCGATGTGTTGGACGGCGCCCCGGGCGTGCGGACCAAGCGATTCGCGGCCGACGGTGGCGTCGACGTCGGGGGGCTCGGCGGACAGGCGCTCGACGCCGCCAACAACGCCCACATGGTGGACCGGCTCGCCGGAGTGGCTCAAGAGGATCGGACCGCTCGGTACGTGTGCGTGGCCGTCTTCGTCGAAGCGGGCACGCGACACGTCGTGTGCCGGGGCGAGGCTCCGGGTGTCATCGTCGACGAGGGGCGCGGGGACGGGGGCTTCGGCTACGACCCTCACGTCTTCGTTCCCGAGTTGGGGCGTACCTTCGCCGAGTTGTCGGCGGCAGAGAAGGACGCCCGAAGTCACCGCGGCGCGGCCTTCCGTGAGTTCGCTGCTTGGCTCGGTAGTCGCGGGACCCGCGGGGAGGTCAGTGGTGGCGCGTGACCCTCGAACGACGCCCGAGGAGATCGGGCCGAGCCAGGACGAGACGAAGCTCCGCATCGTCTGGAAGGACGGTGAAGCGTCGGAGTTCGTACCGCGCTATCTCCGCCTGTTGTGTCCCTGCGCGGGATGCGTGGATGAGATGACCGGGATTCGAACGCTGCGCCCGGAGATGGTCGACGTGAACGTCTATCCGCTCGCGATCCACTACGTGGGGCGGTACGCGATCCAAATCGTGTGGAGCGACGGACACGACACGGGCTTCTACACCTTCGACTACTTGAGAGGGCTCTGGGATACCCCGGTCGACGGCGCGGTGTCGCTGTAGGCGGACACCGCCTGAGCCGTAGCCCGGCGGAGCTAGAAGGTGAAGTTCACCACGTGGTCGCCGCAGCCCGACAGCTCTTCCGTGGCGAGACCGACGAGATTCCCGTCTCCGTCCCGAGCAATGACCGAGACGGCTGTCGGGGTGCATGATTCGGGCACGATCTCACCCTCTAGCGTGAACTCGCCGTTGCTGATGTCGTCGGTCGTGACCGAGAGGCCGAAGCCGTCGATGAGGGACGCCTGCCCAGCCGCGGCAGGCACACCGTTCGCGGTTACGGTCCCCGTGACACGGATCGACTCCAGGGGGACGCCCGTATCTCCGCACGCGACGAGGGCGAGGGCGAGCGCGGCGGCGAGGGCGGTGCGATTCATGGGATGACCTTCTGGGGTGTTTCGTACGTCCGACGACGTCGATTCCTGGAGTAGTACGAAGCCGCGACGAACCCGTTTCGGCAAGAGCGCGTCATCAGCCGAATGGCTCTCCGCTGGCGCGGACGAGCGCCTCGTGGAGCTCGGATCGAACGAAGGGCTTACGGAGCGTCACGAACGGTTTCAAGTCCGGCTCGGCGCCGAAGTGATAGCCGCTTGAGAGCACCAGCCCGATGTCCGGGCGTTCTTCGCGCAGCGCCCGAGCGAAGTCCGATCCGCTCATGTGCGGCATCCACGAATCGGTCACGGCCACGTCGAACGGGTCCGTCCCCGACCGGACCCTCTCCAACGCGAGGCGCGGATCGACGTAGGCTTCCACGCGGTGGCCTTCCGTCTCCAGCATCCGACGGGTCACGGAGATCACCGCCTGGTCGTCGTCCACGAGCAGGATTGATAGGGGCCGTCCCGGGAGTGGTTTCGCCGGGTCGACGTCCGTCGGCGTGTGGGCGCCTACAGGTAGACGCACCGTAACGGTCGTGCCACTCGAGCTGCTGTCGAGGTCGATCTCCCCGTCGTGGCTCAGCACGATGCCGTGAACGACCGAGAGGCCGAGCCCTGTGCCCTCGCCAACGGGCTTGGTCGTGAAGAAGGGGTCGAAGACACGGTCGGCGACCTCCGGAGGCACACCGGCGCCCGAGTCGCGGACCGTCACGATGACCTCTCCTGGGTCGCCGTCGCCCGCATGGGTGGAAATCGTGACGTCGCCGACTTCGTCGCCGATGGCCTGAGCGGCGTTCGTGCACAGGTTCATGACGACCTGGTGCAGCCGCGCCGCGTCGCCGTCCACGGACGGAAGGTCGTCGCCGAGCTCCACGACGACGTTGATCCGGGGAGGCAGGCCGGCGCGCACGAGCTTCACGGCGTCTCGGATCACATCGTTGATATCGACCGCTTCCGACCGAACGGGCTGCCGTCGGCTCACCGCGAGAATCTGCTCCACGAGATCGGCCGCCTTCCCCGACGCGGCCATAACGCGAGCGAGACTCTCTCTCGCGGCGTCCGGATCGTCCCCGACGTCCTCGTACGCCATCTCCGCAAAGCCGACGATCGGCTGGAGGAGATTATTGAAGTCGTGCGCGATTCCACCGGCCAGCGTCCCGAGACTCTCCAGCTTGCGGGCCTGACGTAGCTCTTCGCCCAGCGATGACGCCTGGGCTTGGGCGTTCCGCTCATCCGTCACGTCGCTTCGGGCGAGCCACACCCTCTCCAGACGCTGCTGACGGACGATCCCGACCAACGCCAAGGTGGCATGGCGCGGTGAGCCATCGACTGCGTCGTACGAGACGCTTGTGGCCGCGCTGAACCCTCGTGCCACCCACTCGTCGAGGAACGCCGCCGTGTCGATCCCGGCGTCTCGTAGCACGGAGAACAACGGACGGCCCACACTCGGAGGTCCGCCCCACGGGGGTGGCTCGTCGTCTACGGCGTCCGCGACCTCGAACGCTTCTTCGACCGTGCGCGTCAGGGCGGGGGCCGCGGCGTCTATGGGCACGGGTCGGCTGGACTCGGCTCGATAGAGTCCGTCCGTACGCGCGTAGGCGAGGGACCGATACCGCTCCTCGCTGAGCTCCAGTTCGCTCGTGGCGTCGCCCCGGAGCCGTTCGACGGCCCGGAAGTACAGGAACACCATCACCCCTACGCCGAGCAGGTACGAGACCACGACCGCGTCCCGTGCCGAACGGAAGGACGGGTCCAGCACCCCAGCGTAATAGAGCAGCGCGTGGCCGAAGGGGATCACACATAGGGCGCAGACAAGGGAGCCGCGGTCGGGCCGCTCGGCATACCACGTCTCTCCACGCCGGACGGCTGCGTCGGGCGTCGCGATCGCCAACCGAGCCCCGACGACCAGAAGAATGTCGGGGATCCACCACGCCGTATCCCACAGGGGAGAGAATCGCTCGTTGACGAAGGCGTCCAGCCACAGGACGCCCTCGGCGGTGTCGCCGATGGCGTACATCAGGTGAATGGCGGCGAGCAAGGCCAAGATAGACCGGAGTCGGGAATTGCTCTGATGACTTCGAGCCCGCAAGAAGATCACGACCGCCACGAGGTCGAGGGCGGCGTACAAGAAGAGGCCCGGGTACCAGCTGACGCCCTCGGGGTCGACGTGGTACGGCACGGTCTGGGAGTACAAGAGGAAGCCCACGCCGGCCAAGCCGAGCGCCAGGTGGCGCAGGAGCTGGGGGGTCCAGTCAGCCCGGCGACTCGCGGGGAGTGCGGCCACCGGCGCGAGCATGATCGTCAGATAGTACATCAGGTACAGGACGTCGATGCTCAGCTCACTCGCCGGGTTGCTGTACCGCTCCGGTAGCAGGACCGTGACCAGCTCCGCGAAGAGGCTGATCAGGAAGGCGACCCAGACCCAGTGCCAGAGCCGCTTCTCGGCGCCGTCGGGAAGGCCCTTCCACCCGTGGCCGAGCGCGATGAGGGCCGCCAAAGACATCGGGACGTCGCCGACCCAGCCGCCCCAGGCGAACAGATCCCGCTTGTCGAGGAGCGGCACGAAGAAGGGGAGCAGCACCGCGCACACCAACGCGATCGCAACCCAGAAGGGCACGTCTCCGCGCAGGACGGACCATCTGTCCCGAATCAGTGTCGGTGTCGAGTCCAAACCGTTGGGGGGGGCTGGAGTCATGACGGGAGCAAACCGTACTAGAAGCGTCGCACCATCGGCATGCAACCGAGAGGCGCATTGGCTCTCGGAACGCGGCCGTCTAGGTTGTCCGGGCCACTCACGCCCGATGCCCTCCGCCTGCCTATGAAGACGCGTAGCTCTGTCGCTCTCGCAGCCCTCGTGTGTACGCTCGGATGCGCCTCGGGTGAACCCGCTGCCGACCTCGCGATCATGAACGTGACGGTGGTGGATGCCTCAGATGGAGCACGTTCCGATCAGACCGTGCTCGTCTCCGACGGCCGGATCACGGCGGTCGGTCCCGATGTCGAGGCGAACGCCGACGTCGTCGTCGACGGCGCGGGACGCTACCTGATCCCGGGGCTCTGGGACTTCCACGTCCACTTCACGTACGACGAGCGCTTCACCGACGCGATGGGGAATCTCTTCCTGCATCATGGGATCACCAGTGTGCGTGATACCGGCGGACCGCTGGATCAGCTTCTGCCGGTCGTGCAGTCCTTGAAGGCCGAAGGCGCGTTGGCGCCACGGGTCTTCTTCGCGGGGCCGTTGCTGGACGGGGAGTTTGTCGTCTACGACGGCGAGTACCGGCCCCTACTCGGGATCGGCAATCCGGACCCCGAGACGGCCCGGGCCAACGTGGCCCGCCTCGCCGACGCGGGTGTCGACTTCCTCAAGATCTACGAGATGGTGTCCCCGGCCATCTTCGAGGTGCTGGTCTCCGAGGCAGAGGCGCGCGGTCTTCCGATGGACGGCCACGTGCCTTTGGCGATGCGGGCCAGGGACGTCGGTCCGCGTGTGCAATCACTCGAGCACCTCCGGAATATCGAGATGGACTGTGTCGCGGACGCAGAGACGTTGGCCGCCGAACGACGGAACCTCCTGCAGAACCCGGATGGGGTCCCGGGAGCAGACCTTCGCTCCACGCTTCACGACCTCAACCGACTGGCGGCCGTCGCGGCGTACGACGAAGCCGAGTGTGATGCCGTGCTCGAGGCGATGACCTCGACCATCCAGGTCCCGACCCTCCGACTCAACGCGTTGGGGCTGCACCCACCCTTCGAGCGGGCGGACTGGGGGGAGTTGCTCGACAAGCTTCCCGAGGAAGCCGGCGTCGAGTGGCGCGCGGCGACGGAGGCGAGCGCCGGGGGTGCTCCAATGCGCGATCCGACCTATGCCGAGTGGAGCCTCTTCCTGATCGGGCGCATGGACGAAGCGGGTGTGCCGATCGGGGCGGGCACCGACACACCGATCGGCTTCGCGGCGCCGGGCTACAGCTTGCACAGTGAGCTGGAGATGCTCGTCCGAGCCGGACTCACGCCACTCGAGGCGCTCGAATCGGCGACGGTCCGTCCTGCGGAGTTCTTCGGTCTAGAGGCGGAGATGGGGAGCGTGGCCGTGGGCCAGGTCGCGGATCTCGTTCTCCTCGGTGCGGATCCGCTCGCCGACATCGTGAATACGCGGACCGTGGAAGCCGTAGTGACGAAAGGACGGCTCCTCGATCGGGCCGCCTTGGACCAGCTCGTACGCTAGGCGACGCTCATGAACCTCCCCGACAAGATCTATACCGAACAGCAGCTGCAAGCGGCACGTGGCCGGGCGAAGTTCGTCGGCTGGGCTCAGGGAGCGGGCGTCGTGGTCGGGGCGGGGATCCTCTGGAACATGCTCGGCTGGATCCCGATCGTGCTCGGCGCGGGAGCGGTGGGCTACGCGGGGTGGAAGATCATGTCCGGAGCCTCGGAATCCGAAGACGGAGAGAGCTGACCTCTTGAGTCCGACCGCCGGTCGACCTCCGCGAGCTCGTTCACCGTTCGGCCCGCTGGTCTGGCGCGGCTCTGCGTTCGTCGCCGTTTTTCTGGCCGGCTTCGCGGGCCTCATGGTGGGTGTCGACGTCTCGGAGCGGTCCCTCGTAGGGGTCGGCGCCGCCGAGAAGGCCTATTACGCGCTCGGCCTCTTCGTCTTGGGCGGCCTGGATATCGGCACACCGGTGGGTGGGCCCACCTTCGGCCGGGCGCTCTTGTGGATCGCCTACTTCGGCGCGCCCTTCGTGACCGCGTCCGCGCTCTTGGAAGCGGTTGCGCGTCTCGTCCGCCCGCTCGCCTTCCGGGCCCGTCCGCTCAACGCACACGTCGTCGTGGCGGGGGCCGGCCGTCTTTCGCGCCTCTACATCCGGCGGCTCCGGGCCCACGACCAGCGGAGGACGATCGTTGTCGTCGAACAAGATGCCCAGCACCCCTCGTTTCGGCAGCTCAGGGATGTGCATCGGTGCGTCGTGGTCGTCGGCGACATCACCAACGACGACGTGCTCGGTCGGCTCCGCTTGGATCGGGCGCACAAGGTCATGCTTCTGACGGGTGACGACTTCGTGAACCTCGATGCGGCCGCGAAGGTGCTCCGTCGAGCACCGGACGTCGCGGGGCGGATCGTTGCACACGTCTCCGACCCCGAGTTCATCAGCCGCACCGCCAAGTCGAGTGTCGCTGCGGGCTGCACGATCTTCAACGGACACGAGTTCGCCGCGACGAAACTCGTCCAGGACCATCTCATCGGGCGGTTCAAGTCGACGGAAACGCTCGACCTGGTGGTCTTGGCGGGCTTTGGGCGGTTCGGTCAGACGGTGCTCGACCAGCTCCAGTCGCGCGCGTCGGGCAGCTTCGGGGAAGTCGTGATCATCGACACCAACGCGAGCTTGCACGCCCGATCCTTCGACGACCGAATCGGCTTCGCGACCGACTACGAACGAACCGTGCTCGATGGAGACCTTCGAGACCCGGAGCTCTGGGAGTGGGTCGACCGGGCGATCCAGGAACACGAGGATCCGCCCGTCATCGTGCTCGGCTCCGGGCACGACGGTACGAATCTCCAGGCTGCGCTCACCGCCAAGGACCAGTACGCGGAGGCGTTCATCGTGGTGCGCAGCTTCCAAGAATCTCCGTTCACGGCGGAGATCGCGCGTGAGGTGGGGGTCTTCGACTTCCACCTCGGCGAGCTGATTGCCGAGGGGATGCCGCCCGACTGGTTCTAGCGGGGTTCGGAGGCCTCGCGCCGTGCGGGTTGCCTGCGCTCCTCCTCCCAGTGTACTCTGTAGCGCAGAGTGACTATCCGAAGAGGCTCCGCTCCATGAATTCGTCCGCGCGTTCGAAGTCCAACTCTGGGTCCCTTACCCTCGTGGGGGGCGTTCTCTCGGCCGGGCTCTTCGCCGTGGCCTCCGTCGTCTCGTTCGTCGACGCCACGACACAGGGATACACGGCTGAGGCCGCGCTGTGGGTGGCGACCGAAGAAGGCCCGGACGGGATGCACCTCCCGGCAAAGCCCTGGGTGGAGTTGCTCAGAGCGGACGCCGTGATCGAGCCGGCGTGGGACCACGCGCGTCGGCTGCACCAGGCCGACCCGGGCCATCACGGAGACGTCGGTACACGCACCGACTTCGCGGACCGGCTCGTGATTCGGGTCCGAGGAGACAACTTCATCCACCTCGCGTACCACGACCGGACGCCGGATGGGGCGGAGGACAATCTCGATGCGATCATGATCGAGTTCCTCAGCGTTTCGACGGCGTTGAAGCGAAGCCGGATGGAAGAGCGCCTCGCTCTACTCGACGATCAGCTGGTCGCGGTCGAGGAGGACCTCGAGACCGCGGAACGATCGCTCGCCGAGCACTACCGCGCCCATCGATCCGGACTAGGCGACCTCGTGGAGAACACCGTGACGGCTCGTCGACTGGAACGTGAGCTCGAGGCCGCCGCGTCACTGTACGCCGCGGTGCGGCAGGAACGAGACGGGGCTCGCCTCGAAGTCCGATCCTCGATCCCCGATGTGCGCGTCCTGGATCGGCCGGTTCTCGAGCGCGACGGACGTCGCCGGGCGCAGGTGCTCGTGCGGGGACTCGTTTTCCTGCTGCTGGCCGGAATGTCGGTGGCGGCGACGATGCTGATCACGGGGGCGAGCACCGCGCTACGGCGGGTCGAGCGCTCGAAGGACCGGGCCACGCTCGCTCTTGATGGAGCCTCGATAGCCATCGTCTTCGGTGCCGGGGTGTTGGCGCTCATGCTCACCTGGTTGTTGATGGTCCGCGGCTAGTCGGCCTTCCGAGACTCGGCTGGGCGGAAGAGGGTTACCGGAACCCACGGGGAGCAGACAGCTCGGGAAGGAGGGCGTGAGGATGGCCCGCGGGTACGAAGCTGCCTAGCATCAAGGCATGGCTAGCGACGCCGTCGAACGACTGAACGCCGCCCTCCAGGGCCGATACCGGGTCGAGCGGGAGCTCGGTCGCGGAGGTATGGCCGTCGTCTATCTGGCGGAGGACCTGAAGCATCGTCGGCCGGTCGCCGTCAAAGCGATGCGGCCTGAGATGGCCGAAGCGGTGGGCGAGGAGCGGTTCTCGCGCGAGATCGAGATCGCCGCTCGTCTAAACCACCCCAACATCCTCGGGCTCTTCGACTCCGGCGTTGCAGACGACGTTCCCTTTTTCGTCATGCCCTTCGTGGACGGAGAGTCCCTCAGGGACGTGCTGGATCGGGAGGGACGCCTCGGCCTCGATCAGGCTATGGTCTGGATCCGAGAGATCGCCGGGGCGCTGGGGTACGCGCATGACCAGGGACTCGTCCACCGCGACATCAAGCCGGCCAACGTGCTCCTCCAATCTGGCCACGCCGTCGTGTGCGATTTCGGAATTGCGAAGGCGTTGTCGGATGTTACGCGGGACAGCCTAACTCGCACCGGGACCTCCGTCGGCACCTTCACGTACATGAGTCCCGAACAACTCTCGGACGGGGCGGAGATCGACCACCGGACGGATGTCTACTCGCTCGGGTGTCTCTTCTACGAGATGCTCGAAGGAGAGCCTCCGTTCAACGCGGCGACCGCACACGCGGCGATGGCCAGCAAGCTGATCGGCAACCTCCCGAGTCAGAGCACCTCGGCCGAGGTGCCTGTCACGGTGTGGGACGTCGTGCGCACCTCGATGTCCCCGGAGCCGGATGATCGGTTCGCATCCACTACGGAGATGATCGCCGCGCTCGGGGAAGCCAACACTCACGTCGCCATCGCACGAGAGCGGCGACGCAGGCGGTCGAGGGTCCTCACGCGGACGGCTGGCGCCGTTGTGACCGTCGGAGCGATCGGCGTGGCCGGCGCATGGGTGAGCCAGCAGGTCGGGGGTCCGACGTATGACCGATTGGTCGTGACACCTCTCGCGAACGGCGCCGGCGACCCGGCGGATGAATTCTACGTGGCTGGCGTTCACGAAGACCTCGTCTCGGAGATGCAGCGCGCCGGGCTGCGTGTCGTGAACGCTTCTTCGGCACGGGGGATCGCCGAAGCGGACGACCCACTCGAGCTCGCACGTCAGCTGGAGATCGACGCTCTCCTCGAAGGGACCATCGAGCGGATGGGTCCGAGGGTAGGCCTGGATCTGCGGATGATCGACGGCACCACCGGCGATCTGGTGTGGAGTCAGTCCTACACGCGCGCAGACGTCGACATTGTCGATCTAATCCACCGCGCGATCCTCGACGTGGCCGAAGAGGCTGGCGTGAATCTGACCGATGAGGCCGTGGCGGTGCTCAGTCAGTCTCAGGAGGTAGACCCGGTTCTCTACGAGCTGCTACTGGAAGGACGCTACGAGGCCTTCCGCCTGACGCGCGAGTCGATCGACGCAGCCGAGGGGTACTTCGAACGGGCCATCGCTCGCGACTCGACGTCGGAGCAAGCTTGGCGTGGCCTCGCGACAGTTTGGGGGCTTCGCGCTCAGCAGGGCCTCGTCCCCGCGAGCACGGCGACGCAACGACGAGATTCGATCGCGAGAGTCGCGCCGGTCGAGGGGATCTTGGACGCGGATCGAGCGCTCGCATTCACTTGGTTTCGCTGGCGCGAGGGGCGCTGGGACGAGGCGGAGGAGGCCTTTCTCGGCGTCTTGGACACCCAACCGAGCGATGCACGCTACCGGATGTACTACGCCCTTTTGCTCCTGTATCAGAACCGACTCGACGAAGCCGAGCGAGAGGCTCGTAGGGCGTCGCGACAAGCGCCGGACGACGACCTGGTGCAAGGGTTGTTCGGTCAGTACCTGAACGCACGCGGGAGGCACGACGAGGCCGAAGGCGTACTCACGAGTGCCCGCCGCTTCGTTCCGGAATCCCCGATGCTGTTATCGACCCTTAGAACGACCTACCACTTGCAAGGCCGAGAACAACTCGCCTTCGAGGCGTTCCGGGACTCCTATCGAGCCGGAGGTGATCTCGAAGCGGCCGCGGCGCTCCAGGCCGGCTGGGATGCGGCTGGGTACCAGACTGCACTGCGTGCCGTGGCCGAGCTGTTCGAGACCCGTTTTCGGAACGGTTGGGATCCGGATGGCGACGGTGTGGTCGACGTGTCGGTTTGGCAGATCGGCACTCTTTATACTCGGGCGGGCATGAATGACCCTGCGCTCGACTTCCTATCGCTCGCGGTGGCCGGTGGAGATACGAACGCGCCCTACCTCAGCGTGGACCCGATCTTCGATCCTCTCCGCGGGGATCCCCGCTTCGATACTCTCGTCGAAGAGCTCGGCCTTCCGCGCTGAGCACGATGCCTCGGTTCCCTGCTGGCCGATGCTGAGCCCTGTCAGGACCGAACGTCGCCTCCATAGGTGAGCACCTCACACTCGTCTACGGAGCCCGACATGCGGTCAATCGTTCGTACCCTAGCTCTCCTCGGTGCCCTGGGCCTCCCGACCCTTGCATCCGCTCAGATCCCTATCGCTGTCGAGTTGCCCTTCCGCACCAAGTACTACTTCGCGGGAGTGCCGTTTGCCGCTGCCGAAGTGCAGCAGGCTCACATATCGACAACTTGGGGTGCCGTCACGGTCCATGCCTTCGGGGTGTACGACGTCGACGCAGGAGCGGTGACGGAGGGGGACCTCTACGCAGATTGGTACCGCCAGTTGACGCCCTCCCTCGGATTCTTCGTCGGTGGCGCCTGGTACAACTTCGACTTCGGGGATGCTGGAGGGGGCTGGCAAGACACCCCGGAGGTCTACGCGGGAATCGTGTTCGCGGGGCCGCTCAACCCGACGGTGACCGTCGCCCGTGATTTCGACCTGGGAGACGGTTCGCACGTCCTCTTGTCCGTCTCGCAGAGTGTGCCTGTCGGCGAAGATGGCGTCAGCCTCGACTTCGCCGGCAGCCTGGACTACAACGCAGAGTACTACACAACCGAGACCGGACTCTCTTACGCGAACGTGAGTGCCGCGCTGAGCGTTCCCGTCGGTGGCGTCACGTTGAGCCCGACGATCATCATCCAGCGACGCCTCGATGAGGCGTTTGCGACCCTCGTGCCCCACGACGAGGTGTTCGGTGTGACCGTGGCATTCGGGCTGTAGAACCGACGTGGGGGCGGCGGCAAATCTCGTTCGGCGCAGACGGCGGATCTGGCATCCGACGGAATACGGCCCTACTTCTCTGACGAGCCGCGGGAGTCGAACCGCGTGGTCCGGTCGGATGGGAAGGCGCACCGTGAGCGAGTCGGGCGATCTCACACGAATTCTTCAGGACCTCGGTTCTGGGCGTCGGGACGCGATGGATCGATTGGTACCCCTCGTATACGACGAACTCAGGCGCATCGCTCGAGCCCACCTAGGCCGCGAGCGACCCGAACACACTCTCAGCTCCACCGCGCTCGTGCACGAGGCCTACGTGCGGCTGATCGATATCGAGCGAGTCGAGTGGCAGGACCGGGCACACTTCTTCGCGGTTGCGGCTCGTCAGATGAGGCGGGTTCTCATCGACCATGCACGAAGGCGCGGTCGAGCGAAGCGTGGTGGCGACGCCGTTGTGATCGACCTCGCCGAAGCGGGTGAGATCGCGGGCCCGGACCCGGGCCAGCTCCTCGTGCTGGAGGATGCCCTACAGAAGCTCGAGGCCGTGAACGAACGACAGTGTCGCGTCGTCGAATGCCGGACGTTCGTCGGCCTCTCTGTCGAGGAAACGGCCCTCGCACTCGGCACGTCGAAGGCTACCGTCAAGCGTGACTGGGCCTTCGCTCGTGCGTGGCTCAACGTGCAACTGAGTGACCCGGGCCCACCCGAAACCGAGTCTGGCGGACCGTGAAGGCACGATGAGCGGCGCTTCCGACGAGTGGCGCGAGTTGCAGGCCATGTTCGAGGCCGCGCTCGAGCGACCGGTCGGAGTTAGGGCCTGTTGGCTCAGTACCTCGATCCGCGATCCGCTCCTACGCGAGAGGGTGGCTGCGCTCCTTGCAGGACATCAGGAGGATGGAGGGTTCGACCGGTTGTCAGGCGCGCTCGCCGGCCTCGGAGGCCCGCCGTCGACTGGAACGATGCCGGATCGCGTGGGACCGTACACGCCCGAGAAGCTCCTCGGCGAGGGAGGCGTCTCCCTTGTCTTCGCGGCTCGTCGCTCGGCTGTTCCTCACGCTCCGCTCGTAGCTGTGAAGCTCATCCGCCCCGAAGTGGATGGAGAAGGGGTAAGGAGGCGGTTTTTCGCCGAGTGCGAGATCGTGGCGCGTTTGGCCCACCCGGGAATCGCTCGCTTCGTCGATGCGGGGCTGACACGCGAGGGAGTGCCTTATTTGGTGACCGAGTACGTCGAGGGAGTGCCGATCGACCAGTATGCGGACGGGCTGGAGCCGACCGATCGCCTCGAGCTGCTCTTCCAGCTCTGCGACGCCGTCGAAGTCGCACACCTGCAAGGGGTCGTGCATCGAGACTTGAAGCCAGCCAACATCCTCGTCGAGCGGTCTGGGCGAGTCCGGCTGCTCGACTTCGGGATCGCGAAGGTGGTCGGGGGCGTGCCCTTCGCTCACCTGGCTCGTGAGACGAGTGCGGGCGTGCGGGTAATGACGCTACGCTACGCGTCCCCTGAACAGTGGGCCGGTGAAGAAATTACCCCGGCGAGCGACGTGTACCAGCTGGGACTGCTCTTTCACCGTGTCCTCGCGGGCCGGCTGCCGATACCGGTGGACTTCGCGATTGAGGACGGGCTGGCCGTGGCGCTCTCCGCCGAAGCCGACGGGGGCACCCCCAAGACTCTCGACCCTGTCGTGGCTCGAGCACTGGCCGTCCAACCGCAAGCTCGGTATGCCAGCGCTGGGCTCTTGGGTCGAGCGGCTAGGGCGGGTGCCGAAAAACGAACGCGTCCCGAATGGTGGTCGTGGCTCCGGCGGTGAGCACGGCAGGGGAAGCTTCGCCCAGGGGCACATAGGCACGACGTCGGGCGCCGATTAGCTTCTGCCCGCTCGGAACCACTCCTCCTTCGCCGGCTCGATCTCCGTGAACGCTCGCACGAACGCCCTCCGCATCTGCAGTGCCGTGTTGGCCCTCTCGGGTGCCGTCGTTCCCGCTCCGTCGCACGGGCAACAGCTCCTGGAGGCGCAGCGCCAGGCGACTTCCGCCGGGCTCGACTACTACTTTCCGCCCGGGGTGAGCTTCGTGACGGGAGTCCCGTCTCCCGAGCAATTCCTAGGCTATCCGATCGGCAGCTATCACACGCGACACGACCAGATCGTCGCGTACATGAAAGAGCTGGCCGCGTCTTCGGACCGAGCGACGTACCAGGAGATCGGGACGACGTTCGAACACCGGGTCATGCCCGTCCTCACGGTGACGAGTCCCGGGAACCATGCGCGCCTCGAGGAGATCCGAACGCGTCACATCGCGGCTTCCGAAGCGGACGGTGATCTCGCCGCGGCGGCTGATCTGCCGGTCATCGTCCACCTGGGGTATGGGGTCCATGGCAACGAGCCGTCGGGGTCAGAGGCCGCCCTCCTGACCGCATACTGGCTCGTTGCGGGGCAGGGCGAGGTGCTCGACTACCTGGACAACGGCGTGTTCCACATCGAACCGAACCTCAATCCGGACGGGCGCGACCGGCACACCTGGTGGGCGAACATCAATCGTGCCGAGCCCATGGTGGCGGACCCGCTCGACCGCGAGCACAACGAGGTGTGGCCCGGGGGGCGCACGAACCACTATTGGTTCGACCTCAATCGGGATTGGCTGCCCCTCGTGAATCCGGAGAGCAAGGCTCGGATCGAGTGGCACCACCACTGGCGACCGAACGTGGTGACGGACTACCACGAGATGGGCACGTCGAGTAGCTACTTCTTCGAACCCTCCGAGCCGGTCGGCTCGTGGAACCCTCTCTTGCCGGAGCGCCTGTACACAGACATCACGATGCGCTTTGCGGACGACTGGGCGGCCGCGCTCGACACACTCGGGTCGCTCTACTTCACGCGCGAAGTGTTCGACAACTCCTACCCTGGCTATGGCTCCACTTACCCGAACTTCTTGGGCGGGCTTGGCCTCGTCTTCGAGCAAGCGAGTTCGAGGGGGCACATTCAGGAGAGCACGCACCATGGGATCCTGACGTTCCCGTTCACGATCCGGAATCACCTTCGGACCGCTCTCGCGACCGTCCGGGTCTCGGTAGAGGAGCGCGAGGTGATGCGGGAGTACCAGCACGAGTTCTTCACGACCGCGATGGCGGAGGCCGAGGACGATCCCGTGCGCGGGTGGATCTTTGGAGACTCGGAAGACGCGTCGATCAACGACGAGTTCCTCGATCTGCTTCGGCGGCATCGCATTCGGGTGCACGAAGCGAATGAATCGCGCACCGTCGGCGGCCACGTGTTCGAGCAGGGGCGAGCGTGGGTCGTCCCGGCCGAACAGCCGCAGTACCGTCTGGCACGTTCGATCTTCGAGCGGACCGAGACGTTCCCGGACTCGGTCTTCTACGACGCCTCGACGTGGGTCGTGAGCCTGGCGTACGGGATTCCGGACGCCGAGCTCCGTGATGACCTGCCACTGGGGGCGGTCGTCGGCGAGAACGGCATGGTGCGCTCCGTGGCCGATACGCCGGAGAGCTCGGTGGCGTACGTGCTGGACTGGAGAGACACGGACGCACCGGTCGCGCTCCAGGCACTCCAGGCGAGGGGAGTCCGAGGCGAGGTCGCGACTCGGCCGTTTTCGGCGACGACGTCGTTGGGTCCGGTCGACTTCTCCCGCGGAACGATCAGCATGCCGGTTCGGAATCAGAATCTGTCATCGGACGATCTGTTGGCGGCTGTGCGCGACGTCGCGCGATCACTCGGTGTGACGATTCATGCGGCGACCTCGACGTACTCCGTCTCCGGGCCCGACCTCGGTAGCGGGGCGTTCGCCCCTGTGCGCGCACCGCGCGTCCTGCTCCCTGTCGGCGAGGGGATCTCGGGGTACGAAGCCGGGCAGATGTGGCACCTCCTCGACCAACGCATCGGGATGCCCGTGACGAAGGTCGACGCATCGGACATCGGGCGGGTGGATTGGAGCCGGTACGACGTGCTCGTGCTCGTGAGTGGCAATCTGTCCTTCCTCCAGCCACAGTTGGATGAGCTCCGCCGGTGGGTGCGCGGGGGCGGTACCCTCGTGGCCATTCGCGCTGCCGCCGCATGGGCCGCGAGAAACGAGCTGACCCCCAATGTCGCGGCGCCGTCGGTCGGCCGGCTGCCCGGTGAGGCCATGAGTGCGGATGGTCCGGCTCGCATCGACTACGAGCGTGCCGGCGACCTCCAAGGGGCTCAAGCCATCGGCGGTTCGATATGGCAAGCCGATCTCGACCTCACGCACCCGCTCGGTTTCGGATACACACGTCGCTTCCTACCGGTGTGGCGGGATCACTCGAACTTCTTCGCGGTTCCCGACAACCCGTACATCACCGTGGCCCAGCTCACGGATGACCCGCACCTCAGCGGCTACGTGTCCGATGAGAACCACGCTCGACTGCCGGGTTCGCCCTCCGTCATCGCGGACCAGCTCGGCGGTGGAAGTGTGGTGCTACTCATCGACAACCCGAACTTCCGGGGCTACTGGCGGGGCACGAGCCGGTTACTCCTGAACGCACTCTGGTTCGGAGACCTCATCCGGGCTCCGTAGCGGGTCGGGGCTAGGGTCGGTTCAGTCCTCGGGGACGAGTCGGCCGCCTCGCACCGTGGAGCCGATCACGAAGCCTGCGGTGACGAGGACGAGGTTCTTCACGATGTACTGGCCCTCGATCGTCAGGACGAAGGGAACGACCTGGAAGGTGAGCTCCGGAAAGAGAAGGAGCGGGAGCGCTGTGCCCGGCATCTGCAAGAAGAGCAGGAGGAGCGTCGCTCGGAGGGCGATCCCCGTGATCAACCCCAGGCCGATGAGCGTCTCCCAGACCGCCAATACCCGCAGCGCCAGGCGGGGGTCGATGAGTCCGAAGGTGACGAACTCCATCGTGTCGAGCACCAGCGCTTCGGCCGGGCTCACTCCCGCGAAGAACTTCAGTACGCCGAACCAGAGAAAGACGGCCCCGAGGGAGATGCGGAGCAGTGCGATGCCCCGCTCGGCCATCCACAGGGTGAGCGCGGCGTCGAGGCGGTCGAAGTGCGTCCGAGCGATGTCCATGGCGAAGGCCTCTCGGGGATTGCTGAGCGACGTGGGCGTGCCCATCGGCTGAACGGAAGCTCCGAGGGACGCGTGCCCACAAGACCCACACCATGCCGATCGCGGTCGCCTACAGAGGGTGGTGAGCGTACGATGGCGGACAGAGCGACCCATGCGGGGTCGCGGACCGCCCGACGGACATCGCGATGATCAAGAGCGCGCCCCACCTCGTCTGCTCGTCGCTCCGACGCGTAGCCGCGTTCGCCTTTGCAGCCCTACTGGTCACGCTGGGGTGTGCGGGCCCGGACGCGAGCGGGCCCTCCGACGCGGGAGAGACCGCCGAAGAACTCGCCTGGGTCGTCACGGCTCGCCAGAACGGCATCGTCGGATACCGAGATCCGCCGGGAGCGCTGTCCCCCAGCGGGGCCTTGATGGCGTATGCTGAGGGGCGTGACCTACGGGTCGTCCCGATCACCGGAGGGGCTCCACGCACGATGACCCGGGCCGATGGTCAAGTTCGCCACCTCGCATGGCTCGACGACGGGGCGCTGCTCGCGTCCGATCGAGAAGGGAGTGTCACCTGGTGGCGATACGACGCGCGGACGGGTGAGCGAGAACCCCTCTTCGACGCTCCGGAGCTGGAGGCCGCGTCTGGAGAGACGGTCGGCGTCGATCGTCTGGGTGCGCTGACCGTGTCGCCCGACGGCTCGGAGATCGCTGGCGTGGTATCTGGAGAGGAAGAGTGGGAGCTTTGGCGCTTCACTCGGTCAGCGGAGAACGCGACGATGACGCCCGTCGGATCGGATCGGGTGTTGTGGCCGACCTTCGCCCCGTCCGGGGAGATCGGCTGCGTCATTCGTGGGGAGGGCGGGGACCGTCTCCACCTTCCGTGCGACGGCGGGGCGCTCGTCTTCACCCCGAACGTCGAGGTCGTCGGCCCCGCCGCCTTCTCCCCGGACGGAGAGGAGGCGTACTTCGCCTCCCCGGATGGCACGGGGATGGTCGACTTGATGGTGGCCGACCGGAGCTCGGGTAGCGTGCGCCGCTTGGCCGGCTTCTCCCGCGACACGTACGCGCCCTACGTGAGCGCGGACGGGCGTCACCTTCTTTTCCGGAGTCAGAGCTACCGCACCTTCGTCGCCGAAGTGGACGTGGCGACGGGGCAACATTGGCAGCTCACCCTCTTCCAGGCGGAGACACCGAGCTACGATCCGGCCGGCGAGCGGGTGGCGTTCACATTCGGGAGTTGGCGACGCCAAGTCGACGATGTGAACTACCCGGACATCGCCCAGCACATCGGCATCGTCGCATCGGGCGAAATCAATCGGGACGCACCCGAGCCCACGGAGGTCGTGGCCCAAACGGAGTCCGAGGATCAAGCGATGGACTGGTCTCCGAACGGGCGTTGGATCGCGCTCCACTCTCACCGTACCGGCTCGGACGACGTGTGGCTGCGGCCGGCGGACGGCTCGGCTCCGGACCGGCAGATCACCTTTTTGGGACGTGGTGCCGAGGTGGGATGGCCTCGATGGTCCGCCGATGGCCGGACGGTGCTGGTGAGTGGCGCCAGCGCGAGCACGGGACTCGAAGTGTTGTACACCGTCGGGGTCGACCAGGAGACCGGCGAGGTCACGCAGGAGATGACGGAGATTCCGATCACGGGACTCGAGGGTGTTCCGACGCATGCGGAGTGGATGCCGGACAGTCGGACCGTGATCGCGATCGCGAAGGAGGGACCGGGCCGCCACGCGCTGTTCACGGTGCCCATGTCCGGCGGGGCCGCGCGGGTCTTCCACCGCTTCGAGAGTGAGCACGACTTCCCGGGGATCGGGATCCGTCGTGACGGAGGAGAGGTGGCCTTCATCGCCCCGGGAGCGGACGGCTACTTCCAAGTGCATCGGATGCCGGTGGGAGGCGGCGCGGTCGCCCAGGTGACCCGCGACCCCATCCACAAGAGTCAGCCGAACTGGTCGCCTGACGGCTCGACAATCGCCTATACCGCGTGGGACTACCGCTCTCAGTTCTGGAGGCTGGAACGATGACTCGACTCGCTCGCACGGCCCTCGCTGGGGTGTTCGTCCTGTGCGCCTTCGTCGCCTGTACCCCTCCTGTGCAGGAGTACCCGCAGGAGCTCGACATGACGACGTGGTCGATCGCCGCCATCGACCCGGAGACCGGCGATGTCGGCGTCGCCGTTTCGTCGTGTGTCGAGACGTTCGGCGACGGAGTTGCCGCCCTCGTCCCTGGGAAGGGGGCAGCCGCGACTCAGGCCGGCTTCGACATCCGGAACCGCAACCGCGTGTTCGAGGCGCTCCAAGAGGGCCTTACCGCGGAGGAAGTCGTACAACGCGTCACGGACCCGGAGTGGGACGACCAACTCGAGCGCCGGCAGTATGGAGTCGTCACCCTGAATGACGGCGTGGTTCACGTGGCCGGGTACACGACCCCGCTTCGCCAGGGGATGCGGCCGGACGACGATGGGAACATGCGGTATGCCGGCGTAATGGCGGACGCCAGCCGTGGCGTGACATCGCAGGGGAACACCTTGGCCAGCCCCGAGGTCGTCCAGCGGCCTCTCGATGCCTTCCGCTGGGACGATCCGGCCGGCTTCAACACGCTCGCGGATCGGCTGATGCGAGCGCTGGAGGCAGGGTCCCACGCCGGGGGCGACGTTCGGTGCAATCGAGGGAACGTGCGTCAGACGACGTCGATGGCGGCGATCCTCGTCGCCCGGGGTGGGGACGAGCCGTATGCGACGGAGAACATCGGGCAGACCGACGCTGGCACCCCCGATGCGCCGTGGCTCGCCCTATCGGTTCACACCACGCGTCTTGCCGAGAACCCCCTCCTCGAGCTTCGTCAGCAGTTCGACGCGTGGCGGAGGACGGTCGAGTAGGTCGCAAGTCTTCTAGCGTGTGTCCCGACGGGCCAGCCAACGGCCCTTCCAACTGACGTACGTCGAGGACAGCAGCGCGGCGGCCAACCGGTCGCGGCTCGTGGGTCCCGGTCCGGTGTCGGCTCGGGCATGAGAACGCCGAAGTGATTCGCGCATCAGCTCGAGTACGTCCTCCTTGCTTCGGCGACCTTTCCACGAGAGACAGCCGGCTCGACGCAGCGCCTCGTACGACTCTGCAGGAGAGTCGGAGACCAAGTCCTTGAATGCGTTGGGGGGCAGGGCCATACGTATGGGCTTCGCGGTGTACACGCACTTTGCGACGGGTCGTCGCGCACCGTAGCCTGTCAGCGTCCCCGCCCATCCCGCCAGGGGTGGGTCCGACTTCGGTCCCCCTGCGAGGTCATCGTGCTTGAGTCCATCGACTTCATCCACCAAGGTCGCCGCTATCGAGGAACGGTCGAGCCCGTACCCGGCGGCGGCGCCGAGTTCGAGCACGGCGCGTGGTTCGTGTCGATGAACGGCGGCCCGGAGCGCCGGGTCTTCGAAGCCCACCAGGAGGATGCCGACACCCCGGCATTCCGTCATCGCATGGTGATCGCGACGTGGCTGACCGAGGGGTACAATCGGCGCGGGTCGGGCGACCGACGTCGCGCGGGGGGCGGTGCGCCCGACAGTGCGAATCGGCGCGCCGGGTCCGATCGCAGAGGTGCGAACGGCGTCGTATAGCGTTTACGTGCCGCCTAGCGAATCGTGAACGGCTCCAAATGAACGGGTAGGATCACGCGGGTACCGGGCGAAATCCGTCCCGCAGTCTCGACGAAGGGCAGGAGGTTTCGCTCGATGTTGGGCTCCTGAGAGAAGCCGTACGGGAGCCGGAAGTTGTCCCAGTGCGTCGGGATCACCACCGGCGGGAAGCCCGTGACCTCGAGGAGCCGGCGGTCGTACTCGTAGAGCCCGAGACGGGAGCCGTTGATTCCGGCCAGTAGGATGTCCGGATCCAGGCCTTCGAACTCGCGCTCCACGAAATTCATCGAGCCCATGGTGAGCACGGTGTGGCGTTCGAACCGGACGAAGAAGCTCAACGATCCCCCTTCGATGAACTGATCGATCCGCAGTGGCGCCTCGAGTTCGGTGTTGCGGTCGTACCGCCGGGTGTCGTGGTAGTGCTTCTCGTTCAGCGCCGAATGGATCCCGGGGACGACCCGCACACTGAAGTTCTCGAATTGATAGTCCTCGCCTCCGCCCACGGCGTACATCTGCTCATCGGGGATGCCGTACGCTCGCAGGATCATCTTCGTGGTTTCCGTCCCGATGACCTTGGCACCGGTCTTCCTCGCGATGTACGGAACGTCCCCGAGGTGATCGAAGTGGCTGTGGTGGACCAGAATGAAGTCGGCCTCGTCGATCAACGAGTCGATCAGGGTGGTGTCCGCCCACGCGGCATCGCTCCGAGCGAAGTCGGGCCGGTCGTCGTCGGGATGCCCGCCGCCGCCGTACTTCAGACGGGACGGCCACGGGTCGACCAGCACGACGACGTTCCCGTCGGTGAGGCGCCATCCGGCGGCCCCGAAGTACATCAATTCGAGCGGCGTCGACGTTGTCGAGGCGGCGGAGTTGGCTCGCTGGGCGTCGGCCTCGGTGGGCAAACCAGAGAGCGCCAGAGCGGTCCCGACAACGGGCAGGATGGTGCGAGCGACGCGTAGCATGGAGAGCTTGGAGAGGGGGGTCTCGTGTGCGCCACGTTAGGAACCGCGTGCATCGGGGGAAAGCACGGGCTCGCCTAACGTTTCCGGGCTCTCGGGGGTCAGAAGGACGGACGATTCCGATCTTCATGGCCGAGGACGACATGCTTTCGAGACGCGACTGGCTTCGCATCACCGGTGGGGCGGGTGCTGCACTCTCTCTCAACCCGCGGTTGTTGGCTGCGCTTCAGGACGGCGCGGTGCTGACCCGTCCGATCCCGTCCTCCGGCGAA
The DNA here is from genome assembly GCA_039030015.1 of Gemmatimonadota bacterium. GTDB lineage: Bacteria > Gemmatimonadota > Gemmatimonadetes > Longimicrobiales > Gaopeijiaceae > UBA2589. Next base: position 29,685 of record JBCCEZ010000024.1, on the reverse strand, counting down.
CAGGTGCCGATCGTCGGCCTGGGTGGACGCTGGATCTCGAACAACTCCACGGCCGAAGAACTCGCGGACCACCGATCCGTGCTCCACGAGCTGGCGCGGAACGCCGAGGGAGCCGGGCGGCTCTTCGACTCGGCCGCCGGGTACGGCGGCGGCGGGTCGGAGTCCTATGCAGGAGCATGGGCCGAAGAGGACGGCATCCAGGACGGGATCTTCTGGGCCACCAAGGTGAACGTGGCTGGCCGAGGGGGCGGGACGGTCAACGAATCCGACGTCCGAACCCAGATCGAGCGCTCCTTCGACCGGATGCGCCTCGACGTCATCGACTTGAACCAGGTCCACAACCTCGGCGACCCACCCACCCAACTCGGCGTACTCCAGGAGTACAAAGAAGAGGGACGGGTTCGGTACATCGGGATCACGACGACGAGCGGCGGCCGGTACGGTGACCTCGCGCAGGTGATGCGGGACTATCCGATCGACTTCATCGGTATCGACTACGCGATCGACAACCGGGCCGCAGCCGAGGAGATCTTCCCGCTCGCGATCGATCGAGGGATCGGGGTGATCGTGTACCTGCCGTTCGGTCGCAGCCGCATGTGGAGCCGAATCGGGGATCGGGAATTGCCCGAGTGGGCCGCCGACTTCGACGCGCACACGTGGGCGCAGTTCATGCTCAAGTTCGCCGTCGCCCATCCTGCGGTGACGATTGCCGCGCCGGGAACGGGAGACCCTGAGCACATGGTCGACAATCTCGGCGGGGGCCGGGGACGGCTTCCGACAGAGGATCACCTGCGTCGGATGGTCCAGCTGGTGGAGAGTCTTCCGGGCGGGTGAGCGCGCGAACAGACGAAGCACCTATCAGAACCGCGGCGATGAGATCGCTCGCCGTGGCGGCAGTCCTGTCGGCATGGCCCCTTGGCGGGGTCCACGGCCAGCAGTCCTCGACGCCGGCATCTACGAGCTCATCCGGAGCGATGGCTCCGCTCGTCGCGCATGCGCCACAGGGAGGCGTCGAGATCGCGCTCGATGGGCGGATCGACGAGGCGGTGTGGGAATCCGCAACGCCGATCACCGACTTCACCCAGCAGGAGCCGATCGAGGGAGGGCAGCCGTCGGAACGGACGGAGATCCGCGTGCTGTACGACGAGGACAATCTCTACATCGGGGCGGTCATCTACGATGACCCGGAGGGGATCCTCGCCTTCCAGCGAGAGCGGGATGCGGGGCTCGGTACGGACGACCGGTTCATGTGGATCCTCGACACCTTCCTCGACGGTCGGACCGGGTACTTCTTCGAAATCAACGCCGCCGGCCTCATGGGCGACGGGGTGATCGGCGGCGGTGGGCGAGGAGGCGGTGGCGGTGGAGGTGGCGGGGGTCGCATCAACAAGGCGTGGGACGGCATTTGGGAGGCCCGCACGGCGCGGCGGCCGGATGGTTGGTCCGCCGAGATCCAGATCCCCTTCCGCACCCTGAACTTCAATCCCGACCAATCGGAGTGGGGGATCAACTTCCAGCGCACGATTCGGCGCAGGAACGAGGAGATCCTCTGGCGTGGGCATCAACGCAATCAGGGCTTGTTCAACCCCGTGTTCGCCGGGCGTCTGGCCGGCCTACAGGGCATGTCCCAAGGTCTCGGACTGGAGGCCGTCCCCTCGACGATCGGTTCGTGGCGCAACATCCCGGCCGATCAGCCGACGCCGGCCGACCCGGAGCTGAGCCCGAACACCTTTCCGGCCGATCTCAGTCTGGATCTGAACTACAGTGTGACGTCGAGTCTTCGTGCCTCGGTGTCTCTGAACACAGACTTCGCGGAGGTGGAAAGCGACCAGCGGCGCGTGAACCTGACACGCTTCGCGATTCGCTTTCCCGAACAGCGGGACTTCTTCCTCGAGGGGTCGGGCGTCTTCTCCTTCGCGCCCAACGGCGGACCGTCTCCCTTCTACTCGCGGGCGATCGGCATCAACCAAGGGCGTCAGATCCCGATCAACTACGGCACACGCCTCACGGGGCAAACGGGGCCGTTCGAGCTCGGCTTCTATCAGATCGGTACGGGGCAGCTCACCTACTTCGACGCAGACGATGCGCTCGACGTGACGATCCCGCGTGAGAACTTCACCGTGGCGCGGGTGAAGCGTCAGCTCTTCGAGCAGTCGGCCATCGGCGCGATCTACACCCGGCGGAGTACGGCCCAGGATCCGGCGGGCTTCTCGCCCGTCGATCGGCACACCATGGGTGTCGACATCGACCTCCGCACGCGCCGCTTCCTCGGGGACAAGAACCTCACCGCCTCTGCATATCTCGTGGGGAACACCAACCCGCTCGGGGTCGACGACCCCGAGTACGAAGATCTGGGGTTCGGAACGCTGAGTTCGTGGGGCGCACGGATCGGATATCCGAACAACGTCTGGGACGGCCACATCTCGTACCGAGACTTCGGTGACGACTTCGACCCGGCTGTGGGCTTCGTCACACGGAACAACTTCCGTCGCGTGAACACACGTGTTCAGTGGTCACCGCGGATTCCGGGACTCTCCTGGCTTCGCGAGACGAGCCATCAGGTTTGGTTCTCTGCTCAGGAGACGAAGGACACGGGCGTTCTCGAGGAGCGCGAGTGGCAGTTCCGGATCCTCGAGTTGGGCTTCGAGAGCGGGGATGAGATCGAGTTCAGCGCCAACCACCTGTACGAGTTCCTCGACGAGTCGTTCGAGATCAGCGACGGCGTCATGGTTGCGCCCGGCGAGTACGGCAACTGGGAGTACGAGGTCAGCGCCGAGACGGCGAGCCGTCGCCGTCTTTCGGTGCAGGGCACCTTCGCCCGCAGCGGCTTCTGGGATGGCGATCGGAACCGGACCGAAGCGGAGGTCACGATCCGCCCGAACCCCGGCGTCAGCCTATCGACGAACTTCGAGTACAACTCCGTCGACCTTCCCGGAGGGTCGTTCACGGCATCCTTGTACGAGGTGAGCGGGGATTGGAACCCGAGTCCGTGGCTCAGCGTCACGAACCAGCTCCAGTACGATGATCAGAGCGAGCTTGTCGGTCTCTTCGCGCGGCTCCGCTGGATCGTGAAGCCGGGCAACGACGTCTACCTCGTGTACTCACACAACTGGCAGTACGTCGACCTGTTGGCGAGCCCGAACGATCGCGAGCTGATCACGCTCTCTCGAGGTGCCTCCGTGAAGGTCAACTACACCTATCGCTTCTAGCGATCGGACTGGTGGCAAGAGCGGCGACGTCGTGACAGCTTGGGGCTCGGTGAGGGGCAGGCTGGGCGGAGGCTGGTCATGGTACGTGCTCGACGAGGCAGAGGCCGGAGGTTGTGGGGGGCGTACCTGGCGAGCGCCCTGGTCATCGGCTGCGGTCAGGGAGTCGGGCTGACGGAACACTCGGGCCTCACGATCGACGCCCCCGAAGTGATCACGCTTTCACCGAGCGATTCCCAGCTCCTCGCCGCGCGGCATCTCGTGCGGGACGGGGAGGTCGGTGACCGTGTCGCCACGCCGGAGTGGACGTCTTCCGATCCGGACGTGGCGAGCGTCGATGAACGTGGAGTCGTTCTCGCCCACGCGCCGTACGGACACGCCTGGATTCGGGCTGAATCGGACGGCTGGCGCGACAGTATCACCGTCGCCGTCCAGCCCGCCGAATCCACACCGAGCAGCTTCGAGATCACGCTTCACTTCGCTCACGACGTCCCTCAGGATTGGAGGGACGCTCTCACGGTGGCCAAAGGGACGTGGGAACGAGTCATCCGACGACCGCTCCCCGAGGTGGAGATCTCTCCCCTCACGGAACACTGCGGATGGAATTGGCCGGCAGACCACCCGATCCTTCAGGGGACGGAAGACGGCGTCCGGATCATGGTGACGGTCGGGTACGACTTCCCTGAGGACACGTACGTCGAGGCCGTCGGCGGGCCCTGTATACACCGCGGTCTCCCGTGGCCCACGACGGTGGTGGGGACCATCGTTGTGAACGCCGACAAGTTCGGTGAAGCGCGCGACGCCTTCCGATGGACGTACCTCGCACATCACGAGATGGGGCACACCTTCGGACTCGCTGGAGTGATTCAGGGCTTCGATCCACCGTACTTCGATGGTCAGAGCGGCGCGTACCGGGGTCGCTTGGCGTTGTGGGGATTCAAGCAGGACACCGGGCGGTTGGCTGACGTCCTCTTCACCTCGAATGGAAGCCATTGGCAAGCCCCAGGTGTGATGGGCGTCGGTTCGTGGATACGCGACGGCCCGAATCCGACGATTGGTTCGACGAGCATCGGCTCGTTGATGGACCTCGGGTATCCGGCGGCGTGGTATGGTGCGGGGCAGGTGCCCGACGTACTTCCTCGGCCCGCGGCTGCGCCGGATTGACCTGTAGCCCGCTACCGGCCAACCTTCTCCGTGCTCCACAGCGTGCCGCACGAGGCGAAGATATCGTCCTCGTGCGCCCGCCCACGCGATCGAGACCCCGTTGAAGGTTCTGTTCCCGAGGCTGTTCGGCCTCGCTCTCGTATTGATCGTCGGCGCCTGCGCGTCGTCCGGGAATTCCGCGGAGCGCATCGCTCCTGCGTCCAACCCCGACTTGGACGAGCTCGAAGCTCTGTACAATGCGCGGGCCGACTCAGCCACGATGGTCGTGCACGAGGCGGATGCCGACTTCATGACCGGCATGATCGGCCACCATGCGCAGGCCCTCGTGATGTCGCACCTCGCGCCCACGAACGGAGCGAACGACGAGATCCAGATCCTCGCCGCGCGGATCATCAATGCGCAGCGCGACGAGATCCGCGTGATGCAACAGTGGTTGGAAGATCGAGACCTGCCGGTGCCGCACGTCATGGACTCGGGCGAGGTGATGGGGCACGAAGGCCACGACATGCACATGCACATGGCGGGCATGCTGTCCCCCGAACAGCTCGATGAACTCCGCGCCGCACGGGGGCCCGAATTCGATCGGACCTATCTACGGCTCATGATTCAGCACCACACCGGTGCCGTCACGATGGTGCACGAGCTCTTCGGTGCGGATGGGGCAGCGCAGGACGACCTCACCTTCAAGTTGGCGTCGGATATCCAGGTCGATCAGCGCAGTGAAATCGCGCGCATGCAACGAATGTTGGACGCGATGGGGTCAGGGTTTTGATCCCGTCCGAATCTCTCAGCTCAGGAGTAGCGATGAAGTCGAATGGTTTGAGACGTGGTCGTCGGGAGGGCTCGACGCTCGCGCTCCTCGGCGCGTTGGCGATCGCCGGGTGCGGTGGATCCGCCCCGACGATGTCGATGTCGACGGCGGCCCCGATGGGCGAGCCTCTTCCGCTCAGCGTAGAGGCTCCGAGCCCGGATCCCCGCGTTGGGCTCGGCGCGGGTCTCTTCGATGCCGAGCAGGCCATCTGGAACATGGAGCTGGTGTCGGAGACGCCGCCTCAGCGTGAGTTCGTGGGCAAGACGAACTCCGATCTCGCCTTCAGCGGGAACTACGCTATCCAGGGCAACTACGATGGTGTCCAGGTGTGGGACGTGTCCGACCCGGCGAACCCGACGAGTGTCGTGACGTACGTCTGCCCCGCTTCGCAGAGCGACGTGTCCGTCTACGGCAACTTGCTCTTCGTTTCCGGCGAGGGGCTCTCGGGCCGCTTGGATTGTAGCAACGAAGGTGTGCAGGACGCGGTCAGTCACCACCGACTCCGCGGTATTCGGATCTTCGACATATCGGACATCCGGAATCCGGAGTACGTGGCGAACGTGCAGACGTGCCGTGGCTCGCACACGCACACGGTCGTGGAAGATCCCAGCGACGACGAGAACGTCTACATCTACGTGTCGGGCTCGGCCCCGGTCCGTCCGGCCGACGAACTCGAAGGCTGCTCGAGCCTCCTACCGGAGGAGGATCCGAACTCGGCGCTGTTCCGGATCGAGGTGATCCAGGTGCCGCTCGCGGACCCGGCCCAAGCGGCCATTGTGAGCTCGCCGCGCATCTTCAACGACCTCGTCGCGCCGCCGACGCATGGCCTCGCCCCTGAAGATCAGCGGTTGATCGACGAGGCGGTCGAGAGCGGTGCGTTCGTCGCCGACTTCGGTGGCCAGGTCATGGTGCTCCCGGACAACTTCGTCGCGGCTCAGCTGGCCCAGATCGTCCAGCAGCGAGGTGGTTCCGGTGCGCCGACGGCAGCAGACAGCACGGCCTTCCGCGACTTCATCCCGACGATGGTCGAGCAGATGATGGGTGGGAACGCCGCCCTCGCAGAGCGTGGCCCCACGCAGTGCCACGACATCACCGTCTACCCGCACATCGGCCTGGCGGGCGGTGCTTGCGAAGGATACGGACTGCTCCTCGACATCAGCGACGTTGCGAACCCGGTCCGCATCGACGCGGTGAGCGACGAGAACTTTGCCTACTGGCACTCCGCGACGTTCAACAACGACGGTTCCTCCGTCGTCTTCACGGACGAGTGGGGAGGCGGTGGTGGTCCGAAGTGCCGCGACTCCGACCCGTACGAGTGGGGCGCGAACGCGATCTTCACGGTCGCTGACGGCGATATGGACTTCCGCACCTATTACAAGCTGCCGGCTCCGCAGACCTCTCTCGAGAACTGCGTGGCGCACAACGGCTCGCTGATCCCGGTGCCCGGCCGCGACATCATGATCCAGGCGTGGTACCAGGGCGGCATCTCGCTCTTCGACTTCACGGACGTCGACAACCCGGTCGAGATCGCGTTCCACGACCGCGGGCCGGTGAACCCGGACCAGATGGGTAACGGCGGCAGCTGGTCGGTGTACTGGTACAACGGACTGATCGTCAGCTCCGAGATCGCGCGTGGACTCGACATCTTCGAGCTCGTGCCCAGCGATGTGCTGACGCAGAACGAGATCGACGCTGCGAACTCGGTCGTGCTCGACGAGTTGAACTCGCAGGGTCAGCCGATCTTCGAGTGGCCGGCGACCTTCGCCCTCTCGCGTGCCTATCTCGATCAGCTCGAGCGGCATCGGAGCATGAACGAGTCAGCGATCAACGCGATGCGTGCCGCGCTCGATCAGGCGGAAGCCGCATCCGGTCAGGAGCGGCGTCGGATCATCGGTGCGGCAGCTCGGGCCCTCTCCGAGGTGCCCAGCTCCGATTCGGACAAGGCGGGCGACCTCTTGGAGTCGCTCCGTCGTCTCGGAGCCGCGGGCGAGTAAAACGACAACCCGAAGTGTGCCCCCGCCGGATTCGTCCGGCGGGGGTTGTTTCGTAGGTGCCATGGTGGTGCGGTGTCGCTTGCCGGTCCGGCGGACCGCCGGTCACTTTGCCAGTCCGGCCGCAGAGCCGGGACTTCACCAGGGAGCATGACGTGGCAGACTCTATCGGAAGGCGCGCATTCCTCTCGCTCGGCGGGAGCGCGGCGCTCATTGCCGCGGCGGGTCCGACCTTGTCCGCGGTCGAGCCCCGGCCCGCTCGCCGATTCGCGGCTCCGCGCGCCGCGCCCGACCCCGAGCTCTTCGCGGCCGCGCGCCGCGAGTTCCTCTTCCCGACCGACGTCACGTATTGCAACACGGGTACGCTCGGCGCCATGCCGCGCGAGGTGCTCGAAGCCCAGACCGGTGAGCTGACCCGACTCGAGGCCGAACTTCCCGATTGGCCGTACTACACGCAGATCGGGGCTCCTCTCACAGGGTATCAGCCTCGCGAGGAGATTCGGGCGGATGTCGGCGCCTTCATCGGCGCGGAAATGGACGAGATCGCGCTGACCCAGAACGCCACGGTGAGCATGAACTTCCTGGCCAACGGAATGACCTACCGGCCAGGAGACGAGATCCTCTTCACCGACCAGGAGCATGGGGGCAGCTTCGGACCCTTCCAGCTCATGGCGAGACGGCACGGCGCCGTGGTGAGAGAGATCGATCTCGACGCCGCGGTGGCAGGAGGACCGGAAGGTGTGCTCGAGGCGTTTGCCGACGCGATGACGCCTCGGACGAAGGTCCTCATGTTCTCGGAGATCACGTCGAGCCTCGGGTATCGCCTCCCCGCAAAGGAGTTGTGCGCACTGGCTCGAGAGCGCGGCGTGTTCTGCATCGTCGACGGAGCTCAGGTCGTGGGCCAACTCCCGGTCGATGTGAAGGAGATGGGATGCGACGCCTACGTGTCGAGTCCGCACAAATGGCTCCTCGCCCCGAAGGGAAGCGGGATTCTCTACATCGAGCGCTCCCGCCAAGACGAGCTGTGGGCCACCCTGGGCAGCTACAACTTCGACAACCGCGAAGACGGCGCCTTCCGCTTCATGCAGTACGGCACCGGCAGTCCAGCCTTGTACACCGGATTCAGGGCGGCGATGGCCTTCAATCGCGAGCTGGGGGTCGAGCGCATCGCCGAGTGGAACCACGCGATGGCGACTCAGCTGATCGAGGGACTGGCGGAGATTCCCAACACGCGGATTCACTCCAGCACGCATCCCGAGATGTACGGAGGCGCGATCACCTTCGGTCTCGAGAACAAGACCGCCGACGAACTACAAGACGCGCTGTGGGAGGGGAGGATCCGAGTCCGAGCGCAACGGAACGACCAACGGGTGCGGCTCTGTGCGCACCTCTACGTGAACCCGGACGACATCGATCGGACCCTGGACCTCGTGAGGAGGTTAGAGCAGGCTTGAGACCGGAGCCGGCCCGCCGGATCCTCGATTGCCGAGGTCCCCGGCACGGTGCAGCTTCCGGCGCAGCCGTCCTCTGACACGACACCGCACATGCGATTCTGCACACTGGTTCTCGCCGCCCTATCCCTCCTCGCGTTCCCGGACGCCGGCGCTGCACAGGCCTCCAGTGAGCAGGCCGACTTCACCCAGGTCATTTCGGGGACGGAGATCGAGATCGCCTTCTCTCGTCCGTCGCTTCGCGGTCGAGAGGTGATCTTCGGACGCCAGATCCCGTGGGGCGAGGTGTGGACGCCCGGAGCGAATCGGGCCACGACGATCCGCTTCTCCAAAGACGTCGTCGTTTCGGGCGCCCCGGTCCCGGCGGGCCGATACAGTGTCTGGCTTCGAGTGCTCGAGGACGAACCATGGCGCCTCGCGTTCCATGCGGACACGACGCTCTTCCACAGCGCACATCCTCCGATCGAGGACGCGGTCGTTCACGTGGGCGTCGAACGGAGCCGCTCACAGGAGCTGCAGGAGTCGCTCGATTGGGACATCGACGAGATCCGGCTCGACGGCGGCCAGCTCGTGATGAAGTGGGGATTCGATCGTGTGAGCGTACCGATCGAGGTCGATCACGGGATCCCGCTGGCGACGCCCGAGGCAGAAGCGATGACGCTTACGGGGGAGTGGGTGTTCGACGACAGTCCCGGCCTTCCGAGCCCCGAGGCGATCGAGCGCTTCACAGGAGGTAACGAGGAGGATCCGACCGCCCGGTACTTCGCCGTGATGTTTGCGGAGGAACGCCCTCGGCCGATCCGCATCGACTACGACGAGGAGAGTGGGCTCGTGCACTTCGTCGACGACCTCTTGGTCGCGGCCGAGGCGGCCTTCTACTCCAACGACGGCGAGCAGCCCGAGGTCGAGTACGGGCAAGCCTTGCTCCCTCGGGGGGCGGGGGCCTTCGCCGTCGCGATGACCTTCGGCGGAGAGGTATCGGCCATCAATCCACGCTTCGCCTCGATCCTCGAGTTCGACTTCGACGAGAACGGGCGTGCCGTGTCGTTCACGATCCGGAGCCCCGACGACGAGATCGAAGCGACGGGGGTACGAGCCGGGGGCTGAAGCCCGCTCCGCCGCTGGAAACACGGGGTCGAACGGCGCCGTCTTGACGGGGACTCGCCAGCCTTCTTTGTTCCGCCTCACCCTATCGCAATTCGCCCCTGGATGAGGACGGGATCATGGATAAGCAGGCCTTGAACGGTATGTGGGACCACATGCGCCAGAAGTACGGGATGTACCTCCGTGCCCTCGACGCCATCCCGGCCGACCAGTTCGGCTCCGCCCCGATCGACGGAATGCGGACCCCCACTCAGCTCGTCGTGCACACGTCGGGCAACATCGTGCGCGACATCGCCCAGGGCATGGCCTCCGGCAAGATCGCGGCGGACGGTCCGAGCGAGGACGACGTGGCGGCCTCTCTCGATTCGAAGGAAGCCGTCATGAACTACGCGCGTGAATGCTGGGCTCAGGCGGATGCGGCGATGGCAGAGGTCGGCGATGAACAGCTGCAGGGCCCGGTGGACAACAACTGGGGCATTCCGCTGAACGGAGTCTTCGCGGCGATCATCATCAACGATGAGTTCATGCACCACCGCGGCCAGGTGTACTCGTACGTCCGCGCGACGGGTGGAGAGCCGCCCTTCATGTGGGACTTCGACGGCAACCCAGAGGGATTCGGGCCGGCCGCGTCGTAACCCGAACTCCACACCTTACGCACCCGCTGACCCACGAAGGATCATGACGCTTTCGCGCCTCACCGCCGTCGCCACGACGGCCTCGGCAGCTCTGTTGTTCGTTTCGGCCGCACCCTCGCTCGGGCAGCAGCCGATGTCACCGGAAGACGTGATGCCGGACCGCACGTTGCCGGCGGACTTCACGCTGACATCGACGGACGAGGTCACGATCAAGGGTCAGCGGGTGCCGTATCGGGTGACGACGGGCACGCAACCCGTCTATGGAGCGGACGGAAGCGTCGATGCCGCGCTCTACTTCACCTTCTACGAGCGCACGGATGTCGACGACAGCTCCGCGCGGCCGCTTTTCATCTCGTTCAACGGCGGCCCGGGCTCGGGGTCGCTCTGGATGCACCTGGGGTACACCGGTCCCAAGATGCTGCAGATCGACGATGAGGGTTATCCGATCCAGCCGTACGGCGTCCGCGACAACCCACACTCGATCCTCGACGTGGCCGACATCGTTTTCGTGAACCCGGTGAACGTCGGCTTCTCGAGGATCCTCGATCCCGAGGCCGATCGGGAGCGTTTCTTCGGGATCCAGCCCGACATCACCTACCTCGCGGACTGGATCGATGTCTTCGTCTCGAGGCAGGGACGGTGGACGTCACCGAAGTACCTGATCGGTGAGAGCTACGGCACGATGCGTGTGGCCGGGCTGGCCGGTCAGCTCCAGAACCGTCACTGGATGTACCTGAACGGCGTCATCCTCGTCTCGCCGACGGGGCTTGGGCTCGCGCCGGAGGGGCCGCTGCCACGCGCCACGACGCTCAAGATGCCCTACTACACGGCGGCGGCGCACTACCACGGCCAACTCGCCGCGGATCTCCAGGCCCGAGACCTCGAGGAGCTACTCCCCGAAGTGGAAGCGTGGGCTTTGGACGAATACCTCCCGGCGGTGTCCAGGGCGGGTTCGCTGTCCGACGGGGAGCGCACCTCGATGGCCAACCAGATCGCTCGCTACACGGGCCTCTCGGTCGAGACGGTTCTGGGTCACAACCTCGCGGTCCCGGTCAACTACTTCTGGAAGGACCTGCTGCGCGACGAAGGGTACACGATCGGACGACTCGACTCGCGTTACCTCGGGCTGGACCGTCAAAACGCGGGAGACAGCTACGACTACCCGGCGGAGCTCACGTCCTGGAATCATGCTTTCGCGCCGGCCATCAACGAATACCTTCGCGAGGACCTCGGCTTCGAGACGGATCTGCAGTACTACCTCTTCGGACCGGTGAACCCCTGGTCGGGTGGGAACCCGGACTACAATGGGGGAGAGCAGCTGCGACAGGCGATGGCTCAGAACCCTTTCCTTCACGTGATGGTGCAGTCTGGGTACTACGACGGGGCCACGGACTACTTCACCGCGAAATACGTGATGTGGAACATGGACCCGAGCGGTCGCCTCCAAGATCGGATGCGCTTCGAGGGGTATCGGAGCGGACACATGATGTATCTGCGTGCAGAGGATCTCGAATCGTCGAACGAGCACATCCGCGAGTTCATCGAGCAGAGTCTGCCCAACGGTCCGGCCACGTACGGCTCGGTGGTGCCGGGACGCTAGAACGACGGGGGCCGGCGACCGCGATGCGCGGCGCCGGTCCGGTCTACTGCTCGGCGGCCGCTAGTAGGCGGTTGTACTCCAAGATCTCCGGGCGATACTCGAAGTGCACGGTGTCGTAGTGCGCCCACTTCCCGCCCCATAGGAAGCCGTGGTGCTCGAAGATCTCGATCACGCCCGCGGGTGGGCTCCAGCGATCCTCGAGCGGGACTTGGTGCCAACCACTCCGGTTCCACGCTCGGGTCCAGCGCCAATACACCTGGCGGCCCTCGTAGGAGGCGGGGACGAAGTCGACGGCTAGGCCCCAGGAGTGCTGACTGCGCGTGCGCGTCCCTGCGATGCCTCGGTCGATGAACGAGTACGCGACGTGTACGTCATCGATCCAGGCGGCGACGGCCGGCTCCCGCGAAGCCGCGTCGCGGAGGTCTCGCTCGACGTCCACCAGCGCATCCGCGACGACGTCGTTCACGAAGATTCTCCGACCGATGAAGGTGGCCGAACGAGCGTTGCGCCGGATTTGGGTTTCCGTTCGTCCCCACAGGACCTCTTGGACATCCGTGCAGAGGCGTACCGGCTCATCCGGGAGCGGCTCCGGCTCCGTGGGCATGTCGAGCGGATAGTGGTAGAAGATCGAGTCGCACCGGTCACGCCGATCGAGCCGTTCTTCCGCGAGCATCCGGCCGTCCTGGAAGTAGATCGCGTGGTCGGCCAAGTGGAAGACGAGGTCGTTCCGCTGGATCGAGGTGGAATCGATCAGTGCCCCGTATGCGCGCTGGAAGGCGGTGACGCGAACGTCGCCGCGGAGCTCGGCCTCTCTCGCGTCGGCATACGGAGGGCCCATCGCCTCGCTCGACGCCTCGACCGAGGGCGCCTCATACGCCATCGCCGCTTCGGGGCGGTCCCCGGGTCCCTGGGCCGCGACTCCAATGAACCCACAGGCGACCAAGCCTGGGAGCCAGAGTCGGGGCGTGGGTTGCATGGGCGAAACCAGAGGTCGGTGGGGCGTTCGAGCGAACGCGCGGCACCCTTGGTGGGCGGCCGCGCGGGCGAAAGAGTACGCATCGTTTGTGCCCGTGGCGAGCGGGCCCGTTCAACCGAGTCTTCGCGGAGTTTCGGGGCTTCGTGGCTATCGGACCTCCCGGAGGGCGGCACGCTTTTCGGGCGGAGGGCACTCCATGCCGGGGTGCGAGACGTCCTCACGCCCTCGCCGCGCCTTGGCTCCGGCGCTCGCTTGTGTTAGACAAGGGCATGACTCGGGGGCGGATGACGGGGGCGCGCAGGCGCGCGAGCGATGCGGCGATCGTCCAGATCGTGGCCCTTCTGTTCGCGTTGCCGCACGCGACATCAGCACAGGCACGCACGATCGCGATCACCTTCGACGACCTTCCGAAGGTGGCCGCGGGTCCGGGCGCCGATGCCCCCGAGTACGTGACCGAGGGAATTCTCACGGCGCTCCGTGATCGGCTCGTTCCGGCGATCGGTTTCGTGAACGAAGGCCAGTTCGCGGACGTGCGCATCGGGCAGGCGAGAGGCCGGCGTCTCATCGAACGCTGGGTCGAGGAGGGCCACCTGCTCGGGAACCACACCTACTCCCACATGTGGCTCTACGAGAGCGGCGCGACCGCGTTCATCGCTGACGTCGATCGCGGGGAAGAGGTGTGGCGTCCACTCATGGAAGAGCGAGGACATACACCGGTCTACTTTCGCCATCCTCGCCTCAACACCGGGCGGACCATGGAAGATCGCCGGACGGTCGAGGACCACCTCGAGCGTCGTGGGTATGTGGTGGCCCCCGTCTCCATCGACAACAACGAGTACCTCTTCGCGAACGCGTACGCCCGATCGGTCGAGCGAGGTGACGACTCCCTGGCGAGTCGAATCGGCGACGCCTACGTGGCGTACATGGAGGCGATCTTCGCGTACTACGAAGAACAGTCGCTCCGGATACTCGGAAGAGAGCCGGCGCACGTCCTCCTTCTGCACGCGAATCGCCTGAACGCCGATCGGGTCGGGGACGTCCTCGACCTCCTGGCTGATCGAGGCTATCGGTTCGTGTCCCTTCCCGAGGCGATGGAAGACGAGGCGTACCGACTTCCCGACGAATACGTCGGACGGCAGGGCATCACCTGGCTTCACCGATGGGCGATCACGGCGAACCAGCCTCGGTCCCTCTTTGCGGGCGAGCCGGAGGTGCCGTCGTGGGTGCTCGAGGCGCGGTGACGGTTCAGGTGCGAACCACGCGTCGATAGCGGCCTGGACGGACACGCCCCATGACTGACCAAGCCGTCGTGTTCGCCGGGGTGTTGGTCTACCTCGTCGTCGTCCTCCTCATCGGGGTCTTCGCCGCGCGCCAGGCGAAAACCGCGGACGATTTTCTGGTGGCCGGCCGGAGCCTGCCGGTGTGGCTCTGTGGCGCCACGGTGACGGCGACGTTCTTCGGATCAGGGACGGTGATCGGGGCCGCGGGGGCGGCCTACGAGGGCGGACTGCTCGCAGTGATCGCCGATCCGTTCGGGGCCGCGTTGTGCGTGATTCTGGCTGGCTTCTTCTTCGTGCGGATGTTGCGCCGGATGCGGTTGCTGACCGTAACCGACCTGTTCGAGATCCGGTACGGGACGCTGGCCGGGATGTTGTCCGCCATCGCGCTGATGATCACCTACATCGGCTGGACGGGTGCTCAGCTGGTTGCGTTCGGCTTTGTCCTGCATACGCTCACCGGCATCTCGACCACCACGGGCATGATGGCCGGCACGGTCATCGTGCTCGCCTATACCTCAGCGGGCGGGATGTGGGCGGTCGCGCTCACCGACTTCGTGCAAATCGTCATCCTGTTTGTCGGCCTAGCGATCATGCTGCCCTTGGTCCTGTCGGACGTGGGGGGCTGGGCGGTGGTGGCTGAACAGCTTCCGGAGCACACGTTCCGGCTTCTTCCCCTCGAACGGACGGGGGCGGCGTGGCTCGAGTACGTACGCGCGTGGGCGATTATCGGGCTGGGGAGCATCGCGACACAGGACCTGCTTCAACGCGCCCTGTCGAGTCGAGACGAGCGCGTAGCCCAAAATGCCTTCTACCTGGCCGGCTTCGCGTATCTGACCGTCGGGATGATCCCAGTGATCTTGGGCCTGATCGGGGCTGTGACCCTCCCAGGGCTGGTCGACCCTGAATTCGTCGTGCCTCAGCTGGCGCTCGAACACCTCCATCCCATCGCTCTGGCCGTTTTCGTGGGGGCGTTGCTCGCGGCCATCATGAGCAGCGCCGATAGCGCCCTACTCGCTCCCGCCACCCTCGTCAGCGCGAACATCGTTCCGTTCTTCAAGCCTGACGTCAGCGAAAAGACACGCCTCATGTGGGCGCGATGCTCGATCCCGGCCATTGGTGTGTGCGCCCTCTGGGTCGCTCTCCGCGCTCAGACGGTGTACGACCTCATGCTCGACGCGTTCTCTGTGAATCTCGTTGGGATCTTCGTCCCGTTCGCGGCGGCGATCTGGTGGTCGAAAGCCAACCGCGCCGGTGCTCTGGCTGCGATGTTCAGTGGCACGGCCACGTGGGCTGCGGCGTGGGTGTGGGCTCCCGACTTGCCCGGTGACTTGATGGGCATGGGGGTTGGCGCCCTGTTGATGGTCGCGGTATCCCTCGCCACGCAGCGGATCGATCCCCCACGGCCGTTGACCGATATCGAGGGACGTAGGGTAGGGGCGGGGGATCGGCTCGGCACGCTTGGGTTGGGTAGGGTAGGCCGGCCCCGCTGAGCGTCAGCTCTTCGATCAGGACTCCACGAGTGCGTCTTCGTCCGCGAGCATGCGGGCTTTGAAGCCACCCCCCCACTCCTGCATGCGCACGAGGATGTCTTCGAGCGTCCGGCCGAACTCCGTGAGCTCGTACTCGACCCGCGGCGGCACCTCGGCGTAGACGTGACGGGTGAGGACACCGTCGGCTTCGAGGTCGCGAAGCTGGAGGGTGACCATCCGTTGGGTGGCGTTGGGGGTCAGTCTGCAGAGCTCACCGAACCGCTTCCGCCCGTCGAGTAGGTGACAGACGAGGACTGGCTTCCACCGCCCGCCGATCACACTGAGGGTGGCTTCTACGTCACACCCCGTCTTCCAGCAGTACTTCCTCGCCATTTCCCCAGTCTCCAGCGTCCTTGATGTTCATTACTTACAAAAATGTGGGTACTTCCAAAAAGTAGGGGGCAGCGACAGTCTACGCGATACCACTTCCGATCCTCAATCCCCGAGGGAGCACCATGAGGGCGATGATCGTCCGTGAATACGGCGAGGGCGCGCCGTTCCACGCAGTCGAAACCGAGACTCCGGCCCTAAGGCCTGGACACGTGCTCGTGCGTGTCGCGGCGTCCAGTGTGAACACCGTGGATACGATGATCCGCAGCATGGGCGAGCAGCTCCCTCTCTCTCCCCCGACACCCGCCCGTCTGGGGATGGACTTCGCCGGCACGGTGGAGGCGATTGGGGAGGGGGTCGCCGGCTTGGACGTCGGAGACGAAGTGTTTGGGTGCGCCGGCGGGCTTGCCGACCTCCCGGGCGCGCTCGCCGACTACATGCTCGCCGATGCGAGGCTGCTCGCCCGCAAGCCGGAGACGCTCTCGATGCGCGAGGCCGCGGCACTGCCGTTGGTGGCCATCACCGCCTACGAGGGGCTCACGCGCGCTGGGGTCTCGGATGGCCAGCGCGTATTGGTCCATGGCGGGGCAGGAGGGGTCGGCCACGTCGCGGTCCAACTCGCGATCGCGTTCGGCGCGGACGTGTTCGCGACGGGTCACGGAGCCGACCAGATGGCGCTCATCGAACGTTTGGGAGCGACACCCATCGACTACCGGGAACAAGCCGTCGAGCAGTACGTCGCGGAGCACACGAACGGGGACGGCTTCGATGTCGTCTTTGACTCGGTTGGCGGCGCCAATATGGCGAAGTCGTTCGAAGCCGCGGCCCTGAATGGACAAGTCGCCTCGACGGTGGCCCTGTGCGAGCTGGATTTGAGTATGGCGCACTTCAAAGGCCTGTCGGTCCACGTGGTCTTCATGCTGATCCCGATGCTCCACGATCGGGGGAGAGCTGCGCACGGAGCCATCCTGGAGAGCGTCGCGGACATCGCGGACCGGGGAGCGCTGTCTCCGGTCCTAGATGAACACAGGTTCACGCTCGACGAGGTGGGGCAGGCGTACGCACGACTCGAGAGCGGTGGGGCGATCGGGAAGGTCGTGGTCGAGCATTGAGCCGATCGGTCCGCTCCTTCGGAGAGATCAACCGGGGATACGCCAGTACGTTTCGTCCAGGCGCTCTGAGTCTCGGAGTCGTCTGTCCCATCGAGCCGTACCCCACCTCACCCGTTCCGTCGATGACACGACATCTCGAGCGGGTCCAACTCGTCGAAGAGCTAGGCTTCGCGGCGGTGTGGCTTCGGGACGTACCCTTCAACGTCCCGTCGTTCGGCGACGCAGGCCAGCTCTTCGATCCCTTCGTCTATCTGGGGTACCTGGCGGCGCGCACACAACGGATCGCGCTCGGCGTGGCCAGCGTCGTGCTCCCGTTACGGCATCCTGCCCACGTGGCGAAGGCTGCTGCCAGCGCCGATGTCCTGTCCGGCGGTCGCGTCCTGGTCGGCGTGGCCTCGGGCGATCGGCCCCAAGAGTATCCGGCCCTGGGGTTACCCTTCGAGGAGCGTGGGGCCCTTTTCCGAGCCACTTTCGAGTACATGGAGGCGATGTCCGAATCCGACCCGGTCTTCGAGAACGACTTCGGCACGACCGATGGTCGACTCGATTTGCTGCCCAAGCCGGTCGCGGGTCGACTCCCTCTGTTGGCGACTGGGGGTAGCCAACAGGACGCAGACTGGCCGGTTCTCCACGCAGACGGCTGGATGACCTATCCGCGGGGAGCCGACGCGCAGGGGCGGGTCGTGCGCAAATGGAGACGTCGCCTGTGTGAGCTGGAGCAGCCCGACAAACCGTTCATACAGCCGTTGTACGTCGACCTTCTGGAGGATGAGGACGCGCCCCCGGAGCCGATGCACCTGGGCTTTCGGTCGGGAGCCAAGCCGCTCCTGGCGTATCTACGATCCCTCGAGGCCGCTGGCGTGAACCACGTTGCCCTGAACCTCCGCTTCAATCGAGCCGACGTCGAGGAGACGCTGGAACGATTGGCGGAGGACGTATTGTCGAACCTCTGCATCGAGAGGAACACGTTGCCATGAAGACGATCCTGATCACGGGTGCCACGGACGGCATCGGGCTGGAGACGGCACGACGACTCGCTTCGTCGGGCTGCCACCTTCTGATGCATGGCCGAAACGAGACCAAGCTCGAGCGTGTCGCAGCTGAGGTAGCGGCTCTACCAGGAGCCGGGCCGGTCGACCGACTCATCGCAGATCTCTCCGTGCTACCACAGGTGGAAGATTTGGCCCGCGCCGTATCCGAGCGCGTCGACCAACTGGACGTCCTGATCAACAACGCGGGGGTCTTCAACTCGGCACATCCCAAAACGGAGAGTGGCGTCGACGTGCGCTTCGTCGTCAACACGTTTGCCCCGGCGCTCCTCACCACGCGCCTCCTCCCCTTGCTCGGTCCTGGAGCCCGCGTCATAAACCTGTCCTCGGCTGCGCAGAGCCCTGTCGACCTCCGCGCCCTGGCCGGGGCACGGGAGCTCGTCGATGGGGTCGCGTACGCGCAAAGCAAGTTGGCCCTGACGATGTGGTCCCAGTCCCTCGCTCGTTCTCTCGGTCCTGACGGGCCCACGGTACTTGCTGTGAACCCCGGATCGCTGCTCGCCACCAAGATGGTGCACGACGCCTTCGGTGTGGCCGGCGCCGACGTGGGAATCGGCGCCGATGTCCTGTGCCGCGCGGCGTTGGACGCGGACTTCGATCGTACGGGTGAGTACTACGACAACGATGCACGTCGGTTCGCCGCGCCCCATCCCGATGCGCTCGATCCCCGCACGGTCGAGGAGGTCGTGGGCGCGATCGAGAGGGTGGTGGGTACGTTGCCCACTTCGCCCGATGACTGAGGCGCGAGCTGTGGGTTTCCGCGAGGCTCGCCGAGGCGACCTCGAGCGTCTCGTAGACCTCTTGGCGAGCGATCCTCTCGGTCAGCTACGCGAGGACGCGGGAAGGTCGACTACATCGCGCTATGAGGCGGCTTTCGAGACGCTGGATGCCGACCCGCATCACCTACTGCTCGTGGCCGTCGTCGACGATCGCGTCATCGCCATGCTCCAGCTGTCCTACCTACCGCACCTGACCTACCAAGGAGGTTGGCGCGCTCAGATCGAGGGCGTGCGGGTGGACGCGTCAGAGCGTGGGGCAGGGGTGGGCAGAGCGCTCGTCGAAGAGGCGATCCGACGGGCTGAGGCGAGGGGCTGTCATCTCGTTCAGCTCACGACGGACAAGCGGCGGCCCGAGGCGTTGCGCTTCTACGAGGGGCTCGGCTTCGTCGCGTCACACGTGGGGCTGAAGAAGCACTTCGATCGTGGGTCGTCGCCCTAGCCGACCTCGCCCGCCGGCTCGCTCATGACCGTGTCGAGGCCCCGATGCAGACCGACGAGGCCGCTGACGCGCCGGATCGCCAACAGGGCGCCGGCGACGTAGGGGACCGCACTCGGTCCCGCGTCGTGACGGATCGTGAGGCTCTCGCCGGGCGCGCCGAAGATCGACTCGACGGAGAGGACGAACTGAGGCAACCGGATCGAGTGCACGGGGGTGCCCCCGAGCGTGCCGCCGCGTGCCGCCTTCTCTCCGCGGACTTCCTCTCGCGGCACCCCAGCATCGGGCGTTCCGATCTGGGACAGGCGATACGCCAACTCTCGTGCGGTGCCGCTCGGCGCATCGACCTTGTTCGAGTGTGCGTAGTCGAGGATCTCCCAACTCTTGATCCACTCGGCGGCCAACTCACTGAAGCGCATGAGGAGTACGGCGGTCAGCGAGAAGTTCCCGCACGCCAGTACTCCCAGCCCGCGCGACTCGGCGGTCTCGTGGATCTGAGCGTACGCATCGTCGTCCAGTCCCGACGTTCCGACCACGACGTGAGCCCCGTGCTCGAGGGCCGCCAACGTGTTGGACAGGGCGGCGTCCGGCTTGGTGTACTCGACGAACACGTCGGGGCGTGTTGCGAGCGCCTCGTGGGCTGAGCCGTAGATCTGCGCGTCCAGGCTGGGGATCTCCAAGACGTCGCCCAGCGCCCGACCTGCCGTCGAGCGGGCGACGGCTCCGACGATCTGCATGTCGTGGGCGTCGTGGACGCCTCGCGCGAGCGCGGAGCCGGCCCATCCCGTGGCTCCCGCGAGTACGACACGTGTGGCTGGCTTCTCGGGCGATTGGCTCATGCGTGCGACCCCTCGTCAGGTGGCGATGATCAGGAATGTACCGCGCTCGTGTTGGAGCCGAAGACCGGTCGTCCGATGATGACCCTGCCTCGGGCCCGCGAACCTTGCCGCACACCGTACCGCGCCTAATGGTGGCGGATGAATCGACCACATCGCCTCGCCTGTTCCATTGCCTTCGCGGCGGTCGCCGTCGCGCTTGTCGGGCCGGTGAGCCTCGCAGGTCAACCGGCCTCCGGAGACTCCGTTGACGGGCGCGTCGAGGATGACTCGGCCGCCCGCTACGAGGAGTGGGTCCGGACGTGGATCGACTCGTGGGAGAAGCGGGACGTACACATGGTGTTTGGCCTAGAGTGGCGAGGCGTCGCCGACGGAAGAACGCTCCTCGAAGCCCTCCGGCACACGGACTTGCCGGTCGCGGAGTGGGAGCGTCATCCGCGCTTTTCGGGACGGATCTGTGCCCGGACCCGCTCGTCCGGACAGTGCACCACGGTCTCCTACATGTCGCACGAACGGACGGGGGAGCTCCTCGAGCTCCCTCCCACCGAGATCGAGGCCGTGCTCTGGATCGGGCCGACGGTTTCGAGCGAATCGGCGGTCCCACGCATGGCTTGGGACGCACAGTTGGCCGTCGAGCGCGTGATCCTGTTCTCGCGCGGATATCTGCCATCCGGCTGAGCGACGCCTCAGCCCGGAGTGTCCATCCCGGCCGCGGCCTGTAGCGCGTCGTAGCACTCGGCTCGATAGGCCGCGGGGGTGGCCGGAGCCTGTTCCATGGCCTTCGAAGCGCGCTCCATCCATCCGCGGCCGGCTTCCGTTTGTCCCATGCCGAACAGTGCTCGGCCGACCCTGCAGTCCGCCACCGCTCGAGCGTAGTGACCCTCGGGGAGGGTACGGGCCAGGATCTCGCTGGCTTGCCGACTCGACCGTTCAGCCGCCTCGAAGTCGTCACGCGACAACTCGATCTCGGCGCGCGTAAGGAGAGGGAACGCGGTGAGGTAATGGCCGGCTTCCAGCGTGCGAACCAGCACCTCGTGTGCCTCTGCGAGTAGTGGGAGCGCTTCACCGAGTCGCTCCTGCTGCTTCAAGTTCGAAGCCAGGTTCTGAAGCGCCGCCCCGACCTCGGTCGACGAGGGCCCGGTCCGGGCTCGGTGGAGGGCGAGCAGACGCCGCAGCTCTTCCTCGGCGGCGTGCAACTCACCTAGGGCAGAGAGTTGCAGGGCGAGGTTCTGCCTTGCGTTGAGCACTTCCGGACTCTCTGGGCCGAACGCGTCGGTCAAGTGGTCGATCGCCTCGCCGTACGCATCCACCGCGTCCTCGTCCCTCCCGCTCCAACGGAGTGCGTCCGCTCGGGCAGCCATCGCGATCGCCGTCGTCGCGTGTGTGTCGCCGAACGTCAGGCGGCTCAAGCGAAGGCCTTCTTCGGCCGAGCGGAGTGCGGCGACCGTATCGTTGAGATGCGGATAAATCGACGCCAGCTCCAAGAGGGTGCTCGCCTCCGACGCCACCGGAAAGGGATCCACAGTCCGGGCCGTTTCTTGCGCGAGTAACAGTCGGCGTTCTGCTTCTTCGTAGGCTCCCGTACGCACGGCGACACGGCCCCACTGGTGAAGCACATGAACCTCCAAGTCAGGGCGCCCCCCCGGGAGTTCGCGCGCGATGTCGAGTGCCCGACTCAGCACGGCCTCGGCGGAGTCGAGCCGGTTTGATTCGAGGAGCGATCGCCCAAGCATGCGGAGCCGGTCCACTCGCGCGGCTTCGTCCACCTCGCGTGCTTCGAGGAGTAGCGCGGCGGCTTCGGCGTGGAGGCTCACCGCCGAATCAGCGAGCCCTAGGTTGGTGAACACGTCTGCCACTGCTCCGAGGAGACTGGCTTGGACGAGCGCCTCACCCTCGAGCTCCGCCCGGATGCGGTCGACGCCGCGATCCAATGCCTCCACGAGGGTGATCTCGGGCCCGTCTTCTCCGTACGGATCTGCGCTTCTGAAGACGTCCACGAGGAACGCCTGCGCCTGCTCGGCGCGTGCAGCCTGCTCTCGGGCCGCGTTGCGTTCGACCTCCAACTGGTCCGCGTGCCGGGTCAACGTGAACCCGTAGCCCAGCGCCGCCACCAAGACGGCCCCCGCGGCGATCGGGAGCCACGGTTTCCGGCGCACGAGCTTGGTGGCGCGATAGGCCCAGGCGCCGTCCCGTGCAAGAACCGGCCGGCCCGCCAGCATCCGCTCGACGTCGTCCACCAAGGCCTCGACCGAGACGTACCGATCCTCTGGCCGGGGTCGCAGTCCCTTTTCAATGATCGCGCCGAGGTCTCCGCGCAGGGCTCGGATGAGCGGACCGGTCGTCGAGCCGCGGGCCCGAGCCGCCTCTTCGGTCACGAGGCGACTCGGACGCAACGACTCGTCGCTGAAGCGCTCCGCTGCGGTTTCGCCGGGAAGTGCCCTGAGCGAACCGTCCGCATCCGCGCGCCCCCAGGGCAGCTGCCCCGTCGAGAGAACGCAGAGGAGTACGGAGAGCTGGTAGACGTCGGTAGCCGTCGTAATCCGCCCGCCGCGCAGCTGTTCAGGACTCGCGTAGTCCGGCGTAAGCAGGGATCGGCCGGTACGGGTGTGCGCCCCTTCTTCGGGATCGGCGGAGAGCATCTTCGCGATGCCGAAGTCCAGTAGTTTCGGCTCGCCGGCGCGGTCCACGAGGATGTTCGATGGCTTGAGATCTCGATGCACGACCAAGCTGCGATGCGCGTACTGCACCGCACGCCCAACCTTGCAGAAGAGGCGCAACCGGTCGGGCACGCGAACCCTGCGGTCGTCGCAATACGCGGTGATCGGTTCGCCGTCGACCAACTCCATGGCGAGGTATGGGTCTCCGCGATCGGTGCTTCCACCGTCGAGCAGTCGAGCGATGCAGGGGTGCTCGAGAGAAGAGAGAATCTGACGCTCTGCGATGAAGCGCCGGACGAGGTCGTCGGTGTCGAGACCACGACGAATGAGCTTGAGGGCAACGGTCTGCTCCCATTGGCCGTCTGCACGCTCCGCCGCGTACACCGTGGCCATGCCCCCACGCCCCAGGCGCCCCAAGAGTCGGTACGGTCCGACCCGCTCACCCGCCCGGCCGTGGTCGGCTACGCACTTCCCGGGTCGCGCGGACCCGCCGGGCGCTTCGTCGCGGACCGCGCTGTACAGGCCGTCCAACTCCAGCCGAGCGACGTCGACAGCGGGGACTTCGAGAAAGCCTTCGGCGGCGTCGGACGAGCCCAGCAACTCCTCGACGGCAGCTCGGAGCGCGGGCGCACCTCGCGTCTCGTCGGCGACGTATTGGGTACGTCCTGGAACGGGTATCTCGAGGGCACGCCTGAAGAGATCGTCCACCTCCGACCACTCCGGCTCTCCCCTACTGGCGTTCATGCATCGCTCTCGTAGTGGAGTTCTCGGTACAAGTATGCTTTGGCTCGCCTCCAATCCCGCTCGACGGTGCGAAGGGAGGTGCCGAGTGCTTCGGCGGTCTCAGCCATCGTCATGCCACCGAAGAAGCGGCATTCCACGATGCGCTCTAGGCGAGGGTCGTGAGTCGCCAGCCGTCGAAGAGCCTGATCCAAGGCGAGGAGGTCCACAACGCTGAGCGGATCGGGTGCGGTGCCGACAGCGAGAGGCGGCAGGGGGCCACTGCCGCCGCGCTTGGCGGTCTTCCTCCGCCGGGCGTAGTCGACCAGGACGTTCCGAATCACCCGTGATGCGACCGCGAAGAAATGCGCACGGTCGCGCCAGTCCGCGTCGCGCTGCTCCACGAGGCGCAGGTAGGCTTCGTGAACCAGGGCGGTAGTGTCGAGTGTATGGTTCGCTCGTTCGGATCGAAGCCTCTGGTGTGCGATGCCGCGCAGGTCGTCGTACACGAGTGGAATCAGTTCGTCGAACGCCGTAGGGCTCCCTTTGGCCGAAGCATCGAGGAGCGCGGTGAGGCGTCCGTTGTTGTCGGCGATGCCGTCCGAGAAGTGCGGCGGAGTCACGGAGGGGCCCTCAAGGTGCTGGTCCACGGGACGGCCACGATGCTCGTGCCCCGCGGAGAGGCGCAAGCGCCGACCCGGCGCCACCCGTCCCGCGGCCACCCCGGGTGGGTGCGGTCGCGAAGACCTTCTCCTCCGGTCTCACCCCGGTAGGCAGTGGTCTCCGGCACTATCGCCGGGCGGGATTCGGACGTTGCCGATGCATCCCGTTGTGAACGTGTCGCCAAGTCCGAACCAGATGGTGAACATGCCGCCCGACAGTGTGACGTTGGGTGTGAGGCTTACCGTTGATCCGGGTGGGTTGTCGACGTCGACGGTCTCGAGCGTGAGAATCGCTTCATTCGCGGCGGCCCCGGCATCGGTGATGGAGAGGTAGTCGAAGTCGCCGCTCGCATCGAAGAACCGGATGCCTGCCCATGGGTCGGCACCGTGCTTCTCCAAGACGATCTCGTCGCTTGCTGTGCCTACAGCACTCAGGCTTCCGCCCGCAAAGACGTCCAGGAACATGTCCGGATCCATCCGCATGACGACGCCTGGGCTGATCGTAAGGCCTGCCGTGATCGCCCACTGTGCAGAGTTCGCCCGCTTGATGTAGTAGGGAAGTCCGAAGTCGAGGAAGGTGGTTGCTTCGGCGATCGGACGGCTCGTCCCCGCATGGACCGTGATCTCGTCGACCAGATTGCCGGTCAGCTGATTGTCCTCGGCGATGTTGCGTACGAGCGGCGCGTCGATAGAGAGCGGACCCGACGCGTTTTGGGTGAGGGTGTTGCCGGAGAATTCCGCGATGTTCGTGTCCAGTTCGAGGTAGACGCCGTAGCGCTCTCCGTGCCTGAACATCGAGCGTACGACCTCGAGCCGGCTGCCGACCCCACCATCGAACTCGACCATCAGGTTTGCGCGATTCGGGTCTGGGTCGAGCCCGCCCGCGTACTCGACGATCACGTGTTCGAGGCGGTTGTCTGGGCTATCTGAGCCGAGGAATCGCACGCCGGCCCAGTGCCCCGGACTCTCCTCCGTACCCGTGAACAGAACTGGGTCGACGGCGGTCCCCACCGCAGACAGTGATCCGCCTTGCAGTATCCTCAGCTCCTCACCCTCACCTTCAAAGGCCAAGCGTACACCCGGCCCCAGCGTGAGCGCGGCGAGAACATTGAAGTTCTGCCCAGAGGGGTCCTCGATGCGGAAGCTGCCAAAGGGCCATTCCGTATCCGTATCGATGGTATTTGGGGACACGACCACGTCCGGCAGGTCGTTTCCAGAGGTGGCGCTGGCTCCCCGCAGGATGTGCTCAACTTCCGACGCGAAGGTATATGCGGGTCCGAGCGCGTTCGCCGTGTACGTGTTGCCGCCTTCGCCGGAGAAGTCAGCGGCGTCGCCGAGTCGGAGTCCGTATCCGGCGCTCTCCCGAATGGTGCTGTTCTCGAGACGAACGGCCACGTCATTGCCGATCTTCAGCGCCGCCGGGTTCGGTCCGGTGGGCGGGACCTCCCCGCTTGCGAACTCGATCGTGACCCATGCCAAGACGTGGTTCGGGCCCGTGGATTCCAGCTCGATGCCTTCCCACCCGTCGCGTTCCTTCGTGATGCCCGTCAGCACGATCGGTAGTTCCTCCGTGCCTTCGGCTAGAAGCGTAGAGTTACCTCGAATCCGCATACGTCGGTCGTCCTCGAAGGCGACCACCGTGCCAGGCTGGATCTCGAGAGTGTTCGCACTCATCGAAATGTCGGCCTGGGCTACGTAGTCGTAGCATTCGGGATCGGGCACCCAGTTCTCCCACTCCGTGCCGTCGACGGGGTTCTCTGTGACGGGCCGAGGGGTAGGACATGTAGCGGTCAGCTCGATAGAGCCGAACACGGTGCCGTCCACCGTGCTCGTAGCGGTGATCGTCACCGTTCCTTGAAGTAGGGGGGTGACGAGCCCTGTAGAGGTCACGGTCGCCAGGTCCTGGTCGGAAGACGACCACGCAACCGTCTGTGGTGCGGATGGGGGAGAGACCGTCGCCGCGAGCTGAACCTGGCTCGCGATCTCTACGTCGGTCGACTCGGCGGTGACGGACACCGACTCCGGACCGACGTTGGTGGGGTCAGTGGTTGTCCCCTCTTCGCAGCCGGCGAGGGCGAGTACGAGCACGAGGGCAGCGAACTGTCTGGGTGCGGCTTCACGAGATCGGGCCATGAGTCTTCGAGGTGTCGGGCCGCGCCCGCGATCCGATCCACATCGGTGCGCGTACGTGCCTGGGCTTTCCCTCTATAGCGGGAAGGCGCCGAAGAGCCCGCCAATTCGTGCCGTAGCCAGTCCCAACGATCGCAAGGCGAAGCTGGACCACCATGCGCGGGCGGTTCGTTCGCGATGCGGGTGAGGAGTAGGCACTTTCTCCTCGCATTCACGCCGATCCCACCCGACGCTTGTGAACGTTGCCGAACAAAGGCTGAGAAGTCGTTGACCCCGCAGCTGGGGGCGCTGGGGACCGAAGCGAGTGCTTCCGTGCGTGCATGCGGCTCCTGTTCCGCGTGCTGCACGGTGATGAGCGTGCGCGAGATCGGGAAAGAGATGTACGAGTCGTGCACCCACCTGTGCGAGGCGGGCTGCGGGATCTACGCCGAACGCCCAGGGTCGTGCCGGACGTTCGATTGCCAGTGGTTGCGCGGCGCGGTCGAGTTGGACGGGGTGGACGCGACCGAACTACGGCCGGACGCCTGCGCCGTGATCTTCCACTACCAGGCCGAGTCGAGGTTCGGCGAAGTCTTCACGGCCTGTGAGATCGAGCCAGGTGCGTCGAACCGAGGTCACGCGAGGAGCATCATCGAGCGGCTCGCTGAGGAGTCCCTGGTCATGATCGTGAGTCCCAGCCGAGACGGCGCGAAGGGGCCAGGGGAACGCAGCTTCGTCGGACCTCGGCACCTGGTGACCCAGGCGACCGCGCTGCTGTGGAGTAGGCCGGCGCGCTAGCGACTCAACCGGAGTGCACCAAGTCGTGCAAGTGAATCAATTCGGGGCGCAGCGCAGTCCGCTATCCCTCCCTCAGAGCCTCCGTGGGCTGAATCCTCCGGCCCCGAAGGATGGGCGGTAGGCAGGCCCCCGCGACCATCAGAACGACGGCCACACCGACGCCCGCAAGCACCAGCGGTGTGCTGACGGACGGCATGGCCCTGTCGGTCGTCAGCTCACCAAGCATCCACGTACCCAGAGCGCAGCCGGCCACCAACCCGAGCGCAAGCTGGTACGCTGCTCGGCGAGCGATCGTGGAAATCACATTGCTCTGCTGTGCCCCGAGGGCGGAGCGGATTCCGATCTCTCGGGTTCGTTGGGAGACGGTGAACGACATGAGCGCGTACAGCCCGGCTCCGGCGAGCATCGTCCCGATGATGGACATCGCGACGACCATGAGCGAAGCGAGTCCTTCGATCATGCGGTCCTGATCTACGAGCTCCCTGACCGACCGCGGCTGCTGGATCATCGCGTCTGGATCGATGTCGCTGGCGATCTCGCGCAGGCGGGGCACGAACGCGTTGGGGTCGCCGTCGAGCTCGATCAGGTAGCGCATCGGGTGAATTTCGTGCGATCCGGTCGGATGGTAGATCGCGGCGTCTCGCGCCGGGTTCCGAACGTTGACCCCCAGCCTCCCTACCACCCCGATGATCTCGTACCACTCCTCGGGTTCTTGGCCCTCTCGCACCGCATACCGCACGCGCTGTCCGATCGCGCCTCCTCCACCGAGTACATCCCGGACGAACGAGGCATTCACGATGATCGACGGCCGGTGCGCGCCGGCTTCCTCAGGCAAGTCTGCCAGGCTGAAGTCGCGACCCTCTAGAAGCGGGTGGTCCATGTCTCGGAAGAAGTTGACGTCGACTCGGGCCATCGCGATGCGGTCTCTCCCGGCGTCGCCCGTCGCAATGTCCCCTTCGACCTCAACCGGCCGAGATGGGTGCCCGAGCGCCGGGAGCTGCGCGCCCATGGCGACCCGGCGTACGCCCGGTTCAGCTTGGATGCGGAGTCTCAATTCCTCTTGATTCGTCTTGAATTGGACGCGGAAGTCCTCGATGTGGGTCGCCGCCTCGTCAGCCGTCGGGTCGACCCACACCGTGCGATAGCGGGCGGTGAGGTACTGATCGATCGGCAGATCCAGGTCCCCCCTCTGGCTGCCGACGACGGAGATCGAGAGCACCACGCCAAGTGCGAGGAAGCCCATCGAGAGGGCGACCTCGGCAACCACGAGCAGCGTCGTGAAGATGCCGAAACGAACGCTTCCGCTGCCGGAACTGAGTCGGAGCGTTTGCTGCACGTTCTTGTTCGTCGCCTTGATCGCGGGAAGGACACCGGCCCCTACCGCACAGGCCGTCCCGAGTCCCAGTGCCAGCAGGATCGACTCCGGTCCAATCCCGATGTCGATCCAATAGGGAATCTCGTCGACCATCGCTCTCGCAAACTGACGAGCAACTTGGTCGGCCAGGATGATCCCGAGCCCTGTAGCGAGAAGGGCCAGCACGAGGGACTCGACGAAGAGCTGCGAGATGATGCGGGTGCGGCTGGCCCCCAAGGCGGTTCGTACACCGAGTTCGCTGACTCGCGTAGCGGTACGAGCCAGGATCATCGTGCCCACATTCCCACAGGCCACGAAGAGCAAGGCGAGACAGAAGATCTGAACGAGAAGAATCTCCCTTGTCTCGGTCATCCCAGATGCCGGCTCGCCTAGCGTCTGGAGACCGATGGATACGACCTCCGGCCGAAGCCGGGTATGGGTCTCCGGCCACTCTGCGGCGAGACGCGCGCCCACGGTCGCGATCTCCGCATTCGCTTCACTCTCTGAGACTCCATCCGCCAAGCGCCCGAACACGAACAGGTCCGGGCCCGTCCCGACGGTGTAGTCGTTGGGGTTCGCACGTAGGGGAAGCCAGAGGCGATCGCTCATGGGGAAGAGGAACCCCTCCGGCATGACACCTACCACCGTGTGCGGCGTCCGGCCGATCCCGATCGTCTTGCCGACGATGTCTGGATCACGGCCGAAGCGAGAGGCCCACACGTCCTCGGCGATCACCACGACATTGGGTGAGCCGATCACTTCATCGGAGTCGAGCAACGTTCGGCCCATGAGGGGCAGAACCCGCAACATTCCGAAGACCGAGGCGGTCACCTCCGCGCCGCGGACTTCCTCGGCCCGTCCATCCTCTGAATGAACATTCCAAGGGTCAGACCGCGCGGCCCCGATCACTTCGAACGACCGGAGTTCTTCCTTCCACACCGCGAAGCTGTGGAGCGGCCTCACGTCTGGGCGGTCGATTTCCACGTTCCAGTTGCGGATGCCGACGATTCGGTCCCCATCCTCTACCGGAAAGTTCGAATCGAGCACACCGAGGATATGCACGGGTGTGAGGCTCGCTGGGATCCCGATCGCGAGG
>JBCCEZ010000023.1:0-60487 GCA_039030015.1 Gemmatimonadota bacterium | reverse complement strand
GGAGGTTTCGTATGTACAGAAAGTCAAAAGCAACACGTCTGGTAGACGACCTTATCAGCGGCGATATCTCGCGCCGTGATTTCCACAAGACACTGGGCGCCGCTGGCCTGGCGCTCGCCAGCTGGTCTCGTTCGATCGTCACATCCGGGGCAGCCGAGGCGCCCCCGGTCTCGAGTTCGTCGACCAGCACGACGTGTCCCCGATACGAAGGGAGCGCGGTCCGAAGCTCTGTCGACGTGAGAAGGAGTGTCGCCCCGGTGTCCTCGAGCATGTATCGCAGGCGCTCGGGCGGGTAGTCGGGATCCAGAGGTACGTACGCGCCACCCGACTTGAGCACTCCGAGGAGAGCGACGACGAGATCCGCCGACCGATGGAGACAAATCCCGACGGTCCGCTCCGCGCCGACTCCTTCCTGGACCAACCGAGCCGCGAGGTCGTCCGAGCGGCGGTCCAACTCTCGGTAGGTCGTTTCGACATCCCCATGAACAACCGCAACGCGATCGGGAGACCTCGCGACCTGTTCACGGAATCCATCGACGAACAACGGCTCCTCCGTCGAATCCCCGGCAGGAGCCCCAACGAGCGCTCGCCTCTCCGTTTCACCGACCAACCGCGCATCGGCCAGCGACACGTCGGGGTCGTCGACCAGATGACGAAGCAGATTGACGAAGTGGTCCTGCATCCGCTCGATCGTCCCGCCGTCGAAGAGGTCGGTCGCGTACTCCCAAATCCCTTCGAGACCGGCCGACCCTTCCTCCGCCTCCTGCATGTACAGCGTCAAGTCGAACTTGCTCGTGTCCTGCGCCAGCTCGAATGGTCGGACGTCTA
The DNA here is from genome assembly GCA_039030015.1 of Gemmatimonadota bacterium. Classification (GTDB taxonomy): domain Bacteria; phylum Gemmatimonadota; class Gemmatimonadetes; order Longimicrobiales; family Gaopeijiaceae; genus UBA2589. The sequence goes on along the minus strand of JBCCEZ010000023.1, from coordinate 59,659 downwards.
CGCCGGGCAGCGTAAGGGAAGCCACGCGGCGATCCTGGAGGGCGAACATGACCTGAAAGAGCGGATTCCGGCTCAAATCTCTCGCGGGCTGCAACGCTTCGACCAGCCGCTCGAAGGGCAGCTCCTGGTGTTGTTGTGCGCCCGTCGAGTCCGCCGTGACACCCTGAAGCAGCGACCGGAACGTCTGCTCCGGATCGGGAGCGGTGCGGATCAGGATCGTGTTCACGAACATCCCGATCAGTCGGTCCACGTCCGGATGGGTACGGCCCGCGAACGGCGTGCCCACGACAACATCGGTTTGGCCGGAGTACCGATGCAGAAGCACGTGGAAGGCGGCCATGAGGACGTTGAAGAGCGTCGTCCCTTCGGAGCGCGCCAACTCCTTCAGCCGATCCGTGAGCTCCGCACCCAACGCCACCCGTCGGATCGCGCCTCGGAAGCTCTGAACCGGCGGTCGCGCACGGTCGGTCGGGAGGTCCAATGGCTGAACGTCGGCGAGTCGCTCTCCCCAATAGGCGAGTTGCTCTGCGAACACGTCGTCGTTGGCCTCACCGCGTTGCCACGACGCGAAGTCGGAATACTGGATGGGCAGTGGCGGGAAGGCCGGCTGCCCTTCGGATGACAACGCAGCATATGCGGAGCTCAAGTCCTCGCTGAAGACCCGGACCGACCACGCATCGGCCAAGCTGTGATGCACGACGACCGCCAACACATGTTCGTCCGGCTCCAACCGGTGGATCGCCACTCGGAGTAGAGGCCCGTTCTCCAGGTCGAAAGGTTCGGCGACCCACTCCTCGACCCGAGCCAGGACATCCACGTCCGCCGACGGTTCGAGTACCGTCGACCAATCCCACGGCGCGTTCGCGGCGCCGGTCGAGTGCTGTCGGGGACCCCCTGGACCGTCCCTGTACACGACGGCGAGGACCTCGTGGCGACGGACGACTTCGTCGATGCTCTGCCTCAACACCTCGAGCTCAACCTCACCCGTCAATCGATGAGCGAATGCGAGGTTGTAGACACTCGACGGCCCCTCGATCCGATCGAGCACCCAGAGCCGCTCCTGAGCGAAGGAGAGGGGACGAGGAGCGCGCTCGTCGAGCGTCGGGATGGTCCGATTCGGCGAGCCGGACCCGTCCACGTCCACACGTTCGATGAGTGCGCCCAGAGTCTTGGCTTCGAACAGTCCCGCGATCCCGAGGCGGCGGCCGGTGAGCCGTTCCACACCGTTCAGAATGTGTACCGCCTGGATGGAGGACCCTCCCAACGCAAAGAAGTCCTGGCTCTCGTCGGTCGCATCCAAACCCAACACCGATCCCCACACGCGTCGTACGGCGTCCGGGATCGAGCGGACCGGATCCGCGCTTCCTCCCTCACCGTCCACGGTCGCGTCGGGACCGAAGTTGGCCACCGGTGCGTCTCTCCTCGGCTCCGGAACGAGCGTCGACACCGTCGCATCGAGAGCGACCCTCGCGAGCTCCGTCAGCACCTCGACCACCTCTCCCGCCACGGCCGTACCGTCCGCTCCGCGGTCGTGGACCACGGTGAGTACGAGCTGACCCTCGCGGATTTCGGTCCCCAGCACGTAAGGGAACGAGGCGTCGAACGTCGCGTCTCGAGCCGTCATCTCGATCGAGCTCCACTCCGCCTGATCGTGATCCTCGAAGTTCGGCACGACCAGCACGTCGAAGAGCGGCGTCCCGAGGGGGAGGCCGGCCATCTCGACGATCCGAGCTGGAGACACGTACTCGAAGGGGTGTCGTTCGACTTGCTGGCGCTGGATCTCGGCCAGGGCATGGGCCCACGGGGCCTCCCGATCCCACCGCACTCGAGAGGGTACGTTGTTCACAAAGGAGCCTACGGCCCGCTCGACCCCGGAAAGTCCGGTGGGGCGTCCCGAGACCGTGAGTCCGTAGACCACGTCGGATCGCCCTGAACGTCGAGCCAGGACGACGCCGACGGCGCCGAGAAGCAGCGACCCGACCGTCGTCCGCCACTGTGCGGCCCTCCCCTTCAGCGCTTCGAATTCCCCAACGGAGATCGATACGCGTGAGGTAACGCGCTCTTCGGAGAGCCCACCGGCCTGAGCTTCGGCCGTGCCGATGAGCGACGGCGACCCGGAGCCTCGCAACGCGGCCGACCAGTATTCGTCGGCCTCCCGCACGCTCTGCTCGGACACCCATCCGACGTACTGCCGGAACGGAACCGGTGGCGGTAGCGTCGGTTCCTCGTCTCGGCGCAGAGCTTCATAGACCTCGGCCAGTTCGGCGAAGAGCGTCGCGTGGCTCCAACGGTCGACGACCAGGTGGTGGACCGTCCACATGAAGACGAAGCCGCGGGCGTCCGTCCGGACGAGGGTGCATCGATACAACGGGGCCGAGGCGAGGTCGAAGCCCTTCCCGCGATCTGCGGTGGAGATCTCCTGCACGCGGGCATCTCGATCCGCCGAATCCAAGCTCGACAGATCGTGCTCCACCCACGGTACCTCGACCCGACTCCGAACGACCTGCACCGGCTGCGGCAGCCCTTCCCACAGGATTGCGGTACGTAGCGCGGGGTGTCTCTCGGTCAGCGTCGACCAGGCCACCCGAAAAAGCTCGGTGTCGAGATCTCCTCGGATCTCGTACGACACCTGATTGGCCAGTACATCTCGGCCCGACGCCGTCACCGTGCTCGTGAGCATGAGCTCCTGCATCGGCGTCAGTGCAAAGATGTCGTCGACGTTCTTCATCGCGCTCATCCGTCGTCGACCCGGCTCAGCATGTCTGCGACACGCGCGAGCGACGCGTCGTCCAGTCCCACCAGGTCGAGGCGGGGGCCATCGTCTTTCGTGCCATCGGCAAGCGCCTCGATCGCCTCGCGTATTGCTTCGGCCATATCCACAAGCCCTTCCGCGGTGCGAAGCCCGGTCGGGGCGTCCACGTCGACGATGAGGCGACCACCTTCGATCCTGGCATTCACGTCCACGAGGTACCCTCGGGGTGCCTCCGGACTCCTCGCCTGGACGTCCGGTTCTCGCACCGGCGTCAGGATGTCGACGGCGGCACCGGAGTCTTCGACGAGGCTGAGGTAGTTGAAGAGGACCGGCGGCATCACGGCCAAGGATTCCCGGACTCGCCGCTCTGGGTGGAGGTAGCGGAGCCGCCCAGGGAGGCCTCGCTGGCCCGAGATGTCTCCCAACGAAGCGCGGGCGACGGCGACCGCTCGCTCCACGGAGTCTCTCTCCAGGTGGAGCACCCGGGGGGCCGTCACACTGAACCAACCCACGGTTCGAGAGACATCCACATCGAGGGCGTCCCGGCCGTGGCCCTCGACATCGACCAGGAGGTCGTCGAGACCGGTCGCTCGGCGCCACGCCAACAGCACGGCCCCCAGCAGCAGCGCCTCGGGTCGAGCGTCGAGTTTCGGGCCGAGGGTGTCGAGCAAGGTGGCCGTGGTCGAGGCGTCGAAGACCAACGATCGACGCCGGACATCCTTCTCGGTGTTCGGCACAGGCTCGAACAGGGAGGCCGGCGCGCGTCGACACAGCTCGATCCACGGCTGCGGATCCGAGACCGTGGACGCCGCGGCGAGCCCCTCAGACCAACTCCGCACCGACGTCGTCTTCGCGGGGAGAGGGTGCGCGGTCGCGTCACGCGCCTGCACGAGCAAGGCGCCGAGGTCCTGCGCGATGACCCCCCACGAGAGCGCGTCGACGACCAGATGATGGGCCACCACGAGCAGAGATCCGGGGCGGTCTGGGCCACGAAACAAGACCATCTGGACGACGGGCCCCGACCCGAGTCGGATGGAATCGTGCGCGCGCTCCGCGGCGGCGTGGAGTCCCTCCTCCCCTCCAGGGGGGAGTTCGACGACCACGAACGGGACATCCGTCGGGGGCGCCCCGAAGTCCTGGCGTGCCCCATCACCATCGTCCGCGATGGTCGTACGGAGGGCATCGTGGTGCGCGAGCAGCCGTCGGAGCGCCTCGACCGCGACGTCCTCGTCGACCCAGTCGGGGACGGTCCACATCCGGGACTGATTCCAGCGGTCGCGGCCCTCCGTCACCGTCGCGAGAAACCAGTGCTGGATCGGAGTGAGCGGGGCGCCCCCCTCGACCGTGCCCTGCTCGGCATCCGTCGCCGGGGCGGAGTCGTGCGCCACGAGCTGCGCGATGGTCGGACCACGAAAGAAGCCGGCGGGCGTCACGGGGAAACCCGCCTGGGCCGCGCGCGCCATGACGCGGATGCTGAGCAGAGAGTCTCCGCCGATGGCGAAAAAGTCGTCGTCCACGCTCACCCGTTCGACGCCGAGCACGTCCTCCCAGATCGCCGCCCATGCTCGCTCCGCCTCCGAGGAGGGCGCCCGACCGGACGTCGTCGCCCCCACCGGCCCGTCGACAATTCCCTCGAGCGCAGGCCGATCGAGCTTACCAGCCGCCGTGCGCGGCAGTCGGGACACACGCCCGAAGACGGTCGGGACCATGTAGGCGGGCACCCGAGTGCGCACGTGTTCGCGAAGCGCCGCCGGGTCGAGGTCGGCCCGGTCCGACACGAAGGCCGCCGCCAGCTGCTGGCGCCCGTTCGTCGGACTCCGGGTGAGGGTAACCCCCGCCTCCCGCACATCCGGATGAGAGGTGAGCGCCGACTCGATCTCCCCGGGTTCGACCCGGAACCCCCGGAGTTTGATCTGGTCGTCGATCCGGCCGAGGAAGTGCAGGACCCCGCCCGCGTCCAGGCGCCCTCGATCACCCGTCCGGTACATGCGTCCGCCGGGCACGAACGGGTCCGGTACGAAACGCGCGTCCGTGCGCTCGGGGTCGCTCAGATAGCCGCGAGCGACCGTGCCCCCGCCGATACAAATCTCTCCCGCCGCGCCGGTCGGCATCGGTCGACCGTGAGCGTCGAGGACGTACGTCGTGACGAAGGGCACCGGCCTACCGATCGTCACTCGGTCACGATGCGTGAGCTCGATCGCCGTCGCCCACACCGTGGCCTCGCTCGGGCCGTACTCGTTGAAGAGAGCGGCCCCGGGCAGCCGACTTCGATGCTCGACGAGGAGGTCGTCGGGACATGCTTCGCCGGCGACGATCACGGTACGCAGGCCGACGAGGTCTTCCGGGTCGGAGCTCTCGAGGAGGGCGCTGTACAATGAGGGAACCAGGAGCGTGGCGGTGACCTCGGCGTCGACGACGAGTCTCGCCAACCCCACCACGTCCTGTTCGGCCCGGGCACCGGGTAGGACGAGTCGTCCTCCCCCGCTCAACGTGCCGTAGAGACCCGCGACGGAGCTGTCGACGGACATCGACGACAGGAGGAGGAACGACTCCATCGGCCGGTCCCGGTAGTACTCCAGGCGAGCCGCCGTCGACCGCGCGAGATGATCTCGACCGACGACGACACCCTTGGGCTCCCCAGTCGACCCCGACGTCCACACCACGTAGGCGACGCCGTCTGCCTCGAGCGAAGGCTCGGGCTTTGCGTCGGTCTGCGTGGAGTCCTCGTCCAGCACGCAGAGGTCGGAGGTCCACCGCGTGTCCGCGCCCGAGGTGAGGACGGCGTCGACGTGAGCGAGCATCTGATCGAGTCTCGACGCAGGCTGATCCGGGTCGACGAGGGTGTATCCGACTCCAGCCTTCAGAGCGGCCAGCACGGAAGTCACAGTCGATCGATCGCGGTCGGCTGGTATGGCGACCAGGCCACGCGGCCACGCACGCGACAGAAGCGTCCGTGCCCGTCGATTCGCCGCACGATCGAGCTCACCGTACGTGATCGATCCATCGGCGTCGCAGACCGCCACCGCGTCCGGGCGCCGCTGCACGATCTCTTCGAAGCGCTCGAGCACGTCCTGAACCGGAGGCGCAGCCGCATCGACCTCGTGTCGGGCAGCGGCGGTCGGCTCGGTTTCCGAAAGCCCGATGTCCCCCACCGTCCCGGCACTCGGATCGAGTAGGCTCGCGACGACATGGCTCGTCTGCCGAAGCAGTCGTGCGGCCTCATCATCCTCGTAGAGTGCGGGGTCGTAGACGAGGTGGAGGACGACCTCGTCGCCGGGATAGACGAGCAGTGCGACGGGCAGGTCGGAGGGGGCCGCGATCTCCGTCTCGCCAAGTGTCAGCCCCCCATCCTCAGGAGGCTTCACCACTTCCGCAGGGAAGGACTCGTACACGACCAGGCTTCGAGCGACGGAGCCACCCGGCGCGAGTTCCGCCCACCGGGAGATGTCGGCGAGGCCGCCCGCACTGTGGTGTCGCGCCTCGTTCACCACGTCCTGGATCGAGCGGAGCCACGTCGCGACAGGCTGTTCGTCGTCTACGCCGATCCGCACCGGTACACTGCTCAGATACAGCCCGACCGACTCGGCCACGTCGGGAATCTCGGCGGGCCGCTCCGACGTGGTGACCCCGAATGTCACGTCGGCCGCGTCGAATTGGTGCCGAGCGAGCACTAGGGCCCAGGCGGCTACCGCGACCGTGTTGGGGGTGACCCGAAGGTCGGTCGTGACGGCTAGAAAACGCTCGGACACGTCGGCCGGAAGTGCGTGCGTCAACGTGTGCCGTTTCGAAGAGCCGGATCCTTCCCGCGTGAGCTTGAGGTCGGTCGCGTCCACCATCCCCGCGAGGTGTCGTCTCCAGAACGTCTCGGCTGCCGCGTGATCTCTCTCGTCCAGCCACGTCACGAACCGCGCGAACGACGGCGGTTCGGGGCGCTCCTTCGCTGGTCCCGACCCGAGCTCGTCGTACCGCTGGATCATCTCTCGGAGAACCAAGAAGCCGGACCAACCGTCCGCCAACGCGTGGTGCACGCTCCAGAGAAGCCGATGCTCGTGCGCACCGATACGGACCAGCGTCAGCCGCATGAGCGGGGCGACCGTCAGGTCATACGGCTCGCGTTCGTCGTCCTCGAGCAAGCGGCTCCACGCCTCGGCCTGCTCGGAGGCGGGGCGATCGGACCAGTCGAGTGCCCTCCACGGAAGCTCGACCGACTCGCGCACCACCTGGAGTGGTTTTTCCCGGCCCTCCCACGCGAAGAAGCTTCGAAGCGCCTGATGTCGACGGATCAGATGCTGCCACGCCGCGCGCAGTCGGGCTTCGTCGAGCGGTCCGTTCAGCGTGGTCGAGCACTGACCTCGATACACCGCGGACGCCGGATGCCTGAGCGTGTGCAGAAGCATCCCCTCTTGGAGGGGCGTCATGGGAAACGCGGTCTCGATCCGCCCAGAAGTCATGACGGGCGATCAGCCGCCGAACTCTTCGATCAGCCCGTCGAGTTCCTGGGCGCTCACCTCGGCCGCAGCGGGTTGATCCGTCACGTCGGCCTCCCCGACGACAACGCCGAGTTCTGCGATCGTGGGGTTCCGGAAGACGTCACGGGGCGCAAAGGCCAACCCGCGCTCGCGGGCTACGGACGCGATCTGGATGCACCGCATCGACTCTCCCCCCAGGTCGAAGAAGTCGTCGTGGATGCCCACACTACCCAGCCCGAGCACCTCACACCAAATCTCCGAGAGGAGCCACTCGGTCGGCGTGCGCGGCTCGACGAAGGGCGTCGCGATCTGAGGTCGATCGATGCCGGGGATCGGAAGAGCGTCTCGATCCAGCTTGCCGTGCCCCGTAAGTGGCAGAGCATCGAGCCGGACGAAGGCCGACGGGACCACGGCCATCGGAACCCGGTCGGAGACGAAGCGGCGCAGTTCCTCGGTCGGCACCTCGTCGGCAGCGACGTAGTAAGCCACCAATCGATCGTCCGATCGGCGCTTCGGTCGAGCTGAATATCCGACCGCGTCGAGCATCCGGCGGATGTTCGCTTGATCCATCTCGTCGTCGAGTTCGGCGACGGCCGCATCCCGTTGTTTGTGCCCGAGCCGGACGTCCCAGCTGTACGGCAACGAGTAGTTGTGGAAGCCTCGCTCGACTTTGTGCACGAAGATCCCCGCCTCGTTGATGAGGCAGTTCGTCGACCGCCCCGTGTCCGACGGCCGAATCCACGGCGTGCGTTCCCCGATGTAGTCGAGCAGCTCGTCCAACTCGACGCTGGTGTACCGGTAGAAGTCGATGAAGTTGACGCGGTCGAGCACCTCGTCGGGCGACAGGCCTCCGGCGTCGAGCAACGGTGCGACCGCATCGTCCATTCGGTGATACGCTCGTCGTGCCTCGTCGATCGTCCGATCCACGACATCGGGATCGTAGATCCGGCGACGGTACAGGTCGGCGAGGCGGGTCTCGAAGATCTGGCCGCGGGAAAGGCCGGTCACGATCGACCCGATCCCCCGCTCCACCGCGAGGTTCAAGGCGAGTGTGTACACCGTCTTGAAGCAGCCTTGGCAGACGTTCGCGAAGCGGTCGAGGCTTTCAGCGAAGATCTCGGGCATATTCGGCGTCGAGCCGATGACCAACTCGAGCCCCAGCATGTCGCAGACCCGGCGGACGTTGTCCTTCGCCTGGTCCGAGATGTACCCGTTGTCCAAGAGGAAGACGAGTGGGTGCGCACCCAGCTCGACGGTGCGGCACAACGCATACGTGCTGTCCTTCCCGCCGCTGCAGAGGACCAGACAGTCGTGTGGCCCGGTGGAGCGCTCCCGGGCGTCCGCGAGGAGCCCACGCAGATCGTCGAGTGACCCGAAGTATCGCGCGACCTCGTCCCGCTCGTCCGCGAAGCGAACGCAGAGCTGGCAGAGACCATCCTCACCGATGCGGGCCTCCGGATGACCGGCCTCGATGCCACACTCCGTGCAACGCCGATCACCGTGTAGCTGATCCGACCGAACCAGCCGCGCCGCGACCTCGTTCACACTCGGGTGGGCCACGACCGCCGACTCGACCTCACCCAACTCGACTCGAATGCCCCCGACCTTGACCTGGTCGTCGGCTCGACCGAGAAAGTCGAGGGTGCCGTTCGGCGTCCACCGAGCCCGATCGCCGGTGCGGTACATCGAAAACGCGGAGTCGAGAGGGTCGACGACGAAGACCTCCGCGGAGCGCTCCGGCTGACGGAAGTAGCCGTCGGCGACCCGAGGCCCCACCACGCACAGCTCGCCGGCCTCTCCTCGCACCGTCGGGGTCCCGCTCGGGCTCAACACGTGAATTCGCATGTTATCCGCCGGCCGACCGATAGACACCGACGCACTCGTGTCGAGGGTCGGGTCGTATCGGTGGATCATGCAGGCCACCGTCGCTTCGGTGGGCCCGTACTCGTTGTAGATCTCGGTTCCAGGCGGGAGTATCTCCGAAGTGGCCCGGGCCAGCCCCGATCGAAAGTCCTCCCCGCCCACGACGAGACGGCGAAGCGACGATCCTCGAAGATCGAGATCCCGTGTGAGCTCGAGATGGGATGGGGTCAGCTTCACCGCGTGCACCCGCGGGTCGGTGACCACCTCTCGAACGACCAGGCCCCCTCCATCCTCGAGGTCGGAGAAGACCACGACCGACCCACCCGACACGAGGGGCGCGAGAACGGACGTCACGGTGAGGTCGTAGGCGGACGACGTGAACCAGGCCCACGCCAAACCCTCCCCTCGGTCGTAGGTCCGGCGAGCCCAAGAGAGGTAGTCCCCCAGCCCCCGTCGGGTGACGGCGACACCCTTCGGCCGGCCCGTGGAGCCCGAGGTGTACAAGACGTACGCCAGGGCATCGGGCGACGCGGCGGCCTTGCCGACACCCCACTCGGTGTCGCCCGACTCGACCGTCGCTCCGACCACCAGGGGGTCGCCTCCCAGCGCCTGCACCCGGTCCCTCAAGGCATCGGACGTGAGGATGACCGCCGCACCGGAGTCGTCGATCTGGAATCCGATGCGATCGTCCGGATGTTGAGGGTCCAAGGGCATGTACGCGGCCCCAGCGCGCAGCACGCCGAGGATCGAAGCCAGCTGATCGACACCGCGATCGAGGAGCAGCCCGACGATCGGATTCTCCGCCCCTCCGAGCCGTTGGCGGACTTGGGCCGCCACGGCGCGGGACCGCCGATCCAGATCTCCGTACGTCCAAGACTCGGAGCCGTGCTCGAGTGCAATCGCGTCCGCATCCTCGGCGACGACACCTTCGAACGCCTCGATCACATCCACCGAATCGTCCGACTCCTTCCCCCGCGGAGCGAACGTGGCCTCTTCATCCCAGGAGCAGAGGACGATTTCGGAAACGAGCTTCTCCGGGTTCTCGACCACGGCGTCGAAGATCCGGAAGAAGTGGTCGACCGCCCACGTCCGTTCTACGTCACCGAAGACGGATCGATCGACGTCGAAGTCGAGCGTCGTCGTTCCGTCCCCCCCGAAGTCGTGGACCTGTAGTCGGAGCGAGTGGCCCGGATCACCGTGCCCGGAGTGAACCCAGTCGACGGACGTCCGGTGACCGGCGAAGTCGCCGAGCTCGGCCGTGATGTAGTTCAGTACGACCTTGAAGTTCTGAACCGGGGGCGCTCCGTCGACCGCGGCTCGCATGAGTGCGAGGGAGCCAGCGGACAGCTCGGACGCCAACTCGGACAGGGACGTCTCGCCCGCCACGTCGACCGTCAGAGGATAGAGCTCCACGAAGAGGCCGAGCGTCTCACGCAGAGGGGGACGCGACCGATTGTGCGACGGGATACCGAGCGTCACTCGAGTCGTGTCCATCGCTCGGCTGGCCCACGCGGCCAAAACCGTCGAGAAGACGAGGAAGCGCGAATGGTGCTTGGAGAGCGCCCGGAACTCCGGCCTCGTGAGGAGCTCGTCCAGGGCCGCCTCGCGCGCCTCGTCCACGTGCAGACGGACGCGATCGGTACGGCCGGCCCCATCGGAGCGGACGCCGTAGAAGACGGGGACCTCGTCTGCGTCACGAGACGTCGGTCGCACCTCTCCGGGCCGGCCCGTCGTCGCCGCATGGTCCGCGTACTGGGGACGGGGCGCCGCGTCACCTCCCCCGGTCCCACGCCCGTACTCCTCGGACAGATCGTCGTAGAAGAGGCCGATCGAGATCGCATCGGTGACCAGGTGGTGCTGGCCGAGGTACAGAAGTGAGCGTCCGCCGCCACGATACAGCGCGACGTCCGTCATCCGCTCCGCGACGTCGAAAGGTCGACGGACTCGTTCGTCGATCCACCCGCGCACCGTCCCATCCTCGAACGCCTTGGCATCGACATCGAAGACGGCGAGGGGGACCACCGCGCCGGGCGACACGGAGATCCGCGGCGCCCCGGAGTCGTCATCTACGGTGCTGCGCAGTGCGTCCGCCCGCGAGACGACCCGTTGGAGCGCGGCGTCCAATCGTGTCGCGTCCAGCTCGGTGTCGAGCGAAACCGCGACCGCCATGTTGTAGAGCGGCGCTTCAGGTTCCAGCTGCTGGCCGACCCACAGGGCGTGCTCGCTCGGAGTGAGCGCACGGTGGCGGTTCGAAGTCACCGACCCAATCCCCATGCCACCGTCACGTTGACGCGGCGGGGGGCGAAGGGGTGGAAGTGGACGTCCTCTACGCCGGCGAGCGGTTCACCTTCGAGGCGGGAGGCGTAGAGGTACTGGATGTCGGAGTCTTGTTCGTCAGTCGCGTTGAGCAACGTCGCCGAGAAACGCAGGTCGCCGAGCGCGAAACCCAGTACGGCGTTCACCATCGACGACGGTTCCGCACGAACGTCCCCAGATTCGATCAGTGGGTAGGCGCCGAAGTGACGCAACCGGATCGAGCCGAACACACCGTCTCCGACCGGCTCACGAGCGACGCCCATCGCGAGCACCTGTTCGAGCGCGCCAGGAATCCGATCCTCGCCGACCGCGACATCCTGGAAGCGGGCTCGGGTGAACGAGACATCGAGATCGGCCGCCCACTCCGAGTCGATGCGGTAGAAGTTCGCGACGGTCAGGCCGACACGGCGGCTGCCGTCACTCGGCTCCACCTGGCCTGCGTCTCCGACATACAGCAACTCGCTGTCCAGATTGATGGCCCACGCCGTAGCCGTGGACACCCAGCCACTCGTCGGCGTGAGACGCAGTCCGAACTCGCCGCCCCACGAGCCCGCGATGGGGTCGACCGGGTCGACGGCGACTTGATCGATCGGGTCGAAAACCGTCAGGACGCCGCGGGCGTCGTTCGAGTGGAATCCCAGTCCGCCGCTCGCGTACACCTCGACCGACGGCGCGGCGAGCCAAGCCAGGGAGGCCTTGGGTGAGACGACGCCGGCCGTCGAGGACCCGGAGTTCTCCGTCCGGTCGCTCTCGACGTCGAAGGCGTATCCGTCCCAGCGGAGTCCCAGCTCCGATCGGAAAGCTGGCGACCACTGAGTCGTGAGCGTCGTAAACACGCCCGCGCTCCACTGGTTCACGTCGTCCATTCGGATCGTCGCGACGTTCGCCCGGCGCCGGCTTTGGGCGAGGGTCAGATCTGCACGGTCCCCCCGAATCTGGCTTCCGACCTCGAGGGTGTGTTCGAGCCCGCCGGCGCGAAGCGGGTGCAGCGTGCCCAGGTTTGCACCCATCGTCGTCCGGCCATCGTCCACCTGACGAATCTGGTCGCCATCGGTGCCGTCGCCGAGCAGGTAGGTGAAGTTCGAGAAGAGATCGAGGTCGTAGCGGATCGCATAGACGTCGATGTGCTGGCTGCTGGTCGACGTGGAGCGCGTCCAACCGCCGGATAGACTCACCCGGGACGACGATCCGCCCAGAGTCGGGTCGATCTGACCGAATCGGCCGATGAGGCCCGATTCGACGGCTCGGTCCGGGATCTGATCGGAGGAGTTCCAGCTGTTGTCGTACGCCATGGCGAGGAGCGACCACGTATTCGTCCGTCCGGTCTTCGAGTAGCGGACAGCTCCGCTCCACTTCCGGACGGCTTCCGGTACGTCCCACGGGCCGTCGTACCGCTGCGCCTCCGCACCGAACAACAAGGCGCCGTCGCTCGGCTCGCCGACAGAGCCGCCGGCGAAGACTCTACGTTGACCGTACGCCCCGGCCGTGGTGGCGAATACCGGCGCATCGAACGTCCGGCGCAGTCGCATCTCCGCTCCACCGGCACTCCCGAAGTCACCGATGTGCGCGTGGTGTGTGCCGAGCGAGTACTCGATGTTCTCGATCAACTCCGGGATCACGAAATTCAGGTCCGTATAGCCTTGGCCGTGCGCGTGGGATACGAGGTTCACCGGCATGCCTTCGACCCGAGTCGAGAAGTCGGTCCCGTGATCGAGGTTGAAGCCACGGACGAACATCTGGTTCGACTTCCCGCTCCCGCTGTGCTGAGTCAGGATCATGCCGGGCACGACCTCGAGGAGTTCGCCGACCCGAGCGAGGGGTCGAACTCGGAGGTCACGGGCGCCTACAAAGCCGACGGACGACGAGGTGGCGAGCCCGGTCAGGTCGTCGACCCGCCCCTCGACGGTGATCGGCTCGAGGGTGTAGACGACGACGGAGTCGCCGCGCGTGGCGTCTTGGGCGGCCACGTCGTTTCCCGCGAGGACGAGGAGTGCAGCCGCGAGCGTCGCGGCTACCGTGGTCTTGCGCATGCGGCGGGGGGTTGGGGGCAACAAACACCCAACGCGGGTGAGACGCGCCGGGTGCCCTGTTCCATGCTATAGCAACACGTGAGAGCTCTCCAAGGACCATCTCGGCCGATTTCACGGCAGCACGCTTGGTCATACTGGCGAGGAGCCGTGTAGCTCAAGCATCTTCAGATAGAGGCTTCGCTCGGGCCTCGATCGGTCCCCCCCGCCCCGCGCGACCTATGATCCAGCGTATCGCCCTCGTCCTCTTCGTCGGAATTCTCGGGCTCGGCACGTTCGCCTCGTCGGATGTTTCGGCCACCGATGTCGCAGAGGTCACCGATGTCCCGGTCCTGGCGGCCCCCTATCACCAGTTGGACCAGTCGTACCTCTACCTTCGGGTCTACGAGGACTCGCTGATCATCCGCCTGGAGATCACGACCGGCGATCTCGAGCGAGCGCTCGGGTTCGGCTGGGACGCCGAAGCCGGCGTGTCGATCGAGCAAGTGCGGGCGCAGTTGGGGGCGATTCGCGAGTACGCCGAAGAGCGCTTCTCCGCCGGAACGGCGGACGGTGTCGTCAACACGGTCTTTCGGGACGTCGACATCCTCGACGTCGGCTTCGCCGACTTCGTGAGGCTCGAGTACACGCTCCCGGAGTTGACCGTCATTCCCGACGTGATGGACTTCTACTTCGCCGTCATCTTCGACGTCGATTCGCTCCATCGGAACTTCCTGATCATCGAGCACAACTGGAAGACGGCGACCTTCAACAACGAGTCGGGGATTTCGCTCGTCTTCAGTCCCGGCGCGCCGAGGCAGTCTCTCGATCTCACCGACGGCTCGCTCTTCCAAGGCTTCATGGGCCTGATATGGCTCGGTGTCCTGCACATCTGGATCGGGATCGACCACATCCTCTTCCTAATCGCCCTCATGCTGCCCTCGGTGCTCCTCCGGCGAGACGGCGAGTGGGCCCCTGCGGAAGGCTTCCGACCGGCGTTCGTGAACATCGTGGCGATCGTGACCTGCTTCACCCTCGCACACAGCATCACGTTGGCGTTGGCCGGTCTCGGCGTCGTCGACCTACCGTCGGCCTTCGTCGAGTCGATCATCGCGGCGTCGATCGCGGCCGCCGCCGCGGCGAACCTGATGCCGAAGCTTCAGGTCAAGGAATGGCTCGTCGCGTTCGGGTTCGGACTCTTCCACGGCTTCGGATTCGCCAGCGTCATGGGCGACATCGGCGTGGGTAACGACCGCCTGGTGGCCTCGGTTCTCGGCTTCAACATCGGGGTCGAGCTCGGCCAACTGGCGATCATCGTCGCCATCTTCCCGGTCCTCTACTTCCTACGGGACAAGCGGGTCTACAAACCGCTGATGTACGTCGGGTCGATCGGGATGATCGTGATCGCCACCATCTGGTTCGGCGAACGGGCGCTCGGTTGGGATGTGCACATCACGCAGATCGTGATGAACATCTTCTCCTTCTTGCCCGGTGTCGGGTAGGAGCCCGAACTAGCTCCGGGTCGCGAGATACTCGGAGACGAGGCGGACCGTCTGGAAGTGTTCGAGGGTCACGTCCTCCGGAGGGATCACCGTCCCACCGACAGTCTCCAGATGCGCCACGAGCCGCATTACGCTCAACGAATCCAACATCTCGGTGAGCAGAAGGTCGTCGTCCGGACCGATGACGCGACTCGGATCACCGAGGATCTCTGTCGCGATGTAGGTGCTGATGTCTTCGATCGTCATTCGGCTCGGCGCTCCGCGTCGGTCGCAAGGCGGTTTCGGTCGATCTTTCCGGAACTCGTCCGCGGCAGATCGTCCATGATTCGGATCTCTTCCGGTACCGCGTAACCAGGGAGCCTCTCCTTGGCCGCCTGGCGGATGTCGGCGTCCGTGGCTTCCCGGTTCGGATGAAGCGTGACCGCCGCGAGGATCCCGCGACTCCCGGACGTGTCGGGCACCGTGAACGCGGCGGCCTCGGAGACGGCGTCGTGTGCCGTCAAAGCCAGCTCGACCTCGTCGAGTTCCACCCGATGCCCACGCGTCTTCACCATCCGGTCCTTCCGGCCCAGGAACCGGAGTAGACCATCCTCGTGCCGCAGCACCACGTCGCCCGTCCGATAGTACACGTGAGGGAAGGGGCCATCGGAGTCACGGAAGAAGAACACCCGTTCGTTCAGCTCGGGCCGATTCCAGTAGCCCTTCATCAGGGTCGAACTCCGAATGCACAGCTCACCCGCCTCACCGACCGGACACTCGGCGTCGTTCTCGTCGAGGATCAGGGCCTCGGAGTTCCGGGACGCGATGCCGATCGGAATCGGCTCATCGTCGCTCGTGATCTCCAGCACGTCGAAACAGGTGCACGACGGCGCCTCCGCCGGTCCGTACACATTGGTGAAGCGCACCTCGGGTAGCTCCGCCATCAACTCCCTCAGGTGCTTCGGGGGAAAGGGCTCCCCACCGAAGAGCACCCACCGAAGGGACGAGAGGTCGAACCGCTCCATCGCACCTCGATGAAGCATCTCGATGAGTGTATACGGCACCGTGAAGACGACGCTGATGCCCTCACTCTCCACGTATCCGGTCCAGCTCGCCGGGAACTTCGTCACCGGCTCGGGCACGAGGACCACGGTGGCCCCGGACTGCACGGTGGAGAAGAAGTCGAAGATGCTGAGGTCGAAGTGGAGCGGTGCGTGGCTCGCCACGCGGTCGTCGGGGCGAAGTCCGACGTGAAGCGCGCCCCACCGGGCGTAGCTGACGCTCCCGTGATGGGTGTGCATCATGCCTTTCGGATGTCCGGTCGACCCCGACGTGTACATGATGTATCCCAGATCCTGGTCGATCAGTTCGACCTCGGGAGAGGCGTCCGGGAAGTCACGAATCTCTTCCCAGGTCTTGGCCACCAGACCGTCCCGCCCGCTGGCTCCGAAGAGGGAGGGGCGCGCCACGTCGGGGAGATCGGTGAGCTTCGACGTCATCGCGTCCGACGTCACGAGGAAGCGAATCCGGCAGTCCTCGATCATGAAGCCGGTTCGAGCGACGGGGGCGAAGGGGTCGAGCGGCACGAAGACGCCACCCGCCTTGAGGATGCCGTAGATGGCGACCCCGAGCTCGAGACTCTTGTGCATGTAGATCCCGACCCGCTCGTGCGATTCGAGGCCCGCGTCGAGCAACGCATGGGCCAACCGATTGCTCTCCCGGTCGAGATCGGCATAGCTCATCTCGGTGCCCTTGAACCGCAGAGCCGGGTGCTCTGGCGTCTCTCGAGCAAAGTGCTCGACCGGCGAGTGAATCAGGAAGTCGAGCATCGTTCGTCCTCGGCTAGAGACCGAGTAAACCCGCGATGATGTTGCGCTGAATGTCGACCGTCCCGCCGTAAATCGTCGCGCCGATCGAGTCTCGCAGATTTCGCTCGATGCCACTGGCCGTCTTGTACCCCTCTCCTCCGTGGATCGCGATCGCGTCGAGGCTCGCCTGAACGTACGCCTCACTCAGGAAGGTCTTCGTCATCGCGGCCTCCATGAGATTCGGACGGTCGTTCTGCTGGAGCCACGCCGTCTTGTACAGAAGCAGCTGGGCCATCTCGAGGTTCAGTCGCATGTCTGCGACTTTGTGGGACACCGCCTGATGTTTGCCGACGGTGACCCCGGCGCGACTCCGTGTGCGGGCTACATCGACACAGGCATCGAGGAGTCGCTTCATCGCGCCGAGTTGAGGAGCGAGGACCAAGCTCCGCTCCCAACCCTGCGAGAAGCTGAAGATGCTCGCCCCTGCGCCCTCCTTGCCGAGAAGTGCCTCCGCGGGAACTCGGCAGTCCGTCAGGGTGATTCGCCCAAACGGGACGGTCCTCAGTCCCATCTTCTCGTCCATCGGGTGCGCCGTGTACCCCGGTGTCTCCGCGTTCACGAGGAAGGCCGAAATGCCCCAACGCCCGGCAGCTGGGTCCGTCTTGGCGAAAACGATGGCCGCCCCTGCGATCGGAGCGAAGGTGATCAGCGTCTTCTCCCCGTCGAGGACGTAGTGATCACCATCCCTCACCGCCGTCGCGCCGAGGCCGAAGGCGTCCGAACCGCTTCCTTCCTCGGTGATCGCATACGCGATCACGAGATCGCCCCGCACCGAGGGACGCAGAAAGGCGTCCTGCTGCTCGTCCGATCCAAAGTGGAGCAGCGCGGTCTGCACCCCCCACATCTGGGCCCCGAGGGCGAAGGTCAGGCCGTTGTCCGAACAGCCGTAGCCCAGCGCCTCCATCAGGAAGGCGGTCGTGAGGAAGTCATACCCCGCGCCCCCGAACTCCTCGGGGACGGCCCACCCCAAGACACCGAAGTCTGCGGACGCCCGCCACAGATCGTGATCGAATTCGCCCGCGGCGTCCCGATCCGCGGCCCCCGGATCGAGCTCCTCACTCGCAAAGCGTGCGACGGCCGAGTACTGATGCCGTTGTGCGTCGCTCCAAGCGAAGTCCATGAGCCGGTGTAGTTGGGGGATACCGGTGCCGCGTGCGGTCGCGCTGGGTCCTTCTAATGAGGGTTCCGGACTAGTCCAGCACCACCCTTTTCTGACACGTCAGCCCGGGCCGATGACCATGCTTGACTTGGTTTCTGGCTCTCAACACGATGGATCATGAGCCAACGTCCCGACGCGTCGTTCGCACTCCGAATCAACGGTGCCTCGTTCGAGGTGACCGCCGACGGGCGCATGCCCCTCCTCTGGGTCCTGCGCGACGAACTCGGTCTGGTCGGTACGAAGTACGGGTGCGGCATCGGTCAGTGCGGTGCCTGTACCGTCCTCATCGATGACACCCCGGTGCGCTCGTGTGCGCTCCCCGTGAGCCAGGCCGAGGGCGAGATCGTCACGATCGAAGGCATCGGTGGCCCCGACGATCCGCACCCGGTTCAGGCCGCGTGGATCGAGCACCAGGTCGCCCAATGCGGATACTGCCAGTCCGGGCAGATCATGCAGGCGTGCGCCCTCCTGGCGAGGAGAGAGGACCCGACCGACCAGGACATCGATCAGGCGATGTCGGGCAACCTCTGCCGGTGCGGTGCGTATGGGCGGATTCGAGCCGCGATCAAGACGGCCGGGGCCCGGCTGACCGACGCGGAGCCGAGCCCATGAAGCGGAGGACGTTTCTGATCGGGAGCGCAGCGGTGACCGGCGGCGTCATGCTCGGCGGGTACCGACTGCTTCGGCCGAAAGGCAATCCCCTCCTTCCCATCCTGGAAGAGGGGCAATTCGCCCTCACCCCGTACGTGATCGTCGACGGTAGTGGTGTCTCCGTCGTCGCGCCTCGTGCGGAAATGGGTCAGGGGATTCACAGCACACTCGCGGCCCTGGTGGCCGAAGAGTTGGACGTCACCCTGGAGGACGTCCGGGTCATCCACGGGCCGGCCTCGAATGTGTACGCGAATCACATCGCCTTCCCTCCGACCCAGAACCGGCGCGCCTTCCTGGAGGAGGAGATCAAAACCCGGCTCGGGGCCCCGGAGAACCCGACGCAGCTCACGGGGGGACAGTCGTCGATCCAAGACGCCTTCGTGAAAATGCGGACAGCCGGGGCGTCGGCCCGTCACATGTTGGTGGAGGCGGCCGCTCGGGAGTTCGGCGCGGAGCCCTCGATCCTCTCGACGACGGGTGGCGCCGTCGTGCACCCCGATGGCCGGACCATCCCGTACACGGCCCTCGCGGAAGCAGCGGCAACCGTCGACCCGCCGGACGACCCTCCGCTCAAGCCCCAGGAGGAGTGGACCCTCCTCGGGCGGTCTCAGCCACGGGTCGACATGGTCGGAAAGTGCACGGGCACGGCCGAGTATTCGATCGACATGCGACTGCCGGGGATGTTGTACGCCGCGGTGCGTCGGAATCCGCACTTGGGCGCAAGGATGACGTCGTTCGACGACTCACGCGCGCGTTCGATGCGGGGGGTACGCGACGTGATCGGCCTCGACGACGGGATCATCGTCGTCGCGTCGAACACCTGGTACGCCATGATGGCGGCTCGAGAGGTCGACTGCTCGTGGGAGTCGGCCCCCTACCCCGCGTCTACGGAGGAGCACCTCGCTGCACTGTCGGACGCCGTGCGCCGAGGCGAGGGCCCGCGGTGGCGGGACGACGGCGACGTGGATCGCGCCTTGGAGGACTCGAGCGTCATCGTCGAAGAGGAGTACCACGTACCGTATCTGGCTCACGCGACGATGGAGCCCCTCAACGCGCTCGCGTGGCTCCGCCAGGGGCGACTCGACATCTGGGCCGGTAATCAGAACCCGACCGCCGCGCAGTTCGTCGGAGCTCAGCTCACCGGTCTGCCCATCGACGCGGTCCACGTCCACACGACGTATATGGGCGGTGGCTTCGGCCGACGGCTCGAGATGGACTTCGTCGCGAGCGCCATCCGGGCGGCGATGGCTCTGCCGGGCACACCGATTCAGGCCACGTGGCCCCGCGAAGAGGACATCCGCCACGACTCGTACCGTCCGACCGCCGTCGGTCGGTTCAGGGGGGCGATCTCGAACGGTCGCCCGGCCGCGATCGACCTCACGGTCTCGTCTCCCGCCCTCCACTCGTCCGCAAGTCGCCGAAACGAGTACCTCCCGCGAGGCGACGTCCGGGACACGCCCGACAAGTTCAGCGTCACGGGTGTGATGGACCAACCGTACCGGATCGATCACTACCGCGTGACCGCGGCCCCGGGTCAACGACTGCTCCCCGTCGGGTGGTGGCGCTCCGTCGGTGAATCGCAGAACACCTTCTTCATGGAAAGCGCCATCGACGAGATGGCCCACGCGGCCGGTGGCGACCCGCTCGAGATGAGGCGGTCACTCCTCGATCACGCCCCCAGCCGAACGGTCCTCGACACCGTGGCCGAGATGTCGGGGTGGAGCACCCCGTTGCCCGAGGGTCGAGCCCGAGGCGTGGCGTACGCGCTATCCTCCGGGGCCGCGACCGCGCAGGTCGTCGAGGTCAGCCGGTCGGACGACGGGATCCGGGTGGAGCGATGTTGGATCGCCGTGGACGTCGGCATCGCGCTCGACCCTCGGAACATCGAGGCGCAGGTCACCTCAGCGGTCCTCTTCGGCATATGCTCGGCCATCCACGGGGAGATCACGGTCGAAGACGGTCGTGTGGTTCAGTCGAACTACGACGACTACCCGCTCATCCGCATGGTCCAAGCCCCGCGCATCGATGTGCACGTGCACGAGAGCGGTGGGGAGATCTACGGTGTCGGAGAGTCCGGCACCCCGACCGCCGCGCCTGCACTGGGCAATGCCATCTTCGCGGCCACCGGGCAACGCATCCGCCGCCTTCCCTTCGGCCGGTCCGTCACGATCCTCTAGAGAACTCCTACGGCCCCGGGCTCTCGTGCAGATCGGTCGGTCGGTCCACGTCACGAAGGATCGCGTCCGTTCCCACGTCCACCCACCGCACGCGATCTCCGCCTCGGTCCACGAGGTCTCGGCCCCCTCGGTCTCCGTCGACGTCGGCGAGCTCACCGAACAGCTCTCGACTCCACAGCACGGGGTTCCCTCGCCGGCCTTCGGTCGTCGGAACGCACACGCGGCCGATCTCGAACGCGTCGATGAGCGTATCGATGAGGTCGGCCCGGATCCACGGCATGTCTCCGAGGAGGATCACGACGCCATCGGCGTCCGTGGCCTCGAGTCCCGTACGCACCGATGTGGACATCCCGAGCTCCGCATCCTCGTTGACCAAAACCGTCACGTCTTCGGAGATGCAGTCGCACACCTCGTCCGCACCCGGACGTACGACGACGAAGGTCCGCTCCACCCGACTCGACTGCGCCGCGTCGATCACCCGCCGCACCATCGGAACGCCATCGACGGGCACGACGAGTTTGTTCACCGCACCCATGCGAGACGAAGAACCGGCGGCGAGCACCACCGCGTCGATCCGCACGACGGGGCCAAAGGAAGAGTTCAAGGCGAGCTCTGCCGCAGTGATTGGATGATCTCCGCCACTACGCTGGCCGCGATCTCGCCCGGGGAACGCGAACCGATATCGAGTCCGATCGGAGCATGGATGCGCGACACGTCCTCGGGATCGAAGCCCAACTCGAGGAGCCGGGTCGTACGCGCCTCGTGAGTTCGTCGGCTGCCCAGAGCACCGATGTAGAAGGCTGAGCTCTCCAAAGCGACGCGAAGCGAGGGGTCGTCGAGCTTAGGGTCGTGCGACGTCGTGACCACCGCGGTGCGCTCATCGATCCCACATCGCTCGATCGCCTCCTCGGGCCAGGCGAACTCTCGCGCTACACCCGGGAAGCGCTCCTCCGTGTTGAAGTCTCGCCTCGGGTCGATCACGACGACGTCGAAGCCCGCGGCCCGCACCATCCGGGTCAACGATTGGGCGAGGTGCGTCGCACCCACGATCAAGACCCGCACCGTCCGGTTCCGCACGTGGAGGAAGTACCGGACGCCCTCGTGCTCGAGGCTGGTGGAGCGATCGTCGGCCAACGCGACGAGTGCAGCATCCCGAAGGTCGGCGGCGATCGATGTCTCGCCGTCTGTCTCCGACGGGTCGACGACGTCGTACTCTCCGGAGTCGAGCCGGCTCACCAGGACGAGTGGACCGACGTGCCCGGCCATCCGCTCGAGTAGCGAGGCCGGCGGCGACGCGTGGAGCCAGATCTCGACGGTACCGCCGCACGCCAGACCGACCTCCCACGCCTCCGCGTCCGACACGCCGAATCGCAGAGACCGCACACCGCCGTCGACCATCAGCTCTCGGGCGTGGTGAATCACGGCGCCTTCCACACATCCCCCGGACACGGACCCCACGAAGCGTCCGCTGTCGTCGATGCACATCTGTGCACCCTGTTGTCGAGGTGCCGAGCCCCATGTGGCGATCACGGTCGCGAGGACGATCCTGCGACCGTCACGCTGCCACGTGAGGGCGGCGTCGATCACGTCCCTGTTCGACTCACGCATCGGCCATCACCCGATCCACGACCGAGGCGAGGCGTCCACGAGCCTCGGGCGACGCGGCACGCTCGGCCATGGAGCGAAGTCGGTCACGAAGGTCCGTGTCGGCGAGGACATGATCGATCCGACGCGCGATCGTCGAGACGTCGTCCGCCACCCGGTCGCCGACTCGACCGAGCCCCGCCCACTCGACTCGTGCAACGTTGCCCGGCTGATCGTGGCGCTCACCCGAGAACATCAGCATGGGCACGCCGGACAGGAGGGCTTCGTTCACGCCGTGGATCCCCCCGTGTTGAATCGCGAGGTCGGCCGTCCGAAGGAGGCGAGCGGTAGGAATCCACGGGTACGCCTGCACGTTGGAGGGCAACGAGCCGAGTCGATCGACCGCTCCACCGCCTCCCAACCCCATGACCAGGGTCCACTCGGGATGCTGCCCCACCGCGTCGCTCAGCCGGCGGATGAATCCGAGGTCTTCGTTCTCCCCCTGCATCGTCGTCACCGTGCACACGATGAGAGCGCGATCGGGACGATCGCACCCTGCCACGATCGTCTCGAGCTCCGCCGTGAGCGACGGGTCCTCGAACGCCTCGATTCGATCCATCGACGCGATCGGGCCCACGTAGTGCAGGTCGGGTCGATCGTCATGGGGGAACTCCAGCAACTCGGAAGCGAGGGATACGACGGGGAGACCGTCATACGTGAATGGTGGAGGCCAGTTCGTCTCCTCGAGGAGGCGAGCGGGGAAGCCGACCTCGCGCGCGAAGTAGCGGAGGATCGAGCGACGATCCACGAAGACGGCTCGCAGCGCCTCCCACCTCGCGGAGCTCCAGCGACTCCATCTCCGGCGGGCCCACGCGAGGGCGATACCGGGTCGACTTCCTCGAAGCCCACGGCCGGGGACGATGCTCGAGTCGATCGGAGGGAGACCCGGCCGTCTCCAGACCGACGGATGCTGGCAGATCAAGAGAACGCGATACCCCTCGCCGACCGCGCAGATGATGTGGTCGTGGAGCTCCATGTCGATGAGCACCAGGTCCGGGCTCAGCTCGTCGAGCAACGAGCGGAACTCGGCCATGCCCATACGATCGAGTGCGGCCCGCCTTCGGGCCTCGATCGTCCGAAATGCCGACCAGGCCTTCCGCACCTGCCGGCCGGGTCCGGTCACCGGGTCGAGCGCGGGCGCCGGAGAGAAGTCCACCGAAGGCAGCTGATGGTAGGCGATCCCCTGCGCTTCCACCCGGTCGCGGACGTCGTGCGGGCAGGCATACGACACGCGGTGACCCGCCGCCTCGAGCCGCGCCACGACCTCGAAGCTGGCGTGCACTATGCCGGTGAGGCCGGTGGTCATGCACAGGATGTGGGACACGTCGAAGGGCGGCGTCGGCGAGGTGGGGCGGGTCGCGCGAATCTCCTCGTTCCGGCGGCTCGGCGCCATGCGGGGCCCCTGCCCGCGCCGATAGGACGACTTCCCAGGCAACCTTTCTACCCTTACTACTTACTAATACTACATAGCCGAACCCAAGAGGACGAGTATGCCCCGAAACCGAGCGCTGGGCGTCGCAACCGTAGCGATCCTGAAGGCCATCCTAGAGGGCCATCGCTTCGGCTTGGACATCATGGAGCAGACCGGCCTACCGAGCGGCACCGTCTATCCCACGCTCGCCCGCATGGAGCAGCGCGCCTACCTCGAAAGCGAATGGGAAGACCAGGGCGTCGCCAAAGAAGCCGGACGTCCGGCTCGTCGCTACTACAGCGTCACCGCGGACGGGGCGCGTGCGTTGAACGAAGCCTTGGAGCGTCTCGCTGCGCTCGCGGGCGTCCAGCCCAGGATCGCGGGCGACGGCTGATGGGGCGACGACTGCTGGCTCTGTGGGCCCGCAAGGTGCCCGCTGCGACTCGTGATCGCTGGTTGGACGAGTGGGAGGCGGAGCTCTTCGCGCTCGAAGCGCGAGAGCACGGGCGATCGAAGGCGGCGCGCTGGTGGATCACGACGCGTTTCACACTGGGAGCGCGGGCGCATGCGGCGGAGCTCGCTCGCATGGAACCGAACGACAAACACGGGATGACGACGATGATGACGTTGGGGAAGGATCTGAAATTCGCGGCCCGCTCCTTTGCCCGCGCGCCGGGCTTCACGGCCGTGGCACTTCTCACGCTGGCCCTCGGGATCGGCGCGACGACGACGATGTTCAGCGTCCTCCATGGCGTGGTGCTCAAGCCTCTCCCGTACGAGAGCCCGAACGAGCTCGTGATGGTCGGGTCGACCTCACAACGGATCCCGGGTTTGGCCCCCGTCGCTCCCGCCGACTTCATGGATTGGCGAGCCGAGGCCACGACATTCAGTCACCTCGTCGCAACAGAAGCATGGACGCTGGACCTCACCGACGCGGACCGACCGGCCAGAATCTCGAGCGCAGCCGTGACCGGCGGCTTCTTCGACATGCTCGGGGTCGCGCCGATGCTCGGCCGGGGCATCACTCGCCAAGACGAGATCGAAGGCGCCGAGCCGATCGTGGTGATCAGCCACGGATTGTGGGAACGTCGATACGGCTCGGACCCCGACATCGTCGGCCGACGCGTCACGACGGCGGATCAGACCTTTACGCTCGTGGGTGTGATGCCGGCCTCCTTCGAACACCCCGAGGCGTTCTGGTCCGAAGACGTCGAGCTCTGGCTTCCCACTTCGCAGACGGGATCGAACATGACGACCCGAGGAGGACGATTCCTCCAAGTCATGGGGCGACTCACACCGGGCACGACGCTGTTCGTCGCGCGGCAGGACATGGCCCTGATCGCCGCGGCCCTCGTCGACCAGCATCCGAACACGAACCGGGGCCGAGAGACGCTCATCGAACCCCTTCAGTCGGAGACCCTCGGCGATGTGGATCAGGCTCTCACGATGCTGATGGGAGCCGTGGGGATGCTCCTCCTGATCGCATGCGTGAACGTGGCGAACCTGTTCATGGCGCGGGCCGCGGACCGCGGTCGTGAACTCGCCGTCCGCACCGCGATGGGCGCGAGCGTGGGTCGCATTCGAGCCCAACTCCTCACGGAGGGGGTGACGCTCTCCCTCGTCGGCGGAGTCCTGGGGATCGGGATCGCATACCTCGGCGTGACGACGTTCCGCTCGATCAACCCCGTCGGTATTCCTCGCGTCGAGGCCGTGACGGTCGACGCTCGCGTCCTTTCCTTCGCCTTCTTCGTGTCGGTCGCGACAGGAGTCGCCTTCGCACTCGCCCCGGCGTACCGAATGGTAGGAGACCGCTCATTGCAGTCGCTTCGAGACGGAGCACGCGGTGGGCTCAATCCGGCCTCGAGTCGATTCCGCCACACCCTCGTCGCCGTCGAGATCGGGCTGGCGGTCGTGCTCATGGTGGGCGCGGGGCTCTTCGCCAACAGTTTTCTTCGCCTCCAGAGCGTCGACCCCGGCTTCGACCCAGAAAACGCCGTGACCATGGCGATCACGCTGAACTCCGGGTACGAGGAGGTCGAACAACAGCTGACCCTCTTCCGAGACCTCGTCGACGGGGTCGGGTCGATGCGTGACGTGACGTCCGTCGCCTACACCTCGGCTCTGCCCTTGGCCGGCGACCGGTACCTGACTGGGGTCAATCTTCAGGACCGCGAATCGGATCCGTCCAACCCTGATGTCGCCGAGTACTCGACGGTGAGTCCGGGGTTCTTCGCGGCCATGCAGATCGACATGGCTACAGGAAGAGAGTTCAACGACCTGGATGATGCCGGTAGCGATCGGGTGATGGTGGTGAACGAGGCGTTCGCTCGTCGCTACTGGCCGGGAGAAGACCCAGTCGGCAAGGCGGTCGCCCTCAGCCGGCGGAACCCGGAGTGGTACGCCGTCGTCGGCGTCGCGACGGACGTTCACCGACAAGCGCTCGACGAGCCCGCGACCCCGGAGGTTTTCCTGAGTTCACTACAGCGCGGTGTTACGAACGCCCAAGTCGTAGCCCGAACGAGCGGCGACATCGACGAGACGGTCGCATCCATGCGCGCGCTCGTCGGTCGGCTTGATGGGACACTTCCCGTCGACTTCAACACGATGGACGAGTACGTAGCGGAGTCGGTGAACCAGTCTCAGTTCTACACCCAACTCTTCGGCGCCTTCGCAGCCGTCGCGCTCCTCCTCGCAGGGGTGGGGGTCTACGGGACCATGTCGTATACCGTCGGACAAAGAACGAGGGAAATGGGCATTCGACGGGCTCTCGGCGCGGAGTCGTCACAAGTCTCGGCGATGGTCGCAAAGCAAGGTCTCCTCGTGACCACGCTCGGCCTCGGGGTCGGCCTGGTCGCCGCTCTCGTGGGCGCACGTGTGCTCGAGAGTTTCCTCTTTGGGATCAGCGCTCGAGACCCACTGACCTATGCGACGGGGTCGATGATGCTCGGGGTAGTCGCGATGATCGCCTGCTGGCTTCCGGCGCGGCGTGCAGGCCGGGCGGACCCGATGGGAGCGCTTCGAACCGAGTAGGCCGCGGCATGAGAAGCCACCCGCTGCGAAAGCTGTCGCAGTGTTCCGCGTACGAAGATTCGGGGCGGGGATCGAACGAGGGGCAGCAACGGGAGGAGGACAGCCTGTGCGACATGAGCCACGATGGACCAGGGTGGCCGCGCTCCTCCTCGCGCTCCTCCCCCTCGGTGCGCCCTTCGCACCCGCGCACGCACAGGTCGTAAGCGGATCCGTCGTTCGACCGAACCGCATGCCCGTGCCCGGCGCTCAGGTCTTTCTCCGAGGCGAAGACGACTCCGTCGTGGCCAGCGCGATCACGAGTGCACAGGGTCGCTTCCAGTTCACCCTCGCCTCGGGCGGGAGGGTACGTCTGCAGGCGGCCAGCCTTGGATACGCCGACTGGGAGACGGAGACGTTCGACCTCGCGGACGACGCCGAGCTGGAGGTGGTGATCACCCTACAGTTCGCGCCGATCCCTCTGGAGGAGCTGCGGGTGGAGGCACGCCGGCGGCAGAACACTAGGCTCCTCGCGGACTTCGAGCGCCGCCGTGAGATCAAGGCCTTCGGTGGCTACTTCATGGACGACGAGGACATCGCGCTGCGCCCCGCGTCCCGACCTTCCAACCTCCCCCTCCAATTTCCGGGGATGTCGGTGACCGGCGGCGTGGGACCCTTCGACCAGTACACCATCATGACGGGAGACTGTCCCGCCACCGTCTTTGTCGACGGGCGACGAATCAACCAGTTGGCGACCTCCGTCGACGAATACCTGGAGCTGCCTCGCATCGCTGGCGTAGAGGTGTACCCGCGGAGCATGAACGCACCGCCCCAGTACCAAGACGCGGGGCTCCGCGAGTGTGGCACCGTGCTCTTCTGGACCAAGGAGCTCGAGCCCGATGACTCTGGCGGCTGGACGACAGCCAAGATCGCCCTCGGTTTGGCGTCCTTCAGCGGCCTCCTGATCTTGGTCCTGGCCCACTGAGCTCCCGCTCCACCTCGTCCTGGAGACGGCGGAGGAGAGCGAGCCGACACCCGCGCCTTTCCAGGGCTCCCCACGGCCCTTATTGGTAGCAGGTTGCACGTTCCAGACGGCTAGGGCCCACACATGAAGCTCACGGTGGCGATGGTGGCGGCGAGCGCAATGCTCGCGGTCGGGTTCGCAGCACAGCCCATGGTGATCACCACGCCCGTTGTCCCCCCGAGCCACCCGACGTCGACCTCCGCCGAAGCGATGACCGAGGTCGTGCAGCAGTACTGCACGCGCTGCCACAGCGATGCGCGCCTCCGGGGCGACCTCTCTTTGGAGGACTTCTCCGTAGAGAACGCCGCGTCCGACCCCGCTGTGGCCGAACGTATGATCCGTAAGCTGCGCGCGGGGATGATGCCGCCCCCGGGTGCACGCCGCCCTGCGGGCGACACGCTCGTGACCCTCGTCGAGAGCCTCGAAGAGGTCATCGACGACGCGGCCGAGGGTCGTACGAGCCCGGGCAACCGCCCCTTCCAGCGCGTGAATCGGGCCGAATACGAACGACTCGTCGACGAGCTCTTCGGCCTCACCGTCGATGCCTCGACCTGGCTTCCCGAGGATCAGATCAGCGCGAGCTTCGACAACGTGGCCGACGTGCAAGGCATCTCGGCCACGCTGATGGACGCATACCTGACCGCGGCCTCCGACGTGGCGAGGCAGGCGGTCGGTCAGTCCGATGCTCCCGCGGCCTCGCACACCTATTCGAATGACCCCGCGGTCTCCCAACACGAGTGGGAGACGGTGGAGGGTGCCCCGTATGGGACGCGCGGAGGTGTGAGTGTGCTCCACACCTTCCCGGCCGACGGGAAGTACATCTTCACGCTCGGATTCATGTCGGGCTGGGGTGAGCGCTTTCACGACATCGACGTCTCGGTCGACGGGGCGCAGGTCGCGCTCCTGCGCTACTCGGCGAGCACAGCGCGGACCATCGACTTCCAGGGACGTCTCGGCTATCCGATGCGGACCGACTCCGTCTTCGTACGCGCCGGACAGCATCGCATCGCAGCCGCGTTCATCCGGCAGACGGACGGGCCGTACGAGGACCTCATCCGACCCAACGACTGGTCCCTCTCGGGGACGGAAGCCAGCTACGGCACGACCTCTCTTCCTCACCTCATGCATCTCACGGTCGAGGGGCCGTACGAGCCGACCGGCGTGTCCGAGACGCCCAGCCGTAGCCGGATCTTCTCGTGCCGTCCGACCTCACGGAACGAGGAGCGGCCGTGCGCCGAGGAGATCATCACCCGCCTCGCGGCTCAGGCGTACCGTCGCGAACTCGAGGATCGTGACGTCGACGCGCTGCTCGACTTCTACGACCAGGGTGCGGGGGAGGGTGGCTTCGAGCTCGGGATCCGAACCGCGATCGAAGCGATGCTGGTCAGCCCCTACTTCCTCTTCCGGATCGAGACCGAACCCGGTGGTGTCGACCCGGGCGAGATCTTCCCGGTGGAGGACGTCGACCTGGCGTCGCGACTCTCGTTCTTCCTCTGGGGTGTCGGCCCAGACGAACGTTTGCTCGATGTCGCGCGCCGTAACGATCTATCGGACCCGGACGTCCTGGAGCGGGAAGCTCGCCGGATGCTCGAAGACCCACGTTCGGCATCGCTCTCGACGCGCTTCGCCCACCTCTGGCTGCGCCTTCAGGACCTCGAGAAGGTCCAACCCGACGCCTTCTGGTTCCCCAACTACAGTCGACAGCTCTCGACCGACATGCGGCGGGAGACCGAGCTCTTTTTCGACTACCTGGTCCGCGAGGACCGAAGCCTGCTCGACCTGCTCGAGGCCGACTACACCTTCGTCAACGAACGCCTCGCGTCGCACTACGGAATCGATGGCGTGATCGGAGACGACTTCCGCCGTGTCCCCTACCCCGACGCGACCCGGCGAGGGCTCCTCGGTCACGGCAGTGTGCTCGTCCAGACTTCGCTGGCCAACCGCACCTCCCCCGTGCTCCGCGGAAAGTGGGTCATGGAGGTGCTCCTCGGAGTTCCGCCGCCTCCTCCGCCACCCGGCGTTCCGGACCTCGAAGAGACCGCCAGCAGCGAAGGGGCGAAGATCCTCACGACGAGCGAGCGGATGGCTGCCCATCGGGCGAACCCGACGTGTGCATCGTGCCACAATCTCATCGACCCGATCGGGCTCGCGCTCGACAACTTCGACGTAACCGGGAAGTGGCGCACTCGAGAGAACGGGATGCCCCTCGACACTCGCGGGACGTACTACGACGGGAGCGAGATCGCGACGGCGTCTCAGCTCGCCGACGCCCTACTCGAACGTCCGATCCCTCTCGTACGGAACTTCACCGAGAAGTTGATGACGTACGCCTTGGGTCGACGCATCGAAGTGGAAGATCAGCCCTCGGTGCGGGAGATCGCGCGCGAGGCATCACGAGACGATTATCAGATGTCGGCCTTCATCGTGGGTGTCGTCCGTAGCGATGCCTTCCGGATGAAGCAGGCGCCCGACGTGGCGTCCAACTGACGGAGCCGTTCCATGCATTTCATCACCGGCAAGCACATCGAGCGCCGTGCCTTCCTGAAAGGGATGGGAGCGACGATCGGACTCCCCATGCTCGATGCGATGACCCCGGCGGGTCGAGGTCGCCTCACGAGCTCCGACGCACCCAAGCGCCTCGTCTGCATCGAGGAGGTCCACGGCGTCGCTGGATGTAATGACTGGGCGGCCTCTCAACACCTCTTCGCTCCGGAGACGGTCGGTCGAGACTTCGAGCTCCTCCCCGGCAACGTGCTCACCTCTCTCGAGCCGTACCGAGACCATCTCACCATCGTCAGCAATACCGATGTCCGGATGGCCGAGGCGTTCGCGCCGCCGGAGATCGGAGGGGACCACTTCCGGTCGAGCGCCGTCTTCCTGACTCAGTCGCATCCCCGGCAGACGCAGGGGTCCGACCTGATGGCCGGCACGTCGCTCGATCAGCTGCACGCTCAGCGCTTCGGGGCGGACACCGTCCTGCCCTCGCTCCAGCTCTGCATCGAGCCCACCGACAAGGGAGGCGGCTGCGACTACAACTACTCGTGCTCGTACACCGACTCGATCAGTTGGGCGGATCCGACCACCCCGCTTCCGATGATCCGCAGCCCTCGGGCCGCGTTCGACCTGCTCTTCGGTGCGGGTGGCACCGAGGAGGAGAGGGCATTCCGACGTCGCACGCACAGCAGCATCCTGGACTGGGTCGCGCAGGAAGTGGCGCACCTGCGGCGTGAGGTCGGCGCGCTGGATCGCCAGAGGATCGACCGATACCTCGATAGTGTTCGCGAGATCGAACGACGGATCGAGCGAGTCGAAGCCCGCAACAACAGTGGCGAGCCTCGCACACTGCCGGGCGCGCCTCCCGGCGTTCCCGATTCGTTCTCCGAACACATGCAGCTGATGTTCGACCTCCAGGTGCTCGCCTTCGAGACCGACATCACCCGTGTGACCGCCTTCAAGACCGGGCGTGACGCCTCCAACCGCGCCTTCCCGGAGAGCGGCTCCGATCGAGGCTTCCACCCGGCATCCCACCACGGCGGACGCGAAGAGAACATCCTCGAGTTCAACAAGATCTGTCAGTTCCGCGTGAGCCAACTGGCCTACTTCATCGAGCGCCTCAAGTCGACAGAAGACGCGGAGGGCTCGCTCCTCGACAACACCGTCGTTCTTTGGGGTTCGCCAATGGGCGACGCGAACCTCCACAACCACCGACGCTGCCCGCTGATCTTGCTCGGTGGAGACAACGGGGTGCTCGAGGGCGGATCGCACTACAACGCGCCCGATGGCACGCCGATGGCGAACGTCTTCCTGACACTCCTGCACAGGCTCGGGCACGACGACGTGCACAGCTTCGGCGACAGCACAGGCGAGTTCCTTCTTGGGTAAGCTCGGAGGAGCCGTCCGAACGCGTGCTCAGCTGCGCCCCGGATTCGGAGGGGCCGCGTTCGCCCTCGCGGGTGTCCTCTTCCTCGGCGGAATGACCCCGACCGATTCGCCAGTCGCCGACGCAGCCATGCGGGGTGACGTCGAGGCGGTGCGCACACTGCTCCGAACCGGAGCCGACGTGAACGGTGCTCAAGGCGACGGCATGACCGCGCTGCACTGGGCGGCGCGGCACGGTGATCCCGAACTGACGGAGGTGCTGGTCTACGCAGGTGCCCGGCTCGATGCAGGGACGCGGATCGGACGATACACGCCCTTGCACGTCGCCTCTCGGGAGGCCCGACCCGAGGTCGTCGAGCTACTTCTCGAGGCCGGAGCAGACGCATCGGTGACCACCACGAACAGCGGTGTGGCCTCGATCCACCTCGCGGCTCGCGCGGGCAACGACCGGATCGTCTCTCTCCTTATCGAGCACGGCGCCGACGTCGAAGCCAAGGCCGGGACGTGGGAGCAGACGCCGCTGATCTTCGCGGCCGCTGCGAACCGGGTCGGCGCCATCCGCGCCCTCGTTGCCGCGGGCGCAGATCCGAACGGAGCCGCCGCTGTCGTCGATGTCGTGGAGATGGCCGCAGCCGACAACGCCGCAGAGCGCAGACTCCAAGAAGCCCTCGACGGCTTCCGGGAGCAGCAGGCGGGCGGGCCGGACTGGCAACCGACGCCGAGCCAGGTCCAGGCTGCCGTCGACCTGGCGCGACAGGTCCAGACGCGGTGGACAGAGATCTCTGCAGCCGAGGAGGCAGAGGCCGATTCCATCACGGCGGCCGAAGCGGCTGCGGCGGAAGCCGACTCGGTCGCGGCGGCTGCCGCGGATTCGGTCGACACCGATGAAGAGGTCGAAGAGGTCCAGGGAGCCGAGGCCGACGAAGGCAACGCAACCCCCGAGGCAGAGGCTGCGGCCGAAGAGGAGGAAGAACGGCCCCTCTCGTACGCGGAGCAGGTTGGCACCTGGGGCGGCCTGACACCCCTCCACCACGCCGTTCGACAGGGTCACATCAACGCCGCCCTGGCTCTTCTCGAGGCCGGCGCGGACATCGACCGGGTCACGGGCGATCAGACATCGCCGCTCCTGATGGCCGCGATCAACGGACAGTGGGACCTCGCCACAGTTCTCTTGGACCGCGGGGCCGATCCGAACGTCGCCAGCCACGCCGGGGCGACCCCGCTCTACGCTGTGCTCGAACGTGAGTGGCAGCCCAGGGCTTCGTACGCCCACCCCACGGAGCATCAACGCCAACAGACCACCCACCTCCAGATGATGGAGCGCTTGCTCGAGGCGGGTGCCGAGCCCGACGCGCGCCTCAACAAGCACCTGTGGTACATGGAGTACACCTTCGGCGTCCTCCGGGGCAGCGGAATCAACCTCCGTGGTGCGACGCCCTTCTGGCGGGCTGCCTACGCGCTCGACTTGGACGCGATGCAGCTCCTCGCGGCATGGGGCGCCGACGGTCACATCCAGACGATGAAGCCGCCCCAGCGCCGGCGACGCCCCCCGCCGATGGAAGAGGGATCCGAGGAGGGGGAGGCGTCTCAAGAGCCCGAGCCGGTCGAAGGAGAGAACAGCCAAGAGCCATCGCCCGAAGGCGCCGCCGACGACGACGGCTCAAACGGGGCGGAGGAAGGCGAACCGAGTGAGGATTCGACGGATGAGGCGTCCGGAGAAGAAGGGGACGATGAAGAGGGTGAGGATGCCGAAGGAGACGACGAGCTCGACCCGTCCGGGCTACCGGAAGTCCCGGTCGGCGGTCCAGCGATCCACGCGATCCATGCAGTCACGGGTGTGGGGTACGGCCAGTCGTTCGCAGGGAACGCCCACCGCTACCTCCCGAACGGATGGCTCCCGGCGCTGAAGTACCTCGTCGAGGAGCTCGCAGCGGACGTCAACGCGCGAGACGCGAACGGGTACACCCCGCTTCACCACGCGGCGTCGCGTGGAGACGTGGAGATGATCCTCTACCTCGTGGACCAGGGCGCTGACGTCATGGCCATCAGCCGGAAGGGTGAGACGACGGTCGATATGGCCAACGGTCCCGTCCAGCGGGTCCAGCCGTACCCGGAGGCGATCGCCTTGCTGGAGTCGCTGGGCGCGGTGAACAACCACAACTGCGTCTCCTGCGAATAGGGTCCAGCGTCCGCTCTAGCTTGCCCTCGTGCTTCAGGGCTCAAATGTTGAGGCCTGCAACCACTCGGCGGACGGGCTCCTCGTGCTCGCTGCGCCTTCCCCAA
Source organism: Gemmatimonadota bacterium (assembly GCA_039030015.1). Taxonomy (GTDB): domain Bacteria; phylum Gemmatimonadota; class Gemmatimonadetes; order Longimicrobiales; family Gaopeijiaceae; genus UBA2589. The sequence continues at coordinate 25,670 of JBCCEZ010000023.1, read as the reverse complement.
CCCATCGATCCTCGTGGACCGTGCCATCCTACTCCGCAGCGTAGATTCGCCGGGCGTCATCCGAGCGAACCGCGGCTTCACGGAACGGTGCGGGTGGACGAACGACGATCTCGCAGCACGTCCCCTCATCGAGTGGATCCACAAAGAAGACCGAGCCGCCTTCCAAGCCGGGATCAAGAGCGGCAGTTGCCGAGTCTTTGCGCGGCACGAGGCGGCCGACGACTCGTGGACGGAGATCGAGTGGACCTTCCGGGAGCACGCCGGAACGGTGGTCGCACTCGGGCAGACCTCGATCGGGACCGAGGTCACACCCCAAGCATCCGCTGAAACGCCTTCACCGATCGCCGGCACCCGGGCCGAGACCTTGGATGCCATGGCGCGAATCGTGGAGGCCAAGAACCCGGGGCTACGCTGCTCGATCCTACTCGTCGACTCGACCGGCACGCACGTCACCGTCGGGGCTGGCCCCAGCCTCCCCTCGGAGTACAACGATGAGGTAGAGGGTCTCCTCATTGGCCCGGCCGTCGGGTCGTGCGGGACTGCGGCATTCTGGAATGCGCCGGTCGTGGTCGAGGACATCCATGCCGACCCGCTCTGGGTCGACCTCCGAGAGGCCGCAAAGATCGCCGGAGTCGAAGCGTGCTGGTCGTGCCCCATTCGAGCCACGGACGGTTCGGCGCTCGGCGCGATGGCGTTGTACGCGGATGCACCACAGGCGCCCACCCAGGGGCAGATGGACGGGCTCGAGATCGCCGCGCATATGGTCGGGCTCGCAATCGAGCGCCACACCATGGAGGAGCGGCTCCGCGAGTCGAACAAGATGGAGGCAGTGGGGCGCCTCGCGGGGGGTGTCGCCCACGACTTCAACAACCTGATGACCGTGGTGCTCGGCCAGATCGAAATGCTCCGGGAGGACCTTCAGGTGCCGCCGGACCCGAGGCTACTGGACGCGATCTACCGATCAGCGACGCAGGCGACCGAGATCACCCAGCAACTCCTCGCCTTCGGTCGACGCCAGAGCCGCCGGCCGGAACGCGTAGACCTCAACACAGCCATCGCAGAGTTCATGGTCGTACTCGAGCCCCTCCTCGGTGAGTCGGTCTCGGTCCACGTGTCGGCCGAACTCTCTCTCCGGCCCGTTACCATCGATCGTTCTCAGCTCGGACTCATCCTGCTGAACCTGGCGCTCAACGCGCGGGACGCGATGCCCGACGGGGGCCGGATCGACATCGAGACTCGTACGGCAAACGACGTCGAAGTCGCGACGATGGTCGGCGATGCCCCGTCGGGATCGTACGCGGCCATCGCGGTGCGCGACTCCGGGGTCGGGATGGACGAGGACACTCAAGCCCAGGCCTTCGAGCCCTTCTTCACAACAAAAGGCACCGGTCACGGGACCGGGCTGGGCTTGGCGACTGTGTATGGGCTGACCACCCAGAACCGCGGCCATGTCCGGGCGGAGTCCGAAGTGGGTGAAGGGTCCACATTCACCCTGCTCTTCCCGTTGGCCGGGGCGCCGATTCGAGAGGAGGCGACGTCGTCCTCAGAAGGCGCGGCGGCCGTGCTCGTCGCCGAAGACAACGACCAGCTCCGCGACCTCATTCGACGTACGCTGGAAGCGGTCGGGCATTCGGTCACCGTGGCCCGAGACGGCGAGGAGGCATGGGCCCTCGTTCAGGCGGGACTCACCGTCGACGTGGTCGTCACCGACCTCTCCATGCCGCGCATGGGCGGCCGGGATTTGGTCGCGCGGATCCGCGAGGCGGCTCCAGGCACACCCACCGTGTATATCTCGGCGTACCCGTTCGAGGGTACGCCCGCCGCCGGCTACGAAGCTGGGCACGACGTCTTCGTCCCCAAGCCATTCACGCTCGCCGAGCTCCGGGCACGGGTGCGCGACGTCTTGGAGGCCTCTAGCCACGAAGGCCGGCTTACGAGAAGCTAGGCGGGTCGCCGCCCCACGCTTCCGGAGTGTCCACCCATGAGACGTCGACTCACCTTCGCGGCTCTCCTCGTCGCCTTCGCACTCGTGGCCGCGAACGCCGACGCTCAGGTCACCGCAGAACTCGACGCCTTCTGGTCAGAGGTGTCCCGCACCGTGGCGGAGGGGGACTACGACGGCTACGCGGCGACCTACCACCCGGACGCGGTCGTCATCTTCGGGATGGCGAGCCAACCGATCTCCGCGGCGCTGGCCGGTTGGAGGCAGGGCTTCGACGACACGAAGGCCGGCCGCATGACCGCCGCTGTGCACTTCCGCTTCTCGGAGCGCCGAAACGACGCGACGACGGCTCACGAGACGGGGATCTTCCGCTACGTCGCCGGTGATGGCCCGCCTCAATACCTCCACTTCGAGGCCTTGCTCGTGAAGCGGGAGGGATGGCTGATGCTCATGGAATTCCAGCGCGATCCCGCAACCGAGGCCGAATGGGACGCCCTGCAATGACGCGCTCTCGTTGGTGGGTCGTCGTGCTCGTCGGCGCCAGCCTGGGATGCGGGGGCGGCACTCCCCCCCTGAGCATCGACGAGGCCGTCGACTCGTTGGACCTCGACGTCTTCCTCACCCACATGTCCACGCTCGGGGACGACGCGATGACGGGACGACGCCCGGGCACGCCCGGCTTCGACTCCGCGGCCGCGTACGTCGAGCGAGAGGTGCGATCACTCGGCCTGCAGCCCGGTGGTGTCGACGGGAGCTACCGGCAGCCGATCACCTTCCGTCAATCGATGGTCGATCACGAGTCCGCCTCCTTCTTGGCGGGCGGAGACGCCCTCGCCTACTCCTCCGACTTCTCACTCTCCGCCCGTGTGTTGACCACGGATACGGACCTCACCGCTCCGCTCGTCTTTGCAGGCTTCGGAATCCGCGCACCCGACCTGGGCTACGACGACCTGGACGGGCTCGATCTCGAGGGGAAGCTGGTCGTCGTCATCGTCGGTGCTCCTGACGACTTCGGCTCACTCCCGCGAACGGTGCTCTCGAGCGCAGCGGCCCGTGACGGTGATCTCATCGCACGTGGCGCGGTCGGTGTCGTGCAGGTCGCTCTCGGATCGACCGCAGCTCCTCCGTCCCGACGGCCTCGGGTACGCTTTCTCCCGCCGGGCAGCGTCGCGGCGGATCGAGAGGAGTTGTCCGTCTCGGCCACGGTCACGGAGTCCGTCGCCGCGGGTTGGCTCCGAGACGCCGGGCTCGACTTCGACGACGTTCTCGTCTCTCTAATAGCGGGCACGCCGGTGTCCCGCGACCTCGGGATCGAAGGCACGGTTCGCGCGCGCTACCTCCACGAGACCTTCGAGAGCTCGAACGTCGCCGCTCTGGTCCTCGGAGCCGATCCGGAGATGGCGAACGAACACCTCGTCGTCACCGCCCACCTCGACCACATCGGCGTCGGGGCTTCGGTGATCGGCGACTCGATCTTCAACGGGACCCTCGACAACGCGTCCGGCTCCGCGGCGCTCCTCACACTCGCGCGTGCGCTACAGCGCATGGAGGCGCCTCGCCGATCCGTACTCTTCCTGTGGCTCACCGCGGAAGAGTCGGGGCTTCTGGGATCCGAGTACTTCGCCCGATTCCCGACGGTCGATCACGTCGCCGCCAGCCAGAACATGGACGGAGTGATGGGCATGATCGCAGCCGCGACGGACGTTCTCGCCTTCGGCTACGAGCATTCCAATCTCTCGGACGCGGTCGACTTCGCGGTGGCCCGGACGGGCACACCCGTGAGTCCCGACCCGACGCCCGATCAGAACCTCTTCATCCGCAGTGATCAGTACTCGTTCGTGCGCCAGGGCATTCCCGCCATTTGGGTCCAGGCCGGGCGCACGAGTGTCGACCCAGCCATCGATGCCCAGGGTGAGCTCGATCGCTGGATCGTGGAGCGGTACCACGCGCCGAAGGACGACAACGACCAGCCGATCGACATGCTCGGCGTCGAACGAGAGCTCGAAAACAACCTCTTCGTGACGTGGCACATCGCGAACGAAATGGGGCCGATCCAGTGGGACGAGTCGAGCTTCCTCTTTCAACGATTCGGGCGCTGAGCCGAGAGAACGACCTCGCTACCGCGTCGTCGTGACGTCGATCAGATAGGGGTCGAGCGCCGCGCCTTCCATCGTGCGGAACTGTGGCGTCAGCTGCACTTGATGGCGGTGTTCGGGCAGAAGCGCCACCTCCAAGGTGAGCGTGCGGCCGTCGTCCGACCACCCGACGAAACGCTCGATGCGAAGGACGTTCTCCTCGCCGAGCGGTCCGAATTCGAAGCCGCGAAACCGAGGGTTCATCGGGGCCGAGAAGTCGATCGTCAATGTCGTGAGGCCCGGGGGCACGTCGAGAGCGCCGTTGTCGAACGGCGTCATCCGTTCGACCACGGGTTGGCTCAGGGCGTACGCCTCCTCCAGCTCCGCGATCGAGCGCTCGAAGTATCCCGACGCTTCGATCACAGCGGCGACCGCGGACGGATTCTGGTAGTCCAATTCGATCAACTCGCGGAGGGCGGCCGCCGGGTCGTCCGCAGCCTCGTGATACCGCTTGGCGATCGCGTAGCCAACGTAGTAGCCCAAGTCCCGCACACCGAAGTCGTTCTCGAAGTTGTTGTACAGCCAGTCGTCGTAGTTCGGACTGAACATCTCGGTCGCGAATCGGTCCCGGACCCGAGCCTCGTTCGCCTCACCGAAGGCGACCGCAGGAGTCGGTGAATCCTGGCCCGCCGCCAGCGTCGCGACGAACTCGGCGACACCCTCCTGCACCGCGACCGCGGCGAGCGTCCCGCCGAACGGTCCCTGCTGCGTGTGCACGTACTCATGCACGTTCAGGAAGGCGAGGTGTTCGATCGGGTTCGAATCGAAGTAGGCCCGGAGGTTCGTCCCGAGCCGGCCCGGTAGTTCATCCGTCACGACGGACGAGTCCGCCATCGCGGACTCGGAGCCGATGAAGACGACGTCCTCCAGGGTCATTCCGGGCGTCATGAGCGCGCCGACGGTGAAGTAGATCCGAGCGGGACGTACGTCCGGATACAAACGACGCAGCTCTCCGAGCGCGCCTTCGATCTCCCGACTGTACTCGGGCGCGCGATGTGTATTCGGTCGGACGGACGCCCAAAATCGCGGATAATCCGCGATCGCGTCGAGATACGAATCCGTCGTGTATCCCCGCCTCTCCATGATGGCTTCGAGACCGGGCGAACCGCGACGGATGTAGAGGCTATCGAGCAGCAGACGTTTTTGAGCCGAGTCGTCGGTCGCGGTGATGAGGTCGAACGCCTCCCAGAAGTTGTCGATGTCCGTGGTCACCACCACCGGCTCCGGAGCCATGTCGGCGTCGGGTGTGGGAGCCGAACAGGCGGCGAGAACGGCAAGCGGCGCCAGGACTCGAACGAACGATCGCATGACAACCTCGGGAGTCGGTGAGCGGTGGGTCGTGGGTCGGCCCTACGGATCCTACGCGTCGTGAGCTTCGCGTCTTCCGCCCAGAGCCCGCGAACGGTTGACCAACCCAAACCGGAGAAATATCGTCCAACGTAGCATCGACCGGCGATACAAATGAAGGGGACCGCATGGTACAGCCGATACCGCCCGCCGAGTTTCGTGTACTGCTGGCGCTCTTGGACGGGGCCAAGCATGGCCACGCCATCAAGCTCGATGTGCGGGAACGCACCGACGGACGGGTCGAGATGGGTCCCGGCACGCTGTACGGCGCACTGAAGCGGTTGGTCGCGCGGGGCTGGCTGGAAGAAGTGGCTCCGGAGGAAGCACCATCCGGGACTCGAGATGGGCGCAGGCGCTACTACGGCCTCACCGACGCCGGACGCTCGGCCGCCCGCTCCGAGCTCGGTCGCATGGAGGAACTCCTCGCCATCGCACGCGCGAAGTCGGTTCGCGGAGAGGCGTAAATGCGTTCCGTGGTACTCGCCCTCTACCGGGCCTACCTCCTCATGCTCCCGCCCGGTTTCCGGGAGCAATGGGGCGACGAGATGTACACGGCGGCCGTCGATGCGATGACGGAGACGCGGACGTGGGGAGGGAGCGCTCTCGCTGCGCTCCGCTTGGGTACGGACTGCGCACGGACCTTCGTGCGCGAGTGGACGGAGAGCGCGGCCGCAGCGGGCCGCCGGGCCAAGGGGGCAGGGATGGGACGGAGTCTCGTGCAGGACATCAAATTCGCGATTCGATCATTCGGAAAGGCGCCGCTCTTCGCGGCCCTCGTCATCGGTACGCTGGGCCTCGGCATCGGGGCCAACACGGCGATCTTCTCCGTGCTCCACGCGGTGGTGCTCAAGCCCCTGCCCTACCCGGAGCCCGACGAGCTCGTGTCGGTGTGGCCCGGCAAGCTGTTCAGCGTGGAGTTGCTCGACGCCGCCCGCGAGGGCATCGGCTCCTTTGCCGGCATCTCTCTCTACGGCGGCGCCATCCTCACGATCACGGAAGCCGGTGATCCGGCGGAGGTGTTCGGGGGCGAGGTGACGACCAACCACTTCCGAGTTCTCGGCGTGCGACCGGCTCTCGGTCGAGACTTCGTGCCGGAGGACGGCGTCCCCGGAGCGGCCCCCGTCGTCCTCTTGAGCCACGAGCTGTGGCAACGACGATTCGGAGGAGACCCCGACGTCGTCGGCCGATCCATCGACCTCCAACACGAATCGACGTCGCGCCGAACTGTGATCGGCGTGATGCCACTCGGATACCAGGGATTGCTCCGCGGAGCTCAAGCATGGGTGCCGGTGATCGAGGATCGCGCATCCGACAGTTACGGAAACAGCTCCTTCGCCGAGGCGGCGGCTCGCCTCGGCCCCGAGGCGACGATCGAGACCGCGAGGCGGGAGCTCGCCACCGTGGCCCAGCGAGTGCGTGACGAAGACCCCGGACAGTACGCCCAGGTCGAAATCGACCGAGCGACCGTGTGGCCCTTGGTCGACCGACTCGCCGGATCCCTTCGCCAGAGTCTCTTCACCCTCCTGGGCGCGGTGGGCCTCGTACTCCTGATCGCCGCGGCGAACGTCGCCAACCTGCTCCTCGTCCGAACCTCCGCCCGGAGTCGCGAGATCGCGGTCCGGCGAGCGATCGGAGCAGGTCGGGCCCGGCTCTTCCGCCAACTGATGACCGAGAGCATCACCCTCGGACTCGCCGGTGGGGTCGCCGGCGTCGGTGTCGCATGGCTCACCCGCGACCTCTTGCTCGGAGCGATGCCGAGCGGCTTCCGCGTCGACGAGGCGGGTCTCAGCCCAGCTGTCCTCGGCTTCACCCTGGCCGTGTCGATCGTAGCGAGCCTCGTGTTCGGCCTGATCGCGGCCGTTGCTCCCGTTCGCCGCGCGTCGAGCGGTTCGCTCCCGCGGTCGCGGACGAGTGACCGCCGCCGGCGGGACTGGCGTGTACAGGGCGTGCTCGTGTCCGGGGAGGTCGCGCTGGCGTTGATCGCGGTCTTCTCGGCAGGCCTGCTCGTCTCGAGCGTGCGCCAGCTCTCGAACGTCGACCCCGGCTTCGAACCCGAGTCCGTCCTGACGTTCCGCGTCACGGCGCCGTCGGGAGCCTACCCTGGGGACGAAGACGTCCTCCGCTTCTTCGCGGAGGTCGAGTCGGCTCTCAACGCGGTGCCGGGGGTCGACCGAGCCGGTGCGGCTGGCCGACTCCCGACCGACGGTGGCGTGAGCCGCATCACGATCAACCCGGAGGGGTTCGAGCCGGATGAGTCGGGCGCGCTCCCGGACGCTACGCACCGCCTCGTGTCGGCCGGATACGCGGAGACCGTCGGCTTTCGACTGCTCGAGGGGCGATTCCCGACCGAGACCGAGTTCCGCGAGGGTCCGCAGCCGACCTTCGTGACCCGAGGGCTCGCGGAGCGCTTCTTCCCCGACGGAGCCATCGGGAAGCGCTTCTTCGGTTCAGGGGGCTCCACGTGGCTCACAGTCGTCGGAGTGATCGAGGACGTCCGTGAGGACGCACTTCACGGCACCGTCCTACCCGGCGTGTACATCCCACACAGAGACTGGGCATGGCGAACGATGTACCTCGCCGTGCGAACTTCGGGTGAACCCACCGCACATCTCGACGCCATCGAAGCTGCCGTGCACGGCGTCGCGCCCGCGGTGCCTCTGTCGAGGGTCCGCACGCTCGAGGACATCGTCGATCGATCGTTTCTCGAGACTCGTCTCAACGGACGTCTCTTCACGCTCTTCGGTGCGCTGGCGGTCATCCTCGGCGCGATCGGCGTGTACGGCGTCATGGCGTATTCGATGAGTCTGCGACGGCAGGAGTTCGGGATCCGCTTGGCCTTGGGCGCCCGGCAAGACGAGCTGGTGCGGCGCGCGGTGCGAAGTGGGCTCGGGCCGCTCACCGTGGGACTCGTGGCCGGAATCGCGATCACCGTTCCGGTGGGTCGATCGCTGGCGTCCTCACTCGAGGCCGTCGAGGCGACGAACTCGCTAGCCTTGGTGGCCGCCACGGGGATCCTCGCCACCGTCGCGCTCTTCGCGACCCTCCTCCCGGCCTTCCGGGTCGGGCGGGTCGACCCGGTGCGATCGCTACGTATCGAATAGCGGCGGATGGTGAGGCCACGAGGCTCCCTCTAAACCAACCCAGCCCCTCCGGCATCGAAGTGACGTAACGAGCCCGAGGCGTAGGGGAGGTTGGGACCATGAGGACGACGAGGAGATGCGCCGCACTGCGTGCGCGACTGGGGTGGATTCCCGCCGCGGTGATCGCGATTGCGGCGCCAGCAGCGGCGCACGCTCAGGACGACGGCGGCGAGTGGAGCGCGCGGATCACCGCCGACGTGGACACCCGGATCGAGATGCGGGTGTGGCGCTGGGACCAGAGCGACCGCTGGCAGTCTTCCTTGGAGCTCGACGCACGCGAGACGGCCGACGTCCTCGCTCAACTCGACGCTCGGGGCGGCGACGTCGACTTCACGCTCCAACGCGAAGCGGGAGTCCTGCGGTTCCAGGGCGACTTCTCTCGCGACCGCGGTCGCGGCGAGTTCACCTTCGACGAGGATCGCGCCTTCCGTGGAATCATGCGCGACCTCGGATTCGGTCGCTTGGACGACGACGAGGTGTTTTCGGCAGCCTTGCTCGACGTGGGTCCAGAGCTGGCGGAGGAGCTGGCCGACATCGGCTTCGATCGCCTCGACTTCAACCAACTCGTCTCGGCCTCCATCTTCGACGTCGACGCCGACTACGTGGCCGAGATGGAGCGCGTCGGCTTCGGCGACCTCGGCTTCGAAGACCTCATCGCCTTCCGTGTGCACGGGATCGATGCGGACTTCATCGCCTTCGCTGAGGAGGAGTTCGGCGTGGTCGACCACGGAGACATCCTCGCGCTCAAGATCCACGGCCTCACCGCGGACTTCGCGGCCGGGCTGGATCGGATGGGCTTCGGTCCGCTCGACTTCGACGACATGCTGTCCGCGGCGATCCACGACGTCGACGCCGACTTCGTCGAGGGGCTTCGCCGCATGGGCCTGGGGTCGTTCGACTTCGATGAGGCCCTGTCGATGAAGATTCACGGCGTCACACCGGACTTCGTGGACGATGCTCAGGCGATGGGCTTCGGTCGACTCGACTACGACGACATCGTCTCGATGAAGATCCATGGACTCTCACGGGCGTACATCGAGGAGATGGCCGACATGGGTTATCCGCTCGACGACTTCGATGACGCCCTCTCGTTCCGGATCCATGGCGTCACGCCCGACTTCATCCGCGAGTTGGAAGACGCCGGCTTCGAGGGCCTCGACGCGGACGAGATCCTACAGGTCCGCATCATGGGTCTCGGAGACATCCTCAAGAAGCGGAGACGGGTGAGGCGGAGCGAGGCTCGGTAGAGCCAGGCTCTCGAGAAGACCGAAGGGCCCGCCGGCAACGGCGGGCCCTTTTGTATGCCCGGGACAGACACCCTCACTGGTGTCCGTGCTACACAACCGCTTCGGGAACCACGTAGGCGATACTCGTGTTATCATTCCTGTAATGATAAATACCGCGAGGTGAAGAATGACGACGGTGCTCGGCTCGTGCATGGGACGATGAGGTGAGCGGCGGACGCCACGCATGGGCCGTCTGGGCGTACCGTGCGTCGCTGATCGCATTCCCAGTCGACGTTCGACGGGCGCACGGCGAGGAAATGGCGAGCGCATTCGCGCACCTCCTACGGGCCCGAGAGATCCAGCGGCCGGTCGGCGTCATCCGCTTCTTGGCGCGGGGCATCGCGGACTCAGTCGCGGAAGGGGTCCGAGAGCGCGCACGGCGAGCGACGGGAACGGACGGCCGAAGGCCGGTTCGGAGCCGCGCGGTCACGGGGAACGACGAGGAGGGGATGATGTGGAGTGATCTGAAGGATGATGTGCTGTTCACGTTGCGAGGCTTCGGGAGGTCGAGTGGTGCCAACCTCGTCCTCATCCTGACCCTCGCACTGGGCATCGGTGCGAGCACCGCAGTCTTTTCCGTTTTGCAGGGCGTCCTACTCCGCCCCCTTCCCTACGAAGAGCCAGGGGAGCTCATCACGGTTCGACACGAAGTGACGGCGATCCCGAATGCCGGGCTCCAGGGAATCCCCGGCCCAGACCTTCTGGACTACATCGACGGAACACCCTCCATCGAACATCTGGGAAGCGTCTTCACCCTCGAGACGAATCTGAACGACGATCGAGGTGCGGCCAGGGTGACGATCGGATGGGTCACACCGGACTTCTTCGACGTGTTGGGCGTGCACGCCGCCGCCGGCAGGATGCTTCAACGTTCGGACTGGACGCCGCGCACGCGAGCGCAGATGGAGGACCCGACGTTCGCTCCACCGCCGATGCCGGTCATGCTCTCGCACGAGCTTTGGTCGGACCGCTTTGGGGCCGACCCCGACCTTCTCGGACGCTCGGTCACGATCAACGGGACTCAGATGACCGTGCTCGGGATCATGCCCGTCGGCTTCAAAGTCTTCGCACCCGCCGATGCCTCGATCTCGCCTCGCATCGACGCCTTCAGCTACATGCCGCTCCCCATGACCGAAGGACAGCGGGGCGCCGGGCAGGGGCTCGCGATTGCCCGTCTGTCGGATGGGGCCGATGTGGAACAAGCCGTTTCCGAGCTGGAGCAGGTCGCGGCGACGCTGGTCGAAAGGCACGAGCGTCACGCCCGACTCGGGACTAGGGTCGTCACCGCACCGCTCCTCGACGGCGTCGTCGGACAAGCCAGGACGTTCCTCTGGGTGCTGTTCGGAGCGATCGCCGTGGTGCTGCTCATCGCCGTCTTGAACGTGGCGAATCTTCTGCTGGTCAGGGCGCGGCATCGCCAGCAAGAGTTTGCCGTACGGATCACGCTCGGTGTAGGACGTGGGCGGCTCATTCGCCAGCTGCTCACGGAGAGCGCGGTCCTCGCGTCACTCGGTGCCACAGCGGGCCTCGCCGTCGCGTGGGTCGGGGTGGACGTCTTGGTGAGCTTCGCACCGGCAGACCTACCGCGGCTCGATACGGTCCACATCGACAGCGGCGTCCTACTGTTCACCGCCCTCACCTCGTCCGTCGCCGCGCTGATGTTCGGGGTCGCGCCTGCGCTCTCGTCCACCTCGGTCGATCCCGCGTCCATGCTCCATGCGCGCGGAGGAGTCGGGAGTGGCCGCTTCGGGGTGCGCGTGCGCCAAGGGATGATCGTTGGAGAGATCGCACTATCTGTGCTCCTCGTCGCGGGTGCCGGACTCTTGCTCCGCAGCTTCGGAGAACTGGCCTCGGTCGAACCCGGCTACGAACCGTCGGGTGCCGTGGCTGTCGAGCTGGCCCTCCCCTTCTTCACCTACCGAGGCCTGGAGTCACGGCAGGCCTTTTTTCAGGAGCTGATCGAAGAGGCCAGCTCGATCCCCGGTGTGACCGCGGCAGGCATCGCTCCGGGCCTGCCCTTCACAGCGCGTGGCTACGCGTGGAATGGAGCGTACGGAGACGCCGGCTCCGACGTCACCCGGGACGACGCCGCGAGAGCTCAGTACCGAGGGGCCTCACCCGGCTTCTTCGAAGCTCTCGGCGCGACGCTCGTCGACGGCCGAGCCTTCACATCGACCGATGGACTCGCGGGCACTGAGCTGGCCGTGGTGATCGACACGCGAATGGCCGAAATACACTGGCCAGAGGGCGTGGCCGTCGGCGGCTCACTCGCGGTTCAGTTGGGCGCCTATATCGGTCCGGGACGAGTGACGACCGCGCGGGTAGTGGGAGTGGTGGAGCCTGTCCGGTACGCCTCGCTCGCGGAGGCCGAGCCGCCGACGATTTGGGTACCCTTCAACGAGACTGCCCCACTGGAAGCCGCGCTCGTGTTGCGCGGCCCCGGGGACCCGGTCGCCGCGGCTGCCGAGGTCCGTCGCATTCTGCGGGAGATCGACCCAAGTGCTCCTGTGTACGCATTGCGGAGGCTCGAAGACGATCTCCGCGCATCCACCTCCCGCACCCGGTACGCCATGCTGTTGATGGTGGTCTTCGCACTATCGGCTCTCACGCTCGCCGCGGTCGGCCTCTACGGTGTCGTCGCCAGCTCGGTGCAGCGCCGGACTCGCGAGATCGGAGTGCGTATTGCCCTCGGGGCTCTTCGTCGAAATATCGGGAGCATGGTGTTGAAGGAGGCTGCGCGACTGGCTGCGGTCGGGGTCGCCGCAGGCGTGCTCGGAGCTTTGATCACCGGTCCGGTGCTCGGGACCCTCCTCTACCAGGTCGCACCCTCTGACCCGTTGACCCTGACCCTATCCGCGGCGGTGCTCGGAGCTGTTGCTCTGTTCGCAGCGTGGCTGCCCGCGACTCGCGCGAGCCGCCTCGACCCCGTTCACGCCATCCGAAGCGAATGAACGCTCACGATTTTCTCCCGCTCAGCGCTCCTATGTACGCCGTCCTCATCACGATCGGAGACGGCGCCATGCACGGTCTCGGGATCATCCAGACCTTCGAGGAGAGCACGGGGCAGAGCGGTGCCCTGTTGCCGGGCTCCCTGTACAACACGATCGCACGTATGAGCAAACAAGGGCTTCTCGAAGAAGTCGCTCCGCCGATTGGCGACCGGGACGACCGCAAGCGCTACTACGCGGTGACCGAGCTGGGACGGGCTGTTCGCTCCGCGGAGTCCGCTCGACTCCGCACGCTCCTCGCACTCGCCGACCGAGGCGGACTCGCGCCGTCGAGCTGAGGAGGGTCGCAAAAGACTTGGGGTCGCCGAAAGCGGCTCACAAATCATTACAGTAATGATTAATCAACGAGAGTCGCACGCGATTCTCGACTCGCTGAGGGAGGTTGGGATGATGAAGGGAAGACTGCTTCAGGCCTTGGCCTGGACCGTACTCGCACTTTCCGCGCCGCCGGCCGCTGGGCAGGAAGTCGATGCCCCGGAGACCGCACGGCTCGTGCAGGACCTACTCGCTGCGCAGGGCGGAATGCAGGCGTGGGAAGAGTCGGTCGCTGTCGAGTTCGACCACGTGATGTTCACGCCTGCAGTCTATGCAGAGGGTGATACGCACTGGTGGGCCTCGCGTGAGGTGATCGAGCACGGCACACTGCGCGCGTACGCCGAGTGGCCGATCGACGGCGCACGTCTCGCCCACGACGGTCGGGAGGTGTGGTCGGTAGGATGGAAGCGACCGAACGCTCCGGACGGGATGGCCCGCATCCATTACTTCCTTGTCTTCCTGCCGTGGTTGACGCAGCAAGACGACGCTCGGCTGACTGCGGGCAGTCCCGCCTCTCTTCCGGGCCAGGAGGTCGAAAGCCTCGTCGTCGATGTGGCGTTCGGCGAGGGGGAGCCGCCGTTCGCCCTGTTCATCGACCCAGACACGCACCGACTCCGGGGCTTTCGAAACCGCGGGTCGCTACACGTCATCCACCGGTTCGGGGACGCGGACGGTTTGTCGATTCCGATCGACTGGACCACCTACCTGAATGGGAACGTGATCGGCCACCACAGCGTCTACCACGCTTCGCTACTCGATCACTTCGACGAGTCGCTGCTCGAAGCGCCTCCGGGCGCGGTGCGGGGGAGCGGCGCCGGCTGAGGTCACCGTCCGGCAGGGGCGGGGAACCTCGGCGGTGGGCTTCAAACGTTGTCGATGTTCCCCGCCCTCAGGGCCGCCAGACAGGCCGTTCGCCCGTGTCTTCGTAGCCCGGCTTGCCGTGCCGGTCGCGTTCCTGCGCGAAGTAGTGCACGGAGCGGGGGAGGTATCGCTCGTGGTCGGGGAAGGAGGCCCCGAAAGCATCGCGACACGGCGCGACGAAGTCCTCGATCCGGAGGGTCGGGTACCGCTCGATGAGCGTCTTTGCGAGGTACGTGAAGAAGTGGCCGCCCACGAATCGGTCGTACGCGATGCTCGCGAAGACCCCGTCCTCGAACCGGTTGTACGCGTTGAGGACCCCATCGGACAGCCCCTCGTCTCTGCGACGGCGCATATCGATGCCGACGCTCAAATCTCGATGGACGATGCGGGTGACATCACCGCCCTCGCCGACTTCGAGGAGCACGTTCTGCCCGTGGGGTTCGAGGATGAAGCCCAGCGCTCGGTAACAGGACACCCATTGGCGCACGATGGGGAGCATCACATGCTCGAGGGCCCACGCCAGTGGATCGGCGGTCTCCACCAGATCGAAGACGAGGGGTTCGACTCCGGGGTCGAAGCGGTCACGGCAGTACAGCGCGAATCCGGGCACGAGCGGGCGATCGGCCCCGACGGGGGGGTAGGGTCGTAGGTCCCGGACGAGGTAGCCCCAGTTCTCACCCCGGGTATCGTCGGACGGCTCGCGAGGGTGGGTGACGCCGAGAACCTCTCGCAGGAACGCGAAGCGGGGGTCCCCTCCCCCACCCCACCTCTGCACCTCGGCCGAAACCGCAATCGCTTGAGCGATGACCTCATCCCGCATCCGTCGCCCGTATCGGGAAATGCGGAAGGGGAAGTGAACCTTCAAAGCGTGAGCCGGGGTCGCATCGATGACGTACAGCGTCCGCGTGGACGCTCCCGGTGAGACGCGGACCGGTTCAGCGGGCCGCCCCAAAGCTCGGGTCCGCTCCAGCCACCGGTCGTTCGCGGCGTCGTGCACGACCTGAGGGTGAACGGCGAACAGCGCCCCGTCGTCCGGCACATAGTGCGACTCGAGCGCGCTGGGAGGATCCGCACGATAGACGCACAGCTCCTCACGGGGCAGCACCCATACGGGCACGTCGAATTCCGCCTCACCGATCGTCGGCTGATACTCCGGCCGACACTCCGTGAAGGAGGCGAGGTCGCTATAGGTGCGCGTGCCCTCGTTGCGGTACCGCTCCAGGTATGTGAGCGAAGGGACTCCCGTCACCCCCCGGGTCGTCGGGCCGGCCGAGGGTACGGCGGGATGTTCATCGGGAGCGGCCCCTGTTCTTCGAGTAGGCGCAGCACCTCGGCCACACCGGCCTCGAGTTGGAGGTCGCGCCCGGCCGCCACGGCCTGAGCCTGGATCTGGACCTCGATGTCGGGCGGCACACCTTCGTTCTCGGCGACCCATCGACCGTTGATCGGATCGAAGACCGCATTGTCCGGGGCCGTGAGCGCACCCCCATCGATGAGCGCGTAGTGCACGGACGACTTCACCAATCCGCCCCACGTACGCATGCCGACGAGTGGTCCGACTTGCTGCTGACGAAAGGCCCACGGGAAGTAGTCGCCACCCGAGCCCGCCAACTCGTTGATGAGGAGGACCTTCGGACCGAGAACACCCTGCGGCAGTCTCAGCGCGCGGGCCTCGGGCGTCTCGTTCGTGATCGCGCCGCGTAGCGTGCGGTTGGCGTAGTCGACCATGTAGTCGTCCAGGTTGCCGCCGCCGTTGAAGCGCTCGTCGATCACGAGACCTTCTTTGTCCTGCTGCGCGAAGACGTACCGATCGAAGGAGGTCGTCCCGGGGCCACCCGTGTTCGGGATCCAGACGTACCCGAGACGGCCGTCCGACAGCTCGTCGACCCGGCGGCGATTGTCCTCGACCCAGGCACGAACACGCAGCGCATTCTCACTCCGGATCGGCTCGACGGTTTCCGTCCAACTGCCGTCGAGCCCCGGCTCTGTGTTCACGTGCACGGTCGTCTGACGACCGGCCGTGCCATCGAGCAGACGATACGGGTCGTCGGACGCCGTCAGCTCGACCCCGTTCACGCCGACGAGGAAGTGACCTTCTTCCACGTTCATCCCTGGGACGTCGAGCGGCGCATCGAGCTCGGGGTTCCAGCTCTCGAAGGTGTAGATGCGTTCGATCTGCCAGCCGCCGTCTTCGGCGACGAGGTCGGCTCCCAGGAGTCCGACACGGCTCGTGTCCACGGCGGGGAGATCCCCACCGAAGACGAACGAGTGCCCGACGGCGAGCTCCCCGTTGACCATGTCGAGGACGTAGTTCAGGTCGCTCCGATGGCGGATCCACGGGACGAGAGGCTCGTACCGTCGGCGGACCGCGTCCCAATCCGCGCCGTGCATGCCCGGGTCGTAGAAGTACTCCTGCTCGTACCGCCACGCCTCCTCGAACATCTGTGTCCACTCCTCCGCCCGATCGAGCTCCGTACGCAGCTCGATCGAGACCTCTCCCCCACCATCCGAAGGCCGGCCCGTCGAAACCACGTGCCACTCCGGACCGGATCGGTAGAGGAGATGCTCGCCGTCGGCCGATATCGAGGCGAGGAAGCCGCCGCGCACGAAGGGGACGGACTCACGATCGGAGACCGTGAACTTGTGGATCGTCCCACCCTGCGTGACGAACACACTGCCCTCGGGACCCGTCGCCGTGATGCCGTACGATTGGGTAGGCATGGGGAGCGCGAGGATCCGACGCTCGATACCGTCGAAGTCGACACGGACCGCGCCGTCTTCTTCCTCGCCGTCGGCGTCGTCCGCATCTGTGGGCTCTTCCGACCCGTCGGGCTCCTCATCCCGAACCGGTTCCTCGTCGGAGCGGAGGTCGAACGGGGTCTCGTCGTCCTCCCGAAGCACCATCAGGTATGGCGTATACGTCGTGCCCTCCCCGATCGAGCTCGTGTTGGCCCAACCCGAGGACAGCGCGTAGTCCGTGCTCGCGAGGAAGTAGAGCCACGTTCCGTTCCGGTCCCACGACGGAGCCCGGGCGTGAGCCATCGGGTCGGTCACCGGAGTCGCCTCGCCGGTCTCGCGCGACCAGAGGACGATCCGAGAGAACTGGTTGGGGAAGGACTTCCCGTACGCCAACCACTCGGAGTCCGGGGACCACGCGAGCCGCATCGCACCCCGTTCGAGGTTCGTCCCGCCTTCGTCGATGGTGCGGATGTCTCCGCTCTCGACGTTCAGGACTCGCACCCGCACGTCGTCGTCGACGAAGGCGATGTGTGCGCCGTCCGGGGACCACACCGGCTCCCACCATCGATGAGACATCCCCAAGTCGATCGTCCGAGGTGCCGACATCCCGTCCGGGGCTCCGATGTGGAGGACGTAGCCCTCACCGTCGTCGGCGATCCACGCGACGCTCGAACCGTCCGGAGACCAGAGAGGCGCGCGGTCCGCGACGCCCGACGACCGGGTGAGGTTCCGGGTATCCCCGTGCTCGACCGGTGCGGTGAAGATCTCGCCGCGCGCCTCCATGACGGTCCGCTGACCCGTCGGCGACAGCGACGCGGCGGTCGCGCGGGACGTGACATCCTCCCAGCGGGTTCGCATCCACGGGAAGTCCCCGCGGGCCATGATGTCGACGCGAGAGAGCGAGCCGGTCGACGTGTCGAGGGTGTGGATGTAGCCGTCCTGCTCGAGGACGAGCGTCCCGTCCCGCCCTTCGAGCCACTTCGCCTCGGCATCCTCGAAGAAGGTGTGCTGTTCGGTGGCGCCACTCGACGGGTCCCACGACCAGACGTTCATCGCCCAGTCTCGATCGCTCAGGAAGAAGACCCGGCCATTCATCCAGATGGGCTGGATGTCGGTCGTGCGCCCCTCGTTCGGGAGCCACGTCTCCTCGAGCGTATCGAGATCGAGTACGGAGAGCGGCGTGTTCTGACCGCCCCGATAGCTACGGAACTCGACGTCCCACCGGGACATGCGGTCGACGACCAGGGACGCCCCGTCCGCGGAGAAGTCACCGTCGAACCCCCACGGGGCCGGCAGGAGGAGCGATGGACCGCCCGATGCGGGAACTCTCCATAGCCGGGCATACGCCCCCGGCGCCGTGCCTCGCGTCGAGGCGTAGAGCACATGGCTTCCGTTCGGGGTCCACCCACGCACCGTGGCCCCGGAGGGGTGCCAGGTCAGACGCTCGGGCATCCCGCCGTCGATCGACACACGGTACACGGCGCTGGAGCCGGAGCGGTTGGAGCTGAAGGCGATCCATCGACCGTCCGGGGAGATATGCGGATCGCTCTCGACCGCCGGAGTCGCCGTGATCCGACGCGCATCGCCTCCCGCTCGATCGACGACCCACACGTCCGAGCCCCACGTGAAGGCGATGTGGGCGCTGCTGAGGCTCGGTTGACGCAAGAGCCTCGTGGACTCTTGGGCGGTGAGGCTTGTCGCCGTGAGGAACGCCACGACCAGGGCTCCCGCCCACCCGAATTCCCGATGCATTCGACGCATTAATCCCGATCCACGGAGAGAGTCGCTGGGCTCGCAAGCTCCGCGGGGGCGGAGGACACGGCAAGGTCTTCGGGACCCGGCCTCGCCCGCCGTGACGGTCGATCCCGAGCTACGATCCCGGCGTCGGAGGGTACTGGTCGAAGAGGTCGTGGTCGGGCCACGCGCTGACCCCGTCCATCGCCGCCTCCAGGGTACGGACGACGTCGCCGAGGAACGCTCCCTCGTTCGGGTGGCTCGCGTTGAGGAGCATGGCGTACACCGTCCCATCCCCCTCGATGACCAACCGAGACGCCGAGCCCGGCAGCCTGCCCGAGTGGTGCCACTCCGCCCCAGACACGAACCAGCCGTACCCGTACGATCCGCCGCCCAACGGTACGGGCGCAGCGTCCACTAGCCCGCGGACCTCCGGGGCCAGCAGATCGGGGATCCCGGCATCCCCGTCCATCGCCAAGCCGAAGCGCACGAGGTCGATCGCGGACGAGACCCATCCCCCGTGTCCGTCCATCGGCCTCAGGTAAAAGCCGCCGTACGGGTAGGGGACGGGGCCGGGGCGGTCGTCGAAGACGGACGGCATCAGAACGGCCTCCGACGCGAGGCCGCGATAGCGCATCTCACCGGGGAGCCTCTCGTCCTCGAGGGTTCCTCCGATCTCCATCCCTGTAATCCCCGCCGGCCCCACGACTTCCCGGCGGACGAAGTCCTCGTACGTCTCGTGTGACGCCGCCTCGATCACTCTGGCCAAGACCGAGTACCCGAAGTTCGAGTACTGCACATCGGTCCCGGGCGAAAACTCCAGGTCGCGCTCAGCCATGAAGGCCAGGATGTCGTCGAAGTCGGGGGGACTCGGCACGCCGCGGGCCTGAGCGATCAGGCGCGGGTTGAACATCGGATCGAGCGAGACGAATGGATTCCAGCCCCCCCGATGGGTGAGAAGGTGGTCGATCGTGATGTCACCCAGCCGCGGATCGGGGTCGTCCGGCGCAGCCAACCACTCCCCGAAGACAGCGTCGTCCAACCGAAGAACGCCCGACTCGACCAGCTTGAGGACGGCAGCACTCGTGATCGGCTTGCTGAGACTGGCGACCCGCCCTCTCGCGTCGGGCGCGACCAAGGCGTCGGCGTCCCCCACGTTGCGACCGTACCCCCGCGCCACGACGAGCCGACCGTCCCGAGCGACGGCCAACGTCGCGCCGGGGATCTGCCACTGGCGCAGCAAGTCGACGATGACACGATCGACGCTCGCTAGACCGTCGCCCGTGACGCCGAAGAGCTCGACTGCATCCACGGGATCCGGGTCCGGCGCCGAGGTCGGAGGCTCCCCGCATGCGGCGAGGAGCGCGAGGACACACACGGCGGTCAGTGGGCGAAGCATCATGAGGCCACACAACGCGCTCGACCCAACGGACTCAAGAGACCAAGTGACGAATCGCAGCGGAACGGGACGGACGGACGCACTCGTCGCTCACGCGCCGCCTCAGCGCCCAGATCGGCGGCGCTCCGATAGCCGGCCCGCCGGCTCACGGGCATATTGCCGGACTCGTCCATGCCCAGGAGTACCCGATGTCGTACTCGTCGTCCGCCTCACGTCACATGCCCCGTGTCACCGCGCTCCACTTGGCCGTCGTCGGGCTCTTGGTCGCCGCCGCACCCGTCGCGGCCCAAGACCTCCGACCGTTCGATGCGGAGATCGCCTTGGATGTCCGCAACGCACGCATCGCGACCATGAATGACGCGGGCACGTTCGTGGCCGTCACCGTGCAGACTCGCCGAAACCGCACGGACGTCGATCATCAGCGCTTCGGCGATCCGACGTACGTCTCACCGGTGAGTACGCGACTCATGGTGATCGACACGCGCTCGGGCGAGCAGATGTGGGTGCACGAAGAGCCGGCGTCGCTCCGGGCCTTCACCTGGTCACCAGACGGCGAGCGCCTCGCCTACTTGGCACACGGCAGCGACGGGTACGCGCTACACGTGTTCGACGCGACGGCGCGCGCGACGGGGATCCCGGCCCTGCGCACCGAGCTGGAGATTGCGTCGAACTCTCCGCTCGTGTGGACACCCGACGGACGACACCTCCTCCTCTCGCTGCGGCCGGAGGGATGGGCGGACGAAGCCCAGCAGGCCTTCCACGATCTCACCGCCGCCCCCGTGATCGTGCAGGACTCGCGGAACGAGTTCTTGGCCTGGGACCGCGTGCGGAACCTCTCCAACAGCCAGATCACGGCTCTCGTGTCCCCGACCGACCGCTCGGTCCGTGAGTTGTTCTCCGAGATGACGCCGGTCGGGCCGCGGTTCTCCGCGGATGGAGAGATGCTGCTCTACTCCACGGCGGAGCGGACGGCGACCTCGTACACGCGACGCGACGGCACGGACTACGGACTCTTCGCTCTCGACCTCGCGAGCGGCGAGTCGATGTCCCTCATTGAGCCTTCGGAGGAACGGATCTCGGCGGAGTGGTCCGCGCGCGGCGACGCCTTCGCGTACACGGAAGATGGGTCCGTCTTCGTCCGCTCGCTGGACGGCGAAGAAGCCGTCGACATTACCGACGGTCACCGGAGCATCGAGGGCGACTCGACCGACCTCCGCTTCTCCATCGACCGGTGGAGCCCCGACGGAGCGTCACTCCTCCTCACGTCTCGACAAGGCTGGCATGTGGCCGATGCGGACGGCGACGCCGTGCGCCTGATACTCGAGGTCGAAGAGGACGAGGAGAGCCGGCCTCGGCGCTCGGTCCAGGCGTGGACCGACGACGGACGGTCGATCTACTTCTCGTACTCCGAGCGCGATCGGTGGCAGCGAGGGCTCAAACGGCTCGACACCCGCTCGGGACAGGTCGAGACCGTGATGCTCGACGCAAGCCTCTATCGCTCGTGGAACGTGTCGGACGACGGATCACGGATCGTGTACGCCATGTCCGACGGCAATCGCCCCGACGATCTGTACGTCTCGGAGAACGGCGGTGCCCCTGAAGCCCTCACCTCGATGAACCCACAGCTCGACAACGTCGCGCTCACGCGGAGCGAGTTGATCGAGTACCTCGACGTCGACGGAAATCGTCTCCACGGCATCCTGTACTATCCGACCAACTACCAGGCCGGCCGCACGTACCCGCTCGTCGCCGAGATCTACGAGCAGTTCTTCGACAACGGGTACAACGAGAACATGAACTTCATCACCTCACAGGGCTGGTTCGGATTCCGGCCCTCGGTGCGCTTCGAGGAAGGGTACCCGGGCGAGGCGTGGTTGAAGGCGGTCCCGAACGCGATCAACGAGATCATCGCACGAGGGCTCGTCGATCCCGACCAGCTCGGCGTCTACGGTCAGAGCTACGGCGGGTATGCGACCAACCTGCTCATCACGCAGACCGACCGGTTCGCGGCGGCCGCCAACGTGTCCGGGAAGGTGAACATCATCTCCTTCCTGGGTGATTCGCCGAAGATCACGACCCGTAACTACGCCGCGGCCGAGGTCGGTCAGGATCGCATCGGCGCCACGTTGTGGGAGCAGCCCCACAAGTACATCAACACGTCGGCGGTCATGTTCGCTGACCGAATCGAGACCCCGCTCCTCATGCTGTCTGGCGAGGGCGACTGGAATGTCCCGGCAACGAACCAACGGGAGATGTATTACGCGCTCCGACGCCTCGGAAAAGACGTCGTCTGGGTGCACTACACAGCCGGGGGCCACGGCGCCGGGCGAGCAAGCTCCGAGGCCGATTTCGTCGACCACTGGCAACGCATGGTCGACTGGTTCGCCGAACACTTCGACCCGGTCGATGCCGCGGCGGTCTCGGATCTGGGAGGTCGCTGAGCGGACTCCTGCTCGCGGCTCCGTTCTTCGCAAGCCTACTTCAGCTCGGTCTCATCCTCGTGATCGCCGGGGTTCTGCTGCGGGTCTTCTTCGTGCGCGCGTTTCGGGGTGGGCGCTAAGGAGCCCGACGAACTGGCCTGATCGAACAACGCTTCGTACTCGGCCGCTGAAGTCGGGTGCTTCCCCACGCCCGGAAGGTCTTCGACCCAAAACGCCACGTCGGGTCGGTCGGCCAGTAGCCTGATGCGAATCCCCGCGCCGGCCGGGAGAAGAGCCGTGCGGTGTGCCCGGCCCCACTCGGAGGAGCCCTCGTACTCCGCGGCGTTCCACGTGTAGCGGAAATGGAGCCGCGCCCGGCTCGCGGAGTGATCGTCCCCCCGCTTCTTCGCCCGGACTTCGACCTCGGTGACGTGAGCAGGCGCTTCGATTCCGTTCTCCGCCACACGGAACACGCGCCGCAGCACAGGCATCCGTGTGGATACCCGCGCCAGCGCGATGAGTCCGATTGCTCCCCCTGCACCCGTGAGCCACAGCGACCCGTCGTCTCCCAACCCAACCGCGGCCAGGAAGCCGCTCACCGACAAGGCGATGAGCGGCCACAGGCCGACGTAGTGGACGATGAGCTGCATCGATGGTTGGGTTACGACGCCACCGGGTAGTCCGTGTACCCTTCCTCCCCCGGCGTATAGAAGAAGTCCATCCGAGGATCGTTCAGCGCAGCGCCGTCCGCAAAGCGCTGGAGGAGATCCGGGTTGGCGAGGAACGGGCGTCCGAAGGCGACGAGGTCCGCACGGCCTGCGTCGAGATCCGCGTTCGCCCGGGCGAAGTCGTAGCCACCCGAAAGGATGAAGGTGCGCCCGAACGCCTCGCGCATCCGATCCTTGAGTGCGTCGGGCACCGCCGGCGCACCCATCGCCGCGTGATCGACGATGTGGATGTAGGCGACCCCGATCCGACCGAGTTCCGAGGCGAGCGCCACGTAGGCTTCGTCGGTCTCGTCGAAGTGCGGCATCTCGTTGAACACGCCGTACGGGGAGAGCCGGATGCCCACACGCCCTCCTCCGACCGCGGCGACGCAGCGCCGAGCGACCTCCTGAGCGAAGCGGTTTCGAGCTTCCCACGAACCACCCCACTCGTCCGAACGTCGGTTCGTGTGCGGGTTGATGAACTGGTCGATCAGATAGCCGTTGGCGCCGTGAAGCTCGACCCCATCGAAGCCCGCGCCGATCGAGAGCTGCGTGGCGTGCACGAACTCCTCGATCGTCGCCTCGACCTCTTCGCCGGACATCTCCTCGGCCACCGGCATCTCGACCGCACCACCCTCGGCGTCGACCCACATCTTCGTCTCTTCGAGCGCCACGGCCGAGGCTCCGACAACGCGAGCGCCCTCGGGCAAGTTGCCCGGATGCGTCACGCGGCCCGTGTGCATGAGCTGGCAGAAGATCCGCCCGCCTTCCTCGTGCACGGCATCCGTGACCAGTCGCCATCCATCGGCCTGCTCTTGGTTGTAGACGCCGGGGATACGGGCGTAGCCGAGCCCGTTCGCGGACGGGGCCGTGCCTTCGGTCACGATCAGCCCCGCGCTCGCGCGCTGACGGTAGTACGTCGCCATGAGCTCATTGGGGACGCTGCCGATCGCGCGGGATCGGGTCATGGGGGCCATCACGGCTCGGTTGGCGAGCGCGGTACCATCCAAGTCGTACGACGAAAACAACGAGTATTCGGACATGAAGCGGCGCCTCACAAAGTTGACAGGTCAACCATTCAAGTGGGCTGACCATGACCCCGATCAAAGCCGGGGGTTCCGTGGGGCGGCTCCGGTTACCTTGGCCACCGTACCACGCCCACTCTCGAGCCTCGCCCAATCCGCGTGAACCACAAACGCATCGTCGCTTGGCCGGACTGGTCCTTCGCCAATCCATACCAACGGCTCTTCTACGAGGCGCTGGAGGAGCACGCGTGGGCGTGGGTACCCGAGGTACCGCAGAGCTTCCGCGCGCTGAGGTCGTTGACCCCACCACCGACCGTCCTGCACGTCCACTGGCCGTACTCCTTCTGGCGCAGTCGCGGGCCGCGGGCCGCGCGCCAGTGGGCGGCGTTGGCCCAGTACGCGCTCGGCCTTCAGGCCCTCCGCGCATCCGGGACCGTCATCGCCTGGACCGTACACGACCTCGAGCACCTTCGCGGGGACCGAAGGATCGACACTCTGGGTCGGCAGCACCTCTACGACGCATCCGACCTCGTCATCCATCACACGGAGTGGTCGCGGCACACACTACGAGAGATGTGGGGACCGCCCCGTGGCCTTGAAGTCGTGATGCCGCACGGCAACTACGACCCGGCGCGGCTCTCGCCCGCACCTCGCGAGGTCACCCGAGCCGCTCTGGGACTCTCCGACCGCCCACTCTTCCTGTCCTTCGGGCGGTTGGACGAGTACAAGGGTTTCGATCTGATTCCTCAGGTGGCTCACGCACTCGACGGCGAGGTCGACTTCGTGATTACGGGCCAATCGGGCACGATCCACACGAGCCTCGAAGGACCGGGAGTCACGGTTCTCGAGGGGCGCCGTTCCGAACAGGAACTCTGGGATCTGCTGCACGCCTGTGACGGCGTGTTGCTCCCCTACCGAACCATCACGATGAGCGGCGCGCTTCTGGCCGCCCTCACGGCGGGTCGCGGTGTCGTGGCGACGGACCTTCCGCCATTCCGAGAGGTTCTGGGGTCGGCAGGAACCGCAGCCGTCCTCGCTGCGCCGTCGGTCGACGGCCTCGTTGCCGGGGTGCGTCGTTTCCTGTCACGCCCCGCCGCCGAACGCGGCGAAGCGGCGCGGGTCCTGGCAGACCGTTGGTCCTGGCCTACCGTCGTGGCACCGGTGGCCGACGCTCTCGATCGAATCAGCGCCGCGCGGTCCGCGTCCCGCGCTTTATGAGATCGACCAACCCGGTCGCGTAGAGGCCGCGAAGCGCGGTCAGCATGCCGACACGGCTGGAGTCGAATCCACACAACGTCCCCCCATGCTCATCCAGCAAGCGCCGGACGATCGGGAGGTGATCCCACCAGAAGCGCAGCGGGGTCATTTCCGCACCTCCGCTGATGCTGGAATCCCGCACTCGACGGGCGTAGAGCCATGCCCCGGTCGGGGCGATCTCGTATCGACTGGCCAACACGACCGCCATCGCCCAGTCCTCCCCGTGCACCAGCGTCTCCCCGAAGCCACCGACCTCCTCCAACGCGCTCTTCCGGTACGCGCGTAGGTGGTTCGCCACCATGCCGTGCACGAGGAGCTCACGACGCACGTCCACGCCCGACTGATACCGTCGATC
>JBCCEZ010000022.1:0-61745 GCA_039030015.1 Gemmatimonadota bacterium | reverse complement strand
GGCCGTATGCCCTGAAAAGAAGGATACTTTTGCGCCTTTACCATCTTTGAAAGGACTCTCTTGGGGTCTACTCGCATCGATGGCGATGACCGGGCTGGCGCTCGAGGTCGGCGCTCAGGCTCCGGGGCCACGGAATCAACCGGGTGCAGTGGCGATGCCGGATGGGGACGAGTTCGTACTGTTCGGCGGACAGTCTCCGACCGGTGAACAGCTCGACGAAACGTGGCTCTGCACCCCGGACGGATGGACTCGCCTGCCCGGTCCAGGACCCGCACCTCGGAGCACGCCGTTGGCCCGGGCCCCGAACTCGGAGGTCCTCCTCTTCGGTGGCTACGATGGCGGGCGGCTCTCCGACACGTGGCTCCTTCACGGACGCGCGTGGCGCGAGGTCGCGGTCGACGGTCCACCGCCGAGGTCGGGGCACGCGCTGGCGTACGACGAGGCTCGTGGCGTGACTGTGCTCTTCGGCGGTGCGGGAGTCGATGGCTTCCTCGGGGACACGTGGGAGTGGGACGGTGCGACGTGGACCGAGATTCGTACCGCGGGGCCGTCCGCACGGCGGAACCATGCGATGGGGTACGACCCGCAGTCGCGACGAGTTGTCCTCTTCGGTGGTTCGGACGACTCCGGCCGGACGGCGGACACGTGGCTTTGGGATGGGACGGCGTGGGAAGAGCACATCGTCGCAGGTCCGGACGCGCGGGATCACCACGCGATCACGAGCGCCTCGGACGGTGTCTTCCTCTTCGGCGGGTGGGGCGGTGACTACTTGGCCGACCTGTGGCAGTGGAGCGAGGAGGGGTGGCGACCCGTCGATGGATCGGGGCCGAGTCGCGCGGGCCGGCCTGCCTTCGTTTCTGTGGGAGGTGCCTTGGCTTTGTTCGGAGGCGGAGCCGACTCGGGCTTCGTGGCCGATCTGCGCATCTTCGAACGTAGCGCCTGGTTCCGTCGCGACGGGTGCGCTCGAGAACCACCTCCCGGCGAGGACGCCTCCGATCGTCGTACGGTCGGGTCGATCGAGCGCCTGTTTCCCGCCTTCGACGATCTGGTGCCGGAGGGCGCAGAGATCGAAATCCTGGCGGACGGGCACGCGTGGACTGAGGGACCGGTGTGGGTCGAAGAGTTGGACGGTCTGCTCTACTCGGACATCCCGGCGAACGCGATTTACCTGTACCGCGACGAGATGGGGTCCCGTCCGTGGCTCGAGGCGACAGAGGCGGAGCCGGGAGGTTCAGGAGGCGCGAACGGGCTGATCCTCGACGCCGCCGGGGCCCTACTCCTGGCGCAGCATGGCGCCCGAAGGGTGGCTCGCCTCACGAGCGGTTGGGGCGGATCGGAGCGTCGATTCGAGACCGTGGTCGCCGACTTCGACGGACGGCCGCTCAACTCTCCGAACGACCTCATCGAGGGGCCGGACGGTTCGATCTACTTCACGGATCCGCCGTATGGGCTGGCCGGCCAGGACGACGATCCGGCGAAGGAGCAGGTGGTCAACGGCGTGTATCGGGTCCAGCCCGACGGGGAACTCGAGCTGGTCGACGCCACGTTGAGCCGGCCTAACGGGATCGTGTTGTCTCCCGATGCGTCGACGCTGTACGTCGCGAACTCGGGCGCCGATGAACGCGTGGTTCGCGCATACCCCCGTGCCGAGGACGGTTCGATCGGCGACCCCCAGATCTTCGCGGATACGTGGGGAGACGGAATGGCTGTGGATCGAGCCGGGAACGTGTATGTCGCCGAGCCGGAGCTGGGGGTCTACGTCTTCGACCCCTCGGGACGCCACGTAGGGTCGTTCCTGACCGGAGGGAGGACCTCCAACGTGGCGTGGGGAGACGATGGTTCGTCTCTCTACATCACGGCTGGTCCCTATCTGATGCGGGTTCGCCTCGCCGCGGTCGGTCTCGGATTCTGAACGGGCGCGCGGTCACGCGCCTTCGTCTCACGCTCGCGACGCTTCGTCCGAGCCGGCCTCGTCTTCCTGCGGACCCCGGTCGAGTAGCCGCTCGTTGAATTCGAGTCGCTCGGTCAGTCGTTGAAGCTGATCCTCCAGATCCCGGATCTGCTCGTGCGCGTAGTCCGGCCCCTCACCGGACTGCTCGAGACGCATGCGTTCCAAGTTCGCCGCGAGTTTCGCCTTGTAGGCGCGGAGTAGGATCACGCCGACCCCGACGGCTCCGGAGCTCATGAAGAGCGCGAACGTCCCTATTCCGTCCCAATCCACGATGGCGTCCCTGTCTACTGCGGTGATCGACCCGTGCTGTCATTGGCTCGTACGGTACATGGCGGGCGATGGATTCGCTCGTGACGCCGCGACTCGAGCCGCGGGGAGCCCTATGACGTCCAGCTGCCGGTGGCTCCGGGCCGACCTTCCGCTAGCTTGCCGGTCCCGAACCGCTCAACTCGTCTCCGAAGCGCTGGTCCATGCGTCGACTCCTCCGTCGTCTGGGGTATCTGCTCGCCCTCGCCGCTGTGGCGAGCTGCGGCTCAGAGCCCGTGACTCCGGCCGACGTGGCTGTCGAGGTACCGACGAACTTGACGCTGGACGTGGAGCTCCAGGGCCAGCCCTCCGACATCTACGGAGATGGCAGCGGCGTCGCCCTCCTTCGAGCCACCGGTTCGAACGTCTCGCTCTACGAGTTCCGATTCGACGGTGGAGGCTCCTACCTCAATGGCACCGGTGAGCTCTCGTACACCTTCACCGATGAGGGGACGCGCGCGTACGGCATCACCGTCCTCTTCTATTCGCCGACGGGGGCTGCGGACTCCATCTCGACCGAGGTGACGGTTCGCGTCGCCCCTCCTGAGTCCGGGGAGCGGGTTTTGGTTTGGTCCGACGAGTTCGACTACGAGGGGGCGGCGGACGCGGACAAGTGGCACCACCAGGTGATCCCGATCCTCGGAGACGACTGGGCGAATGGGGAGGTGCAGCACTACACCGATCGCCTGGACAACGCCCACGTCACGGCGGGCACGCTCCGGATCGTCGCCAAGCGCGAGGACTACACCTTCCAGGGTGTCACCAAGGAGTTCACGTCGGCGCGCCTCAATTCGACCTACGTCTTCACGTACGGTCGGGTGGACATCCGCGCGCGCCTCCCGGCCGAGGCAGGTACGTGGCCTGCGCTATGGACGCTCGGGGCGAACATCGACGAGGTCGGGAACTTCCACGGATCTCTCTACGGCAGCGTCGGTTGGCCGGCCTGCGGCGAGATCGACATCATGGAGCAGAACGGTTGGGACAAGGATCATCTCATCGGTCACCTGCACTGGGGTGACACACAGACGGGTGTCTACGACAACCGAGGTGGGACACGCGCCGTCACCCAAGCCACGGCGGGATTCAACGTCTATTCCCTGGTGTGGACCGAGGAGCTCATTCAGATCCTGTTCAACGACGTGGTCTTCTTCGAGGCGCCGAACACGGACCGGATGCCCTACGACAATCCGCACTACCTCCTGATGAACATCGCGATGGGTGGCAACCTCGGCGGTGCGATTCCGGGCGGCTTTTCGGAGGCCGTCATGGAAGTGGATTACGTACGGATCTACCAGTAGCTGCCGAAGCTCTCCGGCAGTCGAGCGGGAGCCGGTCCTGTTCAAGGCGGGCTCACAACCTTAGAAGTGGGTTGAAGCATTCCTCGTGCCGGGAGTCCCGTGTCCGTCTTCTCGAACCGTGCCGACGGCGCCGCCGAAGGGGCTGAGGCATACATCGAGGCCGTGCTCGGACTGCTCGGAGACGAGGACCCCATCTCCGTGCTGTCGGGCACCCCGTCCTTCTGCCGGGATCGAATCGACGGCGTCGCGTCGGACCGGCTGCGGCGCCCCGAGGCGGAGGGGAAGTGGAGTGCCGTTGCGCTCCTCGAGCATCTCGCCGACTCCGAACTGGTATGGGGATACCGACTCCGAAGCGTGTTGGCCGAGGAACGTCCGGAAATTCGGGGCTTCGACCAAGACGTCTGGGCATCCCGACTGGCGTACTTCGACGCCGACCCGCAGCGATCGCTCACCACGTTCGACGCGCTGCGCACCGCGAATCTCGCCTTACTCGAGTCGCTCGATAACGCCGATTTGCAACGGGAGGGTGTGCACGCGGAGCGCGGGGGCGAGACGGTCGCCCACATGATTCGGCTCTACGCGGGCCACGATCTGGCGCACCGTGCCCAGCTGGATCGAATCCTGAATGCCGCGTCCGACGCATGAACCCGCGTACGCTCCTATCGGCTACCGCACTGGGGCTGGCGCTGATCGGCTTCCCCGCACTCTTCGTTCCCGAGGTTGTGGCAACGTGGCTCGAGCTCGGGGCCGGCGCGACGCTTCCGGTTCAACTGTTCGGCGGGGGATTGCTGAGCGTTGCCGTCCTCGATTGGGTCGGGCGGGGTGCGATCTACGGGGGCATCTACGGGCGTCCTATCGTGGTCGCGAACTTCGGCTTCGCGATGCTCACGAGCGGGACGATGCTCTCCGCGTGCCTCGACGGGCGCGTGTCCCCGGTCGGGTGGGTCGCCGTGGGGATCTTTGCGGCGCAGGCGGTCGGCTTCTTCCGTTTGATGAGGAGCCCTCCATGGGTCCCCTCCGACCACACACACGAATCGGTGGGCAGCCCGTGACGAACGACTACGCGCGATATCGTCCTCACCCTTGGCACGGCTTGGAGCCCGGTCCCGAGGCGCCGAGCATCATCCAGGCGTATGTCGAGATCACGCCGTTCGACCTCGTGAAGTACGAGATCGACAAGCAATCGGGATACCTGCGCGTCGATCGAGCCCAACGAACGTCGTCTCTCCCACCCGCGCTGTACGGATTCATACCGCGCACCTACTGCGCGGAGGATGTGGCCGCCCTGATGCCCGGGGCTGAGCGTGGTGATCTCGACCCTCTCGATGTGTGTGTCCTGAGCGAGCGCCCAATCTCGCGCGCGGAGGTGCTGCTGCAGGCCCGTGTAGTCGGGGGATTGCCGATGCTGGACGGCGGTGAGGCGGACGACAAGATCATCGCGATCCTGAACGGCGATCCAGTCTTCGGGCACATTCGCGAAATTGAAGACGTGCCGGCAGACCTCGTGGGTCGACTCTCCCACTACTTCACCACGTACAAGCTCCGACCGGAGACGGGTGGGGCTGTGCGCGTTGGCGAGCCCTACGGTCGCGAGCACGCCGAATCCGTCGTGAGTGCGGCCATGGCGGACTACGCACGTGCGTACGGTCGGAGTGAATAGAAACCGTGAGGGACTTTCGACTCCGCCACCCCGACCCCGACGCCGCCTCTCCGAGTCGCGCCGCGAGCACCGAGGCGATGCTCATCGAGTGGGAGTTCGACGAAGCGACCGACGACTACATGATCGCGACGGCACATGGTGCGGTCATGACCGTGTTCGCGTCCGTCCTCATCTTGCTCGCGATCACGTTGGGGGTCACGGTCGGGATGACCTCGGCCCTCGTCGTCTTGGGATTCGGGGCCGTTCTGACGCCCACCGCGCTCCGAGCGATTCGAGACGCCTATGCAGCACACCGTCGAATGGCGCGGGCTCGCGCGGCGGCACGATCTCTCCGGGACCCGGTAGAGGAAGGGCCATCGGGCTGACGGAGCACCGGTCTTCTGAGGATGTGGAGGGGTAATGTGGGGAGCGATCGCGTGTGTGTGTCTACTCCAGACCGTACCTGATCCAACGACGGACAGGCTCCCTCCGGACCTCATCGCCGCCGAGGTGAGGGCTGTCGAGGTCGATAGCGACGGAGCGGTGTGGGTCGGCGTGCGAGATCGTGGGCTGCTTGAGATGGTGGGCGAGGTCGTGCGTCCGCACGCGGACCCCTCGCTCCCTGAAGGAATCGCGGACCTGTTAGGCGATTCATCCGGGCTATGGGCGGTCGGGCTCGGGGGCGTGGCACGGCGCACGGAGGGGAGGTGGCATGCCGTCGAGCTGCCGAACGCACCGCGAGTCGTGTTCTCCGTTACGTCCGAGCCGGACAGCGGCCGGCACTGGTTCGGGACCAATCGTGGGGCCGCTCTCCTGCACGCCGGGGCGTGGACGGTCCTGACCGAAGCCGACGGACTTCCGCACGCCGTCGTCCATCAAGTGTTGGTCGAACCGGACGGGGTTGTGTGGCTCTTGTGTCGACGCGGGCTGGCTCGACTCGTGGACGGCACCATCGAGGTGTTTCGTCCCGACCTCAACTTCAGGCGCGCAGTCGTCGGACCGGACGGGCGGCCCTGGTTCGGTACGTCGGGCGGACTGCTGCGATGGAACGGGGAGGACTTCGACGTCGACTTGGACGGGATCGTGCCCTACCCGCTCGTCACGACTGTGGACGGCTCTGTCTGGGCCGGGTCTGCGTCGGACGGCCTACTTCGATACGCTGCCGGAGTGTGGGGCGCACCTATCCCCGCGCTCGAGGATGTGGAGGTCTTCGACGTCGCCCGCGCGCCCGATGGTGCCATCTGGGTCGCAAGCCAGGATGGGTTGCGACGCATACCACCTGGGGCCTCGAGGTAGAGGCCGCAGGCGCAGCCAGGCTCAGTCGTTCAGGGCCGTCATCTGGATCAGGTTGCCACACGTGTCGTCGAAGACCGCGATCGTGACGGGTCCCGCGTTGGTCGGCGGAAGCGTGAAGCGAACGCCCGCGGCTTCGAGTCGCGCGTGTTCGGCCTCCACGTCTTCGACGGCGAAGGAGGTCCACGGGATGCCGTCCTTCGAGATCGCCTCCTTGAACGGACGCGCCGCTGGATGAGCATCGGGCTCGAGAACGAGCTGGACACCATCCGGGTCTGTCGCCGAGACGACGGTGATCCAGCGGTGTTCGCCCAGCGGGACATCCTCCTTCTTCACGAAGCCCAAGACATCCGTGTAGAAGGCGAGCGCCTTAGCCTGATCGTCTACGATCACGCTGGTCAAGTTGATCCGGAGCGTCATGGTTGGTCTCCGCGTGTGGGTCGGGTTCCCGGCTCAGTCGTTCGAGGCTGCTCAGGTGGGCTGCACAACGCCGCAACTTGCCGAGATCGGTCGCTTCGAGCGAGTGGCGGACGACGGTGGTCCCATCATTCGTCTACCTTCCAGGTCGCGTTCGCCCCACGTCTTCGTTCCGAGGTAGCCATGCGGTTGGTTCGTCGAGCCCGGAAGGTGTCCGAGAAGCGGACGACCCTCGTGCGGACGTTGGAAGGGCTCCCGCCCGAGGCGCTGACGTGGCGAGTCGAAGAGGGCTCGTGGTCCTTGCTCGACATCGTCGAACACCTCGTGCTCGCAGAGCAGGACGTGTTGATCGATCTGGACGGCTTGGCAGCGTTGCCGGCGCGTCGGCGAACCTTGAGGAACCGAGTCGGCTATTGGCTGGTGGTCGGTATTCTCCGCTTTCGAGTCCCGGTGCAGGTGCCATCGGAAGGGATGAAGCCCGAGGGCGGGCGGACCCTACGCGAACTCGGCGCCACGTGGGCACTCCAACACGATCGGCTCATCGCGTTCCTCGAATCGCTGAAGCCGGGCGAAGAGAGGGCTGCGATCTTCCGACATCCCGTGACGGGCCCGATGAGCGTGTCGGATGCGATACGGATGCTCGAGGTCCATGTCGATCGACACCTCGGGCAGGCCGAGCGCGCGCTGGAGGCGTGGGCTGCGGCGACTCGGGAGTGATGACGGTCCGTCTCGGGGTCCACGCGCTGGTGGGTCGACTCGTCGTTCGCTAGAACTCTGATGTGATCGGGACTTCGTGGGGAGGTGGGAATGGGACGGTGGACACTCGGTCGATGCTCGCTTCTGGTGCCTGCTGTCGTTGTAGGCGCTTGCTCCGACGCGGATGAACCCGCGGGCTCGGAGCCGATCACAACTCCACCCGTCGTCGAGTTGTTCGCCGCGGGGGCGGTGTCGACGGAGGCGCCGGAGTTTGCGACGGCGTTTTCGCTGTCAAGCGACACCGTCTGGTTCAACCGGACCCCACCCGACCGATCACAACTCGACCTCTTCTTCTCGGTCCGGACTCCGGACGGATGGTCGGAAGGTTCCGTGTTTCCGCCCTTGGAGGGCGTTGCCGCGATCGACCCGTTTGTTTCGTTCGACGGGGAGAGGCTCTACTTCTCGTCGAGCCTCTCGGGCGCCGGCACCCTCGACGGCTCCTTCAACCTCTGGTGGATCGCCCTCGGCGAAGCCGCGCCGACCCCGACGCCGATGCCCGCCCCCATCAACTCCGATTCGAGCGACGTCTTCAACAGCTTCGCTCGGGACGGTCGGATGGTGTTCAGCTCGCGTCGAGATGGCGTTCGCGCGGTGTACGAGGTCGTCGGCGACGAGGCGAGACACATCCCACTGGTTGAGGACGGCCGATCGGCGTCCAACCCAGCGATCCATCCGACGGGCGAGATCCTCGTCTTCGCGAGTGCGGCGGAGGGTGACCCACCGGACCTCTACGTGTCGTGTCGGTCTGCACAGGGATGGGGGGCACCCGTGCGTTTGGAGGAGCCGATCAACAGTCCGTTCACCGACTTCGCTCCGGGCTTCGGCCCAGGCTACCTCTACTTCACGTCCGAGCGCCCCGGTGTCAGCGGTGCCGTCCCCGACGGAGTTCGGCCACCGGGCGACGTCTATCGGACCCCGGTCGGACCAATCGAACGCCTCTGTTCGGGGTCGTAGCCCGAAGACTTGCCATGCCGGAGGGAGCACCGGAGTCTACGCGCCTCGACTCCGCGCTGACTCCATCTCGAGGGAAACCGGTGATCATTCGTACGTGGAAGGCCACGAACCTGTGCGCGCGTGACGACGAGTACAGGGATGCGGTCGAACGCACCGTTCTCCCGCATCTGGCCGAGATGCCCGGCTACCTCGGCACGCTATGGCTCCGGCAAGAGCGAGGCGAACGCTTCGACTACGTCGTGCTCACCTGTTGGGACTCGATGGAGACGGTCCACTCCTTCGCCGGTGAAGACCCGTCCCGTGCGTGGATCCCCGAGGAGGTGCTCGCAGCCCTCGAGGAAGCCGGGACGACGTCCGAACACTTCGAACTCGCGTACGGCCACGAGCTGGAACGGCTTGCCGGTGCCACGGCCGAGTGGACGATTTGACGGTGTCTCCGCCGGCACCATGAGGCTGAAGCCCTACGTACGCCGCCTCTTCGCCGCCTCGATCGGGCTGTTCGTCGTGAACAAGTTCGTGGTCCGACCGTGGGCCGAAGGGGTCGACCTGCCTCGCTGGGCCGAGGTGCTCACCTACTCCTCGCCGAACGCGATCGAGGGGGTCGTCGGGATGACCGTGGTGTGTGTGATGCTCCTGACGGTGCGACGCCGGTTGGATGGTGGGGCGATCGGTGAAGCGACGCTGTTCGCGATCGGCGCGGCACTCACCAGCGCGTACGTGCTCACCCAAGAGTTCGGGCTCCATCACCTCGGGGGTCGGAACGTCGTGGACCCACTCGATGCGGTCGCTTCGGTGGTTGGCGTGCTCACGATGTGGCTTCTCTTCTCACGGTTTGGTGTGGCCGATGAAGACCCAGGTCGTTAGAACAACAACCAGCCGTGACCCGACGCTCCCCACGTCCCGAGACACGCGATGAGTGAACCACGCCCGGCACAACGGGTCCGACGACTCGCGATCGAAGCGTTGAGCGTGGCGGCGGGTGTCTTGCTGGCGTTTTCGGTCGACGCGTGGTGGGAACGGGTGCAGGAGCGCGACATCCTCGAAGGGCTGAGGAGCGCGGCCGAAGTCGAGGCAGCCGAGAATCTCGATTTGCTCGGTCGCTATCGCGTGGCGGGAGATCGCTCGCTCGAGGCTGGGCGACGACTGATTGATATGATCGCGCCAGAGCCTGCGGACGTCCCGCTCGACACCGTGCTCTTCTTCATGGGGACGCTCCTCAGCTACAACGCGGCGCCCCTCGAGTTGGCGGCGACGGACCGTTTGCTCGCCTCAGGAGACATCGAGTCGCTCCTCGACCCCGACTTCCATCGAGGGTTGCTCCAGCTGCGCGCCCGGTCGACCGGGTACTACGACCAGGGTGTCCGCTTCGAACGAATTCACGAGGAACTCGTGCGCGAGTTCGGTCGCGTGGCTCCTCTTGCCGTACTGAGTGCCAGCAAGGACGGCGGACTCCACCCACAGACCGACTTCCCGGTCGACGCGCGGACCGTCTTGAGTAGCCCGGGGCTCGAGGGGGCCGTCGGCAACCTCCTCGTGTGGGTCGACAACCTGAATACCAGCGTCGACCGACTCGTGGACCTGTCGAATGCGGTGTGGGCGCCGCCGCCTCCGGACGCAGACCCGTGAGCCGCCGCGCGATCTTCTTCTACGGTCTCTTCATGGATCGCGAGCTTCTGGAGGGGCAGGGCCTGACTCCCCAATCGCTCGGCCGGGCGGTGCTTCACCACTACCGAATCCACATTGGGGCGCGGGCGACCCTCATCGCCTCGGACGGAGACCGTTGCTTCGGTGTCGTCATGACGCTGACCGAGGCGGAGGCCGAGTCGTTGTATGCCGAGCCGAGCGTGCGTGAGTACGCTCCCGAGCCGGTCCACGTCGACCTCCTCGATTCAGGCGGACCGGTGGCTGCCGACTGCTACAACTTACCGTCGGATCTGGCCCAACAGGGCACGAATCCCGCGTATGCTGCGAAGCTGTCCACGCTGCTCGAACGACTCGGATTCGATGCGGCGTATGTGCGTGAGGTCGCGGACTTCGGTCGGTAGTCAGTCCGAGATGGTCCGCCGACAGAGCAGGGTGTTGTCGATCTCCAAATCGTCGGACCATACGAGTCGAGCCTGCGCGACCCAATCGATGTCGTCGTAGCCGCCCTTGGGGCGAACGGCACCTTCACTGTACTCCACCGCGGCGTCCCAGCCCGAGTCGTCGAAGTCGGCGTCGAGCCAGCCGGTTGGCTTCTCGACCGCGCGGAACGCGCAGGGTTCGGAGCCCGCGACCGGGTCGGCTTCGTCCTCGCATGCACGGTCCAACGGGGCGGAGTGGATGACGAGGCACGCCCACTCGGAGTCGGTGACGGCCAACACCTCCCCGGATGCGTGATCTCGGAACTGTGCGATGAAGCCACCGTCACCCATCTGCTGATTCCGCCGGCCGATGTATTCGAGACCTGTGTCATTCTCGATGTAGTCTCGAACGACGACGGCGACCTGAATCGGGAGTTCGGCGTCGAAGTGGAAGGACGCTCCGTCGAACGACCGCTCGGTGTCGAAGGGGGTCGCGTCCTCTTCGATCAGCTCACCGTTGGCGTACATCGCGAACCAGTTGTCCGCCCACACGTCCACCCGGATGTCGCCCTCGCCGAGTTCGGGCTCCGGGGCGGCGGCGCATGCGGTTGTCGCCGCGAGGAGGAGAAGGGTCGGCATCGCTCTCATGGTCACCGTCCGGCTCGGTCATCGCGTCACAGAGTAGACTGCTCAGCAACCGCGACGTTAGATCGAAGCGGCGCCGTGGTCTCAGGCCGCACGGATCGCCACGTTGCCGGTCCCCCGTACGAGGAGCCCGACTTGATTCTCCAGATCGTGATGTTCCAGTCGCGAAGTGGCGCCCATCATGTTCCCGCTACGCGCGCCGGAGCCGGTGGGTCCGAACCGGTGAGGGAGAACGAATGAGCGAAGCGAATCAGATCCTCGGTCAGATCGCCGTGGTGCGTTCGAGAATCCTCGAGGTCTTCGATACGGTGGACGAACCGGAGCAGCTACGTCCCACCGCCGACGGTGGTTGGAGCATCGCCGAGATCGTCGAACACCTCGTGTTGGCCGAGGACTACGGCATCCGGGGCTTGTGGGGTGCGCTGGAATCGGCGCGGAAAGGGGAGAGCGAGCCCCTCCCGCCGGAGCAGTCGGGCCGCTCGATCGACGACGTCTTCTCAGGCCAACCGGAGCGAGTTGACGCGCCCGACGCGGTCGTGCCGAGGTCGGGGGGGCAGCCGGTCGGATATTGGCTGGATCGATTTCGCGCTCATCAGGATGCGATCGCCTCCCTGGCTCGGGAGATGGAGCAGGTGGGCCCAGAGCGTGTGATCTACCCGCACTTTCGGGTCGGCGCCCTCGACGGGATCCAACGTCTCGGCTTCTTCCGTTTTCACCTCGATCGCCACTGGCGCCAGATCGGTCGCACCCTCGACCGAGACTCCGCCGGCGGGCCTCGTCAGGGAGGGTGAGACGTGCTCAAGAAAGTCCTGGATCGGCTGAAGCAGCTCAGTGTCGAGCCCGTACCGTTCGACCCGTCCATTCTGGACGACCCCGTGGCGACCCAAGCCGAGTGGGGGCCGGCGAAGGGCGGGGGTGCCAGCTTCGGCACGCACAAAGTCGAGGCGGTCGACTCGTTTCGGTTGGAATTCCGACCGACGGGGGGCGCTCTCTTCTTCTATGGGATCTTCTTGGTCGTGGGGCTCCTGACCTTCTTCGGGGCGGGGATCGCCGCGATGACGGCCGGGGTCGGCCTCGAGGGTAGTGCTCGATTGGGCCTCCTCATTCCGGTGATCGTCGGTCTCGTCTTCTCCGTCGTGGGTGGGGCTCTGATGAGACGTGGCTCGGCACCGATCGTGTTCGACAAGCGGCGCGGCGCCTATTGGCGGGGACGCGTCGCGCCTCACGAGATGTCGAACCGACACGGACACGAGCACATGGCCGAGCTCGAGGACGTTCATGCGCTTCAGCTCATCTCGGAGCTGTGCACCTCGAAGGATTCACGGTACTACAGCTACGAGCTCAACCTCGTCCTCCGGGACGGGCGCCGCATGAACGTCGTCGACCACGGCAACCATGTGTCGATCCGGGAGCAGGCCGACACGTTGTCGGCCTTCCTCGAGGTGCCGGTGTGGGACGCGACGTGACCCCTTCGTTATGCCCTGACGAAGCCGAAGGCGTGGGTGCCGAAGACAGCGCCCATGTTCATCCCTTCCGCAGCTTGGCGTAGCTCCGCGGGCACGTCCCCACAAAAGAAGAAGGGGCCAGGGGTCGCGATCTCCATCAGCTTCGGGAAGTGAGCGGCGGCGGTGACCCCGAGGTGGTACCCGAGGGCGTCACCGTCGGCGAACACGTCGTGGACAACGATCTGGTTCGCGTCCTCCGCGACGTAGGTCTCCATGCGAAGTGTTCCGGGCTCATTCGCCTCCATCTGCGCGAGCACCTCCTCATAGATCGCTTTGAGCTCGTCCATCTTTCCGGGGTTCGCGGTCCACCGGTACACGACGGTGATTTCGTTCTGACTCATGGTTCACGTCCTCGATCGGTTAGTACAGCGTGACGTTGATATAGTGAATCGATAAGTAGAAAAAGTCAACTAGACAATGGAGAAAGTGTACGCGAGATTCGGATATGACTCCGAAATCAGACGTAAGCCGGAAGTGCTACGGGCAACTGTGCACGGTCTCGACGGCACTCGACGTGGCCGGCGACCGGTGGACGCTCCTACTCCTGCGTGAACTCCTCGGCGGGCCCGCGCGCTTCGAAGAACTGGTGGATGGTCTCCCGGGTATCGCGCGGAACTTGCTGAGCAGCCGACTCAAGCGATTGGAAGAGGACGGGCTGGTGCGCCGGGTGGAGGGCGGGGGCCAGCTCTACGCCCTCACCGACCTCGGAGCCGGAGCTCGCCCGGCACTCGAAGAGCTCGGGTTCTGGGGCGTGCGATTGACTCGCGTCGCTCCGGCCGTCCACGCACGTAGCATTCGTGCGATCGCGATGGCGCTGCAGGCGATCCTGAGTCGAGCGGGAGCCGTCCTCCCTTCGGAGACGTCGACCCTCGAGCTCGATGTGGATGGTGAACACATCGAAGTGGCACTCGGGCCGTCGCCGACGGCCATCGCACGTTTGAGTGTCGGGGCGGATGCTCGACTGAGCGTCTCCCGAGAGACAATCGCCAAGGCGCTGCTCGGTGGACCCTTCGAGGACGAAGAGATCGTGGTGGAATCCGGCGACCCCACGACCGGCCCTGCGCTCGCTCGGTCGATTCGCGCTCCGTTCGAGCGCTTCGCGACGACGTAGTCCAGCGCTCGCCGGCTAGAACTCTAGTCCAACGAGCAACCGGATCCGGTGCTCCACCGAGTACTCGCTGGGGTCGAAGACGGCGTTGACGGGGCCCAGGATTGCATCGGAGACAGAGATCACGATGCGTCGATTCGGCGCGATCGCACGGGCGAGTACGATCTCCGGCACCACCGTCTCGAACCAATTGTCTCCGCCGCCGGTCGGTGGATCGGATTCGACCGTCTGGAACTCACCGTAGGCCCCGACGCCAAAGCGCACGCCCACGACGGTCGGCCCTCGGATGAGTCGCCACTCGTGAGACAGGTGGGCGACGAAGTGATCGTTGTGGAAGTCGCGGCCCACGGCGGTGAAGTCGGTCCGCGCCCACCCCGCTTCCACACTGAGGGCGCCGAAGCCCGGGATCCGGGTGCGCGCGGCCAGGGCGGGGCCCACGGGTGTGCCGTCCATGCCGGCATCCGGCGCGACGAGGAGGCCGGCGCTCACCTCGATCTGTGCGGACGCGCGCGCGGGCGTCACGGACAGGGCCAACACGCACAGGGCCAGGCCGGCACAACGGTGTCGCCGGCCACACGTTCTCTTCATGGGGCTCGTATGGAAAAACCGCCGGAGCGACGGTGGGATGACGTAGCTTTGGAATAGGAAGCTACCCCGGCCGATTCCCCGCACCGGTACGCTGGGTGACGTAGGCGACCGGTAACGCCCCCACCATCGTAGAGCCCCCTATGCTGAAGAAGTTGAGAGCCGGGTTGATGAACGCCCTGCTGTGGAGCTTCGGCGGAGCCGTGTGGGGGGCGGTCACGGCGATGGTCGTGACGGTGGTCGTCGGCGCCCCTCCCGGCTCGCTCTTTGCCTTCTTCAAGATGGCGGCGCTGCAGTTCGCCCAACTCGGCTTCGTGTCTGGAGCGGTCTTTTCGGTTGCCTTCGGCCTCGTGTACCGGAACGCCGACTTCGACGCTCTGCGGATGTGGCGTGTCGCGGGGCTCGGCGCTGCGGCGGGTTCGGTCATCCCCGTGGGTTTGGCGATCGCCAGCGTCACGTCTGGGGTCGCCGTGCCTCTCTTGAGCTTCGCTTCGTTCACAGGGTTTTGTGCGCTCTTCGGGGGTGGCTCGGCCGCCGGGCTTCTCAAGGTGGCGCAAGCTGCACCCGTCGGGTCAGGCCGGGTCGAGCGCGGCTACATCTCCGATACTGATCGTGCCCTCGTCGACGGTGGACGCGTAGACGCCTAGGCATCCGTCGCGACTCTTCGCGACGGCCTCGAGAATTTCGGGCGACCGCGACCCGGTCTGGACGTCGGTGGTGATGACGACACATCGGCCATCCCGCTTGTCGATACGGACGCGCGTGCCTCCGATCTGGAGTGTCCTTCCGACCCATTGGTCTTCGGCGAAGGGTTCGCCGTCTCCGAGGTCCAAGAGGATGTTCGGGCGGAAGCGGCCGGGCTCCAGCTCGAGGCCGACCCGTCGGCCGATGGCGTCGATGGACTGGATGGAGATCACGGAGAGCGGGAAGGCGTCGAACGCACCGCGGGACTGGCGGAGCACTCGCGCGCCCTCGGGGTGGAGCTCTTCGGCCAGCTTGGGGTCGGTCACCTCCAACGTCTCCCCCGACGGGGAGGTCACCACCGTTGCGGAGCTCTCCGGTCGCGTCGGGTCTACGAAGGTGGGCGTGTACCGGTTCATCCCCGGATGCTGTCGGAGGGTGAGCCACGGAAAGCCGCTCTGCACCATCCGGTCGCGGACGAAGGCCCACCGACGATCCCCCGCGATCCCCTGCCATGTGATCGGGGCCTCGTCGAGCATCTCGGCCGCCATCGACTTCACGGGATACCGCCAAAGGCCGACGACGCGACCGACCGGAGTAGCGTCGGGAGTGGGCATGCCCCAAGACGACCCTGACCGCTCCTCTCCGTCAACCCACAGACCAGAGCGTCGTCAGTTCGTTCGCTGCACGCGAAGGACGAACTCGCCGGATGTTTCGACCATGTCGATGTCGATGGACCAGGTGCCGGCGACCCCTGCGTCGGTCGTGGTGTCGCTGTCGTCGGCCGCGTCGACGGCGTACATGACCGTGCCGTCTGCGTCCCGCACGGTGATGAGCGCCGAACCGCCGGTGATCGACTGGCTGACGTCGATCGTGGCCTGTGTTCCCGTGTTCTCCCACATGTAGCCCCGGGAGTCCGTGACGTTGTCGAGGGCGGTCAGCTGGAAGCTGAATTCGTCCGCGACGTTCGTGACTTCGAGCTGATTGCCGGGGCCGATGAGGACGTTCTCGTCACACGCGGTGATCGCCAACGCCAAGAGCAGTGTCGTCAGTGCGCGTCGTGGAATATTCATGTCTCGTACCTGAGTTCGGTGGAATTCGCACCTCCTCGAGCACGACGCATGCCAGTGTACGAAGCCGCCGTCGCCCGCACGATTCTCGACTTCGGATCACCGGCGACCTGCACCAATTC
This sequence comes from Gemmatimonadota bacterium, assembly GCA_039030015.1. GTDB lineage: Bacteria > Gemmatimonadota > Gemmatimonadetes > Longimicrobiales > Gaopeijiaceae > UBA2589. The sequence goes on along the minus strand of JBCCEZ010000022.1, from coordinate 45,352 downwards.
AGGGCAGCCGCCGCGCTTTGGTGCGACGGGCGCAGAGGTAGAGACGCGGTCTACGGACGCTCAGGCTCGAGTTCGCCCTGCGTTGCGCCGGCCAACTCGTCCGGTGTCGTAGCCCGTCGGGCCAACGCCAGGGATCCGGCGGCGGCGAGCGCTCCCCCGGTGCCGAAGCTCGCGCTGAATCCAGTCAGATTGGCCCAGAATTCCCACCCGTCCACGGAGGAGGTCGCCAGCGCGAACACGGTGGCCAGCATGATTCCGCCGGTCGCGCCCAAGGCTGCGAAGCCGGGCATCGAGAGTTCGTCGAATCGGCGTCTGGACCCGATCACACCCAGCAGGCCCGAGAAGCCGAGCCCGCCGACGAATCCGAGGATCCCGAAGCCGATGGGGTAGGGGACGTCGGCCCCCGTGCTTCCGGTGAGCAGCAAGGCTCCGACCATGAGGAGGAGGCCCGCCCCGAACCACGTCGCTCCCCACAGCAGCCCGATACCCAGGGCGCCCTTCAGTCGTCTCACCCACTGTCTCACGGCTCCTCTCCCTCCGGGAATTGTCGCACAGTACTTTGTGACACAAAGTGTTCGGTTCGATATCCTGAAGCAAGGATGGACGCTCGATCGGGGCACCCGGTCCGAAGGGCTCCCTGCGATCAGTCTTGCAGTCCTTGGACGTTCACCGCGATCGTTGAAGGACGCCCCAGCCGAGGGGTGCCGTCCCCCGATGCCCGGCCAGCATGAATCTTCGTGTGCGGGGAGCCGTCGCCGCGGCTCTTCTCGTCGCCCTCGCGACGTCGTGTGAAGACGCAACCAATATCGAGTTGCTCGAGATCCCCGAATCGGGTGTGGTCGCGGGTCTGGCCTATTTGGACCTGAACGGCAACGGCTCGTTCGACACCGGGGACTCCGTCTTGGTCGATGTGATCGTCGAACTCACGACCGGCGGATCGCTGATCGTGGCGGCGGACACCACCGACACGGCCGGAGCCTACGTGATGGAAAACGTGCCGCTGGGCCGATACGGCCTGGCCGTGGCGTCGTCGATTCTCGCCGACTCGTTGGAGTCGGTGGCCGCCGACACCGTGACCGTGTTGGTGGGCGATACGGCGGTACTCGACGTCGGAGCGACGTTCCCGAACATATCCTTGGAGGAGGCCCTCGCCTCACCGGCCGGCCTTCGAGTGTTCACCAGCGGCATAGCCCTAGGGCCACGCGTCTCGTTCGGAGACGGTCAAGTACACTTCCGCGGGGCTACAGGCTTCCTGCGCGCGCTCAACGTCGAACGCGTCGGAATCTCCATCGGTGACTCGGTGCGACTGCGCGGACGGGTGGTTACCGACAACGCGCGACCCGCGCTGGACTCCGTCACGGTCGACGTCCTCATCAACAGCGCCGCCCTCGTGAATCCCACTCCGGGCTCGACAGGCTTCGTGGCGAGCGCAGACGGCGGGGCGTTGGATGGTGGCCTGGCTCAAATCGACTCCGCGGAGATCACGGACACCATGACGGTGGGAGACGACTTCCACGTCTGGGTCGATGATGGCTCCGGCCCTCTGGAGATCGTACTCCGAGGCTTCCTCAACCCGAACCCGGCTCCCTTTGCCCCGGATTGGGTCGTACGCATCGACGCGGCCACGGGCTTGGTGTCTCCGTTCGACGATGGGGGGACCGTGCGTTGGCGCATGCTCCCTCGACAGCCCAACGAGGTCCTGCTCGAGACCAAATTCACCGACCTCGCGCTCACGATGGCGATCGACGACACGGCGGCGATCGGGGACACGGTCGCGATCGATCTCGAGATCACGAACAACGGACCCTTTGTCGCCACGGGAGTTACGGTCGCGGATACCCTGCCGTCAGGTCTGACGTATCTCTCCTCGTCGGGGACCGTGGGAAGCTTCAACGCATCGACCCACAGCTGGACTGTGGGCCAGATGCTGTCCGGCCAGGTCGACTCCCTCCGGATCCTCTCGATCGTGACCACGCCGACGTTGGGGCCGCAGGTCAATACGGCGTCGGTGGTGCCACCGCAGCGAGAGGTGGATAACGTCGCCCTGAACAACTCGAGCAGCGCGGCGGTCCAGCTCGAGGCGCCGCGGCCGATTCCGTGTTCGACCTCGACGGACGTCTGCGAGGAGCGGTTCGAGATCGCACCGGGCGTGTACCTCCCGGCGTTCACCAGCCATTCGATGGAAGACGGGAACGCCACGGTCTCGCGGGCCGTCATCATGGTGCACGACGCCACCGGTGACGTCGAGGACTTCTTCGACACGTCGGTATCCGCCGCGACGGCGGAGGGTGAGTTGGGGCAGACGCTTCTGATTGCGCCTCACTTCCAGACGATCATCGACGGGCCGACCCCGGACGAGGCCCGATGGTCCGTCGACGGTTGGCGCCGCGGTGATCCGTCCCAACCGACCGGCGCCCAGCAGGTCAGCTCGTACTCGGCGCTCGACCGAATTCTCGACGTCGTTGCCGACAGCCAGCTCTTCCCGGCCATCACGGAGATCGTCGTCACCGGTCACGGCACGGGCGGTGACCTGGTGCACCGGATCGCGGCATTGAGTGATGTGGAGGACGAGCACCCGGGCATCAGCTTCCGGTACGTACCCGCAAACGCAGAGTCCTATCTGTACACGGGCCCGGAGCGTGACGTCGCAGGCACCTTCCAGCTGCCGGACACCATCGCCTGTTCGACGCACGACAACTGGCTGTACGGCCTGGAGTCGCCCAACACGTACGTGGGTGCCGTGCCCAGCGACTCGATCGAAGCGCGCCTGACGCGGCGGGACGTACGGCTCCTGCTGGCGGACGCCGACACCCTGCGTGACGACGCGACGTGTGGAGCGGACCTACAAGGCGTGCATCGGTTCGAACGCGGCCAGTTCTTCAAGCGCTTCGTGGATCAGTTCTTGGCCGGAAACGGGCACGTCGAGCTCGTGATCCCAGGGGTCGGGCACGTACAGCTCGACGTCTTCACCTCGGCCATCGGGCGCGCGGCACTCTTCGGGAACTGACCCGGCGGAGGTTCGCGGACGCCCCGACCCTTCCTTACCATCGGGGATGAACTCGCGTCATCGCTACGGGATCGTCGTGCTCGCGTGTGTGCTGTCGAGCGCTCCACTATCGGCCCAGCTTGAGCCGCCGAATGAAGCCGGTGTCACGTACGGACACATCCATCTCTACGTCGCCGATACGGACGCCCACGTCCGGCTCTGGTCGGATCTCTTCGAGGGCATCGCCACCGCATCGGGTCCGACCGCCGCGGTGTGGCTGCCCGGTACCCTGATGATGTTCAACCAACGCGATGCCGCGGAGGGTTCACAGGGCTCGGTCGTCGATCACATCGGATTTAAGGTGAGAGACTACGACGCCTTCGTCGCTCGTTGGCGTGAGGCCGGGCTGCCCGTCGAACGAGAGTTCGAAGGTGGGGAAGGGGTGAGGAATGCGTACCTCTCCGCCCCCGACGGTGTGAGGGTCGAGATCCAAGAGGATCGGACCCTGCGGTCGTGGGCAGCGGCGTATCACCTCCACTGGTATGCTCCGGACGCGCCATCGCTGAGGGACTTCTATGTGCGCTGGTTCGGCGCGACCGCGCGCCCCAGGGGCCCGATCGAGAACACCGCCGACGTCCCAGGGATGAACCTCAGCTTCAACGCGGTCCTAACCGAGCGTCCCGGAACTCGGGGCCGGGCGGTCGACCACATCGGCTTCGAAGTGGTTGGGCTCGAAGCGCTCGTAGAAGAGATGGAGGCTGCGGGGATCGTCTTCGATATCCCGTACCGCGTCATCGAGGGTCTCGGGATCGGCCTGGCCTTCTTCACCGACCCGTCGGGCGCCTTCGTCGAACTGACGGAGGGGCTCGGCTCCTACCGATAGTCGGAGAGCCGAACCCCTCGCGTCTGCACTACGCGTGGACGTCCCGGGCTTCGAGCATCCGCCAGCGGAACTGGAGGGCGAACCAGAGCAACGCCGAGAGGGCGAGCAGTAGCGTCCCTGTTGCGGAGGAGAGCATCGCCACCTTGACCCCTCCCCACACGAGGCTCGTCGACACCGCGCCCGCGGCCTCGATCGACTGCGCGGCGAGGATCACACCCAACAGCGTCCCGAGGACACCGGCGATCATGCCGAAGACGCCCCAGAAGAAGACGGCGTCGATCCACGCCTTGGTCACGAGGTCGGGTTTTGCGGACCACCCGGCGAGGCGGATGGACGAGTAGCCGGCGATTCCGAGGACGGAGAGCCAGGAGAAGGCCAACGGCCAGCGGATGAATCCCATCGATTCCCAGATTGCTTCGATCATGTCGGTACTCCCTTTCTTAGTGTGATTCGAACGCGAGGGCGCGTCGATGCGCGTCCTCGACGAGGGCGATCCATTGGTGCGCGACCAACCAGAAGACGGCGCCGGGTAGAGCGAGCACGATGGCGACGGCCATCAGCGTGGCTTCGCGGCGGACGCCGGCCATGAAGAGCGTGCCTGCGAGGTCGGGGCTCGCCTCGAGCGTCCCGAACAGGACGATCGTGTCCGTGAGCACTCCAGCCGCCCCGAGCACGACGACGGCACCGCTGAGGAAGGCGACCCCCCAGAGCCCACGACGGGGCTTCGCGTGATCCCCCTTGATCCAGAGCTCGAAGGCCTTGATGAGGCAGACGGCGTACAGGACCAGACCCGCCCCGATCACGGGCCAAAGGAAGGGGGACGGGTCCCGGGTGATTCCGGCGCTCGCCAACATCGTGGCGCCGGATACGGACGCCACCGTCATCGCCGCGGCGAGTAGGCCCCGTTCGAGACCTCGAAGCCGGCGAACATCGAGCGCGGCCGTCGCTCGTCGGTACCGACTGGCGTGCACACTCTCGAGGCTCTCCAGCGTCCCGGCGTCCGGCACCAGCGCGGTGGTCGCTCGGCGCCGAGCCTCCACGGAGGGCACCCCCTGAGCGATGAGCTCTTCGGTGAGCGCATCCAAGTCGTACCGAAGCTCTCGGAGCAGTGCCGTCCTGCGCGGAAGGGGCACGGAGAGCGATGCGTCGATGGAGCGTAGGCGTTCGGATAGCGCGCTCATGCGGGCGCCTCCCCCGGGCCGGAGATCACCCGAAGAAGACGGGCGACCACCTCACCCACGTGAGCTCTCCTCCCCTCCAGGTGAGCGCGTCCACCCGCGGTGAGCGCGTACACCTTCTTGCGGCGCCCACCGCCTTCCTTGGACCACGAACCGTCGATGAACCCTTCGGCCTCCAGGCGGTGCAGGATCGGGTAGAGGGTTCCGTGGCGGAAGCGGAATAGACCGCTGCTCTCGGTCTCGACATCGAGCGCGATCTGGTAGCCGTGTTTCGAGCCGTCTCGGAGCGTGGCGAGCACCAAGAGCACGTTGATGTCCCGTGCGAAGCCCTGCACATCGAAGTTCTCGTCTGTCATCCGTGCACCTGTCGAGAGTCTTTATATCGGCAGTCTACATATCAGCAGTCTACATATCACTACGGAGGTATGCGGGCAAGCTTACAGGGGGGTTGGGCGACGCGGGGTAGCGGCTCGTGGAGGGGGCGTTTTGTGCCGGTGCTCGACCCACTTTTCCGGCCTCGCGCAGCCCGTGCGTCTACGTTCTGAGCGCCTCGCGTGTGGAGAAAAGGCCGAAAGACGGCGCGAAACATGCGTTTCCGGCCAGGTCGACCTCGTTGGGCGGTGCGGAGGTGATTCCGCGTGGCAGGCCGCCTGGCTCGGCACATCGCTTGCGCTCTATTCGCGCGTGAAGACCAACGCAGCGGTCCCGATTCGCCCGCTGCCGCACGAAACCCCCGGGGGATTCCACATGAAAAACACGCTACGGATGCTTTCCCTGCTCGCCGTCTTCGGCGCCGCTGCCTGTGACGAGGCGCTGGTGCCGGGCGAACTCTCGGAAGCGGACGCCGAGGCTTTGGCCGGCGTCATCATGGAGTCGATGTTCTCGAACAGCACGGACGTCCCGAGCCAGGCCCCCGCGGTCGACGGCCCGCAGACGGTACCGTTCGAGTTCTCGACGGACGTCACGTTCACGGCCGACTGCCCGATGGGTGGCGCCGTGACGATCGATGGTTCCGCGACGATCGAGGGTGACACGGAGGCCGAAGGCGCGCGCATCGCCTACGAGGTCACGCACACCCACGCCGCCTGCTCAGGCCAGGACGAGAGCGGGAAGCAGTTCACGATCTCCGGAGCTCCGGACCTCACGTTCGACTTCGTCGCCGAGGTCGAGGGTGAGTCCGTCGGTTGGGAAGGCAGTGTGACCGGCGGGATCGACTGGGAGTTCGACGGCATGATGGGCATGTGCGAAGTGAACTATGCCTTCTCCGGCAGCGCGACGGGCGAAGAGTCCGTGACCGCGATGCTCGAGGGCACGATTTGCGGCTACCTGATCAACCAGTCGCTCACGGTCGGCTAACGTCCGACGCATCCTCGTGATGTACGGCCCCCGTCCGGCTTCGGCCGGGCGGGGGCTTGGTCATACCCGGGTTGCCCTGAACGTAGGGGGTGGGGAGCTTTTCAGTTCATCCACCGAGGACTTTCGGAGTGCCCGATATGCGTCATCGCCTTTCCTTCGTGTTCGCCCTCGTGGCGACGCTCGTCGCCGCTCCGGTCACGGCGCAACTCACGGTCGAGGTCCATGGGAGCTTCGGGATCACGAACGTCCACATCACCGGCTTCTCCGGCTCGGATGTCCTCGACTCCGACAAGGCCACGAGCGGGGCACACGCCCAACTGTTCTTCGGCAATGCCGTCGAGCGCGCACCGATCCTCGGCGTGGAGCTGGGCTACCAGTACCTCTTCTTCTACGAGTTCGCCCAGGGCGCGAACGCAATCGAGCAGGGTGTCGATGCGGTGCGAGCCATGGTGGTGGGGCGCGTGCCGCTGGGTGGCGGTGAGATCTGGGCAGAAGGTGCGGCAGGCGCCTACCGCGTCGAAGGCTCGACGAGCGCGGCGGTGGGGGCCGGCGTCGCCATGACGATTCGAGTGGCTCCCACAGTCCAGATTCCGCTGCGCCTGCGGACGGACGTGGTCCTCGATTCGAACGCGACGATCGTCCCCGTCATGGCGTCGATGGGCCTCTCGGTCGCGATTGGCGGCTGACCCTCAGCTCCGTCTGGGAACGATCGGCAGCACCGCGTGCGAGGGCCCGTAGCGGTCCATCCACACGGTGTTGGTCGCGACCCGGGCGTGGGTCGCCGCCCCTTCGGGCTCACCGGTGTTGAAGTTGAGGTCGAAGTGCGGGTAGTTGCTGCTCGAGATGTCCAGGCGGATGCGGTGTCCCGCCTTGAAGAGATTGCTCGTCGGGAAGGCCTCGATCGTCACGCCGTAGCGGCGGCGCGGCTCGAGTAGCGTCGGCTCCTCCCACGAGTCCCGATACCGACATCGGATGATCCCATCCGTGAGGTTCATGGCGAAACCCTCGGGATAGTCGTCGCTCGGTGGGTACACGTCGATGAGCTTCGCCGTGAAATCGGTGTCGGGACAGTCCGACGAGATCCAGAGGTTCACGACGAGGGGGCCTGTGATCTCGACGTCTTCCTCGAGTGGTTGGGTTTGGAAGACGAGGACGTCTTCCCGCTCGGCGAGTGGCCGCCCGGGCTCTTCCGAGCCGAAGAAGTCTTCACGCTCCACTTGGTCGAAGGCGCCGCCGACCATGATCGGGGCTCCGGACGTGATCGTCCCCCCGATGCTCGGGACAGGACGCCGGGGGTCGTAGCGGTAGGTGAGGCGTTGATCGTCTCGGGTTGGCGTCTCCGGCGACAGGGAGCCGTCGACATCGAGGTAGTAGGGGGCGTCCACCGCATCGGGGAGCGGCCAGTCCGCCGCGCTCCTCCATTCACCGCCGTGGTCCATGCGGCCGGCCGCATTCCGTCGACCCGACCCGCCGCCCATCACGAAATACCGCACAGCAGGCTCGGTATCCACGCCGTTGTCGATCCCGCGGAGCCAGTGGTCGAACCATCTCACCCGTAGCTCCCAGAAGTCCGCAGCGAGTTGACCGTCCAACGTCGCTGCAGGCCCGAAGTCGACGTCTCCCGCCCAGGTGAGCGACCGATCGCCATGCGTCCACGGGCCGAGGATCAGCCGGACCGGACCGTCCTTCGTCGCCCGCAGGCCTTGGTAGTTGTCGGCGGCGGTCCGGGGATACGGGTCGTACCAGGATGACATGTGGACCATCGGAGCGTCGGGCCACACGTCGTGGAATCCCTCCGCCCAGATGCCCGGCTGCTTCCAGTAGTCGTCGAAGGCTCCGCGCGTCCATTGCTCGAAGAGGTAGGCTTCGTAAGACGGTGCCAGGCTTACCGGGGAGCGGCCGGGAGCCCACGGCATGTCGCGGAACCACCGGTGCACGTCCACGGCCTGCATTGCCTCGAGCACGTCGGGTTCCTCCGTGACTTCGGGGCTCACCAACGCATTCCGGTACGCCCACGTCGCTTGCTTCAGCTCGAAAGCTCCGCCTTGCCGAATCCCGCCCTGGTACGAGTTGGAGAATCCTCCTGAATCGAGAAACATCGCGGCGACGCCCGGAGCACCCGCCGACGCGAGGGCGGCCTGCGTGTGGGCTGCGTACGAGAGCCCCTTCGTCCCGATTCGGCCATCGCACCAGGGCTGCTCGAGGATCCACGCACAGGTGTCGTAGCCATCGGCCGCATCGTCGAGGTACTTCTGGTACTCGCCCTCCGAGCCGTATCGGCCACGGACGTCCTGGTACACGACCACGTAGCCCCGGCGGACGAAGACCTCCGCGACCTCCGCGCGTGTTTTGGCTTCGTCCGGTTCGGCGAGCGAGCGTTCGGACCGGCTGGGCCGGTTCCGGCCGTACGGTGTGCGCTCGAGGATCACCGGCCACGGGCCGTCAGTCGGCGCACCGTCCCGGGTGGGATGGTAGACGTCCGTCGCGAGTCGGACGCCGTCGCGCATCGGGACCATGACTCCGTCCTCGAGCCGCACGCCATAGGGACCGTCGATCGGCATGCCGTCCGCGTCCACCGACGGGGTCGGTGAGCATCCTCGGAGTGCGGCGACGCCGACCCCCAGCCCAGCCAAACGACCGAAGGTGCGCCGGTCCATCGACCGGCTGGACAGTTCGTGGATCCAGGATTTCACGTGCTCTTCCTCCGTAGCCAGAGGGGTGCGATGAGACTGGCTCCGGCGAGGAACCACAAGAGGAGGGCGATCGGAGACTCGAAGAGCACCGACGCGTCACCGCCCGACAACGCCATCGCGCGACGGAGGTTCTTCTCCATCAACGGTCCGAGGACGAGGCCGAGGACCACGGGGGCGAGCGGGAAGGAGAAGCGGCGCATTCCGTACCCGACCGCCCCAAATCCCGTCATCAGGAGGAGGTCGAACGACGATGCGTTCACCGCGTACACCGCCACGAACGCCAAGGCCGACACCGCCGGAATCAGGATCCATCTCGGCACGGAGAGCGCCCGGACGAAGACGCCGACCAGCGGCAGATTGAGGAGGAGAAGAAAGGCGTTCCCGACATACATCGACGCCGCCAGTCCCCAGAAGAGATCGGGCTCCTCGGTGAGGAGCAGAGGGCCTGGCGTGATGCCGAGGCCGAGGAGCGCGCCGAGGAGCACGGCGGTCGTCCCGCTGCCGGGCACGCCGAGGGTGAGGAGCGGGATCAGAGCGCCATTGGCGGCCGCGTTGTTCGCGGCCTCTGGCGCGGCAACCCCGCGGATGTCGCCCGCTCCGAACGAGCCACTCGAGCCCGCGATACGCTCCTCGGTGCTGTATGCGACGAACGACGCGATCGTGCCGCCCGCGCCGGGGAGGACCCCGACGATGAAGCCCAACGCGCCGGAGCGAATCATCGGCCACACGGTCTCGACGAGCTCTCGCTTCGCGACGCGCACGCGCTCGACGGCCCGCGTCGAGGCCTCACCAAGTCTGGTGTCTTCGAGCAACACGAACACTTCGCTCACCGCGAAGAGGCCGATCGTGACGACGACAAAGTCCATGCCGTCGAGCAGTTGGATCGAACCGAAGGTGTAGCGGGGGATCGCGCTGTTCGGGTCCAGCCCGACGGTGGCGAGCCAGAGCCCGAAGCCCGTCGACGCGAGCGCTCGCACGAGGCTGCCGCCCGAGAAGCTCGACAGCGCCGAAAAGGCGAAGACCATGAGGGCGAAGTACTCGGCGGGCCCGAATCGAATGGCCCAACTCGAGAGTACCGGCGCGAGCAGAACGAGCGCGAAGATCGACAGTGTGCCCCCTACGAAGGAGGCGATCGCGCTTATGGCGAGCGCGGGCCCGGCTCGGCCCGCGCGGGTCATGGCGTGCCCATCGATCGCGGTGACTACGGCCGATGCGGTGCCGGGAACGTTCAGGAGGATCGTGCTGATCGAGTTCCCGTATTGCGAGCCGTAGTAGATCCCGACGAGGAGGATCAGCGCCGACTCGGGGGGAATCCCTGCCGCGAAGGTCACGGGAATGAGGATTGCGATCGCGTTGATCGGCCCGATGCCGGGGAGCATCCCCACGAAGGTGCCGGTCGCCACGCCGCCCACGGCGAGCGCCAGGTTCAGCGGCTGGAGGGCAATCCCGAAGCCTCCGGCGAGGTGGCTCAGAGAATCCACAACGACCCGATCGGTAGGGGAAGTTGCAGGACGCGAACGAAGAGCAGCCACAGAGCGCCGGACGTGAGCAATCCCGCGGCGACCGTCCCGCGCGGTGGCCCTCGGAACAGAAGTCCGACGGCGCACACCACCAACGCGGTCGCGGCGAAGAAACCGATCCACGGCAGCACCAGCGAATACGCCACGAAGCAGCCGCACGCGGCGAGGGCGCGGACGCTACTCCGACGAGGACCGTCGCCGACCGGATCGGAGGCGGGGCGCGGATGGACGACGAGCCAGAGGCCGGCTCCGACGAGGATGACCGCCGTGAGGTACGGAAGGGCGCGCGGACCCACAGGGTCAGTCATGAAGCCGACCCGATACCCGGTCGCGACGACTCCGATCGTTCCGCCTACGATGGCCAGGAAGGCCCCGAGGATCCGGTCGGTCTGTGCGGTCATGGAAGGAGCCCGATCTCACGCGACATGGCCCGGAACTCCCGGACCTGCTCGAAGACGAAGGCCTCGAATTCGGGACCGACCATGAAAAAGGGCTCCAGCCGATTTTCCTCCCGTGCCCGACTCCACTCGGGCGAGGTGCCGAGCGCCGTCAGGACATTGACCCACTCGGAGTACGTCTCATCCGACACGTCCCCGGGGACGTAGAAGCCTCGCCACGTCGTCCACGTGACGTCTATGCCCGACTCACGTGCGGTCGGAGCACCCGCCAACGTGCCATCGAGTCGCTCGGGGGCCAGGGTGGCGAGCACCCGGAGTCGGCCGGCTTCGACCTGCCCCTCGACTTCGGAGGCCTCGCCGGAGAAGAGCTGGACAAAGCCTCCGAGTAGGGCCGTCATCGCCTCACCTCCACCGTCGAAGGGCACGTAGCGTATCGATCTCGGGTCGAGGCCCGCCGCGTGGGCAACGAGGAGCACCTTCATGTGGTCCTGTCCGGCAACGGCCGAGCCCCCACTCACGACAACGGAAGACGGGTCGGCGCGCCACGCCTCGACGAGGTCGGTCAACGTGAGCCACGGCGCGTCGGCAGCCACCGCGAGAACGCCGTACTCCGCCCCCAGCGCCCCGACCCAGCGCACGTCGTCCTCGGCGAGACTTCCGTACTGACCTTGCGCGAGCCTCAGCACGGTCGAGGGCGAGGCGGCGATGAGGACGTTGGTGTCCGACCCCCGCTGCGCCACGGTGCGGGCGTAGGCGACGCCCCCGCCGGCGCCAGGCAGGTTGGTCGTACGGACTCGGCCCGGCGACAGGTCGAGTGCATCGAGCACCTGTCCTACCGACCGACACGTCAGGTCCCAGCCGCCACCCGCGTTCGCGGGCGCGATACACTCCCACCCCCGGTTGTCGACCGGCGGAGAGCAGCTCAGCGTCAGGGCGACACCGAGAATGAGGGATGGACCTGGGTGGCGTCCGGCGAGTGTTCGAGTCACGGCGAGGCTCGGGTGGGGTTGGAGCCGGAAGCTACGCGCCCGGAACGCCGACCAGCCATAGCATCCAGGGTGCACGGAACCCCCGGTACCCCCACCGGCGTAGGGTCAAGAGAAAGGTCACGAGGCGTTCGCTCAGGAGGATCGGATGTCGGCCATCATCGCGGTCGCGGCCATCGCACTCATGCTTGCGGCCGCTGCGATCATCCCCTTGGGGCTTCCCGGCCTCTGGCTCATGGTCGTCGTGACCATGGGATTGGTTCTCGCGGGCTCGTTGTCGTGGGCTGCCGGATTGATCGTGGCTGGGGTCGTCCTGGTAGCCGAGGTCAGCGAGTTCCTCGTGCTAAAGCGGTTCGGGACGGCGTACGGGGGATCTCGCCGAGCGTTTTGGGGCGCGCTGGCGGGCGGGATGTTGGGACTCTTCGTGGGCGTACCTGTCCCCATCGTCGGCTCCGTCATCACCGCCTTCCTTGGCACCTTTCTCGGCGCCGGCATCGTGACCTTCGTGGAGACGCTCTCCCTGGAGCGTTCGGCGCGTGTCGGCTGGGGTGTGCTGTTGGCTCGGACCGCGGCCGTCGCCCTGAAGCTCGGGACGGCCATCTCCGTGATCGCCTTCGTGGCCATCACGCTATTCTTCCGGAGCTAGTTGGCGCGGCCGACCGGAGGCACAGCGATGGAGTTCTCGGAGATCGATGCGTTCCTTTCGTACTACGGCAACGTTCGTCGCCGGACGCGAGGGGTGGCGGCTTCCATCCCGGAGGAGCACCTCGAATCCCGCACGGGCCCCGATCGATTTTCGCCGGGTGACCTGATTCGGCACATCGCCGGGGCCGAGCGGTGGATGTGGGCGGAGAACGCGGCCCAGCGCCCCTCCCGATATCCAGGGCACGGCGTCGAGCTCGCGGAGGGCCGCGAGGCCGTACTGGCCTACTTCGATCGGCTTCACGAGGAGACGCTCGAGATTCTGCGGGGTCTGACTCCGGAGGAGCTCGCCGGCCGGTGCACGACCGTGGGCGGGGCGGAGATCCGTGTGTGGAAGTGGCTGCGTCTCCTGGCGGAGCACGAGATCCACCACCGAGGCCAGCTGTACGAGGTCCTCGGGGTGCTCGGCGTGCGGACCCCGTCGCTGTATGGGCTCACCGAGCCCGAGGTCTTGGAGCGCTCGATCTAGACCGCTCCGGAGACAGGTCAGTCTTCGTCGTTGAGGAGGAGCCAGCGCTTGAGCTTCTCGATCGCCTCTGGATCTCGGAGCACCACGCGTCGCGCCACGTCGAGAGGCTCCGGATTCTCCCTCCCTGCCAGGCGCGCCATGTCGTTCGTCAGGTAGATGCGGAGCTCGTCGCCGTGGTCCTCGATGTCGGTGACCATACAGAGGTTCACCCACCGGTTCTCGAGCCTGAGGAAGGCGTACGGACGTTGGCGCATGGGGGGATTCGCGAGCTGGGGGAGAAGGGGCCGATAGTATAGGGGCAGGCGTCGGTTGCCGCGCTCCGCCCATAGCTTCTAACTTAAAATGACTCGGGGTGGTCGTTTACGAGGGGAAGACGTGTCCAAGACGCAGGCGGACGTTCGGTCCGTACAAGACGAGCTGCAGCAGTCGAAGCCTTTCGCGTCGAAGAGTCAGGAGGCCTACTTGGCTCTGTTGCGGACGGCGGACGCCGCCAAGCGCGTGGCGACTCGAACCCTCGAGTCGTCGGGGATCACCCTCCAGCAGTACAACGTTCTTCGGATCCTGCGCGGAGCGGGCGAAGAGGGGCTGCCTACGCTCTCCGTCGCCGACCGCATGATCGAGCGCACGCCGGGTGTGACGCGCTTGATCGACCGCATGGTCGAGCGGGGTTGGGTGGAACGTGTGCGGTGCACGGAGGACCGTCGTCGTGTGTGGTGCCGGATCACCGAGGGAGGCCTCGACCTTCTCGAGGCGCTCGACCCTTCCATCGACATCGTAGACGGCTTGTTGGGGGATGCGTTGAGCGAGGCTGAGCTCAGCGGTCTGATCGATGTGCTCGATCGGGCGCGCGCCCACATTCGCGACCGGGAGAGCGCCGGGGGAGACTGCCCACCGGGCGTTTGACGCCGGCGAGCGCGCGTGGGTAATTCCCCGCGACGATTCCTCACTCTCGAGCGTCCCTCCGATGCGTCGCACCGTCCTCACGCTCGTCGCGCTGACCGCGACAGCCTGCGCTCAACCCTCGACCGAACCACCGTCCCCGCGGACGCCCTCCACTCCGGCGGGAGGGTACGATCTCGTCATCGAGGGCGGACGGATCATCGATGGTTCGGGCAATGCCTGGTTCCCGGGCGAGATCGGTATTCGGGGAGATCGGATCGCCACGATCGCCCGGCCAGGTGAACTATCGGATGTCCCGGCAACGCGACGGATCGACGTAGAGGGGCAGGTCGTCGCCCCCGGGTTCATCGACATCCAGAGCCACTCAAGGTTCTCCTTTCTCGGTGGCGGTGACGGTCGAGTGGTCTCGAAGGTCACGATGGGCATCACCACCGAGATCATGGGCGAGTCGACGACGAATGCGCCGTCGAGTCCGCAGATGATGCAGGAGGCCGGACCCGCCGCAGGGAATACCCAGTTCGAGACGTTCGCTCAGTGGATGGACGCGATGGGAGATCATGGGGCGGCGGTGAACTACGGGTCGTTCATGGGAGCCTCCACCATTCGCGTCCTCGGCATGGGCATGGCGATGGGGGAGGCCGGTTCTCCGGAGCGTCGCGAGATGCAGCGGGCCGTGCGACAGGCGATGCGAGACGGCGCGTTCGGAGTTGCATCGGCCTTGGTGTACCCTCCCGGCAACTTCGCTTCGACCGACGAGCTCATCTCGATCAACGCGGCCGCCGCTCCATTCGGCGGCGTCTACATCACCCACATGCGCTCCGAGGGTGATCAACTCTTGGAGGGCATCGACGAGGCGATCCGCATCGGGATGGAAGCGGGTGTCCCCATCGAGATCTACCACCTGAAGGCCGCCGGTCAACGCAATTGGGACAAGGCGGCGCAAGCGGTCGCCAAGATCGACTCTGCTCGGGCGGCGGGTGTCGACGTGCAGGCGAACATGTACCCCTACACCGCCGGGGGCACCGGGCTCGACGCGTGTTTCCCCCCGTGGGCTTCGGCGGACGGGGCCCTCTTTCGAAACCTGTCCGATCCGGACATGCGGGCCCGGATCCGGTCGGAGATGGAGGTGCAGACGGAGCCGTGGGAGGCCTTCTGCAGTCTCGCGACTCCGAGCGGCACGATGCTCCTCGGCCTCAACCTTCCCGAACACCAGCAGTATCAGGGCTGGTGGTTGGCGGACGTGGCGGCCGACATGGGGAAGGATTGGATCGACACGGCGATGGACCTCGTTCTGGCCGAGCGCCAACGGGTGTTCACGATGTACTTCCTCATGAGTGAGGACAACGTGGCGATGCAGATCGCGCAGCCGTGGATGAAGTTCGGGACCGACGCCGGCGGTTACGATCCGACCACGGTCACCGGCTTGGCTCATCCCCGAGCGTACGGCACGTATACCCGCATTCTCGGGAAGTACGTGCGTGAGGAGGGCGTCCTGCCGCTCGAAGAAGCGGTCCGGAAGATGTCCTCGGCCGTCGCGACTCGTCTGAAGATCCGAGAGCGAGGATCGCTTCTAGAGGGATACTTCGCGGACATCGTCGTCTTCGACCCGGACACCGTGGGCGATCGTGCGACGTACGACGATCCTCACCAGCTGAGCGTCGGCGTGTCTCACGTCTTCGTGAACGGCACCGAGGTGGTGAGGGACGGTTCCCACACCGGCGCTCTTCCTGGACAGGCCGTGTATGGCCCGGGGTGGACCGGCTGGGAGCGCTGAGTCGCACCGTTACCGAGACGTGACACATCCCCCGGCAACGGAAACGCCCCATTCGACGTCTCACTTCATGAGGGAAGTGAAACAGGGTGGTGGGGTGGCCCGTAGATAGAGACGTGGGTGGTGCGGGGGGTGGGGTTCGGCCCGAAGTGCCGGGATGAGGATGATGAAGAACGTGGAAGAAAGGATCCGGTTTCTACTGCGGACGGCGATCCGCGTAGATCGCAGTGGTGACGCTCGCGTCGCCGATCTGTTCCGGAAGATGGCGGAGGATATGCGCACTGGTGAGGGCGCCCTCCTGCCCAATGGCCCAGTCTTGGGGGTCGTGGCCGACTAAGCCACGTGGCCGAGTCCCGATGCCAGAGCCCGGTCGCCTTACGGCGGCCGGGCTCGCTTCGTATGGTCCGCTACGCCGCTAGCCCGTCGGGCACGCCACGCGTTCGAGCCGCCACCCCGGTCCCTCTCCGTCCGAGCCCTCGATCCGGGGAGTCAACCGCGTCTCCCCGTCGCGCACGTAGATGATCCGAACGGGGAAGTCGTGTTCGAGGTTCTCGAAGACGAACTCCCCATCGGTCCGCACCAAGGGGAAGCCTCGCTCGGACCGTTCTCCTCGCGGATAGGGCCAGAGGGTTACGCCGGAGTCGTCCTCGACCATCATGGCGAACTCGAAGTCCGCGAGTCGACCATCACGGAAGTAGCGGGTCGTGCCGAGCATCACGCCGCCTTCGGCTTCACTCCACTGCTCCCTCATATCGAGCGATCCCATCGTGCCCGCCCAGCAGCCGGCGAGGAACGAAACGTCGTCGAGAGACCGTTCCTGGGCATCGAGGGAAGCCAACGACGCTGCGGAAAACACCGCCGTGAGCAGGAGGACACGACGGCAGAGTACACCGTTGTCATCGACCTTCGAACGCTTCCCCATCACCACCTCCGCGTCGGGAAATCCACCGGGGCAGGTAGGGGATTCCCGGATACAGGCTCATTTCGATTGCGGTTAGTTTATGAGACCGAAACGGCTAGGCAATGTTCGCCGAAGCCCCATAGAACCAAGGATTTCGACATGAAGCAGAGTCGGCTCATCCCCGCTGTTGCGCTGGTGTTCGCGGCGTGCGGCGGCGGCGACGCCCCTGACGCACCTCCGGCAGAGGCTCCGCCGGAGGCTCCCGCCCCGGCGCCGGCCGGTCCGGCGGCTCCGACCGGTCCGCTCTCCATGCCCGACTGGTACACGGTAGATCACGACAACCAGACCGTCGTACTCGCGATCGAAGCGGGGACGACGCCAGACAACAACTACTGGAACTACAACGGCTACACCAACGGCCAGATCGCCATCAGCGTCCCCGTGGGCTACACGGTGGACATCGAGCTGACCAACAGCGATCCGAACATGGCGCACAGCGTCGGAATTTCGAGCGAGCTCTCGAACTTCACGATGCCGCCGTCGCCCGAGCCGGTGTTCGCGGGCGCGATCAGCTCGAACCCGCAGTCGATGGTCGACGCGACGATGCCGGGTGAGGTCGAGACGATCACCTTCGTCGCCGACCAGGCGGGCAACTACTCGATGGTGTGCTACATCGCCGGCCACTCGGCTGTGGGCATGTGGCTCTTCTTCGACGTGTCCGCCGACAACGAGGCGGGCGTTCGCGGGATGTAGGACCGCGTTCCGCTCGGAGGCAAGAGCGCCGCGCCCCGTCGAGGGGCGCGGCGCTTTCTTTTCTTTGCTCGTCTGTCGGCCTTCCCTTGGGTCGGACCGTTAGAGCACGCGCTGAGCCTCGGTGTCCTCGAGCGTCGGCCCCTTCAGATCGACCGGCGTTCCCTTCTTGTTCTTGCTCACCCGCAGATTGATCATCTCGACGAAGACCGAGAAGCCCATCGCGAAGTAGATGTATCCCTTCGAGATGTGTTGTCCCATGCCTTCGGCGACCAAGGACATCCCGATCAGGAGCAGGAAGGAGAGCGCGAGCACCTTCACGGTCGGGTGCTTGCTCACGAAGCCGCTGACCTTCTCGGCAGAGACGATCATGAAGGCCCCCGCGATCAGGACGGCCATCACCATCACGGGTAGATCGTCGGCCAGCCCGACCGCGGTGATGACGGAATCGAGCGAGAAGACGATGTCGAGCAGGGCGATCTGCACGATGACCGACCCGAAGGAGGCGGCCGCGGCCCCGGCATCTCTCTGATGGTCCTCACCCTCGAGCTTGTGGTGGATCTCGCGGGTCGACTTGAAGAGAAGGAAGATCCCTCCGCCGATCAGGATCAGATCACGTCCGGACACGGGGTGCGATCCGACCGTGAACAGAGTGTTCGTCAGGCTCATGATCCACGTGATCGAGAAGAGCAGCAGGATCCTCGTGGAGATCGCGATGGTGAGTCCGACGCGACGCGCCCGCGCCCGTTGCTCTTCCTTCACCCGATCCGCCAGAATCGCGACGAAGATGATGTTGTCGATTCCGAGGACGATTTCGAGAACCGTCAGTGTGGCGAAGGCGATCCACGCTTCAGGGCTACTGATCCAGTCGAACATCGCGATCCGGGGTCGAGGCAGGCCGTATCCAGCGGCGAGGCGCGGACAAGGTAGGGCTCCGCCGTACCTGTACCCAAGTGCCGAAACTGCGCCGGCACTACGCGCGTAGTTCGACCCGACGGCGGGAGTCACGGCAGGAGCTCAGGATGACGTGGTTGCAGGATGTTCGGTTCGGGTTGCGGATGATGTGGAAGACGCCGGTCGTGACCTTCGTGGCCGTGCTGTCGCTGGCGCTGGGCATCGCGGCGAACGCATCGATGCTCTCCCTCGTGAACGCCTTCCTCTTCGAGCCACTTCCGTACGAGGAGCAAGACGAGCTCGTCCTGCTTCGGACGCTCGCTCCCGATGAAGACATCGAGATGGCGGGCGGCGTCTCGTTCGCGAACGCCCGCGATCTCTTCGACGCGTCCGAGTCTGTGGTGTCGTCGACCGTCTACTCGACGGATCGGGCCAACCTGACCGGATTGGACGTTCCCGAGCAGATCACGGTGATCGCCGCGACTCCAGCGATCTTCGACGTCTTCGGAGTGCAGCCGTCGTTGGGACGCGGCTTCCGTCCGGAGGAGGGAGCGGGCGGACGTGTCCTCGTGCTCGAGCACGACTACTGGGAACGCCGCTTCCTCTCGGATCGCGACGTTCTCGGTCGGAGCGTCACGATGGATGGCGAGCCGTACACCATCGTGGGCGTGATGCCCGAGTCCTTCGACATGATGCCGGCCAACGTCCACGCCTTCCGACCGACCGACTTCGTGGAGCTGGCGGATGCGAGAGCCGGCCGTGGCTTGATGGCCTTCGCCCGGCTCACCGACGCGAACGCACAGGAACAGTTCCAGCGTGAAGTCGACCGGGTCACGCCCAGCCTCCAGAGCGAGTTCCCGGATGAGAACCGTGGGATGACCTTCGTCGTTCAGGACCTCCGGTCCTTCTTCCCGGGGCCCACCGACACCGCCCTGCTCAAAGTCTTGATGGCCGTGACGCTGTTCGGACTCCTCATCGCGTGCGCGAATATCGCGAACCTCCTCCTCGGCCGTGCCGAGGAACGCCAGAGGGAGGTCGCTGTACGGACCGCGATGGGGGCGGGACGAGGTCGGATTCTTCGTCAGATGCTCACGGAGAGCATCGTCCTCGCGGTCTCCGCGGGAGTATTGGGCACCGTGCTGTCGATCTGGATCGTGCGGTGGCTGACGACAGTCATGCCGGCCCAGCTCCCCGCGGCCTTGATGCCCGAACTGGATCCCGAGGTGTTGGCCGCGACTCTCGCCGTGTCGGTTCTGGCGGGGCTCGCCTTTGGCGCGACTCCCGCCTTGCAGGCGGCTCGGGGCGGCATCACGGAGACCCTCGGCGGTGGAGCCCGTGGGGGTACGGCCGGCCGACGCCGTAAGCGCATTCGTAGCGCATTCGTCGTGGGTGAGGTCGCCGTGGCTCTGGCGCTCCTCAGCGGGTCGGGTGTCTTGATCCAGGCCTTCGACCGCCTGGCGAACTCCGATCCGGGCTTCGTCTCGGACGGTGTCCTCACCTTCCAGATCGCGGTGCTCGAGGACCGCTATCCGACAGACGACGACGTCGTGGCGTACGAGCGAGATCTCCTCCGGGCTTTGAACGAGATCCCGGGGGTCGATGGCGTAGCGGCGATGTCGAGCCTTCCCCGCGGACGGTCGAATCCGCAGACGCGCTACACGGTCGATGGCCGACCCGTCCCGGAGCCGACGGAACAGCCGACGGCCGGACTGCAGGCAGTGAACCCGGAGTACTTCGCGACGATGGAGGTCGACGTCGTGACGGGTCGGGGGATCGAGATCGGCGATCGCGCAGACGGCGAGCAGATCGCGTTGGTCAGCGAGGCGTTCGTCGCACAGGAGTTCCCCGACCAGGACCCGCTCGGACAGCGGATCACGATCGCTGGAACGTCGCGGGCCATCGTCGGCATCACCGAAGACATCGTGCAGGACCGGATGGCGCTCCGAGGGCGCACCGGCGGATTGATCTATGTGCCCCTCGAGCAGTCGCCGCTTCGCAATCCCAGCTTCGCCTTGCGCACCGGTGGCGATGGGACGCGCCTGGCCGCAGACGTCCGAGAAGCGGTGTGGTCGGTCGAAGCCGATCAACCGATCGCCGAACTCCAGTCACTGGACGCGTTCGTGGCGGAGTCCCTTGCCGGTCCGCGGGCCATCTCTTCGTTCCTCCTCGTCATGGGCGGAATCGCCCTCGTCTTGGCGGCGATGGGCATCTACGGGGTGATGGCACACTCGGTGGCCCAACAGCGACGGGAAATCGGGATTCGCATGGCGTTGGGCGCCCAACGAACAACGGTGGTCGGCATGATGGCCCGATCGGGACTGACGCTGGTGGCCATCGGGGTGCTCCTCGGGGCTCCCCTCGCGTGGCTGATGCTGAGAGGCACGCTGTCCGGCCTCGGGATCTTCGAGGCGGATCTCGGATACGGGCTGCCGCTGGCCTTCGCCGGCGCCCTCGTGACGGTGGCTGTCCTCGCCACCGTCGTTCCGGCCCGCCGCGCGAGTGGGGTGGCACCGGTTGCAGCGCTGAGCGAATAGGGCGAGCGGAGGCGCTGATCCGGCGTTGGGCGTCAGAACAACGCGGGCGGGACGAAGAGCCCCGGGAGCGATTCGGCTCTCGGGGCTTCATCGCGTCATGTCGAAAACATTGATTTGACGAATCAAAATAATATACCATGTGGCATGTCGGATATTGGGCAAATCCTCGGGGCCTTGGGCCGAATCGATGCTTCACTGGCGTCCCGCGGCACGGACGGCCAAGGTGGCCCGACACCGAAGCAGCTACGCATTCTCGAGGAGCTCGACGAGGACGACCCCGTGATGGTCACCGAATTGGCGGACGTCCTCGGAGTGACGCCGTCGACCATGTCGTTGAACCTTCGGCGGCTCGTCGAGACCGGAGCGGTCGCACGAGAACGGGATCCAGCGGATCGGAGGGTGATGAACGTGAGACTGACGAGCGCGGGCAAGGCGGTGCTGGACCGAGCGCAACAGCGAAGTGTCGAGCGTCTCGCCGCGGCGTTGGAGCGCCTGCACCCCCACGAGCGACGCCGGGTCGTCGAAGGCGTTACGCTACTCGCGGAGTCGTCCGAGGCGGTGGCCCGATGAGCGCCGGCTATTCCGGGACCCCGCTCCCGAAGAAACTGGGGATCAAGGAGGGGCACCTGGTAACCACGATGTCAGCCCCGGATTCTTTCTTTGCGGCGCTCGGTTCCCTCGACCCGAGTGTCCGACTCCGTTCGGGACTGCGGGGGAAGGGGCCGTTCGACGTCATCGTCGTCTTCGTACGATCGGAGGCGGAGCTTCGGGATCGCTTCATCCGCGCGATGGCCCGGCTCGAGACTGCCGGCGGACTGTGGGTGTCGTGGCCCAAACAGTCCTCACCGCTCGCGACCGATCTCAAGGAGGGACACGTCCGCACCTTCGGACTCTCGACCGGGTTGGTCGACAACAAGGTCTGTGCGATCGACGCGGATTGGTCGGGGTTGCGATTCGTGGTCCGCAGGGAGAACCGCTAAGGCCCGATGCCGAGGCTTTGCGTGACCCGTCCAAACCATTGGCCGCTGGGCGGGATCTGAGTGGCTGAGTAGTGGAGCGGACGAACCCCAGGGATGGTATGGGTGCCCTTTCTCTTCGGAGCAGCGATCGGATGACGGCTTCGGCCGAGCCTCTCGAAGCGCTCGTGCGACGCGCGCAGGACGGCGACGTCGGAGCCTTCGAGTCGGTGTATCGCCGGACGTCCGACCGCGTGTACGCGATCTGCCTGCGCATGTGCGGTGATGCAGAGCAGGCGACCGAGCTCGTCCAGGACGTGTTCGTGCGCGTCTGGCAGAAGCTCCCGGGCTTCCGTGGCGACGCGCAGTTCACGACCTGGCTCCACCGACTGACGGTGAACCTCGTGCTTCAGGAGCGCCGATCCCGCGGCCGGCGGGAGTCCCGAGAATTCGGAAGTGCCGACCTCGAGCGGTACGGCCGCGCTGCGAGGGCGTCGATGCCGGGGACGCGCGTCGATCTGGAACGCGCGATTGCCGGTCTGCCGGAGAAGGCTCGTCGGGTGCTGATCCTGCGAGACATCGAGGGCTACAAGTATGACGAGATCGCACGGATGACCGGAGTGCGGATCGGAACAGTGAAGGCGCAGATCCACCGCGCGCGTGGGCTGATCAAGGAGGCCCTGAGATGACGGACCACGTGTCCCCCGAGCGGATGAACGACGCGATCGACGGCCTCTTGTCCGCCGCAGAGCGGAGCGAGATGGAGGCCAAGATCGAACGCCACGAGGAGAGCCGGCACGAGTATGCTCGCCTCTCCGAGGTCGTCACCGCGGTGCGATCGCTCCCCCGGGCGGCGACGCCCGCGACGGACGCTTGGGCGGTAATCGCGGAACGGATTGCGGGTGCCGAGCAGGAGACGGTCCGCGAAGCCGAGGTGGTCCCGATCGCGTCCGCGTGGGCGGAAGAGGCGGAAGCGCCCGGTGCGCGGACGGCGGTCCGGCTTTCGTGGGGACAGCTCGCGGCCGCCGCGGCGCTGGTCGCGGCCGTATCCGCCGCGACCATGTGGTTCGCCCTAGATGGCGGACGCGCCGGCGCCGGCGCTGCGGAGATCGCCTCGGTCGAGTTCGGTGGTGCCGCGGCCCGGGTCGTCTCCCTCGAGGGCTCGAGCTACGGGGATCTCGTCGGAGAGCTGGAGGCGATCCTCGAGGAAGGCCGAGCGCTGCTGGACACCGAGACGCTCGTCACCATCGAAGAGTCTCTGCGCACTGTCGAAGCCGCGATCGCGGAGGTCGAGGGCGCGCTCGCGAACGACCCGAACAGCGATCTGCTTCTTCGGCTTTTGGCGACGCATCAGAGAACGCGACTGGGCGTACTTCAGCGGGCGGCCGACGCCGTCTTGCAGAAGGCGTGATCCACGTCGTGCCGAACGAGTCACAGAACAACCAGGTGAGGTGGTAGAGGATGAATGCGATGCTTCTGGGCGCGATGCTGGTGATGGCGCCGATGCAGGCCCAAACCGACACGACCGTCGCGGTCGGAAACGCGGAGAAGGTGCACGTCGAGACCCTCGGCGGGAGCATCACCGTGCGGGTGTGGGACGAGGACCGCGTCCGGGTTGAGGCCGAACACTCGAATCGGACCTACGTCGAAATCGAGACCGGCAGCCGCGAGATTCACATCGAATCCGAGGCCCGGCGTGGGCCGGCCAACGTGGTCGACTTCGTCGTGACGGTGCCTCGCTGGATGGGACTGGAGCTCGACGCGAACTACGGCGACATCGTGATCGAGGGGTCCGACGGTGAGGTGCAAGCCGAGACCGTGCAGGGGGACGTGACGATCGTCGGCGGGCGCGGCACGATCGAGGTCGACGCGACGATGGGCACGATTCTCGTCGACGGAGCAGACGGGATCATCGACATCGAGTCGTCGGCCGCCGACATCCGCGTCGTTCGGTCGTCCGGGGAGATCTACGCCGAAACGGCGGGAGGTTCGATCATCCTCGAGGATGTGCGGCCGAGGGCGGTCGACGTCGGTTCGACCGGGGGCCGAGTGCACTACGACGGCTCGCTCGACCCAGGCGGTACCTACTTCTTCGGCGCACACGGCGGCTCAATCACCCTCGTGGTCGGGGAGGAGGCCCGGGCTTCCTTCAACGTGGCGACCGTGCACGGGTCGATTACGTCGAACCTGGCTGGGCGTGCCGAAAGCCTACGAGGGGGTGAACGACACCAGTTCGATGTGGGCGGAGGCGGGGCCATCGTGGAGGCGGAGACGTATGGCGGACGTATCCGGATCCTGAGGCGCGGCAGCGAGGGCTCGGAGGCGCCGACGCCTCGACGGACGCCGCGTGACGTCGCATGGGCGCCGATTGCGCACGTCCCGGTGGCTCCCATGGTCGCTCCGGTGATCGCGCCGATGGTGAGCGCCGCGGTTGACATCGTCGTGGCCCCCGTGATCGCGCCGGCGATCGCTCAGGCTCTCTCCATCGCCATCCCCATGGCCCCGTCGGAGACCACCCGCGTACCGGCTGCAACTATTCGACGGTAGCTCTCGTCTATATCCACAGGCGGGTTTTTTAGCACCACAGACTGGGGGAACGAAGAGATGTCAGACCATCCTCTGATTCACCTGGAAGGCTTGAGCAAGGTCTTCTATACGGAGGAAGTGGAGACGCACGCGCTGTCGAACATCAACCTGTCGATCAGCACGGGTGAGTTCGTGTCGATCGCGGGTCCGTCGGGGTGCGGGAAGACGACGCTACTGTCGATTCTCGGACTTCTCGACAGCCCGACCGCCGGGCAGTACCTGCTGGACAACACGCCGGTGGAGAATCTGACGGCGTCGCAGCGGGCGAAGATCCGGAACCAGGCGATCGGGTTCATCTTCCAGGCGTTCAACCTGATCGGTGACCTGACGGTGTACGAGAACGTGGAGCTCCCGCTGACGTACCGCGGGATGCCGGGATCGGAGCGGAAGGAGCGAGTGCAGGCGGCCCTGGAGCGTGTGGGCATGGCGCACCGGATGGGCCACTACCCGAGCCAGCTCTCCGGTGGTCAGCAGCAGCGTGTGGCGGTCGCGCGCGCGATCGTGGGCAAGCCGCTGATCCTGTTGGCGGATGAGCCGACGGGTAACCTGGATTCGAAGAACGGCAACGCGGTGATGGATCTGATGCAGGAGCTTCACGCCGAGGGCGCGACGATCTGCATGGTGACGCACGATCCGCGCTACGCACACATGGCGGATCGCTCCGTGCACCTCTTCGACGGTCAGGTGGTCTCCGAAGACGATGCGCGGAAGGCGCAGGAGCTCGAGCAGGCGGGCTTCGACGTCGCGACCTGATGGACTCCTCGCGCCCACGTCGTCGTGGGTGCGTGAGCAGCAACACACGGCAGGTGGGGGCACCGAAACTGGTGCTCCCACCTCGTCGTAGTTTGAGGCCGTAGGGCCCAGTCGGGCCGGTCGTACGAAACGGCTTGGGCGGCTACCTTCTTCCCGCACATTCCAACCCGAAACGCCCCACAGATGATCAAGCTCCGCAACATCGAGAAATCGTATAAGACGGGAGCGGGCGAGACCTTCGTCCTTCGTCGGATCAACACCGAGATCCAAAAGGGCGAGTTCGTCACGATTATGGGGCCGTCGGGGGCCGGGAAGTCGACCCTCCTGTCGATCCTCGGCATGCTCGATGGAGACTGGCGAGGGGAGTACTACCTGATGGGGGAGCCGGTGCATGCGATGAAGCCGCGCGCCCGGATCGAGCTGAATAAGCGGTACATCGGCTTCGTCTTCCAGCAGTACCACCTGCTCGACGACCTCACGGTGTACGAGAACCTCGAGATCCCGCTCTCGTACCGGAATGTGAAGCGGAAAGAGCGTCAGGCGATCGTGGCGGACACGCTCGATCGCTTTCAGATCGTCGGAAAGAAGGAGCTCTACCCGAGTCAGCTCTCCGGGGGGCAGCAGCAACTCGTGGCGGTCGCGCGGGCCATCATCGCAGAGCCGTCCGTGATCTTGGCCGATGAGCCCACCGGCAGCCTGCACTCGAGCCAGGGTCGGATGATCATGGACCTGCTCAAGCAGTTGAACCGCGAAGGGACGACGATCATCCAGGTGACCCACAACGAAGAGTATGCGGCGTTCGGTGACCGGATCATCCAGCTGAAGGACGGCTGGATCGTCGACGAGTAGCCACGCCGCCTCCGATCGGCGATCCTTCTCGGGTCCTACCCGACCCGCTGACACGACGGGAATGAACGCCCGCATCCTGCTTGCCGACGATCAGTCCGACGTCCTCGAGGCGCTGCGGCTCCTCATGAAGGGCGAGGGCTTCGAGGCGGTGACGGCCTCGTCCCCGGCCGAAGTGATCGAGGCGGTTGGGTCCGACGACTTCGACCTCGCGCTCATCGACCTCAACTACACGCGCGACACGACGTCCGGTATGGAGGGGCTCGATCTGCTGAGCTCGCTGCGGGACCTCGATGACACCTTGCCGGTCGTGGTGATGACGGCATGGGGAAGTGTGGGGGGCGCGGTCGAGGCGATCCGCCGAGGCGCCCGAGACTACATCGAGAAGCCGTGGGACAACGAGCGGCTGCTGACCACGATCAAGACACAGGTCGAACTTGGTCGGGCGCTCCGTCGGAGCCAGTTGCTCGAAGGTGAGAACCAACGGCTGAAGGGAGAGGGAGCGCCCGAGCTGATCGCGAACTCGGCGGCCATGCAGCCGGTCCTCGACGTGATTCAGCGGGTCGGGCCGTCCGATGCCAACGTCCTCGTCGTCGGCGAGCACGGAACGGGCAAGGAGGTCGTGGCCGGCTGGCTCCATGCCGTCTCACATCGCGCCAAGAAGCCATTGGTCACCGTCAACGCGGGTGGCTTCAGCGAAGGTGTGTTCGAGAGCGAGTTCTTCGGCCACGTAAAAGGGGCGTTCACCGACGCGAAGACCGACCGCGTCGGCTGCTTCGAGCTCGCGGACGGCGGCACCCTGTTCCTGGACGAGATCGCCAACGTACCGATCCAGCAACAGGCCAAGCTGTTGCGGGTGCTCGAGAGCCGGGAGGTCCAACGCGTCGGCTCGTCCAAGGTGCGTAAGGTCGATGTACGCGTGATCTCGGCGACCAACGCGAACCTCGGGGAAGCCGTGGCCAACGGCGATTTCCGCGAAGATCTCCTGTATCGTCTGAATACGGTCGAAATTCGTCTTCCGCCCCTGCGGGACCGGGCCGAGGATATCCCGCTGCTCGCGGTGCACTTCCTTCGAAAGCAGGCCGCGCGGTACGGCCGGGAGATCGAGGACTTTTCTCCGGCTGCGATGGCGGCGTTGAAGGAGCACCGTTGGCCGGGGAACGTCCGGGAGCTCCAACACTCGGTCGAACGGTCTGTCCTGATGGCGCGAGGTTCTCGGATCGAAGCGTCGGACCTCGGGCTGCGTAGGCGGACCGACGGGTCCGGCCCGATGGACGAGATGACCCTCGACGAGGCCGAGCGCGTCATGATCGAGAAGGCGTTGGAGCGCTACCAGGGCAACGTCAGCAAAGCGGCGGAGTCGCTGGGGTTGAGTCGGAGCGCACTCTATCGCCGCCTCCAGCGCCACGAGAGTGACGATCCGACGCCGGAGGAGTAGGGGCATGCACCGCGCGACGCCGCACACGAACGCAGGGCTCACCTGACCGTGGGCGGCTGGTGGCGACGCCTCTCGCACGACCAACGCGTGCTTGCGCTCACGATCCTCGCCGGGCTCCCCGGCGTTGCCGTTTCACTCGGCTTCTTGTGGCTCGGTGAGTATGCGCCGCGGATCCAGTGGACGGCCAGCGTAGCGTTGGTCGGTGTGTGGAGTGGGGTCACTCTCGCGCTGCGCGAACAGATTGTTCGCCCGTTGGGCACCCTCGCCAACATGCTCGCCGCGCTCCGGGAGGGAGACTTCTCGATCCGGGCCCGGGTGACGGACGGTTCGGACGCGCTCTCGCTCGCCTATCTCGAGGTGAACCAGCTGGAAGAGGTGCTCCGCGAGCAGCGACTGGGGGCGGTGGAGGCGACGGAGACGCTCCGGAAGGTCCTGGAAGAGATCGATGTCGCCGTCTTCGCCTTCGATCCCGACGAAACGCTGCGGATCGTGAATCGCACTGCGGAACACCTGCTCGCGCAGCCCGCCGATCGCTTGATTGGGAAAACGGCGAGCGAACTCCGTTTGGGGGACACTCTCACCGGTGTCGCGCCCCGGACGATCGAAGTCTCGTTCCCGGGAGGGACCGGCCGATGGGAGCTGCGTCGTAGTGTCGTGCGACAGGAGGGTTATCCACTCCAGCTCATCGCGATGTCCGATCTGAGTCGGGCGCTCCGTGAGGAAGAGCGTCAAGCGTGGAAGCGGATCATCCGGGTGCTCTCGCACGAGATCAACAACTCGCTCGCACCGATCAAGTCGATCTCGGGTTCGCTCCGGAGCATGCTGGGCCGATCCGAGCTGCCCGACGACATCGGGGAGGACGTCGAACGCGGCTTGGATGTGATCGCGAGCCGATCCGAGGCCCTCGGACGATTTATGTCGTCGTACGCCAAGCTGGCCCGCCTTCCCAAGCCAGAGTTGTCCGAGGTGCGCATCTTGCCGCTGGTACGGCGAGTCGCCGACTTGCAGACCGGTCTTCCGGTCGAGGTCGTCGAAGGGGAGGACCTCACGGTTCGGGCGGATCCGGATCAGCTCGAACAGGCCCTGATCAACCTCGTGAAGAACGCGGTCGAGGCGACCCTCGAAGCCGAAGGTGCGGGGGTTACGATCCGTTGGCTGAAACGCGGCGGTCGACTCCACCTGCTGGTGGAGGATCAGGGGCCGGGGCTGGCGGAGACGAGCAACCTCTTCGTGCCCTTCTATACCACGAAACAAGGCGGGTCCGGCATCGGGCTGGTCTTCTCCAGGCAGATCGCGGAGGGCCACGGCGGCACGCTTGATCTGGAGAACCGCACCGAGGTCCAGGGCGCCCGAGCGCGCCTCGTCATACCGGTCGATCCCGAAGGCTGATTTTCGACGCAACCGTTCCACGCACCGCTGTGTCCCACGGTTTGGAAGAGGGAGTCACGGCGATCAGCGAGCTCTTCTTTTGACAGAACTCAAATGGGTGGAGCAGGCGAAGGGGGGCGACCAGCGCGCCTTTCGAGCGCTCTACGAAAAGCACGTGGACCGGATTTACAGGCTCGCATACCGGATGGCAGGCGAAGAGGCCCTGGCGATGGATTTCACCCAGGAAGCCTTTGTTCGCGCTTGGAACCGGCTCGACCAGTTCCGCGGTGATGCGGCGTTCTCCACGTGGCTGCACTCGATTACGGTCTCCGTTGCTCTGAATGGGCTTCGGAAGGTTGATCGCCACCGTAAGCGGGAGAGGTCGCTGGAGGACGCCGCTCCCGTCGCGGTGGCGAGACCCCAGGTCGAGCCGGGGGTGCGCGAGCGCATCGAGGACGCGGTGAACGCACTTCCGGAGATCTACCGGACCGTGTTCCTGATGCACGACCTGGAAGGCTTCAGTCACGGCGAGATCGCGAACGCACTCGAGATCGCCGAAGGCACTTCGAAAGCGCGGCTCTCACGGGCCCGCGCCAAACTGCGCGAGGCCCTTGGGCCGGCGATGCAGGAGTACGTGTGATGAATGATGAACGTCGGGATCCGATGATCGAGCAGATCCGGGCCGCCTACCACGCTCCGGGCGAGACGCCCAAAGAGGAGATGTGGCGCGCGGTCGAGGCGAAGCTCGGCGAGACCGAGAACGGAGTGGTGGACTTGGCGGCCCAGCGCGAGCTGCGGCGGCGCGAGTCGGGATGGGCCGCGCGCGGGATGGGATTGGCGGTGGCGGCGGCGGCGGTGCTCGTTCTAGGGGTGGGAATCGGTCGCATGACGGCGCCGGGTGGTGGCGAGATGGCGATGATCGAGCCGGCCGACGTGATCCCGTCTTCGAATGGTGTGGCGTTGGCGGCCGAACAGCACTTCGGGCGCACGGAGTCGCTGCTCACGATGGCTCGTGCGGATGCGCGGACGGGTCGGATCGACCCGATGACGGCGCAGTGGGCCCGGGAACTCCTCGCGGAGACCCGGATCCTGCTCGACGCGCAGCCCGCCGGCACGAGTGCGTTGGGTGAGCTGCTCCTCGATCTGGAGTTGGTCCTCATCCAGGTCGTGGGTGCGGCCGAGACCGGCGCGACGGACGAGACGTTGGATCGGACCGAGCTGGAGCTCGCGTTGCGGTCCCTCGAAGAGGGTGAGGTGCTCCCGCGACTCCAGGCCGCGCTGCCTGGAATCCTGGCGGGGGCCTGAGATGAACATGCGTGACATGACAGATAGACGAGAGCATCTACGAGCCCGAGGAGGCGAAACGATGCGTGCGATGACGAAGGTGATGGGATGGGTGATGGTGGCCGCGGCCGCGGTGTACGCGGAGCCGATCCAGGGTCAGTCCGCGGCGGAAGCGGTCTTCGCGACCTCTCCGTCCGAGTCGATCGACCAGGAAGATCCGGGCGCGCGCTTGTATCAGTCGGCCCGCGAGTCACTGAACCGCCGGCGGTACACCGAGGCGGCAGCCCAGTTCGAGGCCCTTCGGGATGAGTTCCCGCGCTCGGCCTACGTGGCGGAGTCGTACTACTGGGAAGCGTTCTCTCGATTCCGTGAGGGTGGAGCCACCGAGCTGCGTGAGGCGGCCGAGCTCTTGCAGATTCAACTGAACCGGTACCCGGAAGCGCGGACACGGCGTGACGCCGATGCACTTCGCGTGCGGATCGAGGCTCAGCTGGCGCGCCGTGGTGACGCCGATGCGGCCGCGGTGATCGCGGAAGCTGCGTCGGGGCCGTGCGACGAGGAGCAAGAGGTCCGGCTGGCCGCGTTGAGTGCGCTCATGAACATGAACGCCGACCAGGCCGTGCCGATCCTACAGGAAGTGCTCCAGAGCCGAGGTGACTGCTCGGTCGAGCTCCGGCGTCGGGCCGTCTTCCTGATCTCTCAGCACATGACGGACGAGTCCGTCGACATCCTCCTCGACCTTGCACACCGCAACCCCGATCCGGATGCCGAAGTGCGTGAGCAGGCGGTCTTCTGGCTGCACCAGGTGGATTCGCCGGAGGCGCTCGACGCGCTGGCGTCGATTCTGATGGACTCGGACGACCAGGAAATTCAGGAGCGGGCGATCTTCGCGATCTCCCAGCGCTCCGGTGACGCGCGAGCGGTCCGCATCCTCAAGGACTACGCCGAGCGGGACGACATCGACAACGAGCTGCGGGCCAACGCCATTTTCTGGATCAGCCAGAACCCGGATGCGGGCGGTGCCACGTACCTGATCGACCTGTACCCCCGTCTCGACGACGAGGAACTCAAAGAGCGCGCCATCTTCGGGATCTCCCAGACGCGCAGCGAGGAAGCTCGTGAGTGGCTGATGGAGCTCGCCCGGGACCGCGGTGAAGATGTGGAGCTGCGCAAGAACGCGCTCTTCTGGGCCGGCCAGATCGGATCGCTGCGAGGCTCCGACTTCAACGGGCTGTACAACGCGCTCGACCACCGCGAAATGCGCGAGCAGGTGATCTTCGTCGCCTCGCAGAGCCGTTCGGAAGAGGGCGTCGACTTCCTGATGGAAGTGGCCCAGACGGAGCAGGATTCGGAGCTGAAGGAGCGCGCGATCTTCTGGCTGGGTCAGAGCACCGACCCGCGCGTGCCGGAGTTCCTGCTGAGCCTGATCCGGGGCGGGACGGTCCGTCGATGAGACTGGGGACGGCGGTCCTCGCCGGCATCGCACTGGCGGTGCCGGCGGGGGCGCATGCCCAAATCGCCCAGGCGGTCGACGCGATGGACCGCGGAGTGGTTCGCTTCTCCTACGACGCCCGTCCCGGCGTCGAGATCTGCGACCAGGGCGTCCGAATGGGCGACCATCACATGCGTTGGTCGATGCGCGGGAACGAGTATGACGCGACACACTGCCGCGTGGGGGTGGTCGAGGTCGACGTGAGGGTCCGTGACGGCCGGGTGCGAGACGTCGATCTCACGGACGAGCGCGACCGCGACCGGAGTGTGACCGACCTCGGTGAGGTCGATCCGGTCGATGCGGCGGATTGGCTGCTCGGGCTGGCGTACGGCGACGTCGCTCGGGATGCGGCGAAGGACGCCATTCTGCCCGCGATGCTGGCGGAAGCTCCGGAGAGCTGGCGCGGCGTGCTGAGACTCGCCGAAGACACGCGTTTGGAGGAGGATCTCCGGAAGGACGCCCTCTTCTGGCTTGGACAGGCTGCGACCGATGCGGCCCTCGATGGGCTGACCGACGTCGCGATGGACGACGACGAGGACCAGGAAATCCGCAACGCTGCGGTGTTTGCGCTGTCTCAGCGCCCTGACGACGAAGCGGTCCCGATTCTCATGGAGCTCGCGGAGACCGCCGACGAGGCGGAGACGCGCCGGATGGCCATGTTCTGGCTAGCGCAGTCCGACGACCCGCGCGTCGTGGTCTTCTTCGAGGAAATCCTCCTCCGGGGCACACGCTGAGGTCCACCCGGGGACCGCAGGGCCGCTAAACGTTCCTGTGGTCCCCGGGCCGGTCCACGCATTACCT
Organism: Gemmatimonadota bacterium; assembly: GCA_039030015.1. Lineage (GTDB taxonomy): Bacteria > Gemmatimonadota > Gemmatimonadetes > Longimicrobiales > Gaopeijiaceae > UBA2589. The sequence goes on along the minus strand of JBCCEZ010000022.1, from coordinate 12,907 downwards.
TTTCACGGTCTCGGCCCGCGATGTCCACGTGGGTCCGGACTCCCCGAAACTGCGTGCGTGACGGCCTTTCCAAGGAGCGGCGTTCTTGCAGCACCGGCCGATCAAAGTTCTGCTGGTCGAGTCCGACGAGGACTTCATCGATGAGCTCGAGGCCGGGCTCTCCGTATCCCATTCGGGCGCCCTCGATATCGAATGGGTCGGTGAGCTGAGCCAGGCTCTGGCGCGGCTGGCGCAGGGGGGCTTCGATGCGGTGCTTCTCTCCTTGGATCTGCCCGACAGTGAAGGGATGGTGACCTTCGATCGAGCCTACGCCTTCGCGCCGGACGTGCCGATCCTCGTCATCGCGGACGATGCGGACGAAGAGGCGGCGTTCTCCACGGTCCAGGCGGGCGCGCAGGACTACCTCGTCATGAACGAAGTGGGCCCCTCCGTGATCGTCCGGTCGGTTCGGCACGCGATCGAGCGGCATCGCCTCTTTTCGGCCCTGCGCTCGCTGTCGCTGATCGACGACCTGACCGGGCTCTACAACCGACGCGGCTTCGCGGACCTCGGCGAGCAGTACCTCAAGTTGGCCCGGCGGTCGGGTCGGGGTGTGACGATGGTCTATCTCGACCTCGATCGCTTCAAGACCATCAACGACTCGCTCGGTCACCACGTCGGTGACCGGGCTCTGTTGAAGGTCGCCGACATCCTCCGGGCCACCTTCCGCCGCTCCGACATCATCGCGCGGCTCGGTGGCGACGAGTTCGGCGTCCTGGCCCTCGAGGCGGCCGATGAGAGCGCGGAGCTGCTCGTGGAACGGCTCCGTGAACGCGTGCTCGACTTCAACGAGTCGTCGGCGGAGCCGTTCCAGCTGGCGGTGAGCATCGGGATGGCCCACCACGACGACGATCCGAAGGTCCGGCTCGAGGATATGGTGGCGGAGGCGGACGCCGCGATGTATCGAGAGAAACATGGAAAACGCGCTCGAGCCGCGAGCGATCGATGAACGGACCCGGGGGGGGCGTGCACTGGTTGGTTCGGATCGCGGAACGCGCAGGGCACGAGGACAAGGATCGTCCCGATGTGGCGCCAGGCAGCGGCGCGCCGGAAGCGTGGACCGATGTCACGAAGGCCTATGGGCTCTCCGATGACGATCTCGCGCGGCTGGTCGCCGACTACTTTCGGCTCGATGTGGCCGACCTCGACCATGCCGACCCGAACGCCGCGCTGCTGATCCCCGAGACGATGGCGCGGAAGCACCGCGTCTTCCCGATCTCCGAAGACGATCGGAGCTTCGTCGTGGCCACCTGTGACCCGACCAACGTCGAGGCTGAGCGGGCGCTGGGCTTTAGTACCGGGCGGACGCTGCGCTTCCAGGTCGCGGCTCCCGGCGCGATCCAGGACGCCCTCGATGATCGCTTCTCGCCGGAGCGTGCGGTCGACGCCCTTCTAGGCGGTCTGACGGACGACATCGGCGAGGACGCGGTCAAGCTCGTCGAGGAGATGGGGCCCGAGTCGATCTCGGAGGACGACGTCTCGGCTACCCCGGTCGTGAAGCTCACCAACCTGATCATTCGGGACGCGATCACGGCCGGTGCGTCGGATATCCACATCGAGCCTGGGCGGCGGCTGGGTGCCGTGCGGTATCGGGTGGACGGAGTCCTACGGAAACACATGGATCTGCCGATGGCGGCGCTCAACCGCATCATCTCGCGGATCAAGGTGCTCGCCAAGCTCGATATCGCCGACCGGTTGCGCCCGCAGGACGGGAAGGCCCGCGTTCAGGTGAAGCAGCGCGGATACGACCTCCGAGTGTCGACGATCCCGGCCGGAGGCGCCGAAAAGTGCGTCATCCGTGTGCTCGACTCGTCGTCGTCACTCTCGCTCGACGACCTCGGCATCCCCCAGAACGAGTTGGATCGCCTGAGGGACCTCCTGACGAACCGAGACGGGATCGTCGTGGTGACCGGTCCGACCGGTTCCGGGAAAACGACCACCTTGTACGGGGCGCTCCGCGAGCTGGCCGACGGCAAGGTCAACATCATGACCGTCGAGGACCCGATCGAGTACGAGCTCGCCGGGGTGACACAGACTCAGGTGCAGACGAAGCAGGGGATGACCTTCGCGAGCGCGCTTCGGGCGATGCTACGGCAGGATCCCGACGTCATCCTCGTCGGTGAAATCCGCGACAAGGAAACTGCTGTGACGGCCGCACAGGCGGCCATGACAGGCCACTTGGTGTTGACGACCGTGCACGCCAACGACGCCGTTTCCGCCGTCTCTCGACTCGCCGACATGGGGCTCCAGTTCGGAACGATCTCCCAGGTCATGCGCGGAGCGATCGCACAGCGGCTCCTCCGCCGCGTCTGCTTGACCTGTGCAGAGGATGTGAATGGCCGCCTGACTCCTGACGAAGAGCGGCTCCGCGATCGGCACGGGGTGGAGCCGGCGGTTCGCGCCGTCGGGTGCACGGATTGCGGCTTCACTGGATACCGAGGTCGACTGCCGGTCAACGAGGTCCTCATCGGTAGCCAGAAGTTCCAGCAGGCGATCGAGCAGCGGAAAGGGTGGGCGACGCTCCAGCGTGTGGCGACGCAGGGCGGCATGCGCACGCTGCACGACGTCGGGTTGGAGTGGGTGAAGGAAGGGAAGACGACGCTCGTCGAGGTCGAGCGCGTCCTGGGTCAAGGCATCGACGAGTCGGACAACCCGCTCGCCGCGGGCCCGCCGCGCGTACTCATCATCGACGACGACGAGGATGCGCGTACCCTGATGCGCTCTCTCCTCGAGCGCGATGGCTTCGAGGTGGAGGAAGCCGAAGACGGTCACAAGGGGTTGGATCGCCTCAAGGACGATCAGGACTTCAAACTCGTCGTCCTCGACCTCGCGATGCCTGGTCTGGACGGTCGGCAGGTCCTCGATCAGATCCGTGGATCGGTCGATACCTCGGCGCTGCCCGTGCTGATTCGCACGTCGACCGGGAGTGACGAGCTCGAAGCCGAACTCCTCGAGGCCGGCGCCGACGACTATGTGGAGAAGTCGGTCGACGCGAACCGCTTCATGGCCCGTGTACACGCGGTGGTCCGCCGGGCGATGTAACGCCCCCGAGGACCGTTCGAGTCCTCGCGGAGCCCCGTTTGAGACGGCGAATTCGACGTTCTTGAGACCGTTTGGTAACGGGTCCGTAACAGACCGCACATTTGCCGTGACATTCGTTGAGGTGACGTAACCATCCGGTCACATTGCTGTGACCGCCAGACGGGTGGTCGTCACTCTCATACGGAGCATCGACGCTCATGAGACGTTCGATCCTGGCGGCGGCCGCCGCAGTCATCGTGCTCGGCCCCGGCCTGGAAGCGCAGACCGCCATCAGCGCGCGAGGCGCGGACATCCGGATCGGTGGCCGCCTCCACCAGCAGTTCTACGCGTCGTCGGTGGCGGGGGAGTCTTCGACCTTCTTCACGCGACGGGCACGCGTGATCTTGGACGGCACGTTCACCGACCTGGTGTCCGGGCGTCTCCAAGCCGACGTCGCGGGCACGGCGAAGCTCGTCGATGCCTACGTTCGGCTGAATTTCTCACCCACCTTCCGCGTCACCTTCGGGCAGTTCAAGCGCCCCTTCGACCTCTTCGAGCTCGTGAGCTCGACCGACCTCTCCTTGATCGAGCGGACGGGGAAGGTGGGGGGCTACGACGAGTGCACCGGCGTCGGGAGCATCTGTTCGTACAGCCGACTGACCGAAGCGCTTCGATATGCCGACCGTGACTCCGGAATCAAAGTGGACGGCTCCTCCGGCGACGTGAGCTACCAGTTCGCGGTCACCAACGGTACGAAGCTCGGTACCGACGATGAAAACGATGGAAAGTCCGTCTCCGGCCGGGTCTCGATCATGGCCGCCGAGAACGTCCAGGTGTCCGCGAACGCCGCGGTGAAAGACTACGTCGATCCCTCGGACGAGACGGCGCACGCCATCGCATGGGGCGGGGACGTACAGGTGGGTGACTGGCGCGATGGCCTCTTGGTCCAGGCCGCCGTGGTGTCCGGGGACAACTGGCTTGCCCTCGACGCCGCCGACAACCCAGGCGCCTTCCTCACGGGGCAGGTGGCCGTGTCGTTCTTCTTCCCCGTCGACAACGACCGCGTCTCCGGGGTCGAGCCGATCGGGCGCATCAGCGTCGCGGATCCCGACGACTCGGTGGACGAGGACGGAGGGCTGCTCCTCACGCCCGGCTTCATGATCTACTTCAGTGGGAAGAACAAGCTCGGCTTCAACTACGACTACTACGCGCCGTCCACGGGCGACGCGGTGTCGGGCTTCCGCTTCTCGACCTTCCTCTACTTCTGAGGATTTCCCCCTCGCACGAGGGGGTTCAGGGCATGACATCTCGCGGTGGGCGGAGTCCACTTTGCCCACCGCGGGATCGCCCGGGCGGAACCTGACCCCGGGGTCCCCCTGTATGACTCGCGCGATCGGGACTCGCGGGGGGGCGTCACGCCCCGGATTCCGATTGACACACCTGGGGGGTAACGGCAGCTTTACGGGCTGTCGACAGCGGCACGGCACCGCCGTTCTCGTGGCCCCTGCGGGGCCATTTTTTCGTTGAACCCCGGCACCACATGTTCAAGAGTCTCCGAGGCCGTCTCGCCTTCATCGCGGTGATCGTCGCGATGGCGGGATGGCAATTGTACACGCACAAGACCGAGACGGGCGATTGGCTCAAGCTCGGTCTCGACCTCCAGGGTGGGATGCACCTGGTGCTCGAGGTCGAAGACCCCGACGGGACGATGACGATCGAGGCCAAGTCGGACATGATCGACCGGGTCGAGCGGATCATCCGCACGCGGATCGACGAATTCGGTGTCGAGGAGCCGCTGATTCAGAAGCGGGGCCAGGACCGACTCATCGTCGAGCTGGCCGGGATCGACGACGAGGACCAGGCGAAGGGGATCGTTCAGCGGAACGCCTTCCTCGAGTTCAAACTCGTCTTGCCGACCCTCGAGTTCGACCAGGCCCTTTCGCGTATCGATCGGTCGATCGTGGCGAGCCTCGGTGTCGACAGTATCCGTTCGTTGGGCCGCGACGTCGTCGACAACACCGACGACATCACGAATCTGCTCTTCGACAACCAGACGCCGGACTCAGCCCAGGCGGCCGCCGATAGCGTTGCCGAGGCAGAAGCCGACGCCGCCCAGGCGGCCGAGAACGCGCTACGCCCGTTCTCTTCGCTCCTCCTGATCGGGGACTCCGAGGGCACCTACCTCGTGGCCGCCGAGGACCGACCGATCGCGGAGCAGTTCCTCGCGATGGAAGATGTGCAGCGTGCCTTCCCCCGAGATCAGATCCTGCTGTGGGGCGGCGAGCTGCTCTCCCAGGGTATGGGCAACTACTACCGCCTCTTCGTGCTGCAAGAGGATTCCTTCCTCACGGGAGCGGAGCTCGAGGACGCCAGCGCTGGACGTGATCCTCAGTTCAACCAGTCTCAGGTGCAGTTCCAGTTCTCCCGCGCCGGTGGCCGCCAGTTCGCGCGCTTCAGCGGCGCGAACGTCGGGAACTTCCTCGCCATCGTGCTCGATAACGAGGTCATGAGTGCCCCGGTCATCCGAGACCGGATCGGCGCGCGAGGACAGATCGACATGGGGCAGGGCACACCGCTCGACGAAGCGCGCGATCTCGCGTTGGTACTCCGCGCGGGTGCGCTACCGGCCCGGATCGAGATCGTCGAGGAACGGACCGTCGGTCCGTCGCTCGGCCAGGACTCGATCGACCAGGGTCGTCTGGCCGGGATGATCGGGATTGGCCTCGTCGTCATCGTCATGATGATCTACTACGGGATGGCCGGTATCCTCGCGGTCGGCGCCCTCGCCGTCTACATCGTGCTCGTTCTGGGAGGGCTGGCCGGGATCGACGCTACACTCACGGTCCCGGGCATCGCCGGGCTCATCCTGTCGATCGGGATGGCAGTGGATGCCAACGTGCTGATCTTCGAACGAATACGGGAAGAGCTCGACCAGGGTCGAGCGACGCGAACCGCGGTCGACGAGGGCTTCCAGCACGCGCTCTCCGCCATCGTGGATGCGAACATCACGACGCTGATCACGGCGCTGATCCTCTTCCAGTTCGGTACCGGACCGGTGCAGGGCTTCGCCGTGACGCTCTCGATCGGAATCGTCGCCTCGTTCTTCTCTGCGCTCTTCGTCACACGCTCCTTCTTCCTGCTGTACCTGTCCGGGAAGAAGCCGTCCGACCCGATCTCGATCTAAGGCCGTCATGAGATTCTTCTACCAAGCCAAATACCGCTTCATCGAAGCGCGTCAGAAGGCGTACGTGCTGTCGGCTGTGGTCCTCCTGTTGGGCGTCGCCGCCATGGGACGCAACGTGGCGACACTCGGTTCGTGGCAGAACTACGGGGTCGACTTCCTCGGGGGCTCGCTGGTCCAGGTGGCCTTCGAAGCGCCCGTGACGACGGCCGAGCTCCGGGCGGCCCTGACCGAGGTAAACCCCACGATCACCCAATTCGGTGGGGCCGAGGCGAACGAATTCCAGATCCGTGGTCCCCTGGATGAGGACGCCTCGATCACCGAGGTCGCCGACAACATCGAGTCGCTTCTCCGAGCGAACCTGCCCGGGCGCGAATTCGAGGTCCGGAACACGGAGTTGGTGGGGGCGAAGGTCGGAGGGGAACTTCAGCGCCAGGCGCTGTTCGCGGTGCTCTTCTCCTTCCTGCTGACGCTGACCTATCTCGCGATGCGTTTCGAGCTCCGTTTTGGGCTCGCGGCGGTGATCGCGACGGCGCACGACATCTTGATCACCCTGGGCTTCCTCGCGGCCTTCCAGGTCGAGATCGCCCTGCCGACCGTGGCGGCGATTCTGACGATCCTAGGGTATTCGTTGAACGACACGATCGTCGTCTTCGACCGCATCCGTGAGAACATGCGAATGAAGGGGGCCCGAAAGCGCGATCCGATCGACTTGGTCAACCAGTCGATCAACGAGACGCTGCCGCGTACCGTCCTCACCTCCGGAACCACGCTGGCCGTGTTGATGGCCCTGCTGATCCTGGGCGGAGCGGTGATCCGCGACTTCACGATCGTGCTCATCCTCGGTGTGATCATCGGGACGTACTCCTCGATCTTCGTGGCGTCCCCGGCGCTCATCGAGATCCAGAAGCGGTGGGGCATGGGCAACACCGAGAAGAAGGAACGCCCTCAGCCGGCTACGGTGTGATCGAATACTTCGACTCTCACTGCCATCTGACCGCCACCGCCTTCCGGGATGACCGGGAGGCGGTGTTGCGTTCTGCAGTCGACGCCGGGGTGACCCGGCTCGTCTGCATCGCCTCGCACGCGGAGGACGCCGAGGCCGCCCTCGCCTTCGTTCGTGCCCCAGAGACGGGAGCGGAAGGCCCTCGGGCGTGGAGCACCGCTGGAGTGCACCCCCATGCCGTCGCGGACGTCGCCCCGGGCGAGATCGACCGGATCGAGGCGCTCCTGTCCGAACCCGAGGTCGTGGCTGTAGGCGAAACCGGCCTCGACTACTTCTACGACAACAGCCCGCGGGACGAGCAGCGCGCGTCGTTCGAGGCACACCTCGACCTGGCAGCGCGACACGCCCTCCCGGTGGTCGTGCACGCGCGCGAAGCCGATGACGACGTGGCCGCCGCGTTGAAGTCGATGCCCACGGGGACCTCAGGTGTGCTGCATTGCTTCACGGGCGGCGCCAAAGCGTTCGAAGAGGCCCTCGTCGCCGGGTGGTACGTCTCGTTGTCTGGAATCGCGTCCTTCAAGTCGTTCGGACCGAAGGAGCTGGTCCGAGAGGTCCCGCAGGACCGCCTCCTGATCGAGACCGACGCCCCGTACCTCGCCCCGGTCCCGAAGCGCGGCCGGCGGAACGAGCCGGCGTACGTCCCCCATGTGGCGGTGGCCGTCGCGGACATCTTCGGCGCGGACGTTGCGGACGTCGCGAAGGCCACCTCGGACAACGCATGCCGCTTCTACGGGGTGATGTGAGATGACCCGCCGCATCCGCGTCCTGCCCGACACGGTCGCGAATCAGATCGCGGCGGGTGAGGCCGTCGAGCGCCCCGCGTCCGTCGTCAAAGAGCTGGTCGAGAACGCGGTCGACGCGAAGGCCCGACGGGTCGACGTGGCGATCGAACGGGGCGGGAAGCGACTCGTTCGGGTCAGCGACGACGGCATCGGAATGGGTCGGGAAGACGCACTCCTGTGCTTCGATCGCCACGCCACGAGCAAGATCGAGGTCGCGACGGATTTGGCGGGAGTGGAGACGTTCGGCTTCCGGGGGGAAGCGATCCCTTCGATCGCGTCCGTGTCTCGCCTCATCTTGGAGACGCACGACGGCGCCGGTGAGGTCGGCACACGGGTTCGCGCTGCCGGAGGGCAGATCAACGACGTCGCGGATCACCCCCGGCGTCGTGGCACGACGTTCGAGGTGAGGAACCTCTTCTTCAATGCCCCGGTGCGGGCACGCTTCCTCAAGTCGGTGTCCGCCGAGAGTCGGGCCGTGCACAACGTCATGACCGCACTCGCGCTCGCGAGCCCAGACGTGGCGTTCTCCCTCAGCTCGGATGAGAGAGAAGTCTTCGACCTCCCCGCGGCATCGGACCCGGCGGAGCGTGTGGGGCAGATCTGGGGACTCGCGCACGCCGGTACGCTGATTGCGGCTCAGGGCGGGCGCGACGACGCGACGGTGCGTGGGCTCATCCAACGCCCGGATGCCGCGCGACCCGGCGTCCGACGGAGCCATCTCTTCGTGAATGGCCGTCCGTTCCGCTCTCCGGCCCTCGTGCGCGCGGTGGAGCGCGGCTATCGCACGACGCTGCCTCAGGGCGCCCGCCCGTGGCTCTTCCTCTACCTGGACCTGCCTGGTCCCCAGGTGGACGTGAATGTGCACCCGGCCAAGGCGGAGGTTCGCTTCCGAGACCCGAACCGCGTCGAGGCCCTCGTCGAGTCGGCGGTCCGAGCCGCGCTAGACTCGGAGGAGAGCGCCGCCCCGTTCGAGTCCCGGCCAGCCGAGGCTCCGCGGGTTCGTGAGCGTCCGCCGTATCGAGGCCGGTCGGGAGAATCGGAACAGGCCGCGTCTGCCGCGGCCCAGATGGCCCTCTTCATGTCGGGGGCTCCCCGGAGCACACCCGCTGGGGCGGACGAGGTGGAGGCGGGAGAGGAGGCCAGACCGGCCGAGCCCGATTCCGGCTCGCGCCGTCCCCGACTGTGGCAGGTCCTCAACATGTACGTGCTGGTCGAGACGCGGGACGGGATCCTCATCGTCGATCAGCACGCGGCGCACGAGCGTATACTCTTCCAGCGATTCATGGATGCCTTCGACGCAGGTGGCCAGGAGAGTCAACGCCTCCTCTTCCCGCTGACGTTGACGCTCACGGCTCCAGAAGTCGCGATGGTGGAGGACCTCAAGGGCCTCCTGGCCAAGGCGGGCTTCGAGGTGGAGGGCTTCGGCGGGGATACGGTCATCGTGCACGCAGTGCCCAACCCGCACCGGTACTTCGACGCCGAACGCGCCTTTCGCGAGATGGTGTACGAGCTCACCCACGGCTCCGACCTCATGCGTGCAGCGCACAATCAGAACGAGCGCATCGCGATGTCCTTCGCGTGCAAGAGCGCCATCAAGGCAGGGCAGAAGCTCTCCGAGGCCGAGATGCAGGAGCTCTTCGATCAGCTCTTCGCGACCGAGCTCCCGCACCACGACGTGCACGGCCGGCCGACGATCGTGAGGCTGTCCAACGCCGAGCTCGAGCGGAAGTTCGGCCGGACGTGAGCCGACCTCGCTTCCTTGCGATCACCGGCACCACGGCTTCAGGAAAAACCGACCTTTCGTTGGCCCTCGCGGCCGACTGCGACGTCGAGATCGTCTCGATGGACTCTCGTCAGGTCTACACCGGGATGGACGTCGGGACCGACAAGGTGAGCGCGGAGGGGCGACTCGTGGTGCCGCATCACGGCCTGGACCTCGTAGCGCCCGACCAGCGGTATTCGGCTGGGCAGTTCGCCAGAGATGTGCGGGAATGGATCGACGAGATCGCCGACCGAGGCCGATTGCCGCTCTTGGTGGGGGGGACGGGCTTCTTCCTGCGGGCCGTGCTCGAGCCACTCTTCGCTGAACCCGCGGTCGACGAGGAGCGCCGAATGCGCCTGCGTCGATGGCTCGGGCGGCTCGACCGAGCGGAGTTGGAGCGCTTCGTCCGCGCCCTGGACCCGGATCGGGCCGAGACGGCCGTGGAGGGTGGACCTCAGCGTATGGCGCGCACCATCGAGATCGCCCTGCTGACCGGCCGCTCACTGTCATGGTGGCACGCGCAGGATCGATCGGACGGCGACGGGGTTCCGGGAGTGGTTGTCCTCCTCGATCTTCCACGGGCCGCGACCGTCGAGAGCATCAACGGACGCGTCGATCGGATGGTCGAGCGGGGCTTGGTCGACGAGGTCCGATCTTTGCTGAGTCAGGGATATTCCGATGCGGATCCGGGAATGTCAGGGACCGGATACCGCGAAATCACGAGCCATCTGCGCGGTGAGCGCACGCTCGAAGAGGCGATGGAAGAGATTCGAGTTCAGACGAGGCGATACGCACGTCGCCAAGTGACGTGGTTTCGGCACCAACTGCCGGACGACGCGATTCGCATCGACGCGTCGGAGCCGTTGGAGCGCCAGGTCGAGCGTGTTCGTACCGCTGCCGCGGCGGCGGGACTCGATCTCGCCGACTTCGCGCGATCGGAGCACGACGGATGAAAATCGGAATCACCTGCTATCCGACGTACGGGGGCTCGGGGGCGGTCGCCACCGAGCTCGGCCTCGCGTTGGCAGATCGGGGGCACGAAGTCCACTTCATCACGTACGATCAGCCGTTCCGTCTCAACGGCTTCCAGGAGCGAGTCTTCTTCCACGCCGTGGAAATGGGCGACTACCCGCTCTTCGAGCACCCGCCCTATGCGTTGGCCCTGGCCGTGGCCCTCAACGACGCTGCGAAGAAGCACGGCCTCGACCTGGTCCACATGCACTACGCGATCCCGCACGCGGCCTCCGCGTACCTAGCGAAGCAGATGATGGCGCTTCACCGGCCGCTCAAGGTCGTCACGACGCTGCACGGTACAGACATCACCCTCGTGGGGCTCCACCCGTCCTTCCACGAGATCACGCGCTTCTCGATCCTCGAGTCCGACGGCCTCACGGCCGTGTCGGACTATCTCAAGGAAGAGACGGTGCGCGACTTCAGCGTCCCCGGCACACGGATCGATGTGATCCCGAACTTCATCGACACCCAGGTGTGGCGCCCGGACCGCGAACCGTGTCACCGCGCGAAGCTCGCCCCCGGGGGTGAGAAGATCGCGATGCACGTCTCCAACTTCCGGAGCGTCAAGCGAGTAGAGGATGTGGTTCACGTGTTTTCGAGGATTCGGGAGAAGGTCCCGACGCGGCTGATCATGGTCGGTGACGGTCCCGATCGTCCTCGGGCCGCGGCGCTCGCTCAAGAGCTCGGTGTGCACGACGACGTCGTCTTTCTCGGGAAGCATCAGTCCACGGAGGAGCTCCTCTCGTGCGCGGACCTCTTCCTCCTGCCCTCGGAGACCGAGTCGTTCGGGTTGGCCGCTTTGGAGGCGATGTCGAGCGGCGCCCCCGTCGTTGCGTCGGATACGGGTGGGCTCCCCGAGGTCGTCACCGACGGTGAGGACGGCTACCTCCTGCCGATCGGCGACGTCGATGGCATGGGAGAGGCGGGAATCGCCCTGCTCAGCGATGAAGACGAACACGCCCGGATCGCTGCAGCCGCGAGGCGAACAGCGGAGGAGCGCTTCTCGAAGGAAGCCGTCGTACCGATGTACGAGGAGTTCTACCAGCGCGTGCTGGAGCGCTAGCTCGTGGAGACGTGGGAATCCATCCTCTTGGGCGTCGTTCAAGGGGCGACGGAGTTCCTGCCGGTGTCCTCATCGGGCCACCTCGTCATCACCCAGACGCTGCTCGGCCTCGAGCTTCCGGGCATTGTCTTCGAGATCGCGGTGCATGCCGCGACTCTCGTTTCGATTCTGCTCGTCTACCGCGCCCGAGTCGGGGCGTTGCTGAAGGGAGCCGTTGAGCGCGACGAGGACGCGTGGAGGTACATCGGCCTGATCGTGGTGGCGACGGTCCCCGCGGGACTCCTCGGGGTGCTCGCAAAGGACCAGATCGAGGCCCTCTTCGACGACCCGTACACTCCGGGCATCGCGCTGCTCGTCACGGGAGCGGTCCTATGGAGCAGCCGGGCGGCGCTCGAGGGCGCGGACCAGGAGCGGCCGACGTGGTGGGCTGCGCTCTTGATCGGCTGTGCCCAGGCGTTGGCCCTCGTGCCGGGGATTTCTCGCTCGGGCATGACGGTCGTCGCGGCACTCTGGCTTCGGCTCGAGGCCAAGGAGGCCGCCGCCTTCTCCTTCCTGATGGCGATCCCGGCGGTCGGCGGGGCCGTCGTGCTGCAGTTTGCGGACGTGGCAGGCACGAGCATCGGCTTGGACACGATGGTCGTCGCGGCGGGGGCGGTGGCCGCTGGCGTGACCGGCGTCCTGGCGATTCGGACCTTCGTGGCGATGCTGGCGCGCCGGTCGTTCTACTACTTCGCGCCGTACTGCTGGGTCGTCGGGGTGGCTTATCTGGCCTTCCTGACGCTTCGCTGACCGTTGGAGGTCACCCCGGGCCCATTGGAGCGCTGGCTCGGCCATGACGTCTGCGCCCTAGAACGGGCGTGGGACGTGCCGGCTCTCGAGGTGTGGGACTCGTTGCCGTCGACGAACGACCGTGCCGCCCAGTTGGCCGCCCGCGCGGCCGCCCCGTGGACCGTGATCGTCGCGATCGAGCAGACCGAAGGCCGAGGGCGCAGGGGCCGGGGCTGGGTGTCCACCGGGGGGGCAGGTCTCTGGATGTCGG
>JBCCEZ010000021.1:0-64486 GCA_039030015.1 Gemmatimonadota bacterium | reverse complement strand
GTGTTTTCGGGTCCAGCCGGGATCGGACTTCTCTGCCTTTGGAACCGGCGATGATGGTTCGAATCCATCCGGGCCAATGGTGCGGCCCCGGCGCGTCTACTGCGTCGGGGCCGTCTTTGCATCTGTTCGCCGAAGGGTCGGCGACGCCGTAGCTTCGAGCATGGTCAGGGTAGGACGCGGAAGCTTCGGAATGCTCTGCGCGATGGGCATCGCGGCCGTCGTGCCCGGCGACCTATCGGCCCAGAACGGCCCTAGTGCGACCGAGGAGGTCGCCGTTGCGAGCCCGGACGACGTTCGGGACGCCGCGAGGCGGGCGCAGTCGACCTTCGAGCGACGGCGGATCCGCTACCTACCGCTCGGGCCGCCCGTGGGTTCGAGCATGTGCGACGGTACCGTCGGCCGTTTCTGCTGGTGGGCCGAAGACGACGGCTGGTATCCCGAGCCCGAGGACGAGCGCATCGTCGCGATGCGCAGCGAGCTGCGGGCCGAACTCGACTCCCTGCAGTCGCTCGCCCCAGGGGACGATTGGATTCTGGGGCAACGGGTTTGGTATCACGCTCAGGCCGGGGCGTACGAGGAAGCGCTCGCCGCGGCGCGGGCGTGCGCCCCGAGTACGCCGTGGTGGTGTCGTGCCTTGGAGGGCTTCGCCCTTCATCGGGCGGGGAGGTACGTCGCGGCCGAGGCGGCGTTCGACGAGGCGATCACGGTGATGGATCCGGAGACGGCCAGCCGATGGACTGTGCCACGATGGACGGTGGACGGAGACATCCGCTCGGTCGTTCGGGATCTCGAGAGCGACCCGCTCGCGCGAAGCGACGTCCTGGAGTCGCTGTGGTGGTTCTCCGACCCACTCTACCTCGTACCGGGGAACGATCGCCGCAGCTCGCACCTCTCGCGCTGGGTCGTCGCCGAGCTCCGTAAGGACGCGCGCAACCCATTCCGTATCGCCTGGGGCGAAGACCTCACCCAGCTCACGGTCCGAAACGGATGGGAGATCGGGTGGGAGCGGTCCACGGGCTTCGGCTTCAACAGCGTCGACGAGGCGATCGGTCGCAAGCACCCCGAGGCTCGCGACTTCATGGCGGCCGAGAAGACCCTTCGATGGCCTCCCGAGGCGGAGCCACGGGACTTCGTCGCGACGCGGTCTCATTCTCGGACGCTCTACGCGCCGGCGTACGCGCCGGTGTTACTCCCGATGGACGGTGCGATTTCGGTCTTTCCGCGGGGGGAGACGATGGTCTTCGTCGCGACGCAGAGCCTTCCGGAGGACACGACGTACCACGCGAAGCACGCCAACCCCCGCCCGTGGATGGAACCGGCGGACCAGGCGGGTGCGCCTGACGTGCGGGGGCTCTTCGCCCTCCCGGTGGCCGAGCTCGCCGCGAGAGACGGATGGGTCGGGGTGAGGGGGGACGGCCTGCGTGCGACCCGAGCGACCGGGTCGGCCGACGGGGCCCTACTCCTCGAGGTACCGACGGGGGACTACCTCATCTCGTCCGAGAGCCTGTCCCCCTCGGGGCGGCGCGCCGGACGCTTCCGCGCGATCGTCCGGTCGAGATTGGCGCCTCCGGACCTCGCCACGGTCTCCGACATCCTCCTGCTCCGGCCGGACGTGGCACTGCCTGACTTCCTCGAGGAGGCGGTGGATCGGCTGGCGCCGACACCGACCGTACAGCCAGGGGCTCCGATCGCACTCGGATGGGAGGTGGCCGGCCTCGGCTTCCGCGCGGAGTCGCTCGGCTTCGAGGTCTCGATCGCGCGCACCGACCGGAGCGTGTGGAATCGGATCGGCGGCGCACTAGGGCTGTCGGATGGACCCCACCCCACGCTGTTGTCTTGGGAAGAGCCCGGACCTTCCGAGCCCGGGACGGCGTTCTTCTCGGTTCGGTTGGATCTCCCCGATCTCGAGCCCGGTCGATACAGAGCACGGGTCCGACTTCACACGGTCGGTCGGACCCCGGCGGAGCGCACGGTGGACTTCGTCATCGAGGCGTCGCGTTGACCCTCTAGAGCCTCCTCTCTAGCTTTTTGGGCTGTCTCGAAGACACCCTTGAACCTCCAAGAGCCACCCCGCCGCCGGCCCATGGACGACACCTACAAACGGGGTCCACTGCTTCTCCTGGCCGGTCGTGCGAACCGGCCGCTCGCGGATGAAATCGGAACGCTGATCGGTCGGTCGACGGACGTGGCCACGATCAAGCAGTTTGCCGACGGCGAGCTCTTCGTTCGAATCGACGAGAATGCCCGTGGGCGCGACGTCTTCATTGTTCAAACGACGACGGCTCCCGCAGACAACATCCTCGAGTTACTGCTCCTCATCGATGCGGCCCGTCGCGCGTCGGCCGCGCGGGTTACCGCGGTCGTGCCGTACTTCGGATACGGTCGGCAGGACCGCAAGGATCAGCCGCGGGTCGCGATCGGCGCGAAGCTCGTCGCGAATCTGATTGTCGCCGCGGGCGCAGATCGCGTCGTGTCGATCGACTTCCACCAGCATCAGATCCAGGGCTTCTTCGACATTCCGGTCGATCACCTCTACGCGGCCCCGGTGATCACGAAGTACTTCCGGAACCTCGGCCTCGAGGATCTCGTGGTCGTTGCGCCGGACGTCGGGTCGGCCAAGATGGCGCGCGGGTACGGCAAGCGACTCGGCGCGTCTTTCGCGATCATCGATAAGAGGCGACCCAAGGCCAACCAGTCCGAGGTCCTCAACGTCGTCGGTGACGTCGATGGGATGACGTGCCTGCTTGTGGACGACATGGTCGACACCGCGGGCACCCTCTCCAACGCGGTCGTCGCTCTGAAGGAGCGCGGCGCCAAGACCGTCTATGCGGCCGCCACGCACGCTCTCTTCTCGGGGCCCGCGGTCGAGCGACTGAGCGCTGCGCCTCTCGAGGAGATGATCGTCACGAACACGATCGCCATTCCGGAGGAGAAGCACTTCGACAAGCTTCGCGTGCTGTCGGTGGCCGACCTTCTGGCGAAGGCGATCGACCATGTGCATTCGAATGAATCCGTCAGTCAGCTTTTCGAGATGCTGCCGGACGACTGATCTGAGAACGACACCATTCCACTGAGGGAAAGGGCCCTGAGGAGAGCCTCGGGGGCCGACTAATCAGGAGAAGCAACATCATGGCAGTAGATACGAAGCTCGCGACCGAGCTGCGCTCGGGTACGGGCAAGGGCGTCGCACGGAAGCTCCGCGCGGCGGGTCGCCTCCCGGCTGTCGTGTACGGCGGAGACAGCGATCCGGTCCACCTCTCGCTCGACACGCAGGACGCGGACTATCTCTTCCGGAACATCTCGGTCGACAACACCATCGTCGACCTCGAGATCGAAGGCGAGAAAGAGCCGGTACAGACGCTGGTGCGCGAGATCCAGACGCACCCGTGGAAAGCTACGCTGGTCCACGTCGACTTCCTTCGCATCCAGAAGGGCGTCATGGTCGACGTCAACATCCCGCTCCAGCTCGTTGGAACCCCGGAAGGCGTGCAGATAGACGGTGGCCAGCTCGACCAAATCATCTACGACCTCCCGATCCGCTGCATCCCGTCGAAGATCCCCGAGGTCATCGAGGTGGACGTGTCCCACCTGAACCTCAACGACGTCATGCACATCTCGGACGTGAACTTCGAAGAGGGGATCGAGGTCACGATCGCCCAGGAGCGGACGATCTGCTCCGTCTCGCTCCCGCAGGCCGCTGAAACGGTCGCCGAGGACGATGACGGTGAGGGTGAAGAGGCCGCCGAGGGTGCGGCGCCGGCGGAGGAGAGCAGCGGAGACGAGGGCTGATTTCATCTCCGCGGAGCGGCTCGCGCCATGAAAGTCGTACTCGGGCTCGGGAACCCCGGGCCCGACTACGACGCCACTCGACACAACGTCGGGTGGTGGGTAGTGGACCGGCTCGCCTACGACTGGTCGTTCGACACCTTCCGGCGTGCACGGAAGGCGTTGATCAGTGAGGGCGATGCCGCGGAGGACCGGGTGCTCCTCATGAAGCCGACCACCTTCATGAACCGCAGCGGCCAGGCGCTACGGATTCTCCGTGAGTTCGAGGACTTCGATCCGTCGGAGGATCTGCTCGTCGTGGTCGACGATGCGGCGCTCGACGTAGGACGGGTGCGATTCCGGCCTGAAGGCGGGGCGGGGGGGCACAATGGGCTCAAGTCGATCTCGGGTGCGCTGCAGTCGAACGAGTACGCGAGGTTGAGAGTCGGAGTGGGCAAGAAGCCGGATGGCGAGGACCTCGCCGACTGGGTTCTGGCGCCGATGCCGGAAGAGGATGAGGACGTGGTCGTCGGGCTCCTTCCCGAGCTCACCGAGGCCGTCGAGGTCTGGGTGCGGGAAGGGGTGGAACCGGCGATGAACCGCTACAACCGATAGAACGACTGTTTACTGAGTAGTACGAACCAAGGAAGAGTGCATCGATGAACTTCGTGGACCTTACCTCCTTCGCGTGGGCGCTCGGCCTGCTCGGCCTCGGGGTCGCGGGCGGGATCTACGGCTACGTGAAGAAGCAGGACCCCGGCAACGAGACGATGATCGACCTCGGGGAGCAGATTCACGACGGGGCCATGGCCTTTCTGCGTCGTGAGTACACCGTGCTCGCCGGCTTCGTCGCCGTGGTCTCCGTGCTGCTCGGGCTGGCGATCGGGTGGACGTCTTCGGGCGCCTATCTCTTCGGCTCTCTGAGCTCCGTCTTCGCGGGCTTCGCCGGCATGAAGGCCGCCACGCGTGCCAACACGCGGACGTCCGCGGCTGCCAACAAGGAAGGCCAGGGCAAGGCGCTCCGGGTCGCCTTCTTCGGCGGTGCCGTCATGGGTCTCGCCGTCGCCGCTCTCGGCATGGTCGGCCTCGGTGTGCTGTACCTGATGTACGGCGCGTCCGCGGCGGGAGACACCGGATTCGAAACGTACGCGCAGATCGTTTCCGGCTTCGCGATGGGGGCGTCGACGATCGCGCTCTTCGCGCGCGTGGGTGGCGGGATCTACACGAAGGCCGCCGATGTGGGGGCGGACCTCGTCGGTAAGGTCGAAGCCGGTATTCCGGAGGATGACCCGCGGAACCCCGCGACGATCGCCGACAACGTCGGGGACAACGTCGGGGACGTCGCCGGTATGGGCGCGGACATTTTCGAGTCGTACGTCGGGTCGATGGTCGCGACGATCGCGATCGGGGCCACGGCTCCGGTCTTGGCCGGTAGCCGGGCGGCCGCGATCGCACTTCCGCTGACGACTGCGATGGTCGGTCTGATCGCTTCGCTCATCGGGATCGCCGCCATGCGCACGCTCGAGAAACGGGACCCCGCCCATGCGCTGCACGGCACGACGTGGATCGCGGGTGCGCTATTCCTCGGCATCATGTGGTTCGTCGTCCAGAACGTGGGGATCACCTTCGCGGGCGGCGCCTACGACTCGAGCGGACCGTGGATCGCGATCTTTGCCGGCACGCTCGCCGGTATTCTGATCGGGACGGTGACGCAGTACTACACGGCCGCGAAGCCGGTCGACAAGATTGCCGAGGCCTCACAGACCGGGTCGGCCACGAACATCATCACGGGCCTCGCGGTCGGCATGGAGTCGACGGCGATTCCGGTCGTCCTCATCTGTGTGGCGATCGGCGTCTCCTTCAACTTCGCTGGCCTCTACGGCATCGGTATCGCTGCGGTCGGCATGCTCGCGACGGTCGGCGTCACGATGTCGGTGGACGCGTACGGCCCGATCGCGGATAACGCCGGCGGTATCTCCGAGATGAGTGGGCTCGGACCGGAGACGCGCGAGATCACGGACTCCCTCGATGCGATCGGGAACACGACGGCCGCGATCGGGAAGGGCTTCGCGATCGGCTCTGCCGCGCTCACGGCGCTCGCGCTCTTCTCGGCCTACGCCTCTGCGACGGAGCTCACCGAGATCAACATCATGGAGCCGATGGTCGTCATCGGTCTCCTACTGGGCGGCATGCTGCCCTTCTTGGTCGGCGCGATGACGATGACGGCCGTCGGCCGCGCGGCGCAGGGCATGGTGGAAGAGGTGCGGCGTCAGTTCCGGGAGATCCCGGGCATCATGGAGGGCACGGCGAAGCCGGACTCCGCTCGGTGCGTCGATATCTCCACGCAGGCGGCGCTCCGTGAGATGGTCCTGCCGGGCCTCACCGCGATCGTCTCGCCGGTGATCGTCGGGAAATTCCTCGGCGTCGAGGCGCTGGGCGGCCTTCTGGCGGGTGCCACGGTCACGGGTGTGCTGATGGCGCTCTTCATGGCCAACGCCGGTGGTGCGTGGGACAACGCCAAGAAGTACATCGAGGGCGGTGCGTACGGTGGTAAGGGATCCGAGCCGCACAAGGCTGCGGTCGTCGGTGACACGGTCGGTGATCCGTTCAAGGACACGTCCGGCCCGTCCCTGAACATTCTGATCAAGCTGATGAGTGTCGTGGCGCTGGTGTTGGCGCCGTGGTTCATCGCCTGATCTCGATCTGCGACGAGAGTGAACGCGGGTGGTCGGCCTCGGCCGGCCACCCGTTTCTCATGAGGAGGTAGTCATGCCGCGTGAAGCCACGTTCGAGAATGCCCTGCAGTTCGCGTCGGACTTGATCCGGATCCCGGGCCTGTCCGGCGAGGAGCAGGATGTCGCCCGACGTGTTCGGGAGGAGATGGAAGCGCTCGGCTTGGAGGACATCCGCACGGACTCGGCCGGGAACGTGATCGGGGTCGCCAAAGGCCGAGGGGATGCGCCCCCGGCGATGCTCAACTCCCACATGGACGTCGTCGCCGAGGGAGACCACGACGAGTGGGAGGTTCCGCCCTTCTCCGGCGAGGTTCGAGACGGCTATCTGCACGGCCGCGGCGCGATGGACATCAAGGGGCCTCTCGCCCTTCAGACGTATGCCGCGGCTTCGATGATCGGCACGGCACCCGGGGACGTGATCGTGGCGCACACCGTCTTCGAGGAGCGTGGAGGCCTCGGCATGAAGCGCCTCCTCGAATCGAAGGAGGTCGAGCCGGGGGTCGTCGTGATCGGGGAGTCGACTCACGGCGATGTCTGCATCGGTCACCGGGGGCGCGCCGAAGTCGAGGTCGTCCTCAGCGGTTTGGCCGGGCATGCCAGTGTGCCGGCGCGGGCGCGGAACGCGCTGACCCTTCTCGGTCCGGTGCTCGCGGGGATCGAAGATCTGGCCGCTCGGCAGGAATCCGTCCCCGTGCTCGGTGCGTCGAGCCTCGTGGCCACGATGGTCGACGTCTTGCCGCAGAGCCGGAACGTGATCCCCGACTCCGTGGTCGTGACGATCGACTGGCGGATTTTGCCCGGAGACGACGACACGTCGTTGAAGGCCCGGGTCCGTGAGGCGATCGAGCCCCGATTGGACACTATCCCAGACGGCCTCTCGTGGGACGTGCGCATGGCTACCGAGGACCAGGTCACGTATACGGGCCTCGAAGAGGACCGAAACCTCCTCACCCCGGGGTTCTTGATGCCCGCCGACGATCCGATGGTACTCGCGGCAGCCGAGGCGGTCGGGCGCCGGGACGGAAGCGGTCCGGCGACGATTCGTCCATGGCAGTTCGCCACCGACGGCGGGTGGTCGTGCGGAGTCTTCGGCATCCCGACCGTCGGATTCGCTCCCGGCGAAGAGCGCTACGCCCACACGAATCGCGAGCGACTGGATGTCGACGAGGCTCGATGGGGCTACGCCCAGTATCCGAAGCTGATCGCCGCGGTTCAGGAGGCGCTCGCCCTCTGATACCGCGGAGCGCGCGAGGCGTTGGCGGTGAGATCCCGCTCCGCTAGCTTTTTCGTCGCCCCACGAGGGGCTCACAATTATCCCGCTCCGGGGGAGCGCCGTCGCCGCAAACGAGGCGCTCGAGGCTCCGGGGCCCGACTTACGGACCGAGGGAACTGAAGATGCGGCTTTACGAAGTGGTGTACATCCTGGACTCGGCGCTCGACGAGGCGTCTTCGACGTCCAAGCTCGAGAAGTTCCACGAGCTCGCCACCGCCAAGGGCGGAGAGGTCTCCGCCATCGATCACTGGGGCGTCCGACAGCTCGCGTACCCCATCGACAAGCGTGAGACGGGCTACTACGTCGTCGCCCACTTCACCGCAGATGTCGACGCGCTGCCCGAGTACGAGCGACTCCTCAAGCTCGATCCCGAAGTGATGCGTTACCTGCTCGTCCTCAACGAAGGTGAGCCGACGACAGGCCACTCGATCATGGCGGAGATGCCCGTGCGCGTGCGCTCCGAGGACGACGAGGACGAGGAAGAGCGGGACGAGCCCGAGGCCGAGGGAGAAGGCGAGGGCGAGGACGAGACGCCCACCAACGCACCGCCTGAGTTCTCGGGTGCCCGCGGTCGTCGCCGTCGGATGGAAGGCCCGCGCATTCTCATGCTCAACTACAAGGACGTCGGGACCCTCTCGCACTTCGTCACGGAGCAGGGGAAGATCCTGCCGAAGCGCACGACCAAGGTGACGGCGGCCTTCCAACGCCAGCTCGGCACGGCGATCAAGCGCGCGCGCTTCCTCGCCCTCATGCCGTACATGCGTCGCCAAGACTCGTAACGGCACGGTCGACGTAGGAGCGGTCGGATGGATCCGGTGGCGGAAGAGGCACGGATGGACGTGCGTCGAGGATGGCAACGAGCAGCGTTGCTCTTCTTCGTCGTGCTCGCCCTCGCCTCCCCGTTCGGCCCGATGGTGCTCATCGGGGTGCCCCTTCTCGTCCTGATCGGGACCGGGGGTATTCGCTCGGTGCCGGCCTTCATGGTAACCGTGCTGACGATGGTCGTCGTGATGCTCGGGGCCACCGACGATCTGTGGTACCTGGAGCGCGCCTGGGCACTCGTAGCCGGAGGGATCTTCGCTGCGCTCGCGGTGGGTGTTCCTTCGTGGCCGCTCGCCTCGCGAGCACTGGCTGCGGTCGGCAGCACGTTTGCGCTCTTCGCGGCCTATCTCGGGCTTCGTCCCGCGGGTTGGCAGAGCGTCGACTGGAGCGTGACGGGCACGATCGAGGCCGGGTATCAGGGCGCGCTCGACCTCATGATCCTGGCCCGAGAAGGCCAACCGCTGGACCCCGTCTTCGTGACGAGCATGATGTGGCTCAAGGAGACGACCATCCACGTGTTTCCAGCCCGGCTCGCCTTGCAGACGGTCGGAGCCTTGGCTGCGGCGTGGTGGGTCTACCTGCGCATCGTTCGCAGCAACGAGCGGTTCGGATCCCTGCGGCAGTTTCGCTTCAACGACCACCTCGTGTGGTTGATGATCGCGGGCTTGGCGATCATGGCGCTCCGCCCGGTCGGCGGTGTGGGGCGTATCGGCGCAAATCTGGCCGTGTTCATGGGTGGCCTGTACGCCCTGAGAGGCCTCGGCGTCTTCGTCTTCTTGAATGGCGGTCTTACCTGGATCGGCATCACGCTCGTCACGATTGGACTCTTCTTCTTCGCACCCCTCCTCGTGGGCTTCATGCTGATCATCGGCGTGGCGGACACGTGGTTGGATGTACGCACTCGGGTGTCGGCAGCTGCCGGCTGAGGGCACCCACGGATTCTCATCGGAGGAACAATGAAGCTCATTCTCAAGCAAGACGTGCCGAACCTGGGCGAGGCCGGTTCCGTCGTTCAGGTGAAGGCCGGATACGGCCGGAACTACCTGATCCCTCAGGGGCTCGCGTACGTGGCCTCGGACGCCAACATGAAGCGCATCGAAGAGGAACAAGCCGCCGCCGAGGAACGGAAGCGTCGTGACTACCTCGAGGCGCGTCGCCGTGCGTCCCAGCTCGACAAGTTGACGTTGACCTTCTCTGAGCGTGCGGGTGAAGACGGCAAGCTGTTCGGGTCGGTGACGGCCGCGGACATCCTCGATCGCGCCAATGCCGGCGACCTCGACTTCACCCTCGAGAAGAAGTCGGTGTTGATGGAGGAGCCGATCAAGAGCACGGGCTCCGTTCAGGTGCCGATCCGATTGCACCCCGAGGTCGAGTTCGAGATCACGGTCGACGTCGAGGCCGGGGAGGGCTAGGCCGTCGTGACGCTACCGACGACGGACCCGGCGAGCTTTCCGGCTCCCGTCAGCCGTGCTTCGGAACTCGCACTCGAGCGGAAGGCGCACGATGTCGTCGTGCTCGACCTGCGCGGTATTTCCGGGGCGACCGACTACTTCGTGATCGTCGGCGGCAACTCGGATGTGCAGGTGAAGGCGATTGCCGACCACGTCGTGGACGAGCTCAAGAAGGACGGCGTGCGGCCCGAGCACGTCGAGGGGTTGAAAGGAGGGCGGTGGGTCCTGATCGACTATGTGGACTTCGTCGTACACGTGTTCCATCCACAGGCCCGGAGCTTCTACCAGCTCGAAAACCTGTGGGGGGACGCGGCTCGGTGGGAGGCCCCCGAAGAGTGAATGAGTCTCGTTTTTCCTGCCTGATTCCCGGATTGCCGCGCGTCCTCGCCCCGTCTACTTTTCGCGTCGTTCCGAGAGCCGGAGCAGACGGTGCTCCCGCTCGGTTGATTCCCGCTGCGTGCGTCGATGGCCCAACTCCCTGAGTGGCAGCCCCTCGATGGGGTGACCCCACCGGGACCGTCTCCAGATGGTTCCGGGCGCGTTCTCGCCCTGGTCGCCTCCGAGACCGCGACCGCCGATGGCTGGGCGCCGACCATCGCCCTCGCGCTCGCCCACCGCTGGAGTGCCCAGGGACAGCGCGTGATGCTGGTCGACGCCGGCCTCACCCGACCGTCGCTTCATGAAGCCGCGGGTATCCTGAATCGGGAGGGCCTGTCCGACGCCGTGCATTACGGAGCGTCGATCGAACGTGTGGCGCGCCCTGTGGAGGGGGCGGCGTACTTCGTCGTCACGGCGGGCACCCCGGTGGCCGACCCGACCTCGGTCGTGCGTGCCGATCGGTGGGAGAGGATCAGTGGAGGGATGAGCGAAGCCGGGGTCACCCTTCTGCTCTACCTCCCCCATGGAGAGGAGGCCACGAGCGCGTTCCTCGGCTCGGCGTCGACGATCGTCGTGATCTCCGATCCGGACGACGCTGCCCCCGAGGCGATTCGTGACCTCGAGCCGTTGGTGCACGCCGTCGTCGGCAATTCGACGTCACAGCCTTCGATCGACCCCGGCTTCGACGCCGTGGCCTCGGCCGGCACGCTGGACGGCGCGCCGCCCGAGCCCGAATGGGTCGATCCTCAACACCCGCCCGAACTCGGAGCCGGTGGGGACGATGACGTCGCCTCCGCCGCGGACGTCGAGCTCCACGCATCCGATGATGGTGTTCCGTCGTCCGAGGTGGCCACAGACGCGGAGGGCGAGACCCCCGATGCGGAAACCGAGGAGCCCGCTGGGGTCCTCGACGGCGTGGCCGCGGGCGTGAGGCCCGCGCCGACGTCGGGTGGAGGCGGCATCACGATGATCCTCTTCGTCGTGCTCGCCGTCATCGCGGCCGCCGCGTTGGGATGGTTCATGGTTTCGGGCCTGGGATGAGACTCAAGTCACTCAAGGTTCAAGGCTTCAAATCCTTCGCCGACGCCACCACCGTCGAGTTCCACGAGGGAATCACTGCGGTCGTCGGGCCGAACGGCTGCGGGAAGTCGAACATCTCGGATGCGATCCGTTGGGTGCTCGGTGAGCAGCGTCCGACGGCGATCCGCGGCGCGAAGATGGAGGAAGCCATCTTCCAGGGCTCGATCAACCGGCGCCCGGTCAATCGAGGCTCGGTCTCTCTTACCGTGACGAACGAGGATGGGGCGTTGCCGGTCCCGTTCGAAGAGGTCGAAATCGGGCGGCAAGTCTTCCGCGACGGGGGCAGCGAGTACTCGATCAACCGGTCGACGGTGCGGCTCCGCGATGTCGTCGACCTGTATCGTGACACCGGGCTGGGCGCGAACGCCTACGCGATGATCGAGAACCGCATGATCGACGCGATCCTCTCGGACCGTGCCGAAGAACGGCGCGGTCTGTTCGAGGAGGCGTCGGGCATCGGGAAGTACAAGGATCGGCGTAAGGCAGCGACCCGTCGCCTCGAACGGGCCGAGATGGATCTCCAGCGCCTTGAGGACGTCATCGCCGAGGTGCAGACGAAGGTGCGTTCGCTGGCTCGGCAAAAGGGCAAAGCCCAACGCTTCCTCGAGTACCGCCAACGTCGACTCGACGTCGAAGTCACGGTCGTGCGGCACAAGCTGGACACGTTCCGGGCCCGCCTCACCGAGGTGGAGAAGGACCTTGCCGGTGATCAGCAAACCGAGCAGGGCATGGTCGCGCAGTTGGCGAAGGCCGAGGCCGAGTATGAGTCGCTTCGGCTCCAGCAGGTCGAGGCCGAGCGGGCCCGCGTCCAGGCCGCCGGCGTGTTGGAGGGGATCCGCGAGCAGCTCGTCCGTTGGGAGCGGGACCTCGCGGTCGCAGAAGAGCGCACGTCCTACGCTGAGCGCCGGTTGGGCCAAATCGGTGGGGAGCGGCAAGAGGCCGTCGAGCGCGTCGCTTCCTTCGAGGCCGACGAGGCGCGACTCACCAGCGAGCGAGATGGGGTGCAGGTGCAGCTCGATGGCGTGGCGTCCGTGGCGGCCGAGAAAGCCGATGCCGCGCAGCAGGTCCGCGACCGGTTGCAGGGCGCTCGGGACGCGATGGACGAGGTCGAGACGCGCGCGCGGGAGATCGCTCGCCGCGGGGCCCAACTCGAGGGGGACGCGGAGGCGTCCGACGCCCAAGCAGAAGAGCTCGCGCGTCGGCTGACCCAGGTCACCTCCGAGCTCGAGAAGACGGCCGATACGCTCGTCGATCTCCAGACGCAGGGCGACCTCTTCTCGGGGCGCCTCGACGAGCTGGGGGGCACGTTGGACAGTGCCCAGTCGGCCGCCGCAGCAGCGCGAGCCGCGGTCGATGAGGCCCGCGCGGCGTACGAGACCGCGCGGGCTGCCGAGCGCTCGACCTCCGAACGGGTCGCGCGCCTCGACGCTCGATGGTCGGCGTTGGACGATCTACAGCGGAGCCAGGAAGGCATCCAACCCTCCGTCCGCGCCCTCTTGGACCAGGGTCTGTCCGGGGTGCTCGGCACGGTCACGGAATTCATCGACGCCGACCAGGCCGTCACGCGGGCGGTCGAAGGGGTCCTGGGTCCGCTCGCGTCCGCCGTCGTTGTCGACGGCGACGCCACGCTCGACCGGGTGCTCGAGTGGTTCGACGGGTCGTGGGAGGGCGACGGCGGGTTGATCGTCCTGTCCCTCGATCGCGTCCCGACCGGCGGGCGCTCGGGCGGACTCCTCGACTCTCTCCAGCTCAGTGGAGCGGGGGCTCCATGGGCCCAGGCTCTCCTAGCCGGCGTGGACCTCGGCGCAGGTGGGCGGAGTGCTCCCGTGACCGAACGAGACGGTATCGTCCGGATCGGTAACCCCGCGGGGGCCTCCGGAGCGCTTCAGCGGAAAGAGGAGCTCAACCGCGTCGCCTCGGAGTTGGCACGCGCTCGCACCGAGGCGGCCGCCGCGACACAGGGATTGGCGCTCGCGGAACAGGCCGTCGCGACCGCCGAGCAGGCGTTCGAAGCGGCGCGGGGCCGAGCGCACGAGGCAGAAGACGAGCACCGCACCGCACAAACGGAGCTCTCTGCGCAAGCGGACCACAGGAGCCGTCTCGACCGACTCCGCGACGAGCTGGCTCGGCAGGCGGAGGGCACGCGCGCGGCACGGACACGAGCTCTCGAGCGAGGCACCGAAGCGCGGGACGACCGCGAGGTGCTCTTGCAGCAGGAGGCTGGCCTACAAGGCGAACGCGACGGCGCTCGGGCCGTTGTAGAGCGTGTGCAGGAGGAGTGGGAGACCGCTCGGGCCGAGGAGGCCCGTCTGGCGGTCGACGTTGCGCGGTTGGAGGGTGACGTCCAGCGACTTGCAGAGCGTCTCGAAAACGCCGGGACCGCTCGGACCCAGGCGTCGCGACGCGTCTCCGCCTTAGCCGACGAGGCCACGGCGCTGCAGGCGGAGCAAGAGCAGGTACGCGCGCTGCGCGAGGAGGGGGCGGCCGCCACCGAACGGCTCTTCGCCGAGCGCACGGAGGCACAAGCCGATGTGACCGGGAAGGACGAGGCGCTTCAGCGCATCTTGGAGGCGCTGAACACAGCCGAGCGGCGGGTCCGCGAGACGAGAACCGCGGAGCGAGCGGCGTCGGATCGGCGTCATGAACTCGAGCTCGAACAGCAGGATCTCACGGGGCGCATCGAGCGCATCCGAGAGCGACTCGAGGGGGAGTGGGGGCGCCCGCTGGACGCGTTGCTCGAGGAAGCGCAGCCGGTGGAAGGAGAGCATGAGGAGCTGGAGCGGGAGCTCGAGGACCTCGTCCGCGCCATCGAGAAGCTCGGGCCGGTGAATATGCTCGCGGTCGAGGAGCACGCCGAGGAGAGCGAACGCCTCGAGTTCCTGACGGCCCAGCGGGCCGATCTCGTCGAGGCTCGAAACGACCTTCGGTCGGCGATCCGTGAAATCAACAAGACGGCGACCGAGCTCTTCACAGGCACCTTCGACCAGATTCGCGAGAACTTCCGGCAGACGTTCATACGCCTCTTCGAGGGCGGCGAGGCCGATCTCTGGCTTCAGGATCCGGAAGACCCGCTCGAGTCGCCGATCGAGATCCACGCCTCCCCCCGAGGGAAGAAGACACAGCGGATCGATCTCCTGTCGGGTGGGGAGCGGGCACTGACGGCGCTGTCCCTCCTCTTCGGCATCTATCTGGTGAAGCCGAGTCCCTTCTGCGTCCTCGACGAGGTCGATGCTCCCCTCGACGAGAACAACATCGGGCGGTTCATCCGGCTGCTTCAGGAGTTCAAGGCCCAGACGCAGTTCGTCGTCATCACGCACAATCCGCGGACGATCGAGGCCGCGGACTGGATCTACGGCGTGACGATGGAGGAACCGGGCGTCAGTACGATCGTGGGCGTGAAGCTCCGTGAGGCTCTCGAAGCGGCCGGCGTGGCCTGACGCCCATCCCAGTGTCGGAGACCGTCCTCACCACGGTCGGCACGGGCACGCTTCTCCCCTCCGCGGCTCGTGTATCGACGGGCCATCTCGTAGAGACCCCCGGGCGGAGCGTTCTCCTCGACTGCGGCTCGGGTGTTCTTCACGGGCTCGCTCGCTGCCACGCGTCGTGGGCCGAACTGGATGTGGTGGCGCTCTCTCACTTCCACCCGGACCACCTGGTGGACTTTCCGGCGCTCCTGGCCGCGTATCGATTCCGACGTCGCGAGCGGCCGTTGACGGTGATCGGCCCTCCGGGTGTCACCGGGATGCTGGACAAGATGGCGGCCCTCTACGGGGAGTGGATGACCGACGGAGGGGTGCCGCTGCGGGTCGTGCCGTTGAGCGCTGGGGAAGTGTGGCGGTCGGACGAAGTCGCGCTCGAGGCGTATCCGGTCCACCACACCGAGGAGTCGGTCGCATACCGAGTCGAGACGCCGCACGGGGTGGTGGGGTACACCGGCGACACTGGAGTAACCGCTGGCCTCGGTGGTTGGTTGCGGGGATGCCGGATTCTCTTGGCCGAGTGTGCGCTCCCTGATCCACCGGCCATGGACACCCATCTCTCTCCGAGTGGCCTCGCGAATCTTGTCGACGCATGCCTTCCGGAGCTCGTCGTCGTCACGCACGTGTATCCTCCGATCGAACCCGCCGATATGGCCGCTGCGGTCGCTGCGCGGATCTCCCCGAGGCCTGGTGCGTCTCGCCCGGCGGTGGTGGCCGCGCGAGACGGCGGACGCGTTCGAATGACGCCATACGGCGTGACCGTGGACCCGGCGGGGGGCCCCGTGTAGACTTCTTCGCTTGCCGCTCAATGAGGAAGAAGGCCGATGCTGGTCGTCATGAAGCACAACGCGTCCGAGGAGCACGTCTCGGACGTCGTGCGCACGATCAAGGAAATGGGGTACGACGCACGCCCGATCCCGGGCGGGCAGCGCACCGCCGTAGGTCTGATCGGGAACGATGTTCGGGTCGACGCCGCGAGGCTTCAGGGCCTGGACGGCGTTCGCGAGGTCATCCCCGTGACGCGAGCGTACAAGCAGGTCTCCCTCGAGTGGAAAGAGGACGACACACTCGTGACCCTCCCCAACGGGACCGTGATCGGGGGGCGCGACATCGTGGTGATGGCCGGACCGTGTGCCGTCGAAGGCGAGGCGGCGATCGTGGACATCGCCCACGAACTCCGCGACATGGGCGCCACGATTCTCCGAGGCGGGGCTTTCAAGCCTCGTACTTCGCCCTACTCCTTCCAGGGCCTGGGCAAGGAAGGGCTGGAACACCTCGCCAGGGCTCGCGAAGAGACCGGCATGATGGTCGTCACGGAGGCGTTGGACCCCGAGGGAGTCGACCTCGTCGCCGAATTCGCCGACATCAT
Organism: Gemmatimonadota bacterium; assembly: GCA_039030015.1. Lineage (GTDB taxonomy): Bacteria > Gemmatimonadota > Gemmatimonadetes > Longimicrobiales > Gaopeijiaceae > UBA2589. The sequence continues at coordinate 48,134 of JBCCEZ010000021.1, read as the reverse complement.
TCAAATCGGCGCTCGGAACATGCAGAACTACCCGTTGCTTCGGCGCGCGGGCCGCTCCGGGAAGCCCGTGCTCCTGAAGCGTGGGATGTCTGCGACGATCGAGGAGTTCCTTCTGGCGGCCGAATACCTGCTCGCCGAGGGCAACGACGACGTAATCCTCTGCGAGCGCGGCGTGCGGAGCTTCGCGAAACACACCCGAAACCTCCTCGACCTCGCCGCAATCCCGGTGGTCAAGGAGCTCTCCCACCTGCCGATCATCGCCGACCCCAGTCATGGGACGGGACTTCGCGCGAAGGTCATGCCGATGGGACGCGCCTCGGTCGCCGCGGGCGCCGACGGACTCATGGTCGAGGTGCACCAGGACCCGCCGCGCGCCCTTTCGGATGGGGCGCAGTCGCTCTACCCGGCTCAGTTCGCCGAGATGATGGAGCAGATCGAGGTGATCGCACGCGCGATCGACCGGGGTGTGACCGAGCCGCTGGAGGCCGTCACCGCGGGGTGACGCCGAGCTAGAGCGGGGCGCGAGGACGCCCCGCGTCCTCGATGTGCTCACATCGAACGATCCGGCGCTTCGCGTCGGCGACGATGGCGACGACGTCGAAGCGGACTCCACGGTCCGGGGCAGGGTGTCGGTCCAGCCAGACCTTGGCCACCGTCTCGATTTCGCGCCGCTTCCGCCACGTCACGGCCTCCTCCGGCGGCCCGAAGCCCGGGCCGGATCGCGTCTTCACTTCGACGAAGGCTACGGTGCTCCGTCGGGTCGCGATCACGTCGATTTCCCGCCGCCCGTGCCGAAACCCTCGAGCTTCGATCTGCCAGCCGGCGCGGGCCAGCAACCGGGACGCCACCGCTTCCCCCCATCGACCCAAATCGTGTGCGCTGTTCATGGGGGAGGATCGGGGGTGAAGAGGGGCGTTCCCATGCCACGAAACGCCTCCTCTCTCGTTGACCGTCCGAGTGGCCCCGGGTAGCTTCTCGGGGTGCCCCAGGTCCGCAGGGCGAAAGCTCACGAACTCCGTCAGGACCCCGCAGGTAGCAGCGGTAAGTGCGGTGATCGTCGCTGCGGGTAGCCTGGGGCACTTTTATTCGCCCTCGTTGTGAACGGAATCGGGCAAGCCATTGAGCCACAAGGCGCTAGCGCGTAAGCACCGGCCGCGATCTTTTGCTCAGGTCGCGACCCAGGAGCATGTGTCGGAGACGCTCCGCCGCGCGGTTGCCAGCGACCGGGTGGGCCACGCCTACCTCTTCTGCGGCCCCCGTGGCGTCGGGAAGACGACGCTCGCGAGGGTGCTGGCGATGGCCCTCAACTGCCCGAACCGGACAGACGAGGGCGAACCGTGTGGCGAGTGTGATAGCTGCTCCCGGATTTGGGGCGGGCATACCGCCCTCGACGTCGTCGAGATCGATGCTGCTTCCAACCGCGGCGTCGACGACGCACGCGATCTGCGCGAACGGGCGATGTACGCTCCCTCCGCGGAGGGGCGGACGAAGGTCTACATCGTGGATGAGGCACACATGCTCACCCGCGAGGCGTGGAATGCGCTCCTCAAAATCCTGGAAGAGCCGCCGCCACGGGTGATCTTCGTCTTCGCGACGACCGAGCCTCAGAAGATCCAACAGGCCGCGGCCCCGATCCTGTCCCGATGCCAACGCTTCGACTTCCGGCGCATCGGCGTGTCCGACATCGTCCGGCAGCTCGGTCGGGTACTCTCCGCCGAGGGAGTCTCGGCGCCGGAGGACGCGCTGCGAGCGATCGCACGCAAAGCGGACGGGGGGATGCGCGACGCCTTGTCGCTTCTGGATCAGGTTCTGTCGCTCACCGGCGGCGACGTCGACTTGGACTCTGTCCGCCGAGTCCTCGGCCTCGTCGAGGAGGAGCGGTATGTCGAACTCCTCGACATCCTGCGGGAGCGCCGCCACGACGAGGTGTTCTCTCTCGTGCAGCGACTCGTCGACGAGGGGTACGATCTCGTCGAATTCTACCACGGTCTCCTCGAAATCCTGCGCCTCGTCCTTCGCCTCCGACTGTCGTCCGAAGCCGAGCTCGACGTTCAGGACGATGTGCGCGACCAACTGCTCGAGCGGGCGCGTGACTTCTCGCCCGGAGACCTCGTCCGCATGCTGAGCGCGGCGTCCGAGCTGGAGAGTCAGGGGTCGTTGCGTCGAAGCCCGAATCCGCGTCTTCCGATCGAGATGCTCCTCCTGCGGATGAGCTTCCTCGATCGCACCGTGTCCTTCGAGGCGCTGATCCACGCCTTGGGCGGGGCTCCGGACCCCGATGGGCGTGGTGGGTCTCCCGCCACTCCGTCCGGTGCCGACGTCGGGTCGGGCGGCGGAGCCCCGGGGCCCGGCGCCTCTGCCGCGGGGGCGTCCCCGAAGGACGCCCCTCCCGAGGGCCGTGAGTCGCGTGCCGTCGAGTCCGCGCCGCCCGCGCCCCAACCCATGATGCCCGAAACGACGTCGTCCGATGCCGACGCACCGGACGACGCGCCGCTGACGGCTGAGTCCCTGCGCGATGCCGTGCTCCGCGCCGAGCGAGAGGCGGAGGCGGTCGGGTCGCCTGGCGAACCTGAGTCCGAACCGGTTGCGGCCACCGATCCGATCGAACCTTCGGCGGATTCGTTGGAGGGGTGGAGGCGCTGGGTGGAGTCAGGGCGGGGGGTGCCGCACGGGCTGACCACCTTCCTTCGCACGTCGTCGGTGAGCGCCGGAGAGGACGGCGTACTCCTCATCGTGCCGCAGGCGGGTCCTGCGTACGAACGGATGGGCACTCCAGCTGTGGTCGAGGCGATGGCCGAGGCGTTGACCCCGTTTCTCGGAAGACGGCCCAAGCTGACGATCACCGCCCCCGAATCGTCCGGGGAGCCAGCGGCGCGGATCACGCAGGAAGACGCACGAAACGACACGCTCAAGGCGCTCTATCGCCAGGAACCGCGCCTCGAGCAGGCTGTAGTAGAACTCGATCTCGAGCTGATGGACTGACGTGGTCCCTTCAGCCGTCGGAAGCCCTCGGAGGCGCACGCGAGCATGACCGATCTCTCCCAATTGATGCAGCTCAGTCAGCAGCTGCAGGCCAAGATGACCGAGCTGCAGGAGTCGCTCGAGACGACGTCGGTGTCGGCATCGTCCGGGGGCGGAATGGTGACGGTCACCGTCGACGGGAAAGGGAAGGTCCGTCAGGTGAAGATCGACCCGATCTGCGTCGACCCTCGGGACGTCGAGATGCTCGAAGACCTCGTACTCGCGGCGGTGAGCGAGGCCCAAGGGAAGGCCCAGGAGGAGTACGAGAAGGAGATGCGGAAAGCCACCGGTGGCCTTCCGCTCAACATCCCGGGCCTTCCGAAGCTCTTCTGACCCGACCTGATGTCGGTCATCGAACGGCTTACGGACGAGTTCGGGCGCCTACCCGGGATCGGGTCGAAAACGGCTCTCCGACTCGTCCACCATCTGATGAAGGGTTCGAAGGAGGACACCCGTAGGCTCTCGCGTGCCCTCCTCGATGTCGCCGAGAAGATCCGAGCGTGCGCGGTCTGCGGGAACTTCTCGGAACACGAGCAGTGCGAGATCTGCACGAACCCGCGCCGGGACTCGAGTACCCTCTGTGTCGTCGAGGAGGCGTACGAGGTCGGAGCGATCGAACGGACCGGTCAGTTCCGGGGGTTATTCCATGTGCTGGGCGGGCGACTCAGCCCTTTGGACGGAATCGGGCCGGACGAGCTCAACGTGGCGTCGTTGCTACGCCGGATCGCCGAATCGAACGGCACGATTCATGAAGTGATCGTGGCGACGAACGCGAGTGTGGAAGGGGAGGCGACGTCGGTGTACCTGGAACAAGAGATCCGGCCGCTCGGGCCCCGGGTAACCCGCTTGGCACGCGGCATTCCGGTCGGTAGCGATCTCGAATACGTTGATGGTACGACGATCGCGCAGGCGCTCGCGGGCCGAAGGGAAATGTGACGATGGACAAAAGGCTACGAACAGCGGGTCTGACGGTCCTGGCTGCCGCCGCTGCCGGCGCCGTGGCCGCCATGATCATCCGGGGCCAAATCTCCCGCCATCAGCGGGATTTGTTCTCTCCGCGTGCCTTCAAGCGCCTCGCGGCACTGGGTCACATCAGCCGCGAGCCGGCCTCCGTCGATCTCATCCGCCTCTTGCGTGACTTCATCGCGTGGGAGCCACGCAAGATGCTCCGCGAGCGGGCTCAGGCGATCGTGGATCGTATGCTCGAGGATGCCGAGCGTTTACGGGTCGAAGCCAGGGCTGAGCCCGCTTGAAATCAGGAGCCTTGCACCTCGGCTCGGGCGGGCCGAAGTTATTGGCCGAACCCCGCTTCCGGGGTCGGTACCCGCGCTTTGAGACCGTCGGAAGCGCAGACCGCATTGCACGGATCGGAGAATTTGTGTCTTCTCGAATCACCCTGCTGGGGAGGTAGCGTCGACCCATGTCGATGATCAACTACGCCTCGCGTGAGATCAACTGCAAGATCGTGTACTACGGGACCGGTCTGGGCGGGAAGACCACCAACCTGGAGTACATCTACACCAAGGTGAATCCAGAGACGAAGGGGAAGATGATTTCGCTCGCGACGGAGACCGAGCGGACGTTGTTCTTCGACTTCCTTCCGATCGACCTGGGTGAGGTTCGGGGCTTCAAGACCCGATTCCACCTCTACACGGTTCCGGGGCAGGTGTACTACAACGCCAGCCGGCGCCTGATTCTGAAGGGCGTCGACGGCCTCGTCTTCGTCGCCGATTCTCAGGCGTCTCGCGCCGAGGCGAACATCGAGTCGATGCACAACCTGTACGAGAACCTCGAGACGTACGGGTACGACCTGGAGACGATCCCGTTCGCGATTCAGTACAACAAGCGCGACATGGATAACATCCTCTCTCCAGAGGAACTCCGGGCTCAGATCAATCCGATGAACGTGCCGGACTTCGAGGCGGTCGCGATCGACGGAACCGGCGTCTTCGAGACGCTGTCGTGCGTAAGCAAGCTCGTCGTCGAAGAGCTCTCTTAGCTTCGCGCTACGTGCACGGCCCGGGCCCGGAGGGCTCGTGAGCGACGCGCAGATGACGCTACCGAACGTCATCACGATCACGCGCATCGCGGCGTGCCCGCTGCTCGTGTGGCTGGTGATGTCGTCAGATCTGACGATTCGCTTCCTCGGCTTCGCCCTCTTCGTCGTGGCCGCGCTGTCCGACGTCTACGACGGCTATCTGGCGCGGAGGTACGACCTCATCACGGACATGGGGAAGCTCCTCGATCCGCTCGCGGACAAGCTTCTATTGGCGGTGACCCTCGTTCCGATCTTCCTCATCTCCAACCGGGACGTGGAACTCGGGGCCTTCCCACTCTTCGGCGCGATCCCGATGTGGGTCGTGGTGCTGATCTTCGGTCGTGAACTGTTCATGACCGTCTTCCGGTCGTACGCCGCGCGGAAGGGTGTCGTCATCGCGGCCGGCACGGCCGGGAAGCGCAAAGCGCTGTTCCAGAACCTCTTCATTGGTGCGGCGCTCCTCTGGTTCCCCCTGGCGCAGGTCGCACAGGACCTGTCGTGGGGTGGTGTGGCGTGGCGCTTCATGGAGGTGCTCAACCCGTGGTTCGCGACGGTCACGCTCGCCGTAGCGATCGTCCTGACGGTGTACTCGATGATCGACTACCTCTGGTCGTATCGGACGCTCGTCGGGATGCGAGACTGACGGGTCCCATGAGGTCCGCGCCGGCCACCGTGACGGTCGTCTCGGTCGGGAACGAGCTCCTGTCCGGGCAGACCATCGATACGAACGCGGCGTGGCTCGGGCGGACCTTCGCGAGTGAGGGGCTCCCCGTCCTCCGGCGATTCACGGTGGCCGACGACGACGACGCCATTCGGGAGGCCGTTGCATCCGCGTTGGCGCTCAGCGACATCGTCTGCGTCTCGGGCGGGTTGGGTCCGACCCCCGACGACCGCACCAAAGCGGCAGTGGCCGAACTCCTCGACCGGGACCTCGTTCACGACGAAGGGGTCGCCGATACGGTTCGTGCTCGCTTTCGCTCTCAAGGCATGGACGTACCGGAGCGCAGCCTCGGTCAGTCCCTCGTCCCCGAGGGCTCGGAGGTCCTGGCGAACGAGTGGGGGACGGCCCCGGGTCTCCTGATCGGGGTCGATGCGCGGCGCGTCGTGCTCCTCCCGGGAGTCCCCCGCGAGCTTCGAGGGATCGTCGAACATGCCCTCCTGCCCAGGCTGCGCGCCGATGGTGTCTCGGGATCGGGCCGGCACCACTTCGTCGTGCACACGACCGGCCGTTCGGAGCCCGTGCTTGCCGAGGGCCTCGAGGCCCGACTCGCCGAGATTGGAGCGGAGTTGTTGGAGGGCGTCGAGATCGCCTACCTGCCGGACCATCTCGGCGTGGATCTGCGCTTCACGATCTCGGATCCCGACCCGACACGAGCCGCGGCCCGCTTCGACGCGCTCCGGAGCGCCCTGGGACCCGTACTCGACGGGTGGGCGTTCGAGTCTCCGGACGGTGACCTCGCCGAGGCCCTACTCGCCGAACTTCGAGCATCCGGCCGGACGATCGCGGTCGCCGAGAGCTGCACGGGCGGGTTGGTCGGGAAGCGCCTGACGGATCGCCCCGGGGCATCGGATGTCGTGCTCGGGGGCGTGATCGCGTACGCCAACGCGGTGAAGGTCGAGGCGCTCGGAGTGTCCGACACGGTGATCGCAGATCATGGTGCGGTCTCCGAGCAAGTCGCGGAGGCGATGGCTCGCGGCGCCGCGGATCGTTTTGGAGCCGACACCTCTGTGGCGGTGACGGGTGTGGCCGGGCCGGGCGGTGGCACGGACGAGAAGCCCGTGGGGACGGTCTGGATGGGGTGCGTCGTCGACGGTGACGTGGTCACGAGGCTCGGACGCTTCCCCGGAGACCGCGACTCGGTTCGGACCCGGGCGGCTCAAGCGGCGTTGGCATTGCTCTACCGGCGGCTCAAGGACGACGCGTGAAGCCCGAGGGGTGCGCGCTCCGTAGGAGAGGTGCGGGGCTGAACCCCGGCTCGCCTCCTTGTATCTTTCTGGCCGATGGCCCCGTCCCTATCCCCCCGAAGTGAACGAGCTTTGTCATGATGGAATCCGAGCAGCGCGAGGAAGATCTGGAAGGTGAGGCCGGAGGTGCGTCGGCGTCCGACACCGACCAGACGGCCTCCGACTCGCGTGTCGACGGGGTGGGGGAGACGGATGTCGCCGACGAAGGGGCAGGGGATGTAGACAGCCCGGAGGACGGAGTCGCTGCGGACGCCGAGGGAGTAGCGTCCGACGGCGACGAAGCCGACACGGAGCTCACCGCACTGCGGGAAGAGTTCGAAGCGCTGAACGATCGACACCTCCGGCTCGTCGCCGAGTTCAACAACTTCAGACGGCGGTCCGAGCAGGAGAAGCTCGCATCGTGGTCGCGAGCGCAGGCCGATTTGGTCGAGAAGTTCCTCGACGTGCTCGACGATCTGCACCGGGTCGCCGATCTCGACCTGAGCAACGCGACGGTCGAGGCGATCATGGAAGGGATCGACCTCGTCGAGCAAAAGTTCGTTCGGACGCTCGGCCAGGCCTCCGTGGAGATGGTCGACCCGACCGGTCGGCCCTTCGATCCCGAGGTCATGGAAGCGATGATGCGTGTGCCGGCGGAGTCGGACGACCAGGTCGACACCGTCGCCCAAGTCTTTCAGAAGGGATACTCCTTGAAGGGTATCCTCGTTCGACCCGCGCGGGTCAGCGTCTACACGCAGGGCTGATCGGGCATGGCCGGAGCCGGAAAAGACTTCTACAAGATCCTCGGCGTCAAAGACAAAGCGACGCCGGACGAGATCAAGAAGGCGTATCGCAAGCTCGCGAAGGAGAACCACCCCGACGCGAATCAGGGGAATCCAAAGGCCGCCGAGCGCTTCAAGGATATCGGTGAGGCGTATTCGGTCCTGAGCGATCCGCAAAAGCGGAAGCAGTACGACCAGATGAGGAGGTTGGGGTCGTTCGGGTTCGGAGGACGGCCTCAAGGGCGCCCGACCCGTGGGGGCCCCGCGGCGGATCCAGGCTTCTCCTTTGACGACTTCCAGGGCGGCTTCGGCAACATCTCGGACCTGTTCAGCTCCCTCTTCGACCTGAACAAGGACAAACCGGGCGGGCCGGGACCCGGCGCGGGGGCCTCCGGTGCACCCAAGAAGAAGAGCGGACGGCAAAAGGGCGAAAACGTCGAATACGTCGTCGAGATCCCCTTCCTCACGTCGGTCCGCGGCGGGAAGATCTCGGTGGACGTCGCCATCACCGAGGAGTGTGCGACGTGTGGTGGGGACGGGGCGAAACCTGGCACCGAAGTGAAGCGCTGTGAGGAGTGCAACGGCTCGGGCAGCGTCTCCTTCGGACAGGGCGGGTTCGCCGTCCAGCGACCGTGCCCGGCCTGCTTCGGTCGCGGCAAGCTACCGGAGACGCCGTGCCCTTCGTGTAGCGGACGCGGTGCCGTGCGTCAGGAGCGCAAGATCTCGATCAACGTTCGACCCGGCGTGGAGACGGGGTCCAGAGCGCGTCTGTCCGGCCACGGTGAACGCGGAAAGAAGGGCGGCCCTCCGGGTGATCTGATCATCAGCTACAAGGTGAAGCCGCACAGCTTCTTCAAGCGCGAGGGACTCGACATCCATGTCCGTGTGCCGGTGAACATCGTGCAGGCGACGCTGGGCTCGAAGATCAAGGTCCGTACGATCCACGACAAAAAGGTCGTGCTCACGATCCCGAAGGGGACGCAGTCCGGGACGAAGTTCCGGATCAAGGGGCAGGGGATCCGGAAGGACGAACGTACGGGAGACCAGTTCGTCGAGGTCGTGGTGACCGTGCCGGAGAAGCTCTCCGACGAGGAGCGGAAGGCGATGGAGGAGTTCGCGGAGGCGACCGGCCTCAAGCATTGAAGCCGTCTGGGATCAGACGGTCGCTCCACTCTCCGCGCGTACGATCCGTCCACCTCCCAACACTCGGTCCCCGTCGAAGACGACAGCGGACTGTCCGGGCGTAATCGCCGCTCGAGGCTCCACGAGGTCGAGGACGAGTTCGCCACCGCGGTCGGCCACCCGGGCCGCTACGATCGGAGCTCGGTAGCGTAGCTGCACCGAAACCGGCGAGCCGACTGTCGGCTCGTCGGTGTGCCAGTTGAGCTCGCCGATGTGGACACGATCGGCAAACAGCTCATCGTGCGTCCCGATGACGACCTCACGGCGCTCGGGGCGGATCTCGATCACGAACATCGGCTCCGGGAAGCCCCCGCCGAGCCCCTTCCGTTGGCCCACGGTGAAGCCGGCATACCCACCGTGCTCGCCTACCACCGTCCCGTCGAGTCTCACCAGAGGGCCAGCCTCGAGCGCCGGGTGCACGGTTCCGAGTCTCTTCACGAGAAGGTCCCGGTAGTCTCCGGTGGGGACGAAGCAGATCTCCTGAGACTCGGGCTTGTCCGCGGTGGCCAGAGTGAGCGCTCGGGCGCGCTCTCGAACCTGGTCCTTCGTGAGTTCGCCGAGCGGGAAGAGCAACGTGCCGAGCATCTCTCGGGGGAGACCCCAGAGGAAGTACGACTGATCCTTGTTCGCGTCGTGGCCCCGAAGGAGGTGCGACCCGTCGGGCTCGTGCGCGATCCGCACATAGTGCCCCGTGGCGATCCGGTCGCAGTCGAGGGCGCGCCCTCGCTCCAGAAGGTCTCGGAATTTCGTGTTGCTGTTGCATCGGACGCACGGATTCGGGGTGCGTCCGCGAGCGTATTCTGCGACGAAGTCGTCGATGACGTCCCGCGTGAAGTCCTCTTCGACGTCGAAGACGAAGTGCGGGATCCCCAGCGTGTCCGCGACCCGGCGTGCGTCCATGATGCCGTCCAACCCACAACACGTCTTGCCGTGGGCGGGTGTGTCCGAGTAACAGAACGTCTTCATCGTCACGCCGACGACGTCGTGGCCCTCTTCGACCAGGAGCGCAGCGGCGAGAGAGGAGTCGACGCCCCCCGACATGGCCACAAGGACGCGACTCATCGAGCGACCCCCGCCGTGGCGCCGCGCACCCGATTGAGGACTGTCGACGTGACGTCTACCGCGTGGTCGATCTCCTGCACCGTCGTCCCGCGCCCGAAGGAGAAGCGAATCGTCGCGAAGCGGTCCTCGGCTCCGAAGAGGGCCGAGATCACGTGACTCGCCTTCCCGCTCCCACTGTGGCACGCCGAGCCACCCGAGACGGCAACTCCCTCGAGGTCGAGAGCCATGAGCAGTGCGCTCCCGTCGTCGATCTCCGGCACCCCGATGCTCGACACGTGCGGGGCCCGCCTCGCCTCTGCGCCGTTCACGCGCACTCCTGGCACGCGATCGAGGAGCTGAGCCTCGAGCCGATCGTGTAGCTCCGAGAGGTGAGCGCTATGCGTGGCGACCTCGTCGACGGCGAGCTTGACCGCCGTCGCCAGGCCCACCGCGCCGGCCACGTCCTCCGTACCGGGCCGGATCGAGAGCTCCTGGCTTCCACCGAAGAGGTGAGGGCGAACCGAGCGTCCCGCACGAATGAAGAGGAATCCCGCCCCCTTCGGACCATGGATCTTGTGCCCCGTGACGCTCAGTAGATCGACCGGGACCTCTCGGACGTCGACCGGGACTTTGCCGAGAGCCTGGCAGGCATCCGAATGGAGCAGCCCACCGTGTTCGTGCACGATCGAGGCGGCCTCCGCGACCGGAAGCATGATCCCCGTCTCGTTGTTGGCCCACATCACCGAGGCCAACGTAGGGGCCGTAGCCGCGCTCGTGTGCAGGCGGTCGAGGTCGAGGACCCCGTCGGGCGTGACGCCCAAGACCGTGGTCCGACCCCGTCCCGTCCCCTCGATGCGGAGGGCGGGTTCGAGGACGGCCGAATGTTCGATGGCACTCACGGCCACCGTCGCCGGACCCTTCTCGGCGAGCGCGTCGAAGCCGCCGACCACGGCCAGATTGTCGGACTCCGTCCCACCGCGTACGAAGACGATCTCACTTGGTCTGGCCCCGATCGCGTCGGCGACGGTCGCACGCGCCTCGTCGAGTGCGGCCCGGGCAGCACGCCCCCATCGATGCATCGACGACGGGTTGCCGAAGCGCTGATTCGCGAACGGCTCCATCGCTTCGAGGACCTCGTCACGCACCGGAGTGGTGGCGGCGTAGTCCAAATACACTGGGGTCATTGCACCGAGTTGCCTGGTCGAAAGGGGGGCCTAAGTTAACCAGCGAGGCCCGCTGCGGCCTACCGAATCACCTCGACGGCTCGAATGATCCGACCTCAACCTCCGTTCCCCGAGGGTCGCCCGCCGCTCTTCCGGTCGACCGTACATGGAACGGTGTTCGCTGGACGAGATCGTTACGTAGACGCTCTGCACGCCGGTGACGAGATCCGACTGGTGGCGGACCCGCCGGTGCAGGACGCTCCGGAGGTGTGGGTTCACCTCCCGTCGGGGGAGCCGATCGGCCATCTCCCGGTCGAAATCGGGGACTGGCTCTGGCCGTGGATGACGCGGGGTGGGGTCGCGACCGCACGACTCCTTCGGGTGCGTGGATCGGAGGTGCCCTCGTGGCGCCGTCTGCTGCTCGAGGTGTCGTGCGTCGTCTGACCAGGAGCGCTGGTCGGGGTTAGAAGGTCGACACGCCCAGTTCGGAGATCTCCTCGACGTCCATCGCCTCATCGACGCGGTACGGCTCGCCGTACGGCACGCGGATCAATGATCCGTAGTGCGCCATCTTCGCACGGATTGTCCGGACCAAGGGGCGTTGACCCCGAGGGAAGACCTCGCCGGCTTGCACGGCGTCGTCGAATTGTGAGCCGTACGACTCGAGCACGTCGAGCTTCCGCTCCATCTGATCCGAGACGTCGACCACGAAGTCCGGCGGGCCTGCATCCTCTCGAAACGCCGTCGCGTAGACCAGCTTGAAGGGGCGGAACGGGTCGGAGGGTAGGTCGAGACGCTTCAGTCCACTGAGGAAGCAGGCGTCACGAACGAGCTCCGCTGCGATGCGGTGATCCCGGTGACGACCGTGCTTCCAATGCGTGATGACCACGCGAGGCTGAAGCGCTCGCAAATGCGCCACGACGACGAGTCTGGACTCGTAGTCGTTCTCGAGGGCTGAGTCCGGAAGCTGAGCGCACATGCGGGTCGTGAGACCCATTTGGCCGGCTGCGGCTTCGGCCTCGCGAGCACGGATCTGTGCAGAACCTTGGCTTCCCATTTCGCCGGCCGTCAGGTCGAGCACCCCGACCCGCTTCCCGTTCGAAGCGCTCTTGATGAGGGTGCCGCCGCACAGCAGCTCCGCATCGTCTGGGTGGGCCATCACGGCCAGGAGATCGAGCGGAGCGAGGCTGTCGGTCATTCGGCTATTCGAATCTGAGCGCGTCCACGGGTTGGAGCCGGCTGGCGCGGTACGCAGGAAGAAGTCCGAACAGCATACCCGTGATCGCGGCCATTCCCAAGGCCGCTCCGACGGCCCACGCGGGCACGAGGGCGGGCAGGGGAGACACCGCGGCCAACGCTTGGGCTGCGCCCCATCCGATCAGGAGGCCGACCGCTGCCCCACCGATGGTGAGGACGGAGGCTTCCACAAGGAACTGCCAGAGGATCTCACGGCGCGTCGCGCCGATAGCCTTCCGCACCCCGATCTCTCGCGTCCGTTCGGTCACCGAGATGAGCATGATCCCGATGACACCGACTCCGCCGACGAGAAGGCCCGCAGACGCCAGCAGGAGGATGACGAGGAAGAAGATCCCCGTCAGCTGGTTGAACATATCCGCGATCTGGGCCGAGGACATGAGATTGAAGTTGTTCTCGTCCCGCGGTCCCAAGCCTCGGGTGCCGCGCATGGCCGCCGTCACGTCATCCTGCGCACGGGCGCCCGCGGACCCCTCCTCCGGGACGACCATGATCTGAGCCTGGAACTTGTTCTGACGGAGTCGCCGGACGGCCGCGGTCCACGGGAAGACGGCCCAATTCCTGAACGCGGTGGAGAAGATGTTCTCCTCGGGTTCGTAGACGCCGATGACCGTGAAGGACTCCTGGGTCCCGCGGAACGGGTTCGACACGCGCACTCGGCGCCCAAGCGGATCTCGCTGCCCGAACAGGCTCTCCGCGAGACTCGATGTCACGACGACGACGGCGCGATTCTGTTGCACCTCGGCGGGAGTGAAGTCCCGGCCGACGACGAAGTCACCCGTTTGGTAGGCGGACCAGCCGGCGGACGTCCCGCTGGCGAGCACGTCCTCGACCGGTTCGCCGTCGTACGCGAGGTCGACCTGGAACTGGTTCAGATCGTAGAGGGCGTCGGAGACCGACGGCAGCGCCTCCAGAGCCCGAGCCTCCTCCGGCTCGATGATGGGTTTGCCCCACCACGGAGGACGGTTGTTCCCGTCGTCCACCGTGATCGCCGTGAAGTCGAACCGTGTGACGACGAAGTTGTCCGGACCGGCCGCCTCGAAGGCCGTCATGACCTCACTGCGAAGTCCGGTCATGATCGCGCCGATCGCCACCACGACGGACACACCCACCGCCACACCGATGATCGTCAGGATCGATCGAATCTTGTTCGCCCCGATCGCGTCCAGGGCGATGACCAAACCCTCGGTCAGTGCCGAGATCCCGGCGGGGCCACGTTCACGAGGAGCCATCTACTCGTACCTCAACGCATCAACGGGGTCCAACTTCGAGGCCTGGGCCGCGGGGTACACCCCCGCGATGATGCCGACGGAAAGCCCGAGGATCACCCCGAGGGTGATCCACCGGGGGGCGACCGCCGCGGGCATGGGGGAGAGTGCTGCGATCCCCTTCGCGATGCTCAGCCCCACGACGATCCCGAAGGCCGCGCCGACGGTCGACAGGGTCGCCGATTCGATCATGACCTGGGAGAGGATGTCCCGCCTTCGGGCACCGAGGGCTTTTCGGACCCCGATCTCACGGGTTCGCTCCATCACCGACACCAACATGATGTTCATGATCACGATGCCCCCGACGACCAGGGAGATCGAGACGAGCACCGGGAGTGCGGTGAAGAGGATGCGGGAGATGTTGTTCCAGAAGGAGATCGCCTCCTCCGCAGTCTCCAAGGCGAAGTTGGCGTCTTCCGTGGGACGGAGCTTTCGCCGGACACGCATGATCCCCTCGACCTCGAGTTGGATCTCGCTCAAGTCGTCCGGGTTGATCGCTTGGATAATGATGTTGTCGACGAAGCCCCGGGGCGCCGTGATCGCTCGAATCGGAGAGCGAGACGGCGCGATCACCATGTTGTCGAGTGACTGCCCGAAAAGGGTTCCCTCTTCCTCGAGCACGCCGACGATCCGGTAGGGGAAGCCGCGGACCCGCACGGTGCGCCCCACAGCGCTCTGACTCTCGAACACCCGCTCCGCCGTCTCGGCGCCGACCACGATGACGGGTGTCCCCGCCTCGTCCTCCTGTGGGGTGAACGCCCGACCCTCGGCGATCTCGTAGTCCCGAATCTCGAAGATCGAGGGAGATGCGCCCGTGACCCTCACGCCACTCGCGGTGAGGCCGTTGTCCCCCACGACGCTGGCCCCTGTCGCGCTCTCGACCGCGACCCGCGCGGGAATCGTGAGTTGATCCCGAATCGCGTCGGCGTCGGCGATCTGGAGGCGAGGCCGACGAACCCGTTCGCGCCACTCCTCGCGCGACGTGTTGATGTTGACCTCGGGCCAGCGAGTCAGCGTGACCGTGTTCACGCCAAAGAGTTGGGAGGTGAAGTCCTCGCGCACGTAGCGATCCAGCCCCTCGACGACCGTCACGACGACGATGAGGAACATGACGCCGAGAATGACGCCCAGCAGGCTGAAGAAGGACTTCAGCTTCTCCGCACGAATCTGCTGGAACGCGAGCGATACCCCCTCCCAGAAGTTCACCTAGTTGCCCTCCTCCTCGTCGGTGTCTTCCTCGTCGACCTGGATCGCGTCCCCGTCCCGGAGCGCGCGGATCCGCTGGTACGGACCGGACACGACGGTGTCTCCGACGGAGAGGCCGGAGAGCACTTCGAAGTACTCCTGACCGGCGATCCCCACCTCGACCGGCTGGAAGCTCACCGAGCCGTCGGCGACCAGGAAGACCCCTTCCACATCGCTCTCTCCGTCCACTTCGTCGGGCTCACCTTCGAGCGCCTCGACGTCGGACCGGTCCCTCACCGTCAGCGCGATGATCGGAACCGACAGCGCGCCGGCTCGGCTCTCGACGATGACGTCGGCGGTCGCCGACAGGTCGGGGCGGAGCGGAGCCGTGGTCAAGTCCAAGGTGAGGACCACCTCGAAGTCGATGGCCGCTTGTTGGGCACCTTGCTGCTGACTCGGCGGGTTGATCGCGGAGTTCCCGATCTCGGTCACGCGACCCGAGAACTCGTCATCCGGGAAGGCGTCGATTCGGATCGAGGAGCTGTCGCCGAGACTGATCTCGGAGACCTCCGTCTCATCGACCTTCACGACGACCTCGATCACCGAGAGGTCGGAGATCGTGAGCACGAGTGAGCCCGCGTTGTTCATCGTGCCGATGATGACGGTTTCACCTTCCTCGACGTTGAGGCGCGTCACCTTTCCGGCCATCGGCGCACGGAAGACCGTCTTCGAGAGGCGATCGGCGGCCTCGTCCACACCGGCTTGTGCCTGGCGGACCCCGAAGCGGGCCGACTCCAGCATCGCCGTCTGGATCTCGACATCGGTGTGCGCGTTGTCGTACTCCTGACGGCTCACCAGGAGCGAGTCCGTGGCGCGCAGCGAAACCAGACGATCTCGATCCCGCTCGGCACGAAGGAGATTGGCGACTTGCTGAGCCTCTCCGGCCTCGGCCTGAGCCAAACTGGCTTCCGCCCGCGCAAGCGAGGCCTGGAGCTGGTCTTGTTCGAGGCGGAGGAGCACCTGACCCTCGACGACATCGTCTCCCTCGTCGATGAGGAGTTCCTCTACGCGGGCTGATACATCCGAACTGATATCGACCGTCCGGCGCGCGCGGATGTTCCCGCTGGCCGTAACGATCTCGACGAGATCCTGGGAGCCGATCTCTTCGACCCGAACCTCGAGCCCCCGATCGTTGCTCTGTCTGGCCGACATGACAGCTGCGGAGCCCAAGAGGGCGAGTACACCGACGCCGATGAGGACCTTTGTGCGTGTCTCCATGAGTGCGTGTTCAGCCTATCGAAGGGAGGCGCCTACGAGCGCCTCGAGGGAGGTGACTGAGTCGTGATACAGGAAGAGCGCGATCGTGCGATCCGCATCTGCCTGGGCAAAGAGAGTCTGCGCGTCGGTTAGCTCGACGAAGGTGATCGCGCCGAGCTGGTACCGTTGCCGGGCGAGATTGAGTTGCTGCTCTGCGAGCTCGCGGTTCCGCTCCTCGAGCAGCGCACTCTCGTAGAGAGTTCGCAGGTTCTCGAGTCCGATCGCGATATCCGCATGCACCGTCAGCTCCTGCTCGCGAACCTGCTGTTGTAGGTCCTCACGCTGAAGACGCGCCGCCTCGATGTTTCGCTGACGGCTCAGCCCCTGGAAGATGGGCACCGAGATGTTGAGCCGGACCGTCGGCGGCGAGCCCACGAAGTTGAACGGGAATTGACTGTTCGCCTGATTGATCGCCGTGACCTGGTCGTCCGTGAACGCAAAGCGTCCGCAGTCGAGCGGGGGCAGGGGATTCGCCAGCCTCGAGTAGAGGTCGTTGGTCTGCACACAGCTCTGGATCTGACCCGCGACCTGTGCTTGGGCCTGAGCGACCTGGAAGTCGGTGTTGCTCGCTTCACGGGTGAAGCCACTCCACCCGGTGCTGAGGCTCAGCGTGGGCAGGTACTGGGACCAGGCGGAGCTGACCGAAATGTCGGCGGCGTTCGTCGCCGAGCGACGCTGACGAAGCGTTGGATTCGCGTCCATCGCCATCGCCGTGAGGGTCGGCAGGTCCCACGTCGGTTCCATGAGCTGGAAGGTCGTGGTCGTCTGAAAGTCCTGGTCGACCGGGAGACCCAAGAGCTGCAGCAACCGCATCCGAGAGGTCGTTACGCCGTTCTCGGCTTGAAGCAGGCCGACCTGGGAGCGACCCACCAGAACCTCGGCTTGACCCACGTCGATCGGTGTGACCGACCCGACCGCCAAACGACCCTCGGCCAGGCGCAGGTTGGCCTCGTTGTTCTCCAGCTGCAGCTGGGCGATACGGACCGCGTCCTCGCGTCGGAGGAGGTCGATGTACGCCGTCGTCACCTGTGCCACGAGGTTGGACTCTGCGATGCCGATCCCGTCCATCGTCGTCACTCGCTGGGCCTTGGCCTGCTTCGGCCCGAGCCACGTGGCCCACGACATGGAGTAGTTCAGCCCGATGCTGTAGTTGGACGTGTAGTACGACGGCTGGTTCCCGAAGCCGAGGTCACCCAGGGTGAGCGTTCCGAACTGCTGTTCACCCGAGCCCTGCCACGCCACCCCACCCGACGCACTCGCCGAGGGCATGAGTTGGCCGTACGCCTGTCGGACGTCCCAGTCCGCCAGCGCTTCGTCGTTCCGCGTTTGCAAGAAGGACGGATTCGTCGTGCGAGCGATCTCGATCGCCTGGCCCAACGAGAGGGAGGTCGGGACCTCCTGGGCTGCCGAGGGCAGCGTGTATACGAGCAGAGCGAGCGTCGGGATGAACCGACGGGTCATCATCCTCACGAGACCTCCCACCTGGAATCGGGGGCTGGAGCCGGTCGCCGTTCCCCGTACGCCATCTGCGAGGCGTCGGTTTCGAGCGGGCCACGACCAGCACGAACTCCCTGTAACACGTCCGATACGGACGAGGGCTCGAGCTTCTTCACCCGCGGCTCCGAGACACTCCGTCCGGAGAAAAAGCTAACGGAGCTTTCTCAACCGGAAAGCGCCTTTTTTGCGGACTTCAGCCGACGAGATCGGTCCGCTGCGCGACGTACCGTCGGGCCGGAACCTCGACCCTGAGCACCCGACCCTGCCGGTCGAACCACACGGTCCGTTCCTCTCCGTCCCCGAGCGTGAAGGTCACTCGCCGGGCGGGCACGACGGTGCCGCTCAATTCGATCTCCGTCGACTCGTGAGGTCCTGAGGTCGCCGTGGCCTGGGCCCGGCTCCGGGGCTCGAGGATATGCGCCTCGTCGTCCGGTCGCAGATTGCGGAGAAAGTAGTAGTGGTGGGCCACGTCGCGCTCGAGGACGCGGGTCGTCGGGCGAGCCTGGAACTCTCGGTCTTCGGCGCCGTCCTCGGACCGGATCGTGGCGACGTAGCGGCGTTGCGGTGTCAGGGATACCCGCACTTGGGCCGCCCCGGTGCCCCGAACCTCGACCTCGTACTGTTCGGTTTTCCCAGTGCCCGGAGCCGCGCGCATGATCAGGCGGAGCTCCTGCTCGGCACCACCGATCTCCAGGGCAACGACGCCGTTGGCGAAGACTTTGTCTCCGCTTCCCAGCCCCGCCCGCCGTACCACGAACTCCTCCGTCCCGATCTGGCGTCCGTCCACCGAGACGGAGAACTCGCCTTGGTCGACGACGACCCCCTGGGCCGAGGCGTCCTGCGGGGCGAAGGGGTACAGGAGTGCACCAACGGCGGTGAGCACGGCCGCTCCGGTGCCTCTGATCCGGCGTTCGTTTCTGGTCTTCATGGGCTCTTCTACCCCTCCGGGCCGACTTGGATCGCATGGGCGAGCATCGAGACGTAGCGGTCGAAGATCTCGGCCCCCTTCTCGGCGCTCGCTTTGGACGGAGCCCCGAGCACCCCGAGGGAAGATTTCGGGGGCGTGGGGGCTCGCCGCCGCGTATACTTGCGGAGTCCTCCCCCTTCGGGCAGGAAGTCGACAGCGTGGTCCATGCGCACGAGGTCGGGCGCCAGGTGCAGCATCAGCGAAGTCTCCAATTCGCCCCCCTGCTCGAACTCGGGGTCTCCGTCCACGAGATCGGAGACGTCGATCTGGTACAGGTCGTAGACCGACTTCCGAGACGTCTCCGGATTCGTCATGAGCAGCGCCTCCAAGTGTGGCTCTGCGCGATGCGCCGTGATCACGAGGTAGTGTTCGATTCCGTCGTCGTCCCACATTCCGAAGAGTTCGTTGACGACTCGGTGCAGCGTCTTTCGGGTGATCCCGGCCCGGCCTGGAAAGGGACCTCCGCCCACCGTCACGCCGTAGGAGAAGACGGGCGCCCGAAGGATGCGAAGTCGGTCCGACAGGGCGGCCGCCACCCGCTCGGCGAACAGTACGTTGGTCCCGAGAGGCAGGTGCGGCCCGTGCTGCTCGAGGGCGCCCACCGGGAGAATCAACCGCGGGTCCCGCTCCAGGTGGCCCCGCACCTCGGTCCACGGGAGGTCGTCGAGGGCGAATGACGAGCGACGCAACGCCTCACCGCTCACGGTCGGAGGTCCTCGATCGCGTCGGCCGCACAGCTCCATGGCTGGCGGTCGGGGCGCTCTGGTGGTGGAGCGGGTCCTCGTCGGTCTGGCCGCTCTTCATCGCGGCCGTCTGCCTGCCGATCGCCGTGTGGGCGGGGTCGGCGGGAGCGAACCGTCGGGCGCTGGCGGCGGGTTGGATCGTGATCACGGGCGCCATCGTGGTCGGATTCGAGGCAGAGCGCCAGGTGGACTTCGTGCTCAACGACTGGGACCGGTACTGGTCCGCGCAGGTCGAGCGGGTCGATGCCCATCTCCGCCGCGAAATCGAGGTGCAGCGTCTGAACGGGGGAGAGCGGCTCGCCAGCGACCTCCTCGCGACGTGGGTCGCCACCGGGACCCCACCGTC
Source organism: Gemmatimonadota bacterium (assembly GCA_039030015.1). Classification (GTDB taxonomy): domain Bacteria; phylum Gemmatimonadota; class Gemmatimonadetes; order Longimicrobiales; family Gaopeijiaceae; genus UBA2589. The sequence goes on along the minus strand of JBCCEZ010000021.1, from coordinate 28,386 downwards.
TCAGGAGACGCTGCACACCCTGCGGGACGAGGACCGGGTCGCTGCGATCGGCCTCTACGAATCCGATGGTACGTTGGCCGCGTGGAATGGGGTGCATCGTGGTCGGGTGCCCGAGGAGGTCCAGGCCGGCCAACGACGATGGTCGTACCGGGATCTGCCGCTCTTCGGGTACTTCTACCTGACGGCTCAACACGATGACGGGCGCGTCGTCATGGTGGCCTATCTGATGCGCGTGTCTCTCCCGATCGGCCTCGAAGCGGACTTCCGAAACCTCGCTCGGAACTTCTTCCGGGAATCGGGCGAACGGATCCGCATCGCCGAGCGGGACCCCGGAGCGTCCGAGGATTTGTGGGACTTCGATCGAGACGAGGACCGGCTGTTGGTCGTCGCGCTCTATCGACCGGTGCGAGAGGACCGAGCGGCCACGATTCGAGCGACGTGGGCGGTCCGGGTCGCGCTCCTTGGGGGACTCGCGTGGCTCCTCTTCGCGGTCGCTGCTCGGTTGGCGTGGGTCGATGCGGCGTGGGCGGTCGTCGCGCTCTTGGCGGGTGCGTGGTGGGCACCGGTGGGGGCGTGGGCGCCGTGGTCTGATCTTTTCGATCCGGCGGTCGCCCCGCTCTTATTCGGCACGATTCCCTTGGGGCGGGTGGCCCTCTCGGGCGTGGGGGCCTACGCCCTATGGGCTGTGGCCCCGAGGCTCTCCCTACGGCTCCCTCCGTGGACCGTTGGGGTGGCTGCGGCCGCGCTTCTGCCCGCGGTGATCGGCTGGGCGACGGGGGCGGTCGATGGGTCGGTCTTCGCGGGCGGGCGTCCTGCGTGGCTGGCCGTCGAGTGGGTGGTGATGACTCCGGTCGCCCTCGTCACGGCGTGGATGATGATGCACGCCCGGAGCGAGTCACGTTCGACGGTCGTGTGGGTCGGGAGCGGCCTCGCGGCTTTGGCATTGGGGGCGATGCTCGCGTGGAGGGTGTATTCCACCACCGACGTGGTGCCGGTGTGGACCGCGGCGTGGGGTGTCCCCTTCGCCCTCGCGGCGTGGGGGCTCGGCGGTGGAGAGGGGTGGAGAAGGCGCCTCTCCGTGTCGGCGCTCGCGACCCTTCTCGCGGCCTCCGCGGTCGTTCCGGCGATGTGGAGCCTGAGCGTGGAGGCGCGCATCGCGGAAGGGGAGGCCCGTCTCGACCGCCTGAACGCCGTCGAGGATGTGGAGCTCGAGGAGCGGCTCGTCGACTTCGCCTACATCGCGGACTCCCTCGACGCTGTGGGCGCCGAAGACGTGGCGATCCTCTACGACGGGTGGCGACTCAGTGGCCTCTCCCAGAGTGGGTACCCGATCCGGCTCCAGATCGAAGAGCGAGACGGTTCGCCCGGAGAAGGCCTGCGCATCGCCGTGGCGGAAGGTGAGCCGGAACCCTACCAGAATCAGCTGCGTCTCGGTCGGGAGGCCGGCGGTGTGCGCCTGTCCCAACTGGATCGCGACGACGCCCGCTACATCCTGACCGCCGCGCTGCCTGACGACCGCATGGTGACGGCCGTCGTGCCCCCGTTTCCGGAGACGTCGGGCCGGGCGGGGCTCGGGCCCCTGGTGCGGGGTCTGGTCGGCGGGGGTGCAGAGGAGCTCACCGTCATCGAGCTGCCGGAGGGGCAGACCGCTCCGAACGTGGTCGCCCGTGCGCGCACGCGGAGCGGATGGCAGGCGGACGTCGGACTCCGCTTCTCGAATGGCCCCGCCTACCACGCCATCGTCGACGTGCCGCTGCCGGGGATTCCACTCACAGTGGCGCGCGGCGTGCTCATCCTGGCCCTCAACCTCGTGGTTGCGATCGCCTTCGTCCTTCTCGGACGGGCGCTCGTGCACGAGCGAAACCGCGACCAGGTCCGACTCACGGGGCTCGTGATCTCCTTTCGCGCCCGCGTGACCTTGGCCCTCTTCGGCTTCTTCGCGCTGGCCAACGCCATCTTCGGCACCGTCGCATACCAAGCGCTCAGCGAAGCCTCCCGGCGCTCGACCCAGGTGATTGCCGAGCGTGTAGTGGACGATGCCGCGGGATGGTACATCGCGCTCGATGGCCAAATGGCTCGGCTCGCGAGTCAGGTCGGCGCCGAGCTTCTCGAGTACCGGGACGGGGAGTTGGAGGAGGGTTCGGTCGACGAGCTGGTCGATCTCGGACTCTACGAAGGGTGGACGCCATTCGAGGTGCACACCGAACTCGACGGGTACGACGTCGTTCGCGCCCTGAGCGAGTTCTCCGTCGGGCGCTGGGAGTACGTCACCGCGTACCGCCGTCTCCCGGACGGCGACGTGCTGGCGGCCCAGGTACCCCTCCAGGCCGGGACGAGTGCTCTTCAGACGACCGACTTGGTCGAACTTCTGTCGTTCGTGATCCTCCTCGGTGGGGCGCTCTCCCTCGCGCTCGCCATGATCGCGGGGCGTGCCCTGACGTCGCCGATTCGAGCACTCCAAGTCGCCTCGGAGAGCGTCGGGTCCGGAGATTTGGGGCTACGACTTCCGGCCCACCGTCAGGACGAATTCGGAGCGGTGTTCCGAGCGTTCAACCGCATGGTAGGACGTGTACGTCGGGCTCGTCGTCAGTTGGTCCGCACGTCGCGGCGGACTCAGCTGATCATGGACGAGGCCGCCGTCGGGATGGTGGCACTCGACCCCGAAGGCCGGGTGACGTTGGTAAACCCCCGGGCCGAGGAACTCCTGGGGACCGAAGTCTTCGTCGGTCGGCATCTCCCCGCGGATGGGGCGTTGGGTGGGGGGCTCACGGCGTGGGTCCAAGAGTACCTCGCGGGGGCGGACGACGAGGCCAACCACGACTTCCCCGCGGCGGACCGCCGGGTGCGGGTCCGAGCGCGTCGCCTGGGGAGCTTCGGGACGCGTCGCGGCGTCGTCGTCGCCTTGGACGACGTGACGGACGAACTGCGAGCGGAGCGTGTTCTGGCGTGGGGTGAGATGGCGCGTCAGGTCGCCCACGAAGTGAAAAACCCTCTCACTCCGATCAAGCTGAGCATCCAGCATGTCCGACGGGCATGGGACGACGAGCATCCCGACTTTCAGAACATCCTGGTGCGGAATGCCGACGCGATGCTTCAGGAGATCGATCGCCTCGCAGAGATTGCCCAGTCCTTCAGCCGGTTCGGTGCACCCGGCGACACGGTCGAGCCGCTGTCTCCGGTTTTTGTCGCTGACGTCGTCGCGGAGGTGATGACGCTGTACGGGAGTGCGACGTCGAGCGTCCGCTTCGACCACGACCTCGAGGCGGGGCTTCCTCCCGTGCTCGCTAGAAACACCGAGCTGAAGGAAGTGCTGGTGAACCTCCTCGAGAACGCTCGCCTCGCCGGGACGGACGGGACGCGGGTCCTCGTTCACGCTCGGCGAGACGGGGACGACACCGTGGTGCTGTCCGTCGTCGACGACGGAGCGGGCATCCCCGCCGACGTGCTCCCGCGGATCTTCGAGCCTCAGTTCAGCACCCGGTCCAAGGGGACGGGGCTCGGTCTCGCGATCGTGAAGCGCGTCGTCACCGCGTGGGGAGGGCACGTGGGGGTGACGTCGGAGCCCGGGGAGGGCACGACGGTCTCGGTCCACCTCCGGGTGTGGGAAGGACCGGAAGGTGACGTGTAGCGCCCTCGTGCCTGAGGCTGGTTCACACGTCCCGGGCGGGGATATCTTTGATGTATCGGACAGGCCCGCCGCTTTCCCCCTTTTATGCCCGATCCGACGCCAGATACGATTCGAGACCGCACCACGGTCGAGGTCGATACGACCCCGGACGGATCGGTTCGCGAACCTGTCATGCGGGATCTGAGCGACTGGCTGACCGATCGGTGCGGCCTCTTGGCCGACCGTTGGATCCGCGATGTCTTGCGGCGTGAGCAGTCGCCCCCGGAGGTCCGGATCCGCATCGTCGGGCGCTTCGCTCGGCTCATCGTGCGCGTCCTGCCGATGATGCTGGGCCCGCATCGGAACGAGCTCCGACCGGCATGGGATCGAGCCGCGGAGCTGTACGGGGCGGTGGGGGCCAAGCGCGGCCTCGCGGCAGGAGAGGTAATCGAGGAGTTCCACCTCCTTCGGGAATTGGTCATCCGAGAGCTGTACGCCGACGCGCCCCTCGACGGCTCGACCGCGTGGCCCATGCGGGAGGTCCTCCGTTTGAATCGAGCTCTGGACCGGGCGGTGACCCACGCGAGCATCGGCCACACGGACACGCTCTTCTTCGACTTCTTCGGTCCAGACACGGGGCGGTCGATTCTAGGCTCGGACGATGTCGCCGCAGAAGCGGAGTTGCAGCTCGAACAACTGACCGCGGAGATCCGCGAGCACTTCGGGGCCGCCTTCGCCGACACGGACGCGGCGAGCGAACACTGACCGACGACCGCGCGAAGCTACGCATCGGGGACATGCCCCCGGACGAGTTGCGGGTCCACGGCCGCGCCGCCCTGGAGTGGGTCGCTCAGTACCTCGAGACGATCCGGGACACCCCGGTATTCGACACCCCAGAGCCTGGCTTCCTCGCCGAGGCGTTGCCGGGAGCGGCCCCGGAGCATGGGGAAGAGATGGGCGTCATCCTCGCCGACTTCGAGAGGCTCGTCGTCCCCGGGCTGACCCACTGGAACCACCCTGGCTTCTACGGATACTTCGCGAACTCGGCCAGCGGCCCGGGCATCTTGGGCGAGCTCTTGGCGTCGGCCGTCAACGTGAACTCGATGGTGTGGAAGAGCAGTCCTGCGGCCACGGAGCTGGAGGACGTCACCACGCGATGGTTGGCCCGCATGCTCGGCTTGCCGGACACCTTCGAGGGGGTCATCAACGACACGGCATCCTCCTCCACGATGTACGCCCTCGCGGCTGCCCGTGAGACCACCTTTCCGGAGGCGCACGAGAAGGGTCTGTTCGGACTTCCGCCGGGCCGAGTCTACGCCTCCGAGGAGGCCCACTCGTCGGTGGAGAAGGCGGTCCTCGCGTTGGGGCTGGGCCAGGAGGGGATGGTGCGGATCCCGGTGGACGGCGCGCGTCGGATGGACCCGACGGGCCTACGCCGTGCCATCGCCACCGACCTCGAGGCCGGCCGTCGCCCGATGGCTGTCGTGCCGACGCTCGGGACGACAGGGGTCGCTGCGATCGACCCCGTCGCCGCGGTGATCGAGGTGGCCAGGGAGTTCGGCGTCTGGGTGCATGTGGACGCCGCGTACGGTGGGCCTGCAGCTCTCGTCCCCGAGGTCGCGGAAGATTTCGCCGGGTGGGAGGGTGGCGACTCGATCGTCGTGAACCCGCACAAGTGGCTCTTCACGCCGATGGACTGTTCCGTCCTGTACTCCCGTCGCCCGGAGGTACTGGCTCGGGCCTTTTCCATCGTCCCCGAGTACCTCACGACGGAGCAGGGGGCCCACACACGCAGCTTGATGGACTATGGGATCGCGCTTGGCCGAAGGCTGCGCTCTCTGAAGCTCTGGTTCGTGATGCGCTACTTCGGCCGCGCGGGCCTCGAAGGGCTCATCGAAGAGCATCTCCGTCTGGCCCGCCTCTTTGCGTCCTTGGTCGAGGAGAGCGCGTCGTGGTCGATGGCGTCTCCGTTGGAATTGGCGCTGGTCGTCTTCCGACACGACGCCGGCGATGCGGTGACTCGGGCCGCGATGGATCGCGTGAACGAGACCGGGCGGGCGTTCCTGACGCATACGGTCGTCGACGACCGTGTCGTGATCCGGCTGTCGATCGGGAATATTCGAACGACCGAAGCCGACGTGCGGGAGGTCTGGTCGCTGCTGAATCAGGCGGCTGACGCCGAGCGGTAGCCCCGGGTCAGCCCAACTCGTCTGCGGACGGACGGGCGAAGAACATCAGCACCGCAGCCGCCCCACCCCCGGCCAGTGCCCACGTCGCGGCACCGGTGAGAATGGCCAAGCTGACCAGCAGCAGGCCGCCCGACTCCATGAGCGCCATCGGGACGATCGTCGCAACCTTGTATCGTGAGACTCGCGTGTCCGGGTCCGCGTCCGCCGGGATGGCGGCGACCATCGAACGGCGCACGATCAGCGCGGCCACCATGTACACCATGACCCCCGCGCCCACGAAGGTCATGACGTCGGGGTCGAAGGTCGCGACGTCGAGGACACCCGCAGTGATCAGTGAGAAGATCAAGACGGTATAGAGGACGACGCCTCCGACCAGCGCGCCCCAGATGACCTGAAGCTGTTGTAGGGCTTTCGTCGCGCTCTCCGTCACGCCAGCTCCCGTACTTCGCGGACCAACTCGCTCATCGACTCCTTGGCGTCGCCGAAGAACATGAGGGTCTGGTCCATATAGAAGAGATCGTTGTCGATTCCCGCGAAGCCCGGGGAAAGAGACCGTTTCATGACGATGACCCGTCGGGCGTGGTCCACGTCGAGGATCGGCATCCCGGCGATGATGGATTGCGGGTCACGGGCCGCTGGATTCACGACGTCGTTCGCCCCGACGATGAGGACCGCGTCGGTGTTCGAGAAGTCGTCGTTGACCTCGTCGAGGTCGAACAGCTTGTCGTAGCTCACGTCGGCCTCGGCCAGTAGCACATTCATGTGGCCGGGCATCCGACCTGCCACCGGGTGGATCGCGTAGCGCACATCGACGCCGCGCTCTTCGAGCAGGTCTCCGACCTTCCGGAGTTCGTGCTGGGCCTGCGCGACCGCCAGCCCATACCCCGGGACGACGACGACCGAGTTCACGTACCCGAGCTCGGCCGCCACGGCCTCGGCGTCGGCGCGCTTCACCGGACGCTTGCCGATCTGGCTCCGATCGACACCGGCCACCGCTCCACCGAATCCGCCGAAGGCCACGTTCGCGAGCGAGCGGTTCATGCCTTTGCACATCAGCATCGTGAGGATCAATCCGGCGGCCCCGACGAGGGCACCGGAGATGATCAGGACCATGTTGCCGATGACGAAGCCGGCGGCGCTCGCAGCGAGTCCCGAGTACGAGTTCAGCAGCGAGATCACGACCGGCATATCGGCGCCGCCGATCGGGATGACGATGAGAATCCCGAGGAGGAGGCTGACGCCGAGGAAAATCGCGAAGAGCGTCAAGGGTGGAACGGCGATGCCGCCCACGCCGAGCGCGGTCACCGCCAAGCCGAGCACGCCGAGAAAGACGACGAGGTTGAAGCCGTTCTGGCCGGGGAAGGTAATCGGGTTCCCGGTCATCAGGCCCTGCAGCTTCGCGAAGGCGACGAACGATCCGGTGAAGGTGACCGCGCCGATCAACGAGCCCAGCATGATCGTGACACCGGCCGTGCTCATCCCGATCGATGGATTGGCCACGAATTCGGCGATCGCGACCAACGCCGACGCACCCCCACCGAAGCCGTTGAAGATGCCGACCAGCTGAGGCATGTCGGTCATCTCAACGCGACGTGCCGCGACGCCTCCGAAGAGGCTTCCGATCGCCACGCCCACGAGGATCCACGTCCACGTCAGGATCTCGGTGTCGATCACCGTCGCGACGATCGCCAGGAACATCGCTGCCGCCGCGATCGCGTTCCCGGTCCGTGCGGTTGCGGGTGATTGGAGCCTCTTCAGCCCGACGACGAAGAGGACGGCGGAGAGCAGGTAGATCAGCTCGATGATCGTGTCCTGTGTCATCTCGCCTACCTCTTCCGGAACATGCTGAGCATGCGATCCGTCACCATGAATCCGCCGACGACGTTGATCATCGCCATCGCGATCGCCGCCACTCCGAGGGCGATCTGGAGGGTGCCTTCGGCTCGAGCCGCCACGACCAGCGCCCCGACGATCGCGATGCCCGAGATGGCGTTCGCCCCGCTCATTAGGGGGGTGTGGAGGGTTGGGGGCACCTTGGTGATCACCTCTCGCCCGGTGAGGGTCGCGAGGACGAAGACGTAGAGCCCGATGATCAACTCACCCATCAGTCGCTGCCTCCTTCGAGGGCCGCTCGGACCCTGTCGTTTCGCACCTCGCCCCCGTGCGTCACCGTGGCCGGACCGACGACGTCGTTGTCGAAGTCCAGCTCGATCGAACCCTCCTCGCCGATGAACTCCGAGACGAGGGTCACGATGTTCTTCGAGTACATCTGGGACGCGTGCACGGGAATCGTGGCCGGGATGTTCACGGGGCCCATCACCTGAACGCCGTGCGCGATCACCGTCTCACCCGATGATGTGGCCGCGCAGTTTCCACCCGTCTCGGAGGCCAGGTCGACGACGACCGAACCGTCCCTCATAGACTGCAGCATCTCCGCCGTGATGAGCAGAGGCGCCGGCCTTCCCGGGATCTGAGCGGTCGTGATGACGATGTCGGCGCCCGAGATGGCGCCCGCGATCAACTGGAGTTCCTTCTCGTGCTGATCGTCGGAGAGTTCCGCGGCGTACCCACCTTCGCCTTCGGCCGTGACGTCGTCCTCGGCTTCGAGGAAGGTCGCGCCGAGCGACTCGACCTGCTCTTTGACCGCGGGACGGACGTCGAAGGCTTCTACGACGGCTCCGAGTCGCCTCGCTGTGGCGATCGCCTGCAGGCCCGCCACACCCGCTCCGAGGACGAGCGCCTTCGCCGGGCGAATCGTCCCCGCAGCCGTCGTGAACATCGGCAGGAACTTCGGAAGGTGTTCCGCCGCGAGGAGTACGGCTTTGTACCCCGCGACGGTGGCCTGACTCGACAGGGCGTCCATCGATTGGGCGCGGGTGATGCGAGGAACCATCTCCATCGAGATGGCCGTGATACCACGCTCCGCCAGCTGCTTCGAGAGGGCCGGATGGCCGAGTGGGTTCAGGAAGGAGACGAAGATCGTGCCCGAGCTCAGCGTCGCGATTTCGTCCGGTCCCGGGGGGTTGATGTGGAGGACCAACCCCGCACCCTCGAGAGCCGCCGAGGCCGACTCCGCCAACGACGCACCAGCCTCGCGGTATTCGTCGTCGGTGACTCCGGCCTGGGTGCCCGCGCCGGACTCGACGACCACCTCCAGTCCGGCCTTCACGAGCAACTTCACTCCGGCCGGGACGAGCGCGACTCGCGACTCGCCGTCGCGGGTCTCCTTCACCACGGCGACCTTCATGCGACCTCCATTCAGCGTGTACGCCGAAAATGCGGGGTTGGGATCGTACCGGCCCCCGGATTCGGGCGCAAACCAGCATTCGGACGGCCCACGCGGAATTCGATCGTACCGGATGATCGCGCGAATCCACACGGCGGCGGTACACGGAATCGAGGCCCAGGCCGTCTCGACCGAAGTGGCCCTCGCTTCGGCACTCCCGTCCTTCGGCATCGTCGGTCTACCACAGGGTGCGGTGCGGGAGGGCAAGGAGAGGGTGGCGGCTGCCCTTCGCGCGAGCGGCTTCTCCCTGCCGAACAAGCGGATCACCGTGAACCTCTCTCCCGGGGACGTCCGCAAGGAGGGCACGGGATTCGATCTCCCGATCGCGCTGGGGATTCTCGTCGCCTCCGGCGCGATCCCCGAGACCGGCCCGGGGGATTCGCTCGTCCTGGGCGAGTTGGGCCTGGACGGGTCTCTTCGTCGCGTTCCGGGCGTCTTGTCCGTGGCCCGTTATGCGAGACGGACCGCTCGATCTCTGGTCGTGCCGGACGTTTGTGCCCCGGAGGCTGCCCGCGTCGAGGGGCTCACGGTGTACGGCGCGAGTGACCTCGCCGAGGTGGTGGCGCACATGACGGGCGAGGCACCGATCTCGCCGACGACCGGAGAGGTGCCGTTCCCCGAACCACGGCGTTCCCCGGGCGTGGATCTGTCCGAGATCCGCGGGCATGGAGTGCCAAAACGCGCCCTCACCATCGCAGCCGCCGGTGCCCACAATGTCCTCTTCGTCGGTCCGCCGGGGGCGGGCAAAACGATGCTGGCGCGGGCCCTCCCGGGCCTCCTGCCGGCGTTGACCCGGGCCGAAGCGCTCGATGTCGCCACGATCCACTCGGTCGCCCGACGCGACGCCGAATCCGGCATTCCCGCGCATCGACCCTTTCGCGCACCCCACCACACGGCGAGCTACGCGGCGGTGCTCGGAGGCGGTCGGCCGATCCGGCCCGGTGAGCTGTCCCTCGCCCACCGGGGCGTTCTCTTTCTGGACGAGTTCCCAGAATTTCCCCGACACGTGGTCGAAGCGCTGCGGCAACCGTTGGAAGACGGGACGATCCGCATCGATCGAGTCGACGGGTCGGTGACCTTTCCGGCTCGGGTGCAGCTCGTCTTGGCGATGAACCCGTGTCCGTGTGGCTTCGCCGACACCGACGCGGATGACCGCTGTGGGTGTGACCCGGCCCAGGTCGCTCGATATCGACGAAAGGCATCAGGGCCCCTCCTCGACCGGATCGACCTCTTCTGCCCCGTACGAGCGTTGGCCGGAGACGAGGCGACCGCGTGGGAGGAGGGGTCGACCGAATCATCCGCAGTCCGACGCGTCGTCACGGCGGCGCACCAGACCCAGTTGGCGCGCGGCCACGAGGGAGGCGTGACCAACGCGGAGATGAACACGTCGGATCTTCGCCGGTGGTGTGCACTGGACGCCCGAGGAGACGAACTGGTCCGCGCGGCGGTGGATCGCATGGCGTTGTCGGGCCGAGCTGTCGACCGGTTGCGGCGCGTTGCGCGTACGATCGCCGACCTCGAAGGGGTGGCCGGAGTCGACGTCTCACACCTGTCCGAGGCGCTGCAGTATCGACCGCATTGACCTCTCTCTCGACTCCGCGAGCTTTGCGCATGCTCGGGACGACGCGGCACCCCACGCAGGTCGAGGCCAGCGGGCCGAGTACCGTCCAGATCGTCCTGGCCTTTGCGGCCGTGTACGTGATCTGGGGGTCTACGTACCTCGCGATTCGCTTCGCGATCGAGACGATGCCGCCCTTCGTCATGGCGGCCCTGCGCTTTCTGATCGCGGGCGTCGCTCTGTATGCGTGGGCTCGGTGGGCCGGGGCGCCAAGGCCCACGAGACGCCAGTGGATCGGGGCCTCGGTCACGGGGACGCTCCTGCTCGTCGGGGGCAACGGCGCCGTGGTCGTGGCGGAACAGTGGGTGCCGTCCGGGCTCGTCGCGTTGATCGTCGCGACCGTACCCCTCTGGCTCGTCCTCTTGGACTGGGCGTTCGGCTCCGGCTTGCGGCCGTCTGCACGCACCTCGTGGGGGCTTCTGATCGGCTTTGCGGGTGTGGCCGTGCTCGGTGGCTCGGAAGGCCTCGGGGCGGGGGGCGCCCGAGAGGAGCTGTTCGGCGGACTCCTCGTCGTCGTCGGGTCGCTGTGCTGGGCCGCGGGCTCGCTCGTTTCCCGGTACCTGCCCGAGCCTCCGCGCCCCCGAATGCTCGTGGCGATGCAGTTCCTTACCGGCGGACTCGTCTTCGTGCTGATCGCGGTTCCGTTCGGCGATTGGGCCGCGTTCGACGTGCGCGAGGTTTCGGTTCGGTCTTCGTTGGCGCTGCTGTACCTCATCGTCTTCGGCGCGTGGATCGGCTACGGGGCCTATATCTGGCTCCTCACCGTCGTGACGCCTGCCCGAGCGGGCACGTACGCGTATGTGAACCCGGTCGTCGCGATGTTCCTGGGGTGGGCACTCGCGGACGAACCGCTGACCTTCCGCTCGGCGGTTGCGGCCGCCATCATCCTCGGGTCGGTGGTGATGATCACGTCGGACCCGGCGCGGAGCGGCTCGGGCGTGGCCCGCCGACCGTCGCCTGCCGCTCGAGAGGACTGACCACGTGCGTGTTCCACAGACCCCGCCCGTCGACCCCGGCTTCGTCCTGATTCCCGGTGTCACGGCCGAGACCCAGACGAATCTGATCCTCTCGGTCGTCATCATCTTCCTGGCCTTCCTCGCCCGCCGAGGTGTGCTGGCCCTCGTGAATCGGCGGGTCGAAGACTCGGCGCTCCGGTACCGCTGGGCGAAGACCTCGGCCACCGTCGCCTTCGTCGTGACCTCGCTCATTCTGGCTCAGGTGTGGTTCACGGCGATCCGGTCGATCGGGACCTTCCTCGGCCTGCTGTCGGCGGGGCTCGCGATCGCACTCAAAGACTTGGTCGCCGACCTGGCCGGTTGGGCGTTCATCATGTGGCGCCGCCCGTTCGATCTGGGAGATCGGGTCGCGATTGGAGGATTTGCGGGCGACGTCGTCGACAAGAGCCTCTTCCAGTTCACCGTCATGGAGATTGGGAATTGGGTCGACGCGGACCAGAGCACGGGTCGACTCATCCACATCCCGAACGCGCGTGTCTTCACGGAGCCGCTGGCGAACTACGTAGCCGGTTTCCCGTACCTGTGGAACGAGATCCCGGTCTTGATCACGCTGGAGAGTGACTGGCGGCGAGGGAAAGAGCTGCTGGAGGCCCTCGCCGAAGACATGACCATCGACATCACCCGTGAGGCACACAAGCCGCGGAGGGAAGGGGAGGAGCGTTTCCTGATTCGCTACAGGAAGCTCACTCCGGTGGTGTATGTCTCCGTCCAGGATAGCGGGGTGTTGTTGACGCTCCGGTACCTCTGCCGCCCCCGGGAGCGACGAGGAAGCGCCAGCCAGCTTTGGGAGCGGCTTCTCGAGGCGTTGGCCGACGAGCCATCCGTCGTCCTGGCGTACCCCACGCAACGTGTGAACCTCTCGCGGGAGGTTCTGGCGGAACCCCCTGGAGACGTGGGCTCGGCCTGAGCCAAACGCGCCTATGGCGCGTTCTTCGCCGCCCGGGCTAGCTTGGATCAGGCGTCTCGAGACGCCACGAGCACCTTCTGCGAGGCCAAGGAGCCAGCAGACATGCGGCTCTTCATCGGTATCACCATTCCGAAGAGACAGCGCACCCGAATCGCTCGGGCTGTGCGTGGTCTTCGAGACGAGGAGTTGCCCGTGCGCTGGGTCGACCCCGACAACTTCCACATCACCCTCAAATTCTTGGGTGAAGTGCGTCGGGAGCGCGTGTCGGATATCGAGGCCGCCATGGGCAAGGTCGCGAGCTCGACCAAGGTGTTTTCCGCCAATGTGGGCGGCTTCGGCGCGTTCCCGACGATGCGGAGACCGAACGTGCTCTGGGTCGGCGTCGATGCGAGTCCCGAGTTCCGCTGTATGAAGCAGGACCTCGAGTGGGCGCTGGGGAGCGTCGGGTTCGAGACGGAGACACGCGCGTTCCACCCTCACGTCACGCTGGGCCGCGCAAGGCGGGACGAAGGGGCCGGGGCCTTCCGCGATCTGGACCAGCGACTGGCGGGAATGGACTTCAGCGACGAGTTGCGGGTCCGTTCGATCGATCTCATGAGGAGCCAGCTCTCCCGAGAGGGAGCGCGGTACTCGGTCGTGGCCACCTCCAAACTCGCGAGCGCCTGACCATGCGGCCGGTGGTGACGGTGGCGTGTTGCGCGTTGATCGCGGCGGCTGTGACGGCCACGTCGTATCGGTCGGCGCATCATGGCTCCGCTGAGAACTCGGTCGCCCCGGTCCACGCAGGCCCGCCCATCGTGGTCGACACCGACGACCTGCTTCGCCAAGTCGCCGATGTGCGGACGGGTCGGGTGACGTCCGTCGCGCTGTCCGGAGAGGACGTCACGGCTCTCGTCCGAGAGAGCCTGCCGGGTCTGATCCCGGCGGGGGTCGTGGCGCCGAGGGTGGACGTCGCCGACGGACGACTGTCGATCCACGCGGATCTGGTGGCTCAGGACTTCCCCGGAGCGGACGAACTCGGGGCGGTGATTGCGGCGTTGCCCGACACCGCGTCCGTCTCCCTCGGCGGCGTTCTCGTCACGCGGGGTGACGGGTGGATCAGCTACCGGGTCGACTATGCGAGCGTCGAAGGGGTTCCCGTGCCCCTCGCTGTGGTGCGCTCCGTTCTCGCCAAGGCGCCGCTAGGAGCGATCGCCGGGTCGGGAGGCGAACGTCGCGGTGGGGATGGTCCGCCGTCGGTTCGGATGAGATTGCCCCGAGGGGTTGGTGCGGTCTATGCGATTGCAGACCACGTCATCGTGGAACGCGTCGAACCTATCGTGGACATCGTGGTAGACCAGGACAGTCCGTAACGGTCTTTCCCCCCTGGCACCCGCACCAACCATGGCACGACTGCTGGTCGTCGACGACGAGAGCGGCATTCGAAATGCACTCGTTCAGGTCTTCGAGTACGAAGGGCACGAGGTCGAGCAGGCCGAGGACGGGCAGGGTGGGATCGACCTCGCCGCGAGCTCGCATCCGGACGTCATCTTCCTCGACGTAAAGATGCCGGGCATGGACGGACTCGATGCCCTCGAGCGGATCCGCGAGAACGACCCATCGGCCGTCGTCATCATGATCTCCGGACATGGGACGATCGACACGGCAGTGGAGGCGACTCGTCGCGGTGCGTACGACTTCTTGCAGAAGCCCCTAGACACGGATCGGCTCCTCGTCACGCTTCGGCGGGCGCTTGAGCTGCGTGGCCTCACCCAGAGCGTGGCCGATCTCCGGTCGCAGGTGGAGAGCCGATACGAAATCGTCGGCACCTCGTATCCGATTCGGCAGGTGCTGGAGCGGATCGAGAAGGTCGCCCCGACGGACGCGAGAGTCCTGGTGACCGGCGAGAACGGTACGGGGAAGGAGCTGGTGGCGCGGGCGATCCATAGACTGTCCGCCCGGGCCGATCAGCCGTTCGTGGAAGTGAACTGCGCGGCGATCCCATCCGAGCTCATCGAATCAGCGCTCTTCGGCCACATGAAGGGTTCCTTCACGGGAGCCGTGGCGGACCGGGCGGGCAAATTCGAGCAAGCGGACGGCGGTACCCTCTTCCTCGACGAGATCGGGGACATGTCTCGAGATGCCCAGGCCAAAGTGCTGCGCGCCCTCGAACAGGGCGTGATCACACGTGTCGGTGGGAGCAAGTCGATCGAGGTCGACGTCCGCGTGATCGCGGCGACCAACAAAGATCTGGAGGCACAGATCGAGGAGGGGGACTTCCGCGAGGACCTCTTCTATCGGCTCAACGTCGTGCCGATCCACACACCCCCGCTCCGCGAGCGCCGGGACGACATCCCGATGCTCATCCAGCACTTCACGGACATCATGACGCAACGCGAGGGGATGTCCCCTCGGAGTTTCGAGACGGCGGCGATCGATCGCCTTCAGGCCCTGTCCTGGCCGGGCAACGTCCGTGAGCTACGGAATACGGTCGAGCGGCTCCTGATCTTGGCCGCCGGGCAGTCCGTCCGGGCGGACGATGTCGACCTCCTGGCGACGGGTCGAAGCGCCGGCGGTGGTCTCGGCGGCGAGCTCTTGTCGACCGAGAACTTCTCCGAGTTCAAGGACGGGGCGGAGCGAGCGTACATCCTACAGAAGCTCCGAGAAAACGATTGGAACGTGGCCGAGACAGCACGCCGCATCGACATGCCCCGATCCAACCTGTACAAGAAGATCGAGAAGTACGGCCTCGTCCGAGAGGGCTGAGGGTGTCGAGAGGACGACGTCCGTTGCATCGAAGCGGCCCACATCCGTGATGGAGTTGATACTCGTGACGGGCGGGGTACGCTCCGGGAAGAGTCGGTGGGCTCAGGCGGAGGCCCTCTCCCTCGGGGGGAGCGACGTCACCGTGGTCGCAACCGCCGAGGCGATCGACGAGGAGATGGAGCGACGAATCTCGGTGCATCGCCGAGAGCGACCCGAGGGCTGGCTCACCATAGAAGCGCCGCTCCGCGCGGGTGACGCGATCCGATCCGCGCAGTCGGAGACTATCCTCCTCGATTGCCTGACGGTACTCGCGGGCAACGCGATGGGGAGCATTCGTGCGGAGTCGGAGGAAGCTGCTCTTTCGGTGGTGGCCGAGGAGGTCGACGGCCTCCTCGAGGCGATCGAGTCTCGGGAGGGCCGACTCCTCGTGGTCACGAACGAAGTCGGATGGAGCGTCCATCCTCCGACGGCGCTCGGGCGGTGGTACCAGGATGCGCTGGGCGCGGCGAACCAGCGACTCGCATCGGTCGCTGATCGAGTAGTCCTGATGGTCGCGGGGTGCCCGGTCGGGATTCGGTGATGGAGGGGGTCGGTACCGCACTCCGCGGCGCGCGGGCCGCCTTCGTCTTCCTGACTCGAGTCCCGGTTGGGGGCTTCCCGTACACCAAGGAAGAGTGGCGTTGGTCGGCCGGTTGGTTCCCTTTTGTCGGTTGTGTCTTGGGTCTGTGTGCGGCCGTCGTGTGGTGGCTCGCGACCCCACTCGGCGGGTGGCCCGCGGCGATGACTGCGATCGTCTTCACCATGCTCGTGACCGGTGGCTTCCACGAGGACGGGCTCGCGGACAGTGCCGATGCGCTCGGCGGTGCATACGACCGAGAGAAGCTGTTCGAGATCTTGAAAGACTCGCGAGTCGGAGCCTTCGGAGCCCTCGCCCTGGTGGTCTCGGTGGTCTTCCGGGCCGGGTTGTTGGTGGAGCTCGGCGGGGCCGCGCCCGCAGCACTCGTGTTGTCGCACACTGTGGCCCGCGTCGGGCCGATCTGGCTCATGGTAGCGATGCCTTACGTCACCGACGCGGAAGCAAAGAGCCGCCTCGTGACCCGCGCGGGGCCGGCCCAGGGGGTGCTGGCTGCAATGGTCGGGGTCGGCTGTATGGCGGCCCTCGGCGCCGTCGGCGCGTCCCCGACGGGCGGGGTCGGCTCCGGGCCGGCACTGGTCGGCGCTTTGGTCGCCATGGTGATCGCCACCGCCCTCTGCGGATGGCGCTTTCACGCCCGAGCGGGCGGAGTCACCGGGGACTTCTTGGGCGCGAGTGAACAGGTGAACGAGATCGTCGTACTCGCCGCGCTGCTGATGGCCGGCGCCGGCGTGCCGCTCCTCACGGCGACCTGAGGTCGCCGCCGACCCAACAGAATGCATCGTCCGTGCACCGCGCCCGGCGGAGGCCGGACGCGGTGCACGCCCGACCCTAGCGGAAAGCCCGAATCACGAGGCCTACGGGGCCGGGCGCAGATTCGATGCTGTCCGTCAATGCGTATGTATCCGCGGCGTAGCGGAAGACCTGTGGCGGGAGGCCCTGGCTCGCACTCCCGAAGAACGTCTGGTACAGGTTTCCGTCCGCGTCGGTGTGCGCGGCGAAGGCACCGCGACAACCGCCTCCCGCGAGCGGGGCGCAGATTGGATCCGAGCCGTCGCGGATGAAGTCCCCGGCCTCGGTGTCCCACGCTGCTGTTCCTCCGAAGAACGCCGACGTGTACAGGACGCCGTCCGACGAGATGTGGACGTCGCCGGATCCCGACGGAAAGCCATCCACCACATCGAGGCGGGTCATCGTGGCCGGGTCGATGATGGCCATGCTCGAGGGGTTCACGTAATCGCCCGTGTTCACGACGTACAGGAGTCCGTCGGGTCCGATCTCACCCTGCTGCGGGTTTTGTCCGCCCGTACTCACCGTGTCGATCACCGTCATCGTCCGCGGGTCGATTGCGGTGACGATCCCATCGCCCAATGGTGAAAAGGCGTCGTCGAGGAAGGACGACACGATCAGAACGAGCGAGTCCGACACTGTGATCACGTCATTCGGAAACTCGGCGACGCGCACGGTGTCCGTGATCGACGTTCCGCTCTGCGACAGGCTGAATTTCCCGACGATGTCGTTCGACTGATTGGCCACCACGACGGTTTCGTCGTCCACGAAGGCTGAACCGGTCGCGTTTCCGCCGTCGAAGAGATAGAAGCCCGTGATCTGGAGGCTACGCAGGTCGATCATGGCGACGGACGCTGCGTTGCCGAGCGGCACCGCGCCGCGTTCGCCTCGGATGCTGATGCCGCCCGCCGTAACCGCCGATGATGCTCCCAGCGCGACCGAGCGCGTCTCGGTCGGGTTCCCCAGCTGGAAGAGGCTGATCGCATTTCCGGTCGAGTTCACGACGAAGCCGATCTGCGGATCGCCCACGGTGCCGTCCAGGAAGGCGAGTGCCTCGACCGACACGGCGATCGAGGTCGAACCCGTGTTCCCGTCGATGTCCGTCGCCGTCAGCGTGATCGTGTGCACCCCGAGCGAGGGCGCGCTGATCTCCACGCTCGTTCCGGTGCCGAGATCACCGTCGATCGAGCTCGACCACGCCAGCGCTGCGCTGCCCAGCGCCCCGTCCTGAGGGTCGGCGGCCGAACCCTCCAGGGTGATCGTCGTGCCCTCCGAGACGGATGCGCCGCTCGTCGGGGAGGTGATGGTGGCGACCGGGGAAACTGGACCGGCGGGGTCTTCATCTCCACAACCGACCAGGGCCACGCTCAGCGCGAGGACGAGGGGTAGTGAGAGACTGCGTCGGGACATCATGGTAGGTGCTCCTTGGAGTGAGGGTGTGAGGTCAGCCGGGGACGAGGCGCAGGCGCATCGACCAACCGCGGCTTGGAAGCGGGTAGTCCACGAGGAGCGCGGCCCGCTCATCGAGGAGGTTGGAGAGGGTCATGTCGAGTTGACCGCTGAGCGCGCCCGATTCGAACGGGACGGCGAAGCCGACGTCGACGAGCCAGTAGGCGGGCAGGCTGTTGAGCTCCGAGCCTGGGACGGATCGGCGCTCGCCGATCCAGCCGGCTGTGGGGGCCACCGACACGAACGGCAGTTCGAGCGTGAGGGTGGCGTCCGCGGACACATCGGGGCGGTACACCACCTGTCCGGACAGGACGTCGCCGGTGTACTCGACGCGGGACCAGTGTACGCTGCCCGCGATCGAGTGCGTCCGGCCCCCGACGGCCAGACCCAGGTCGGCTCCGACTTCGAGCCCGCGACGCTCCACGTCGAAGTTGTTCGGACTCCAGATGAACCGGAAATCCGGGAACCAGAGGATCATGTCGTCGACGTCCGCGCGGTAAGCGGACGTACGCACGGAGAGCTCCGTCGGACCGGGGCTCGCTCGTAGGGCGAGCGTGGCCGAGACTTCGTTTGTGACCCGCTCGGGGAGGAGATCCGGGTTCGGTTCGACGAGGACGCCCTCTTGGAAAAAGAGGTCGCCGAGGCCCGGGGGCGCGAAGCCTCGTGCCCATGCGACTTCGATCGCGACGGGGCCTCGCTCGCCCCGCACGTCGATCGACGGAGAGATCGGGTGGTCGTCGACGAGGTCGTGGCCGTCAACGCGCAACCCTGCCCCCATGCGGAGTCGGCCCGCGTTGCCCACGTCGACCGTCCGCTCGAGTCGAGCCCACACCCCGATCTCGTCGACGTCGACGGATGCGGCGTCGAGCACGTTCGACTCCACGGTCATGCGCGCCGCGTCGACACCGGCACTCAGGGCACCGGCCGTTCCACTCCACCACCCCTCGGCCGCGAGCCCGCCTCGCCAGACGTCGTTTCGAGAGTCGTACGCAGCTCCAAAGGGGGGGCTTGGGTCCCGGTACTCCGCGCGTTGCCACTGAGTCGCCGTGCGAACCGATCCGCCCATATCGGGATCATCGAACGAAGCCGAGACGCCCGCCCCCCAACGGCGGTGGTGCTGTATGCCGGAGAGCGAGGGTTGAGCGATCGTGCCCGGACTGCCGCGCTCGAGCTCGGAGGCGTTCAGCCGTGCCGATACCGCGATGGGCCCTGTGCGGGTCAGCTGGACGTCGCTGCCGATTCGTCGGAAGTCGGCGTTGTCGCGCGCGGTCTCTCCACCGCCCCTGAAATCGGGCACCTCGTAGAGGAAGTCCCCGCGGGCCCGAGCCCAGCGCAGCCCACCGGATACGGACCACGTGTCGTTCGACACCCAGGATCCGGAGAGGTCGGCTTCACGGCTCCCCCACGCCCCGCCGCCGATCGTACCGCGGACCGACGACCGCGCCTCAGGACGGGTCTCCAGGAGGACGACGCCTCCGAGCGCCCGGGGGCCGTACCGTGACGACTGTGCTCCGGGGAGGACGGTGACGCGATCGATCGACGCGAGGTCGACCGTGCTCAGGTCCGCGACCCCCGTGAGCGGTGAGTTGATCGGGACGCCGTCGAGCAGCACGAGCACCTGGTCTCCACCGGACCCGCGGAGTTGGAGGACGGCCGGCGAACCGGGGCCACCTTGCCGGACGACGGTTGCGCCGGGGAGTCGGTCGATTGCGCCCGGCAGGTCGACGACGGTCGGCGGGAGTTGGGCGACGTTGACCGAGATCCCGCCGCGGGGCAACTCGACCGCCTCGAGGGTGACGTCGACACCGGCCAAGCGGATCGGAGCGGGGGAGAGGGAGACCGTGGCTCGTGTGATCCGTCCATTGATCGCAACCACCTCCACTTCGGCGGTCTCGTATCCCAGCGCCGAAACACGGATCGTGGTCCGACCGGGCGGAAGGCCGCGGAGCCTGGCGATCCCCGCGGCGTCCGAGGGAATCGAGCGACCGTATTCGAGCGCGGAGACCGTGGCCGCCACGACAGGACTCGTTGCCTCGGGGCCGGTGGAGGCGTCCACCGAGGGGGCACGCACGGTGATCTCCACCGTCGCGGTGACCTGGGCGGACGCCGCAGGTGCGCTCAGCGCTGCGCATACGAAGGCGAGCGAACTCGTCCTGGACCAGGATGTCGATCGTACTGGTGTCACGTTCCCCGTCTTCTCCGGACGGGGAGAAGCACGGCTGAACGCGCCCAGACAACGGACGAGATCCCCGTCCCCTCCCGCGAGGGTGTCGGTTCAACGACGGAGGAGAGGTCTCCTGGCTCAGGACGGTTTCGGCCGCCTTCCCGGGCGTACACCCAGTGGCTTCGTGGCCGGAACCTCGGAGTCGAACTCCAAGTCCCTTACAGTGGCGGGGCCGCGCCGGACTTTCACCGGACTTCCGAGAGCCCCTCCGTCAACTTCTATGCGGACGATGCATACCGGCTCGGCTCACTTCGAGCAAGTCCGTCGGCGACATCTCCCGGGCGGACCACAGCTTATGCGCGGCCGCGTGCGAGATCGAGCACCGCGTCGATGTCCAGGTGGGTAGCGACTTCTCCTGCGACTCGGTCGAGCTCCATTTCGACGGGGCCCCGCCACGCCTCGTCGGCGTGTTCGGCTACCCCCAGCGACCGGAGCCAGCCGCGACGGAGCTCGTCACTGGCGAATATCCCGTGCAGATACGCGCCCCAATGTCGCCCCCCGGGGTTCGGTGGAGTCGCGTGGCCGAGATCTCGGGTGCCATCAGCGTCGGAAAGCCAGGCGAGCGCCCCCGGTCCACCTCGTGTCCTGCCGTGGTGGATTTCATATCCCTCGAGGCGCAGCCCGATCGCAAGCCCGCCGGGGGACGCATCGGTGTCCGTCACACGCGCGACGGTTTGGCGGATCTCCTTTGCGGGCGCCATCGTTGTCTCGATGTCGAGGAGGCCGAGTCCCGGGACTGAACCACCTTCCTCGACTGCGGCGGGATCGTGCACGTCGCGCCCCATCATTTGGTAGCCGCCGCACAGGCCGACGACGTGCAGTTGGTCCGCGGCCAGGCCACGGATTGCATCGGCCAGCCCCAATTCCCGCATCCAACGAAGGTCGGCCGCGGTGTTCCGAGAGCCGGGTAGGATGACCGCACGGACGTGCCAGAGGTCCCTCGGTCTCCGCACCCATCGAAGGGTGATCCCGGGTTCGCGCCGAAGGGGGTCGAGGTCGTCTAGGTTGGATGCGCGCGGGTAGCCGACGACACCGACCTCCACGTGGCCGGTCTCACCGGAGTGTCTGAGGGCGGGGCCCCCGTCTTCTTCCGGAAGGAGGTGGCGAATCCACGGCACGACTCCGACGACGGGCACCCCGGTCTTGGCCTCGAGGTCGCGGGGTGCCGGGTGGAGTAGGGAAGGGTCACCGCGAAAACGGTTGAGGACAAAGCCCCGGAAGTGCCGACGATCCGCGTCGTCGAGGAGTGACCACGTCCCGTACAGGGACGCAAAGGCGCCCCCGCGATCGATGTCCGCCACGAGGAGGACGGCCGCATCGCTCCAGCGGGCCACGGACATGTTCACGATGTCACTCGACCGGAGGTTCGTTTCCGCGGGGCTTCCGGCGCCCTCGGCGATCACGAGCTCGAATCGATGGCGAAGGTCGGCGAGAGATTCTGTAACGGTGGGCCACAGCACATCGCGCCGGCTTCGCCACGGAAGGGCGGTCGCTTCGGCATCGTGGCGTCCGAGGCGAACCACCTCCGAGCGCGTGTCCGCCATCGGTTTGAGGAGCACCGGGTTCATCGTCACGTCGGGCTCGACGCCGGCTGCGATGGCTTGAAGCCACTGCGCGCGCCCGATCTCCCCGCCATCGATGGTCACGGCCGCGTTGTTCGACATGTTCTGCGCCTTGAACGGCGCGACTCGCATCCCGCGCCGGTGGGCGATACGGCAGAGGGCGGCCGTCAGAAGCGACTTTCCCACGCCGGAGCCGGTGCCTTGGATCATGAGAACGGGCGCCGCGCGGCGCGTCGTCGACATCACGCCGTGCCGTCGGTGCGCCCTGAGACGCCGGCGCCGCTGAACGTCGCCATGTCCCTCAGCATCGCGCCGGCCGCATCGATCACGGGGAGAGCCAGCACGGCACCCGTGCCCTCTCCGAGCCGGAAGTTCAGGTCCAAGACGGGGTGGAGCCCGAGGTGCGCAAGCGCTCGATCGTGTCCGGGCTCGGCGGACCGATGACCGGCGAAGAGGTAGTCGCGAACCGTCGCTTCGACCCCAACGGCTACGAGGGCCGCGGCCGTGGATATGAAGCCGTCAACGATGACGGGGAGCCCCTTACCAGTAGCCGCCAGGATGACCCCCACCAGCCCCGCGATCTCCAGGCCACCAACCTCCGCGAGGACCTCTTCGGCCGGCCGACCCGGTCCGACACGCTCCGTGGCCGTCCGCACTACGGCACGCTTCGCCTCCAATGCGTTGCCTTCGACGCCGGTGCCCGGACCGACGACATCCTCGGGTGGACCATCGGTGAGAAGCGCGGTCAAGGCAGCGGCGGACGTGGAGTTTCCGATCCCCATTTCGCCCAGGCAGACGACGTCGGTCTCCACCGCCTCGACGAGGGCGGCTCCGGCGGCCACCGCGGCGTCGCGCTCTTCGGCTGTGAGGGCCGGGCCGTCGACGAGGTCCGCGGAGCCGTGGGCAACTCGGTGATGGAGCACACCTCCGCCGAGCGGGCCGTCGTAGCGAACACCTAGGTCAGCGACGACGACGTCGCACCCGACCGTTCGCGCGAAGGCGCATACCGCGGCCCCGCCCCCAGCCAGATTCAAGCACATCTGCGCGGTCACTTCGGCCGGATACGCACTGACCCCCCGGGCCGTGACGCCGTGGTCGGCGGCCAGAACGAAAACCGTACGGCGCGCGAGCTTCGCTGGCGGATCGCCGACGATGGTGGCGAGTCGGACGGCGATGTTCTCGAGGCGGCCCAGGCTCCCGGGGGGTTTCGTCAGATCGTCGAGGTGCCGTTGCACGGCGTCCGGCATCGCTCCCGACGGGGGGGCGATTCGACGGGTCAGTTCGCGGATGACGTCGCTCATCGTCCTCTTCTCAAAGCTCCAGACCGGGCTGCGCACCGATGCCCTGGGTGCGGTAGGGGTGCTTGATTTCGGTCATCTCGGTGACGAGGTCCGCGAAGTCGATGAGCTCGTCCGTCGCTTTGCGCCCCGTGATCACGACGTGGGTGCCCTGCGGCCGGTCACGGATCACCGGAAGCACCTCGTCGTGGTCCAGCCATCCGTAGGACAGCGCGTACGTCAGCTCGTCGAAGATCACGATGTCGTACTCACCGGACTGGAGTGTGTCGGTGCATCGAGCCCAGCACTCTCGCGCCAGCGCCCGGTCTTCTTCGATGCGTTCACTCAGCCACGTGAAGCCGGCGCCCATGGGAAGAATGTCGACCCCGAGCTGTTCGGCGGCGAAGTGTTCTCCCCGCTTGGAGCCTTCTGTCTTGATGAACTGGAGCATGGCGACGGTCATGTCCCGACCTCGGGCACGCAGGAGGATCCCGAGGGCCGCCGTGGTCTTCCCCTTTCCGTTGCCCGTGTGCACCAGGACGAGGCCTTTGCGGTTTTCGCGTGGCGGGACGGGATACTTCCCCGGCGTGCGTTGCTTCGGCACGGGGGCCTTGGGGTGACGGGGCTGGTCGTCGGATCTGGAGTACGGGTCGGTGGAGTCGGTCACGCTTCGGTCCGGACGGAGGGTTGATAGGTGTGGATGACGTGCCAGTGGACTTCGCCGCTACGGCGCTGCAACTCGAGGAAACCGCCGGGCGGTGGCACGGCGTCGCGGTGCGGATCGCTGTCCATCAGCAGCTCCGAAAGCAGCACACCGAGCGGACCCCCGTGGGCGACCACCAGGGTACGGCCCGAGAGGTCGTGGGCCTGGTCAGCCCACCACTCGAACAGACGCGCACGCAATTCGGACAGGCGCTCGCCTCCCGGCGGGGGTGACGCCTCGGGGTCCGCGAGCCATGCAGCGTATTCAGCGCTCGGTCCCGTCGAGAGCTCCTCGTGCGTCTGGCCTTCGAAGGCCCCGAAACTCAACTCGCGGAGGCGGCGATCGAGGTGGATGACGGAGTCGGGAACGAGGCGCGCGGCCGTGTGCACGGCTCGCGTCAGATCGCTACACCACACTCGGGTCGATGCGGGCAGCGGTCCCAGTTGAGCAGACGCCTGGGCGACCTCGGAGACACCGATGTCCGCCAAGGGCGGGTCGCTCCACCCTTGGAAGCGGCCGGCGCGGTTCGCGTCCGTGCTCCCGTGTCGGACCAACAGGAGGCGGTCGCGGGCGGTCGGCTGAACCGTGTCGGGCCCGGGCGCTCCGACGTCGAGCGCGTCCAGCGCCTCCACGAGGATCGGGAGCGCGTCCGAGCGTGGGGCGGCGAAGCGGACGTGGTCCGGGAGCCCGAAGGAGCGGGTGTCCCGTACCCGGACGCCGGCCTCGCGCAGTCGACGTGAAACGAGAGGGGCCGTATCGGCCCTGGCGAGCACGAAGCCGGTCTGCGACGGGAGGACGTCCCACCCTCGTGCGGTCAGCGCGTGCGTGAGGGCGTCCCGTCCTCGACCGAGCTCGGCCCACCGAGCGCCGAGGCGAGCGAGGACCGCCGGCTCGAGTCCGGCGTGCAGGGCCGCGAGGGCCGGGGCGGAGACCGCCCACGGCGGCCCGGCGCGTCGCAGCGTCTCGAGGAGCGCGGGCGCACCCACGGCCGCGGCGATTCGGAGACCCGGGATCGCCAGGTCCTTCGTGAACGAGCGGAGGTGGAGGATTCGATCCTCACCCGGTCGATGAGGCGGCGCGAGGCGTCCCTCCGCGAAGGTGCGATACGACTCGTCGAGGACCAGCAGTGTGCCCGCGGGCAGGCTGTGGGCGAATTCCGCGATCGCATCGACGTCGACCGCATGGCCGGTGGGGTTGTTGGGTGAGCAGAGGAAGACGAGGGCCGGGCGTAGTCGGGCGACGGTGGATCGGAGCTCGTCGAGGTCGACGCGGAGCGTCGGCCTGCGGGCCCGTACTTCGTACGCCCGTCCGCCGTGGAGCCGCGCTGCTCGCGCATATTCACCGAAGGTCGGGCCGGCGATCACGACAGGAGTCCCGTCGGATACCCAACACCGTGCGATCCGGTAGATGAGCTCCGACGCTCCGGGAGCGAGTAGGATCCGCCTCGGGTCGATCCGCCAAACATCACCAAGCTTAGCCCGCGCCTTTCTGGCCTCAGGATCCGGGTAGGCGTCTAGGGACGCTGCGGCTACGGCCGCCGCGATGTCGGGGTCCGGCCCCCCCGGGAGCACGTTGGTGCTCACGTCCAGGTCGACGGGCAGAGAGGAGCCAAACGGGTCGTGCCCGGGACCACCATGGGGTTCGAGGGGGATCCGATCGAGGTGCGGAGCGGACGGCGGTGGGTGCCATGTCATGAGGCGACCGCCGATCCAACAGATGGACGGAGCGTCAGCAGGTCGCCGATGGCGCTGCATCCGAGGACCGAGGCCCATCCGACCGCCGCGGCCCGTCGGATCAAGGCGGCCGCCCGGACGATGTCGTCCGTCCCAGGGGCGCGCCCGTCCGGATTCAACACGTACACGCCGGGCTTCTCCAGTCTCACGTC
This sequence comes from Gemmatimonadota bacterium, assembly GCA_039030015.1. GTDB lineage: Bacteria > Gemmatimonadota > Gemmatimonadetes > Longimicrobiales > Gaopeijiaceae > UBA2589. The sequence continues at coordinate 2,495 of JBCCEZ010000021.1, read as the reverse complement.
GAGCGCCAGAGCCAACGCCGCCATGGGCCAGCCCGCGTTCGGCCCGGCGGCTCGGCGCGCCTCACGGGGAAGCGTCGTCCACCGCCCGTCTCCGCGGTTCGGTGAGGCGGCGCGGATCAGGGCCGCGGTCCAACGAGATGGACCGAGGTTCAGGACGTCGTCGGCCCTCGCCGCGGCCTTCCCATACCACTCGAACTCCGTGGTGCGGTACCCGACCATCGCGTCCGCGGTATTCACCACCCGATACGCCCAGGCTCCCGGCAAGCCGGCTGCGAGGTACGCGCACGCGGGTGCGACCACGGAGTCGCACAAGTTCTCACTCATCGATTCGACCGCGGCCGACGCGATGAGCGCGGGCGGGAGGCGCGTCGTGTCTCGACTGACGAGGTGCCACGAGAGAAGGCGTCGGGCTTCGTCCATCTCTCCCATCTCGAGGGCGGCGGCCACCTCCAGGCCTGCCTCCACGAGGGCGTCGAGCGCCATCGCTGGATGCAGGAGCGCGGCCTCCGCCGCGATGGCGAGCGTCGGGCGTGTGCTTCGTCGAATGCCTCGGCCCAACGCCCCCGCCACAGCTGCTGCACCCAGCGTGACCACACCGAGCGCCACCGCGCCTTCGACGAAATCCGAGGCCCTCCCGCGGTGCGTGCGCCGTCTCTTTGCGCGGGCGATGAGGCTGCCGATCGCCTCCACAGGATGCGGCTGTGGTTGCCGCGTCACCGTATCGAGGACCAGCGCCGCGCCGAGGACGAGAGCGCGCCTCACGTCGTCTCGCGCCGGAGCGGGATCGCCTGAGCCGCACCCGTGTCGGGGCCGGGCCCGAGGTGCGGTGCGATCCGCAGAGTCCAGCCGTAGACCGACTCCAACGCCTCGCGCTGCAGCACGTCGTTCGGTGCGCCGGACTTCACCGTCCGCCCTCGATCCATGAGCAACACCTCGTGCGCGTATCGAGAGGCGAGATTGAGATCGTGGGTCACCAGAAGAACGGAGAGCCCTTCCTCGCAGAGTTCGAGAACGAGTTCGAACACTTCCATGCGATAACGCAGGTCCAAGCCCGCCGTCGGCTCGTCCAGGAGGAGGATCGGCGCCTCTTGGGCCAGCGCCCGCGCGATCCTCGCGCGCTGGCGCTCGCCGCCGGACAGGCTATCCAGGAGTCGATCCGAGAAGGCCGTCACGCCGCAGCGCGCGAGGGCCCGATCCACGATATCCCGATCCCGGACCCCCGTCCGCTCCCATGTGCCGAGGTGCGGGTACCGACCCATCGCTACGAGGTCGCGAACGGTGACCGGGAAGGGGGAGGCCTCGGATTGAGGCACGACGCCGATCGATCGAGCGCGGCTCCGGTCGTCGGACGCGTGTAGCGGGGCGTCCCCCAACGAGACGGATCCAGCGTCCGGTCGAAGTGCTCCGGACAGGATGCGAAGCAGTGTCGACTTGCCCGCTCCGTTCGGGCCGAGCACGGTGGTCAGCCGTCGCGGGCGGACCGCGACGTCGACGCCGTCCACAGCCCGCTTCCCGGCACCGGGGTGGGTATAGTCGATCCCCCTCCCGAAGAGGCTGACCGCCTGAATTGACGTGGCATCGGCGGAGCCGGTTTGTGTCATGCCGACCCCCGTCGCACGAGGAGGGCGAGGAAGAACGGGACACCTGCGATGGCCGTCACGACGCCCGTGGGTAGCTCGGCAGGGGCCAGCACCACCCGAGCTCCCGTGTCGGCAAGTAAGAGAAAGGCTGCACCCGCCATGAAGGAAGCGGGCAGAAGCATGCGGTGGTCGTTGCCCCACGCCAGGCGCACCGCGTGCGGAACGATGAGCCCCACGAAGCCGATGACGCCGCCCGCCGCGACGGCGGCCGCGACCATGAGCGACGCAGCGACGTACGCCGTCAGCTTCACGCGCGACACCGAGGTGCCGAGGTGGAACGCCACCTCTTCGCCACGCGACAGAAGATTGAAGCTGCGGGCGAGGGAGAGGAGCGCGATCGCCGCGGGTAGAAGAAGTGCGGCGAGGAGTGCGTTCGCTGCCCAGTCGGCCCCCGACAGGTTCCCCATCATCCAGAAGACTGCGGAGCGAAAGGACTCGACGTCGGCGATCGAGAGGAGGAGCAGGATCACCGCGTTGAAGAAGGCGCCGGCGATGACCCCCGAGAGGATCAGGATGCGCGTGTCCATGCCACCGCGAGATGCTCGCTTCGCGATCTGTAGGACGAGCACCATGGCGAGGAGGGCGCCCACGAAGGCACCCGCCGGCACACCCGGGAGACCGAGCCCGGGAACCTTCGGGCCCACCAACAGCAAGGGCCGGGACAACTCACCCAAGCGAAGCGGGAGCAGGAGAATCATCGCAAACGAGACCCAGCCGCTGCCGTACAACAGACTGGGTGCCACCCGGGTTCGAGCTCCCTCGCTGGCCTCGGCGACCAAGGGGTCGAGGGCATAGCGCAGGCGCAGCGCACGGACCAGGCTGTAGGGGACGTGCAGAGCAATCGCTAGCCACAGC
>JBCCEZ010000020.1:0-69790 GCA_039030015.1 Gemmatimonadota bacterium | reverse complement strand
GGTGGGATTGGTGGTGCCTTTTGCCCAGACTAAAGATAATCCATCCTCGCTGATTTTCCGAAATAATGAGTAAAATAATTCCGTATATAGATATTAGAATGCCCGTATAGTAGACGGGTGACTCCTGGACAAGTCGAGCCGACGAAAAGTCGCAAGGAAATTCAAATTAAAAACAACATATTAACGCGTTTATTTCGATCGCAAATTCGTTGCTAACCATAGGAGATAGGCAAAAACACCAAAACAAGTTAAGTGACAATTTAAAGGGAAAGCACTAACCAGTGAAAGTCGTAACACAAGCATCTCACTCATAAAGTTACAAAAAAAGCAAAACAAAGAAGCAAACAAAAACGATCATGCAACGTGGTTTACTTTCGACGAGTCCGAGCACCAGGCCGGCTGCGATCGCGATATGAAGCATGTGCCTGTTCTTCCGCCGTCAGGACGCGTGGGTCGGCGCCGAAGCTACGGCCCGGGCCGCCCCGAGGCGACGAATGCTCAGAATCCCGAAGGCCGGACCCAGCGCCAACGCGGCAAAGGCCCAACGCCATGCGACAAGGTCGACGAGGAGAGGAATCGCCTGGATGGTCACCATCGTGAGCGAGAAGCCCATCGAGGTTTGGAGCATCAAGGCGGTGCCGACCGACTCGGCTGGGGCGACCTCGGTCACCAGTGCGCTGAACTGTGCCGAGTCCGCGACGACGAAGAAGCCCCACACGCACACGAGGGCGGCCAGGAGAATGAACGGGCCGTTCATGAAGAGTCCGATCGACGCGGCGCACGCGCCGCTGGCTCCCATCGCCAGAATGACCACGCGCTCCCGGCCGATCCGATCGGCGGCGAGCCCACCCCAGATGCACCCGAGGCCTCCCGCCGCGATCGCTCCGAAGGCGGTAAGGTCCACCGCGAGCGCCGATTGAGCCTCGCCCGCGGCGACCGCGAGGAAGACCGGAATCCACGCCCACATCGCGTAGAGCTCCCACATGTGCCCGAGGTATCCGCCCGTCGCCAGCATCGTCTCGCGATGCGCGAGAATCCGGCCGACGCGATCCCACGCGAAGGGACGAGACGGAAATGCGTACGGCCCTTCGCGATAGCCAGCAAAAATGAGCAAGGCGCCGAGCACCCCCGCGATGGACGCTCCGCCGACGACGGTCGACAAGTCGGCGCCGCCGACGGCCTTGATCAGGTACGGGAGCGACTTCCCGACGACGAGGGCGCCGACGACCGTCCCGATCGCCATGCCACGCGCGGACCGAAACCACGTCGCGATCATCTTCATCCCGGGCGGATACACTCCCGCCAGGAAGGCCCCGGTCAGGAAGCGAGCCACGAGCGCGGACTCATATCCGGGGAGGACGAGAATGGTCGCGTTCACAGCGGCCGCCGCCGCCGCGGAGATCGCGAAGAGGACACGAGAGGAGACGACGTCGGCGAGGTTCAGAATGGCCGCGAGCGCCGTCCCCGCCACGAAGCCGAGTTGAACGGCCGTGGTCAGCAGGCCGACCTGGCCATCCGAAAGTGTCCACGCCCGCTGAAGCTCCGGTGCGACCGCGGTGGCGGTCATCCATGAGCTGAGGGAGAGGAGCATCCCCGTCGAGACGACAAGGAGCGCCATCCATCGCTTAGGGTCGTGATCGTCCGCCGGCGTGGAGTCTCCGTACGCGGGCACTCAGCCGACGAGTTGCTTGAGCACGAAGACGAGGTTCGCCGGCCGCTCGGCAAGTCGACGCATGTACCACGGGAACCACGCCGAACCGTAGCTCACCAGGACACGGACCTGATGTCCGGTCTTGGCAAGCCGCTTCTGCTCCGCCGTCTGGATGCCGAACAGCATCGCGAATTCGTACTTCGACTTGTCGAGCCCGAGCTCGTACGCGATTCGGTTCGTCTCCCCGACCATCTTCGGATCATGCGTCGCCAGGACAGGCCGTCCCTTCCCGCCGTTCAGTCGGGCCCGGAGCAGCGTTTGGGTCAACTTCACGAAGCTGCGGTCGACGTCCCCTTTGTTGGGGTACGCGACATCTTCCGGTTCATTGTAGGCACCCTTCACCAGCCGGATGTCGGGGTCGAGGGGCAGGAGCGAATCGAGGTCGGCCTCCGTCCGCCTGAGGTAGGACTGCATGCACAGGCCGACGTTGCCGTGCTCCTCCTTCACGGAGCGGAAGATGTCGAGGGTGCGATCGACGTAGTCCGAGCCCTCCATGTCCACCCAGACGATCGAATCGGTGCCTGCGGCGAGCTCAGCCAATCTGCGTCGGGCCTCGTCGACGCCGTAATCCAGGCCGAGCTGAGTCGGCTTCACCGAGATCTCGACCGAGACGCCGCTTTGAGCAATCTCCTCGAGTGTGCCCTGGTAATGAGCCACGACGTCGTCGGCCTCGGAGAGCGCCGTGAGGTTCTCCCCGAGGAGGGTCGTCGTCCCGTGGATCCCGTGCTCCGACAGCGAGCGCAGCTCCCTGAGCGCGTCGGAGAACTCCTCCCCGGGCATGAAGCGGCGCGTCGCGCGTTGAACGAAACGGAAGCGTGGCAGCTTCTCGGCCATCAGTGGGTTGGTGGAGGCCCACAAGAGCGCGTGTCGCAGCATCCGAGATCAGACTCCGACGAGACGAAAGCAGAGGGTCGCCTTCAAGATGACCCCTTCCGCGGCCGAGGCGAAGTTCTGCGCGCCCGGGGCTACCGTCATCGGCCGATCCCGAGCGGGGTGTATCCGGCGGCCAGCAATGCGGCTCGATACTCCGCGACCGCTCCCGTGAGGATGGCGTGCACGTCGGCGCCGATCTCGTCGGCCGCCTCCGCGGCCTGATCCATCATCGTCCGCGTGTTCGCCGAAGGGCCACCCGGATCCGACGCGATGCGCCCCATCGGGGCTTGCACGCGCTGAATGGTCAGGATCCCCCGGCAATTCCCCTGGCACTCCGGGCCGGTGAAGTGGCGAATCTCCACCTCGCGAAGTGCTGCGTGGAGCTCCGCGCCCTGCGTCCTCAGCGCGACGTCCCCTTCCGCCAACGTCTCGAGCACCATCGACAGCCCCTCCAGCGCCCTCGTCAGCGCCTCTCGGGATGCCTGGACGCGCTCGGTTACCCCTCGCATCTCTTCGAAGGCGGCGACGAGTCGCGCATGATCTGCGGTCGAGGTCGGGTTGCGAGGATCGGGCACGACATCGAAGTCGGCAGATGAACGTGTGCCGTCTACGTCGACAGAGAAGGTGTACCGGCCCGGGGCCACGGCGAGCGGCCTCGGGAGGGCTTCGGGCGCGTCGCCACCGGGACGGAGGTTCCAGGTCACCCGGTTGATCCCCGCAGCTCCGGTTTGTCTGCTCCACACCAATACGCCCGCCGAGTTGTGGACCTCGAGACGCGCGGACCCGGTCGCCCACCAGCTCAGGAGCGCGCCCACAGGTCGTGTCTCACCCTGTTGCATCGCGTGGCCGGTCGAGCGATACCCGATCGCCTCGGCGACGTTGGCCCGAATCGCGGGCGGAGGGGTGAAGGCGTGCGTGGTCCGGCCGTGAATCCCCGGGTCGCTCGCCATCTCGCGGAGCGGCCGCACATCGTCTACGACGAGGATCGCACGACCATGCGTGCCGAGAACGAGGTCCCCGTCCCGCCTGTGGACCTGGAGATCCCGGATCGGGACGGCCGGCACACCCGCGTCGAATGTCGACCAGTTCTCCCCACGGTCGAAGGACACACGAAGACCGAACTCCGTCCCGAGGAAGAGCAGATTCGGCTCGGCCGGGTCCTCTTCGATCGCGTGCACGAAGCCGCCGATGTCATCGGTCGCGATCGAGCGCCAATCCTGGCCGTAGTTCTCGGTGACCCACACCAAGGGGGACCAATCCCCGCGTCGGTGGTCTTCGGCGACGAGGTAGGCGCGCCCTGCGATGTGCTTGGACGGCTGCACGTCGGGTATCCAGATCCCCTCGGGAAGGCCCGGAACCCGCCCCCGCAGGTTCGTCCACGACCCTCCTCCGTCTCGCGTCAGGTGCACGTTCCCGTCGTCGGTCCCGACCCAGATCACGCCGGACTCGAGGTGGCTCGGCTGCACCGAGATGATCGTCGTGTGCATCTCGGCACCCGATGCATCGTACGTCAGGCCTCCGCTCAGGTACGCCTGCTGCTTGTCCGGGTCGTCCGTGGTCAGATCGGGTGAGATGATCTCCCACGTCCGCCCCTGATCCGCGCTGCGGTGCACGAACTGACTCGCCAGGTAGATCGTCGCCGGCTCATGGGGATCCCACGTGAGCCCCGCATTCCAGTTCCATCGGAGCTGGACGCCTTGCGGATGCACGGGTCGAATGCTTCGACGGGCGCCCGTGAGCTTGTCGAAGTGCTGCAGGTTGCCACCCTGCGACATCGAATAGCCGTACCGATCCGGGTCGCTCCGGTCCGGCATGACGCTGAAGCCGTCCCCTCCCCCGACGCGCGTCCAGTGCGCGTTGAGGATGCCCTTGTTCTCCCACACCGTCGAAGGACCGAACCACGACCCGTTGTCCTGGAGGCCGCCGTACACGTTGAACGGGACTGCATCGTCGAGATCGATGTGGTAGAACTGCGCGAGCGGGAGGTTCTCGACGAATCGCCAGCGATCACCGCGGTCGTAGGTGAAGGCGATGCCGCCGTCCTCACCCAAGATCATCCGCCGTGAGTCGTCCGGGTCGATCCACAGCTCGTGGATGTCGCCGTGGATGATCGCGCTGGGTACGACGGTCCTCCACGAACGCCCTTGGTCCTCGCTGACCTGGATCGCCGAGTGGAGCGAGTACACGCGGTTCTCGTTCAGCGGGTCGACGCGTAGGTCCGCGTAGTAGAAGGGGCGTGGAGCGATGCCGGGTGCGTCGCTGATCGTCGTCCAGCTCCGGCCGCCATCCTCGGATCGAATGAGCTCGGACCGCTCCGCCTCGACGAGGGCGTAGACGACGTTGGGATCCGAGGCCGCGACCGCGACGCCGATCCGACCCAGGTCGCCGGGAGGCATCCCGTCCGCCGCGGTCAGCCGGGTCCAGTTATCTCCCCCGTCCCGAGTGACGAAGAGTCCGGAGCCGGGACCACCCGAGGTAAGGAACCACGGATCGCGCCGAAACTCCCACATCGCCGCGAAGAGCTTGTCGGGGTTGGCCGGATCCATCACCAGATCGGCGATTCCGGTCCGTTCGTTTTCCCACAGGACGTGCTCCCACGTCTCTCCGCCGTCCCGAGTCCGAAACACGCCCCGCTCGGTCCCATCGGACCACGCGGGCCCCATCGATCCGACGTAGACCGTGTTCGGATCGGTCGGGTGAGTTACGACGCGGTGGATCCGCTCCGACGCCTCGAAGCCCATGAGCGCCCACGTCTCGCCGCCGTCGATCGACTTGTAGAGGCCCTTCCCCACGCCGGCGCTGTTCCGCGGATTACCCTCCCCGGTCCCGACCCAGACGATGTCGGGATTCGGCTGGAAGACCGCGACGCTACCAATGCCGATCGCCTCCTCGTCGTCGAAGATCGGATCCCACGTCAGCCCCCCGTCGACGGACTTGAAGACTCCTCCGGTCGAGGCGCCGACGTAGATGATGCTTCGGTCCGAGAGGACGACGTCCACATCGGACACTCGGCCGCTCATGCCGGCGGGCCCGATGGCCCGCGCGCGCATGGCGGAGAACGGGTCGTCGTGCTGCGCGTGAACGTCGGTCGGGAGTGAGCCGACGAGGGCGAGGAGGAAGAGGGACGCGACGACGTTGAAGCGGGTCCTCATAGAGGCGGTCCGGGCGTGGGTTCCGGGGAGATCGAGGCGGCAAAGTGCCCCCAACGAAGGCCGCGGGCCACCAGCTCGGACCGAGGGGCGTTGCCAGGGACCGGCCGGCCCCTCACAATGGCGCCCGTTCTCCAGAATCCGTCGGGACTCATCGATGAATCAGCGGCTCACGCGCACCGCCCTCAGGACCCACTCCTTCACCGAATCCGTCATCCGCGAGATGACGCGTGTGGCCCGAGAGCACGACGCGGTCAACTTGGCCCAGGGCTTCCCGGACTTTCCGTGCCCGGACCTCCTGAAGGAAGCTGCGTGTGACGCCATTCATGCGGACGTGAATCAGTACGCGATCACGTGGGGCGCACCGAACCTCCGTCACGCCCTGGCCAAGAAGTACCATGACCACTACGGCATGGAGGTCGATACCGAGACCGAGATCACGATCACGTGCGGGGGGACGGAGGCGATGGCCTCGGTCATGCTCGGCATCGTCGATCCGGGCGAAGAGGTGATCGTCTTCGAGCCGTTCTACGAGAACTACGGCCCCGACGCGATTCTGTGCGGTGCCAAGCCGGTCTTCGTGACGCTCGAGGCGCCGGACTACCGTCTGGAGAAGGCGATGCTCGACGAGGTGGTCTCGTCCAAGACTCGGGCGATCGTGATCAACACGCCCAATAACCCGACCGGCCGGGTGTTCGATCGTGAGGAGATGCAGGCGATCGCGGACGTGTGCCTCGAGCACGACATCATCGCGATCACCGACGAGATCTACGAACACATCTACTACGAGGGTGAGCACCATCCGCTCGCGACCTTCGACGGCATGAGGGATCGTACGATCACGATCTCGGGACTCTCCAAGACGTTTTCCGTCACCGGATGGCGGATCGGAACGATCATCTCCCCCCCCGCTCTCTCCACGGCGATCCGGAAAATCCACGACTTCCTCACCGTCGGAGCGCCGGCTCCTCTGCAGGAAGCGTGCGCCGTCGGGCTGAACGAACTCGGCCCTGACTACTACTCCGGGATGGTGGCGGGCTACCGGGAGAGGGGCGAAACGCTCGTCTCGGCGCTTCAGGACGCGGGCTTCGAATGCCGATTCCCTCAGGGGGCCTACTACATCCTGGCCGACTTCAGTGCGTTGAGCGACGAGGACTCGATGAGCTTCGGCAAGCGCCTGACCGCCGAGGCCGGCGTTGCACCCGTACCGGGGGGGAGCTTCTTCTCGGATCCGGCTCGTGGTCACTCCCTCGCGCGCTTCGTCTTCTGCAAGCAGATGGAGACTCTGCACGAGGCAGCGGACCGGCTCCGCCACTTCGCGGCCAAAGGCTGATTCTTGTCGGCGTCTCGGAGCGAGAGGACGTTCTCGGTCCAGGCCGAGGCGACCATTTTCGGCTTCGACCCGACGCCGATGATGGCGACGATCACGCCGCGCAGCCGGGCGTGGAGGGTCGGCGGTGCCGCGCGAACCATGGGGGTCTTCGCCGTCATCGCGCCCTTCGTTGCGCTCTTCCCACCGCACGCGGTGTGGCCGATCGGGGCACTGATGACCGGCGGGTTCCTGGCTCGGCGCCGATACATCGAGCGCTACACCCTGGAGTCGGCCGAGGGCGACTGCCCCAAGTGTGGCCACGCCCTCCGCACGAAACCGATGCGGTTACGGAGTCCGCACCAGCTCCCCTGCGACGCGTGTCACCACGAGCTCATCCTCCGGCTCCCCGACGGCGCTCTCGACGCGCACGAGGCGGACTAACACCGGGCGAACGCGCGGCGTTCGGAAACGTCGGTCAGTCGGTACCCCGGAGCACCGGGAGGGGTGGGCGCCGCACGAGGTCTCGACTCCCGAGTAGCCCAGTGATCACCGTCACGAGCACCACGACGGTCCATATCACCAGTACGGGCCCAACACGGACGACGTAGTCGATCTCGAAGAGCTCGGGGATCAGCAGCGCGGAGGCGCCGACGGCGAGTGCGAGGCCGCTGGCCGTAGCGATGGAGCCCAAGGCGAGGTACTCGGAGAAGAGCACGGTCAGGATCTGGCGCCGTCGGGCTCCGAGCGTCTTGAGCAGAGCGCCTTCTCTGAGTCGCTGCGCACGGGACGTGGCCAACGCACCGGCCAGCACGATGATCCCCGCGATGGCGCTGAAGCCGCCCAAGAAGGCCACGGCCTGTCGCACCCGGGTGAGGACGGCGTCGATCGCCTCTTGCACGCGGGAAAAGTCCAACGCGGAGACGTTGGGAAAGTCACCCACGAGGTCACGTTGAATTCGAGCCCGTTCCGACGCCTCTGGGACCCGCGCAACCATGAGGATGTTCTGCGGCGCCGACTCCAGCACGCCCGGTTCGAAGACCGCAAAGAAGTTGGGCTCGAGCCGATCCCACTCCACCCGGCGCAGACTGGTCACGACCGTCTCGATTTCGATGCCGGCCACGTCCCAGGTGAGGGTATCACCCAGCGACACCCGCAGAGACTCAGCGATATCCTCTTCTAGGGACAGACGCGGCAATCCTCCCGCATCGACCGCCACCCCGTCTTCCGATCCAGGGGTCCCATCCCACCACTGACCACGTACGAGAATCTCCGCGCGCCCCAGCTCCGATCGGTACGTATTCCGATACTCGCGACGTACGGTCCAGCCCTCTGGGCGCTCGTCCGGTGGCGCGTCGGCGAGTTCTTCGACCGTGCGACCATTGATCCCCGCGACGCGGGCCGTGACGAGCGGGGACACATCGTACTCCGCCCCCTGCATCAGCGCCCCGATGCCGTCTACCTGGTCCGTCTGGATATCGAACAGAAGGATGTTCGGCTGCGCGGCATCGACGGATACGGTCAGATCGTTCCGCAAAGACGACTCGACCTGCACGATCGTCCCGACCACGAACGCCCCGAAGCCGAGCGCCAGCGTTACCGAAACCGTTTGGTTCTGAGGGCGGAAGAGGTTGGAAACCCCCTGTCGGACCGGGTACGAGGCGCCGGTCGGGAAGAAACGGCGGGTGACCCACGTCAGCGCGAGTCCGACGCCCGCGATCGCCAGCGCGGCGACGACCAGGGCGATCGCGAAGGAGATGCCCAACTCCGGTTCCGGGGCCTCGGCTGCCGCGAGCCCGAGCACGCTCGCGGCGAGCACGATCCACGCGAGAGCCCGCACCGGGTCGATGCGGCGCCGAGGTGGCTCGAAGTCGGAGCGAAGGGCAGCGAGCGGCGGCACGTCGCGGACCTGCAGCAGTGGGATGAGGGCGAAGACCACCGCGACCCATGCACCGATGCCTAGACCGGCCAGGATTGAGCCCCACGAGAGTCGGGTGGTGACCTCTACGGGGAGGATCCCCGCGAGGGCCACCGGCATCACCTCCTGAAGAATCACGCCGAGCACGACGCCTGCGGCCGAGCCGAGGAGTCCGAGCCACGCCGCTTGAATCAGGTAGGCCAGGAAGGCCGTCCCCTGACTCGCGCCGACACACCGTAGCACGGCGATGCCCGGGCGCCGCTCCCGGATGTAGACGTGGATGGCACTGGCAACGCCGACACCTCCGAGGAGGAGCGCCCCTAGGCCGACCAAGGCCAAGAAGCGTCCTAGGAAGCGCACGCCATTGGACAGACTCTGGGCCTGCTCCTCCGCCAGAGTGTACCCGAGGCTCGTACCGTCGAAGAGGGCTTCGTATCGCTCCCGAAGAGCCCGGCGTTCCTCGATCTCCGGGAGTTCGAGGAAGGCCTCGTAGCGAGCAAGACTGCCGAACCCGAGCAACCCCGCACGTTCCATCGTCTCCTGGCTCAGGTGAAGCCGAGGCCCGATCGCCGTTTGGAAGGCCAAGTCGGTCGGGAGGTCGTCGACGGTTCCGCGGATCCGCAGCGTCTCAGTCCCGACAATCAGTTCGTCCCCGATCTCGACACCGAGCTGCGTGAGCACGGCCGGGTCGACCATGACTGACCCGGGCTCCATGTGCGCGCCCCACGTGCCCGCCGGCTCGGTCGTGACGTCCCCATAGAACGGGTAGCCGGGATCGAGCGCACGCACCTGGAGGAGTCGAACCGTCTCCGTACTGGGCGCCATGATCATGGAGGACGCCGTCGTCACGCGGGCCACCGGTACCCCGGCGTTCCTCAGCGAGTCCACGATCGCCTGCCCCTCGGGGGTGAACGGGACGTCGTCGGACAGACGGGCGTTGGCCCCCATCAGGACGTCGGCTTCGTCCTGCACCGAGCGCGCGAAATCCTCACGGAACGAGTGGATCGAGACGAGCGCGGCCACACCGAGCGTGATGGAGGCCATGTACACCCCCACACGCCGCCAGCCATACCGACTCTCTCGGAGGGCCAGGCGCAGCGCGAAGCCGAGTCGCACGCGAGGGCTCATCCCGTGGCGGCTCCGACGACGGTCCCTCGGCCTGGCCGGTCTTCCGCGATCTCCCCACCGCCGAGACGGATGACTCGATGCGCTCGCTCCGCCAGCGCCAGGTCGTGGGTCACGAGGACCAAGGTCGTCCGTGTATCTCGGTTCAGCTCTTCGAGCATCTCGACGATCGCCGCACCCGTCTCCGCGTCGAGATTGCCGGTCGGTTCGTCCGCGAACAGGATCGCGGGCTCGTTGGAGAAGGCCCGTGCCAATGCAACCCGCTGCTGTTCGCCGCCCGACAGCTGTGCCGGATAGTGGCCCGTCCGATCCGCGAGGCCGACACGGTCGAGCAACGCCATGGCCCGAGGCCTCGCCTCTCGACCCATCCCACGGAGCTCGAGTGGGACCAGGACGTTCTCGAGCGCGGTCAGCGTCGGGAGGAGATGAAACGTCTGGAAAACGAAGCCGACTCTCTCGGATCGGAAGGCAGCCCGGCCATCCTCCGTCAACGAGAAGATGTCGGTTCCGTCGAGCAGGACACGGCCCTCGGTCGGCTCGTCGAGGCCGGCCAGGAGTCCGAGGAGTGTCGTCTTGCCACTCCCGGATGGGCCCACGATCGAAACGAAGGCCTCACGCTGGACGGTGAGGTCGATGGATCGGAGGACGGGTAGAGGTCTGCCCCCACTCATGTACCTTTTGACCAGACCTTCGGCCACGATCATCGATGAATCGCTCATTCGCCTGCCTACTCACGACCGTCGCGATGACGGCGTGCGGAAGTCCAGAGGCCCGGACGGTCGACGGGGAGGTCCAGGATTCCTCCATGGTGGTCGCGACGACCTCCAGGGTTCCCTCGGACGATCGCCCCGTCGTCGTCTTCCTCGGAACGAGCCTGACGGCGGGTATGGGCGTCGATCGTGACGCCGAGGCTTACCCGTCCATCCTGGCGCAGATCGCGGACTCCGCGGGGGTCGGCTTCCACCTCGTGAACGCCGGAGTCTCCGGTGAAACGAGCGCGGGCGGTCTCCGGCGCCTCGACTGGGCCCTTCGGGACTCGCTGGACGTCCTCGTGATCGAATTGGGGGCGAACGACGGGCTTCGAGGTCAGGCGCCGGACGCGATGGCGTCCAACCTCACGGAGATCATCGTCCGAGCCCAGTCTCGCTATCCGGACGTGCGCATCCTCCTTGCGAGCATGGAAGCCCCCCCGAATCTCGGCGCCGCCTACACCGAGACCTTCCGGGCCGTCTTTCCCGCGGTCGCCGGGGCTCATGACCGGGTCACCCTCCTCCCCTTCATCTTGGACGGTGTCGCCGGAGTGCCTGAACTGAATCAAGCGGATCGTATTCACCCGAACCCCACCGGCCACACCCGGACGGCGCGAAACGTGTGGCCGTACCTCCGTGAGGCGCTCGAAGCCGAGTACGAGGAAGGCGCATGAAGGCCGGAAGCCTGTTCGGGCCTGGTACCTTGGTCCTCGGCGGGGGCGCCGTCATCCTGATCGGCCTCCTCGTCGTCGGCCTTTTTCTCCCGAGCGAGTGGAGCGCGTCGGCGGAACGGGCCGTAGCGGCCGACGCAGAGACGGTCCTGACCCTCCTCGATGCGCCCGAGGGATGGCGTGAGTGGACCACGTGGCCCGATTCGACGCAGCGTAGCGGCCCCGACCGCGGGACGGGCGCCAGGATGAGCTGGGAGGACCGCGAACTCGGGAGCGGCAGCTTCCGGATCGAGGAGGCCACCGCCTCGTCGGTGTCCTACGCGGTCGAGGTTGCGGGCGTCGGAGGCAGCCTCATCACGCGGGGGACGATCACCCTGATCGAAGGCTCCACCGGGACCACGATCCAATGGGAGGAACGGGGCGACCTCGGAAGCAACCCGCTCATGGGATGGTGGGGCCTCACGATGGAGCGCGCCCAGAGCCGCGAGCTGACGAAGAGTCTCGATCAGCTCGCGGCGGCCCTAGGGGAAACGCCGACTACGACCGGTTCCGAGCCCAGTCGATGAGGTCCCGATTCGTGCTCGTCTTCCGCATCGCCCCCAGCAGATCCATCATCGCTTCGGTCGGCCCCATCCCGGAGAGCTGACGCCGCATCGCGTGGGACACCCAGAGCTGATCGTCGTCGAGCAGAAGCTCTTCCTTCCGCGTCGCCGACCCCGTCAGATCGATCGCCGGGTAGATCCTCTTGTCGGCCAGTTCGCGTGACAGCACGAGTTCCGAGTTTCCGGTCCCCTTGAACTCCTCGAAGATGACCTGGTCCATCCGAGACCCGGTGTCCACGAGCGCGGTCCCGATGATCGTCAGCGATCCACCGCCCTGGTTCGGGGCGATTTTTCGCGCACTGCCGAGGAAGCGCTTCGGCTTCTCCAGTGCGTTCGAATCCAGGCCACCGGACATCGTCCGGCCACTTCCGCCCTTGAGGGAGTTGTAGGCCCGGGCGAGACGCGTGATCGAGTCGAGGATGATGACGACGTCCTCTCCCTGCTCCGCGCGGCGACGCGCTCGTTCCAAGGTCATCTCCGCGACCTGGACGTGACGCTCGGCGGGGCGATCGAAGGTCGACGCGATCACCTCGCCGAAGCCGCACTGCTCCATCTCGGTGACCTCCTCGGGCCGCTCGTCGACGAGGAGGATCATGAGATGGCACTCGGGGTGGTTCTTCACGATTCCCTCGGCTACGGCCTGCATGACCATAGTTTTTCCGGCCTTCGCCGGCGCCACGATCATCGCGCGCTGACCTTTCCCGAACGGGCAGAAGAGGTCGATGACGCGGTTCGTGAACTCCGGCTCACCCCGCCACGTGCGACCACACTCCAGCGTCAGCTGCTCGTCCGGGTGCATCGCGGACAGCCGCTCGAACTCGGCACGGCGCTGCATGTCCTCGGGCGGCTGATCGTTCACCAATGCGAGGTACGCGAGAGGCGGGCTCTTGCCCTGTTTGATCGAGGCAGCGACCACACCCATGAGTTCGTCGCCGCTCCGGAGCCCGTACTTCTGGATGACGCGCGACGGCACGTAGATGTCGTCGTTGCCCGGCGCGTAACCGGATTCCCGCCGGCGCACGAAACCCGAACCCGAACCCAACACCTCGAGAAGACCCAACGGGCGGGCCATCTCCATCAGCTCCGCAGGATCCTCCGGCAGCCCCTGCATCAACTCGGCTTCGGACGGACCGCCGCGATCGTCGGCGCCTTGCCCTTGTCCGCGGCCACCGCCCCGACGACGACGCCCGCGGCGTCGCCGTTTGTTCCGGCGCCGGCCTCGACCCTCGCCTCCTTGCTGTTGGTTCGAACCGCCTCCGTTCCCGGAGTCGGCGCGCGCGCCGGAACCGGAGGCGTTGGAGCTGCCGCCTCCTCCATCTCCGGAAGACGATTGAGGAGCGGCGTCAGCCTGAGGCTCAGGCTTCGGCGCTGGGGCCTGGGGTGTTTCTTCAGATTCAGACACGGCACTAGCCAGTGGGACAGACGACCGGAGCGCGTCCACTCGACGCGTCGGCATCCATCGGGGTGAAACCACGAACAGCAATCATCGTGGGGGTGTCCGCCCGGTGAGCCCGAAGGGCCACACCGTGCCGACGGCGGTTGGCGCGTCGGCTGGACACGACCAATCTTCAACGAAGTGCCCCCGCGATCAAGACATCCGCCCGAGGCTGTCATGCACCGTACGCCCACCACTCGTCGCTCGTTTCTGCGTACGCTCGCCGCTGCGGGTGCATCGTCGTCGCTCTTGGGGCACGCCCAGGATCTCGGCGCCGCGACCCCAGCCGGCCTGCACGACGTGTCGCTCGAGGGCGGCGACGCCCTGCGGCGGCTTCGTGAGCAGTACATGCTTTCGGGGGACTTGATCTATCTGAACCACGCCTCGATCGGCACCGTCCCACGTTCGGTGCACCAGGCGCACGCGGGGTACCTCGAGCTATGCGAGACCTTCCCGTCCCTGTACGTGTGGGGGGCCGTCTGGCGGGAGGTGATGGAAGAGACGCGCGCCTCCGCGGCGGGGCTGCTGCACTGCTCCCCGGACGAGCTCGCGATCACGCACAACACGACCGAAGGGTTCAACGTGCTGGCGCACGGGCTCCCCTTGGAGGACGGCGACGAGGTTCTCTTTTCGTCCCTCAACCACCCGGGAGCTTCCGTGGCGTGGCGCGGGGTGGCTCAGCGGCGGGGATATAATGTTCGCGACTTCGCCTTCCCGATCGAGCGAATGCCGTCCCTCACCGTCGACGAGGTGGTGGAGCTTCACGCAGGGGCGGTCGGGCCAAATACTCGGGTCCTTGTCCTCCCGCACGTCGACAACATGGTCGGCATGCGTCACCCACTCTCGGAGATCGCTCGGGCCGTCCGTGAGCGCGGCGTCGACTTCGTGGTTGTCGACGGGGCTCAGTCGGCGGGGATGATCCCTGTGGACTTGGGCTCGTCGGGCGTCGACGCGTACTCGATGAGCCCACACAAGTGGATTCAATCTCCGAAGGGCCTCGGCCTCTTTTGGGTATCGTCCGACCTCCGAGAGCGACTTCCCCGGATGTGGTATCGGACCCCCGGCGACCGAATCCGGCAGTCCGCTCGGAAGTACGAGGACTACTCGACGCGCGCGTGGCCAGCGGTCGTCGCCTTGGGAGATGCCCTGGACTTCCAGGCGTCGATCGGAGAGGGGGAGAAGCAGCGTCGGTACGCCCGCCTCTGGCAACAGATCTACGATCGGACTCAGTCGGACGATCGGTTGTCGTGGCGCTCTCCCACGGACTCCGTCCTTCGATCGGTCTTGATGGCGGTCGAGTCCACGGGTGCACGGGCCTCGGGCCTCGTTGCACCGCTCCTCGACGACCATGGTGTCGTCGTGCGCGGCTTCGCCCCTCCGCTGAACGCGATCCGACTGTCCCCGAACGTCGCGACGACCGCGGCGGAGCTCGACACGGCCCTCGATGCGATTGCGCACCCCTCGGGGTGAATCGGACCGAGAGGTGTCCACTCGAGGGATCGGCTGTCCTATCCGCGGGACGCTCGTTCAAGCTCGGATTCAGGTGAGCGGGGTGGGCTAAATGCATAGTCTGCATTAGCTTCCGCAAATAGACCCTCCGTGGCACGACGCCTGCACTTCACGCGGGCAGATTTCAGCGAAGGAGGACGCTGTGCGTAGGACCGCCCGAATCACCACTGTACTTTCCGCTCTCATGGCGCTGTCGAGCGCCGGTGCGAGCGCTCAGCTGAGCCTGGGCTTCGCGCTCGAGGCCGGCCCCCTCTTCACGGGCGTCACGTTCGGGGTCTCCGGCCCCGTGCACACGCACTCGTCGGTCTTTTTCGGGTCCGCGTTGTGGAGCTCTTACGACTACTACGATCGCTACGACCGCTATGACCGGTACGACTACGGGGTTTATAGCGACCATTACTCCGCAAGCTGCTTCGACGCGTACTACTGGAACTACGACCACTGCGTGGTTCGGACGTCGTACGTCCCGGCGTACTACACGTACGGATGGGGAGGGTACGACTACGATTGGTACCGTCCGCGCTTCTACAGCCGCTACAGCCGCTACGCCTACGTGTCGGACCCGTGGGGTCCCCGCTGGGGGCCGTACTGGGCCTACGACCCGTGGGGCTCGTACTGGGACGGGTATTGGGACGGCTACTACGCCGGCGGCTACTGGGGTCACTACTCGCACCGCTCGTATCGTTCTTACCGCACGTACGCGTACGCACCATACCACGTGCGCGGGTACATCCCGTCGGGTCAGTACTATGCCGGCAACGGTCGGTACAAGGAGAACGCCGGCGGCAGCGTGAGCCGGACGGCCGTACGTCGCGGGGTGAGCCCGGTCGCACCGTCCCGGACCGCCATTGCGGCTCAGGCGACGTCTCGGCCGCGCGCCACGACATCGGTGAATCGTCGGGCTCCCGAGGTCGGAGCGGCGACGCGTGGCGGGGACAGCGCGCGTCGGCCGAGCGCGACCCTCCGCGGCGGTGATCGTCGCGCTGGCGCCGCGACACCGACCCGCTCGGGAGGTCGTCCAGCCGCCACGACACCGCGGACCGGCAGGACCCCGGTCTCGGTCGGACGGACCACGCGTGACGGCCCGGCGAGCCGCCCTTCGTCTGCGTTGCCGCGCCGTGTGCCCAACAGTGCGACCCCGTCCACGACGCGCTCCGGTGCACGTGGCGGAACCACCCGGGCGGCGCCCCGCTCGCGACCGACGCTGAACCGTCGTCCGACGACGGTGCGACCGAACGACAACGGTGATCGGAGCACCCGCTCCGCTCGCCCCAGTCGCGGCAGCACCACGCGCGGGACGCCGAGCACGCGTTCGGCCCCGACGCGCACGCCGCGGGCGGGTACGCCCTCGCGGGGTTCGACGGGCCGGGCCACACCGACGCGCGCTCAGACGCGCTCCACACCGTCCGGAGGTTCCAGCACCCGCTCGGCTCCGTCGAGAGGGTCCAGCACGCGTGCGGTGCCGTCGAGGGGCTCGACGACCCGCTCGGCTCCGTCGCGCCCCGAGACGCGTTCGGCCCCGTCGCGCGGAAACACCCGCGCACGGACGGCCCCGAGTCGAAGCGGATCGACCGGTCGCGCAGCGCCGAGCCGTCCGCAGACCCGGTCCGCGCCGAGCCGCCCACAGACTCGCTCGCAGCCCTCGAGGGGTTCGTCGCGAGCACGCTCGGGCTCGTCGAGCTCGGGTCGGCAGCCCGCGGCCTCTCGCGGATCGTCTCGCCCGCCGCAGGCTCGGTCGGCGCCGTCGCGCTCGGGACGCTCGGGTGCGACGACGTCCCGCGGCACCCGGCGTCGAGGCGGTGGCAGCTAAGCGACGCTCCGCTCTCGCCCGCTAACGGATTCGAGCCCCTCCGGCGATCACCGCCGTCGAGGGGCTCGTTCCGATCCAGTAGCTGAGTTCCGCCGGCGTATCCACGCCCCAGCACGCGACATCCGCCCGGGCCCCCTCACGGAGAACGCCCCGATCCGGCACGTCGAGTACGGGGGCCGCGTGCCGGGTCATTCCGGCGAGCGCCTCGGCTGGCGTCAGTCCGAAGCAGACACACGCCATGTTCATGGCGATGAGGGGAGAACCGACCGGGGATGACCCGGGGTTGAAGTCCGTGGCGACGGCCATCGGAACCCCCGCGTCCCGAAACGCCTCAATCGGTGGCTTCTGCGTCTCCTGTAGCACGTACCAGGCACCCGGAAGGAGCACAGCCGTCGTCCCGGCGTCCGCCATCGCCCGCACTCCCTCCGCAGAGGTGTACTCGACGTGGTCCGCCGACGTCGCGCCTACCGCCGCGGCAAGGGCCGCGCCTCCTGAGTCGGTCAACTGGTCGGCGTGTAGGCGGGCGTGTAGCCCCTGGTCGCGCCCCGCGCGGAGCACCGCCGCGCACTCTGAGACGGAGAAGGCGATGGATTCGCAAAACGCATCGATCCCGTCGGCGAGCCTTTGGTCGACTGCTCGCGGAATGATCTCGTCGACCACCAGATCCACGTACTCCCCGCGACGATCGGCGAATTCAGGGGGTAGCGCGTGCGCCGCGAGGAGCGTGGTCACCACGTGTGCGCCACTGCCCTCACCCACCGCTCGGGCAGCGCGCAACATCTTGAGCTCGGTCTCCGTGTCCAACCCGTATCCCGACTTCACCTCGACCGTCGTGCATCCGTGATCGATCAGGCCGTCGAGCCGGGTCGCCGCTCGCTGTACCAGGCTGGCCTCGTCGGCGTCGCGCGTGGCGCGTACCGTCGATACGATGCCGCCGCCCGCCCGCGCGAGTTCCTCGTACGAGGCCCCCTCGAGCCGCGCCTCGAACTCATCCGCTCGATGACCGCCGAAGACGAGGTGTGTGTGGCAATCGATCAAGCCGGGCGTGGCCCAGCCCCTTTCCAAGGCCACCTCGATCGTGTCCGGGCCGACCGAGCCGATGGGCAGCTCGGACTCCGGCCCTACCCACACGATCGAGTCGCCTCGGACGCAGACCGCACCATCCCGGATTTCCCCCCACGGTCCGGGCCGCGCGGGGTCCATCGTCGCCAGGTGGCCGCCACGAACGATCAAGTCACAGGCATCCACGGAAATCAGTACTCCGACGCTTCGTTGACGGGCCGAACGGCGTGAATCTACACTCGCATCCTATGTCCGACCTCTTCTTCGATCACGCCCTCCTCCCCGGCGGCTGGGCCCGAGACGTGCGTCTGACGATCGACGGGTCCGGATGGATCACGACGATCGAAGACGAGACGACCCCCCGGGGCGCCACGCATCGGCCAGGCTACGCGGTTCCGGGGGTCCCGAACGTGCACTCGCACGCCTTCCAGAGGGCCCTCGTCGGCCTCGCGGAACGTGGGTCTACCCATGGCGACTCGTTTTGGGGGTGGCGCCAGACGATGTACGACTTCCTCGGAGCGTTGGGGCCGGACGATGTGCAGGCGATCGCCACCCAGCTCTTCTCCGAGCTTCTGACCCAGGGGTTCACCTCGGTCGTGGAGTTCCACTACCTGAGAAACGACCCCGAGGGCCGTCCATACGACGACCCGGTCGAGATGGCGCGCCGAGTCCTCGCGGCCGCTCAGGAGACAGGCCTCGGGATCACGATCCTGCCTACCGTCTACCGTAGCTCGGACTTCGGTGGGCAGGCGCCCGTCGAGGGACAGCGCCGCTTCGTCGCCTCCATCGAGGAGTTCGTGGGGGACGTGGCGGTCCTGGGCGCGGAGCTGGGTCGCGGCGACGCCCGGGTCGGGTTGGCGTTGCACTCGCTGCGAGCCGTACCGGAAGCCGAGGTGAACGTCGTCGTGGCCGCGGCTCGGAGTATGGACCCTTCCCTGCCCGTCCACATCCACGTCGCGGAGCAGCTCAGGGAGGTCGAAGGGTGCTTAGCGTGGAGTGGAGCCCGACCGGTCGAATGGTTGTTGGACCACGCCCCGGTCGACGAGCACTGGTCTCTGGTGCACGCGACCCACGTCACCACCGCGGAGGTCGCCGCGATCGCCAGTTCCGGGGCATGCGTCGCACTCTGCCCGATGACGGAAGCGAACCTAGGAGACGGGGTGTTTCCCTTGGAGGAGCTCCTCGCGGCACGGGGGCGCTACGCGGTCGGCACCGACTCTCACGTGAGCCGATCCCCCGCGGCCGAACTGAGGATGCTCGAGTACGGTCAGCGGCTCGTGAGCCACGCCCGGAACGTCGCACCGGGCCCGCACGATCGCTCTACGGGCCGAGCACTATTGGAAGCGGCGTGGGCGGGAGGAGCCGCGGCAACCGGCCGGCGCGTGGGACGTCTAGCGCCCGGATATCGCGCCGACGTGGTGCTCCTCGATCCAGATCACCCCAGCCTCGTGGGGCGGTCCGAGGACGACGTCCTGGACTCGTGGGTGTTTGGGACGGACGAGTCCCCCGTCCGTGACGTCTTCGTAGGGGGAACGTGGGTTGTCGAGGCCGGGGTGCACAGACGCTCCGAAGCCGCCGCACTGAGCTATCGCGCGGTCGCTGAGCGCCTCGCTGGCGAGACGCCTCAACTCCAGCTGGACTTCCGGGGCGGCGAGTAGCCCTACAACTCCATCGGGATCCGAAGGCCTTCACGACTCGCCGTGTCCCGAGCCACCTCGTACCCGGCGTCCGCGTGGCGAACGACGCCGATGCCCGGATCGTTCGTGAGGACCCGCTCGAGCCGAACAGCCATCTCCGGCGTCCCGTCCGCGACGATGACCTGCCCCGCGTGGAGCGAATTCCCTATGCCCACGCCGCCTCCGTGGTGAAACGACACCCAGCTCGATCCCGAGGCCGTGTTGAGTAGTGCGTTGAGAATCGGCCAGTCCGCGACGGCGTCTGTCCCGTCACGCATCGCCTCCGTTTCGCGGTTCGGCGAGGCCACCGAGCCGGTGTCGAGGTGGTCGCGTCCGATCACGATCGGTGCGGAGATCTCGCCCCGAGCCACGAGGTCGTTCATCGCCAGCGCGAAGCGGGCCCGCGCCCCCTGCCCCAGCCAGCAGATCCGGCTCGGGAGTCCTTGGAACGCCACCTTCTCGTGTGCCATTCGGATCCACCGGCAGAGGTGCTCGTCTTCGGGGAACATCTCGAGCACCAGCTCGTCCGTCCGGTGGATGTCCGCCGGGTCCCCGGAGAGCGCGGCCCAGCGGAAGGGGCCTTTGCCTTCGCAGAAGAGGTCGCGGATATACGCGGGCACGAAGCCCGGGTAGTCGAAGGCCCGCGTGAAGCCCGCGTCCTCCGCGTAGCCACGGAGGTTGTTCCCGTAGTCCACCGCAATCGAGCCTGCGTCCTGGAGGGCCACGATCGCCTCACAGTGGGTCCTCATCGACGCCATCGAACGCCGGGTGTACTCGTCCGAATCAGAGGCGCGGAGGGCCGCGGCCTCCTCGACGCCCAAGCCGGCCGGGACGTAGCCGTACAACGGATCGTGCGCCGACGTCTGATCGGTCACGATGTCCGGAACGACTCCCCGCCGGACCAGCTCCGGGAGCACGTCGGCGCAGTTGCCCACCAACCCGATCGAGAGAGCCTCTTTGGCGTCTGTCGCCTCCTGGACCCACTCGAGTGCCTCATCGAGACTCTCGGTCATTCGATCACAGTACCGCGTCTCGATCCGACGTTCGATTCGCGTGGGGTCGACTTCGACGCACAGCATGACTCCGCCATTCATCGTCGTCGCCAAGGGCTGGGCTCCGCCCATGCCCCCCATTCCTCCGGTCAGCACCCACCGTCCCTCGAGGGTGCCGCCGAAGTGCTTCGCCGCCATCGCACCGAAGGTCTCGTACGTTCCCTGCAAGATCCCCTGGGTTCCGATGTAGATCCACGAGCCGGCGGTCATCTGGCCGTACATCATGAGTCCACGCTTGGCGAGATCGTTGAAGTGATCCCACGTCGCCCAGCGCCCCACGAGGTTCGAGTTCGCGATCAACACCCGCGGCGCGTACGTGTGCGTGCGGAAGATCCCGACCGGTTTTCCCGACTGGACGAGCAGTGTCTCGTCGTCCTCCAGGTTGCGTAGGCTGTCGACGATGGCGTCGAACGCCTCCCACGACCGTGCGGCTCGACCCGTTCCGCCATAGACGATCAGCTCGTCCGGGTGCTCCGCGACCTCCGGGTCGAGGTTGTTCATGAGCATCCGAAGCGCCGCCTCCTGCGCCCAACCCTTGCACGAGAGCTCGGACCCGCGTGGCGCGCGGACCGGCCGCGCTCCGGGGGTGGTGTCGGTCCCTGCGGTCATGCGAACTCCTTGGTGATGTCTGCGAAGACTCCCGTCCGGATCATGGCGTAGACGGCGTCCAAGTCGGGGCCCAGGGCCCGATCTCCGTCCAAGCGGCTCACAGTGGCGCGCAACGCGTCCCACGCACGCTCGACACCCGCGCCGCTCCGTAGCGGTCGGCGGTAGTCGATGCCCTGAGCCGCACACATCAGCTCTGTGGCGAGCACGCGCTCCAGGCACCCGACCGCCCGCTCGGCTTTACGGGCCGCCGCCATACCCATCGACACGTGGTCTTCTTGGTTCGCGCTGGTCGTCACCGAATCCACAGACGCCGGGTGGGCCAGGACCCGAAGTTCGGCCAGCAGATCCACCGCGGTCACCTGCGCGATCATGAAGCCACTCTCCAACCCCGGCTCTGCCGCGAGGAAGGCCGGGAGCCCCATCGAGAGGTCCGGATTCAGGAGCCGTTCGATCCTACGCTCGGAGATGGCCGCGAGGTCGGCCACGGCGATCGCCAACAGATCCAGAGCCTGCGACACGATCTGCGCATGGAAATTCCCGCCGCTGACGACGACATCGGCCTCCGCGAAGATGAGCGGGTTGTCTGTGGCGCTATTCGCCTCGGTCTCCAGGATCCCTCGGACGTAGGCCAACGCATGCCGTGCAGCCCCGTGCACCTGCGGCACACATCGAAGTGCGTACGCATCCTGAACCCGAGGGTCGTCCTCCCGATGTGACTCGCGGATTTCAGACCCGTCGAGCAGGCGACGCATAAGGCGCGCGGATTCGATCTGGCCCTCGTGCGGCCGGGCCTCGTGGATTTCAGCGCGGAACGCGGCCGGTGTCCCCATGAGCGCGTCGAGGGACATGGCTGCCGCGACGCTCGCCGTGGCCAAGGCTCGCTCGGCGCGCAGGAGAGCCAGGATGCCGATCCCGGTCGTCGCCTGGGTGCCGTTGATCAGGGCCAGCCCTTCCTTCGAGTCCAGGGTGAGCGGGTCCAACCCCTCCTCGGACAGCACATCTCCTGCGTCGTGCCATTGACCCGCGTGCTCGACGCGTCCTTCTCCGAGGAGCGCCAGGGCCACGTGCGCCAGCGGGGCGAGGTCGCCGCTGGCACCCACCGATCCGAATTCCGGAACCCGTGGGTGAATGCGTCGATTCAGGAGCTCCAACAGGTGGTCGACCACCCCTACGCGACAACCTGAGACACCTCTTGCCAACGCGTTGGCACGCAACGTCATAAGGGCTCGCACCATAGGCTGCGGGAGCGGGTCCCCCATGCCCGAAGCGTGGGACCGAACGAGGTTGTGCTGTAGCTCGGTGCGCCGACCCGGGGGGATCGAGACGTCGGCCAGTCGTCCGAAGCCCGTCGTAACCCCGTACACCACTTCACCGCTGGCTACCTTCCGTTCGACCACGTCACGGGACGCCTGCATCCGGGTCCGAGCGTCGTCGGACAGCTCGACCGACACGTTCGAGGCGTGGGCAATGCGCTCGACGTCTTCGAGCGAGAGACCCATGCCGTCCAGCCGGATCATCGTCATCGTCGCTCCTCCGAGGACCGTTCCTGCTTCCGCGCCTCGAACTCCTCTCGGGTGATCGTCAACGCTTGCTCCTTCCACTTCGCCTCGAGCTGGACGCCCAGGCCATCGGCGAGTCGGTTCACGTAGTTGTAGTAGCTCACGACCTGACAGATATCGAGAATCGCGGTATCGGAGAAGCCCGCACTCCGCAGGGTACCGATGTCCTCCTCCCCCACCTCGGAGGGCCGCAGCGTCAATCGCTCCGCGTACCGGAGCATCGCCGCATCCGCTGGCTCCACCTCAGCGGTCCGTAAGTCGCGGGCCAGTGCCCTCGCGAGTGTATCACTGCCGGTCAACGTACGGAGGCCCGCCCCGTGATGGTTGATTCAGTAGAAGCAGTCGTTCAACGCCGAAACGGTCACGGCGATCATCTCTCGCTGGACGCGAGACAGCGGTGAGGGCCCTCGCATCAAGTGCGTGTAGAGGACCGCGTGGTCTTTGAGCGAGCGTGGATTGAGGCCGTGAATACGCAGGATGTTGTCGACCGTACCGTCGGCGTCGGCGTACTGCCGATACATCGTGCGGAGGACGTCTCCGGCCTCGTCAGCGGGGACGTACGAGATGAAGGCCATGGGCGGGCGGCGCGGAGGGTGCGACGACGGCCGCAAGTAAGCTCCGAAGCACCGACGCGGCAAGGTTTTGCAGCGCTTGCGCACTCCTGGAACACACCGTCAGTTGAGCCGTCGAAACGCCCGGGTCCGGGCGTGCCCGAACCGTGAGCCACGTTGGACTACTACGAGCCGTCCGCGACGCAGTTCGACCGCGACATGCGGGAGCTGCGACGGCGGATGCTCGGCTCACTCGCGTTCATTCTGTTGGTGACGGTCGCCGGCATTGTCGGCTTCCTCGTCATCGAACCAGAAGCGGGCTTCATTCGGGCCTTCTTCATGACTGCCATCACCCTCACGACCGTGGGCTACGAGGAAGAGATTCCGGTCGACACCGAGGGGGCCATGATCTTCACGGCGGTCCTCATCCTCGTGGGGATGGGAGCGACGCTGTACTTCGTATCGATCGGCACGGCTTTCCTGCTGGAAGGTCAGCTGGGCAACGTCTTCCGAAGGAGGAGGATGATGAAGGATCTGGAGAAGCTCGAGGGCCACCAGATCGTGTGCGGCTCGGGGCCGACCGCGTGGTATACGGCCACCGAACTGTTCGATGCGGAGCGCCCGGTGGTCTTGGTCGCCCCGAACCAGGAAGCAGCGGAGGCCGCGGACGCGGAACTGCCTGCGGTTCCGATCGTCGTCGGTGACGCAACGGACGACGACACGCTTCTGGCGGCCGGGATCGCGAGGGCCCACGGGCTCATCGCGTGCTCGGAGTCGGACAACGAAAACGTCGTCGTGACGTTGACCGCACGACAGTTGAATCCGAGGGCCCGGATCATCACCCGGCTGGAGGACGTCCAGCAGGAGGCGAAGGCCAGGAAGGTTGGCGCGGACGCGGTGGTCTCGCCGCAGCACATCGGCGGGCTGCGTCTGGCCTCCGAGCTCGTACGACCTACCGTGGTCGACTTCCTCGACACGATGCTCCGAGACCGCGAACAGAACCTCCGAATCGAACAGGTCCCCATTCCACCGGGATCTCGATGGGAAGCCTCGAGGATCGGCGACCTGCCGCTCGACTCGGCCAGGAACGCATTGCTCCTGGCCGTCCGAGACGAGGAGGGACGTTGGGTGTACAACCCCGGCGCGGCCGTCGCGCTCGGCCCGGGCCATGTGCTGGTCTTCCTGGGTACAGCCGCGGACGCCCGCGCCGTGCTTGATCGTCTGGGCATCGAGGGCGACTCGGAGTAAACGCCTCTCGATCTTCCGTCGTCTTCTGGATGACGCCCACACGACCGGGACGGACGTGACGGACACGAGAAACCGCATCCCCGACGGCTTGGCCCTCGCCGCCCAAGGCGGGAACGCCGACGCGCTGACGGATCTCGTGGAAGCCGCCTACCCCATCGTCCGGCGTTGGACGCTCGTGTGGACCGGAGACCCGACGGAGGCAGATGACGTGACCCAGGAGGTCCTCATTCGCATGGTGCGCAGGATCGACACCTTCTCGGGCGACTCGGCGTTCGAGTCCTGGCTGTACAGCACGACCCGAAACGCGTTGCGCGACCGGCTCCGGGCAGAGGGACGAGCGCGCCGCTTCCGCGAGGAGTCGTGGCACTGGGATGACCTCGCTCCGGCCTCGACCCCTCGGCCCGATGCCGGCGTCGAACAATCCGAGCTGCGCGCGATGCTGAAGGTCTTCATCGAGGAACTGCCCGATCGTCAACGCGTCGTCTTCGACCTCGTCGAGCTGCAGGGCCGGACGGCAGCGGACGCCGGGGAGCTTCTCGGAATCGAACCGGTGAGCGTACGCGCCCACCTCTTCAAGGCCCGACGTACGCTTCGGGCTCGCCTCCTCGCTGACAGACCCGAATGGGCGGACGGTGTCCGATGAAGGCTCCCGACGCCCGAGATTTCCTGATGGAGGGAGCACCCGAGGCGCTAGAGAAGCCCGGCGCCGAATGGACCGAGGCGCTGGAGGACTTCCCGGACTGGCCGTCTGCGGCGCTGCGCATCGTCGAGGCGAACCGCCAACTCGACGCGGCACTGAGCGAGCACCCTCCCATCGATGCAGCAGAGATCGTTCGAAAGGCTCGCGTCACGAGCGCGTCGACACCCCCTCCTCGATCCGATCGTCCGATGCGGCGGCGAGTGTGGCCCGGCGCCGCCCTTCTCGCTGCCGCCGCGGCCGCGATCCTGATTCTCGTCTCGACGCAGCCCCCGCGCCCGCCGGCGGACGAAGGTGCGTCCGTCGGCTCGGTGGTGCAGCAGCCGGCTCCAATCCCGGTCGTGGTGAGCAACGCCGACGCGGCGATCCTCCCCACGTCCAACCCCGATATCACTGTAGTGTGGTTCTTCTCAGGAGAGTGAAGCTGATGATGATGATGAAGATGAAGACGAAGGCATCGAGGTACGCGCTGCTTCCGGTAGCCGCGCTGACCCTACTGGCCGTGGCGTGCGAGCGACGCGTGAGTTTGGAGACGCGCACGTTCTCGGTCGGTCACCTCACCCAGAGCGAGGTGGAGCAGCTCCTGGACCCGTACGTGTACTCCGATCGCGCCGACGACCCGGGCACGATGAGCGCTATTCAAGGGGCCGTCACCATCCGTGAAACGCGCGACAACCTGTCGCGAATCGAACGGGTGTTGGAGGAGTTCGATACCCCGCGGCCAGACGTACGCTTGAATTTCCAGCTGGTGGAAGCGAACGGCTTCACGACCACCGACCCTCGCATCAACGACGTAGAGGGAGAGCTGCGCCGACTCTTCGACTTCCAGGGCTATCGACTCGCCGCGGAGGCGACGATCGTGGCCACGGACAACTCGGAGATTACGCAGGGGATGCGGAGCTCGGACGGTCGCCTCTTCGAGATCCACGGCATCGTCGAACGTGTCGAGGCGAATACGACGACCCTACACAATGCGACGCTCCAATCCGAGGACGGGTGGGACCTGAGCACCTCTGTGACGATCCGCGACGGCCAGACGCTCGTCTTGGGGACCAGCCCGACCGGCGATCGAAGAGGCACGCTCTTCCTCACCGTTCGGGCGGAAGCGGTCACCGACGGGGACCCGGACTGACGGCAACTCCCTCCGCCGGCGGCCGGGCGTCCCTGCCCGGCCGCCGGCTTTGCACGCACGCGCCGATCGAAGCATGTTGTCGACCCCAGGGCCCGTGAGGAGGAGACCAAATGCTCGAGCGCAGTGACATTCGCCGAAGTGGGCAGGAACGGCGCGCGTCCCAAGACCGTCGCCAGGCCTCGCGCCGGGCTCACGCGGAGCGTCGCACCGGGTCGTCACATGTTCAGGACGACCGCCGGATCATCCAGAGACGTGCGGGCACCGATCAACGGAGCGCCTCGGATCGTCGGGTCGGCGAACGTCGGGTGATGACGGACCGCCGGATGGTCGCGATCGCCTGACCAGGCGTCAGAGCCAGCGCATCACGATCTGAGACACGCTCCAGACGGCGACGGACCCGAGCGCCGTCAGGGCGGCCAACATCGTGACGGGCTGGTCCGCGAATACGCGGCGGAGAAGCGTCTTGTCCTCGCTGAAGACCTTCCTCACGCTATCCGCGATCAGATAGCCGACGAAGGGCGCCGGGATCATGATCCACAGAATCCCGAACACGCCGATCAGTCCAGCGTCAGGGGCGTGGAGAAGTCGACTCCGCACATCGTACCGCTGACCTGTAGTGAGCCGATATCGTCCAACGACGCTCCGGACTCGTCCCAACCGAGGTCGATGGCGCAACTCCCGCCCTTCGATTCGGCCTGCCAGGCCAGTGATCCCTGCACCGAGCCGTAGAGCCGAGCGGTCCCTGCAGCGTTCGTCGCATGAGACTCGACGGTCAGATACGGCGCCGCTTCCAGCAGGAAGTCGTCGCCCTCGATCGGCATCACGCACGCTTGGTGCATCTGCAGCATGACGTAGTGAACGACCCCGTTCTCGACCCGCGGGTCCCCCTCGCCGGTGATCTGGGCTTCGTACAGGACCGACCCACCACCGGGACAATCGGGTTCGATGCTCAGGTCGATCTCGAAGAGGTTGTGATGCCCTAGAGCCGGGCCGTCGTCTTCGGGACTCGTATGGACCCAAGGGCCCGACATCGGGTGGCTATGGAGGCCCGACACGCCGTGTTCGTGCTGGAACGATGTGTGGTTCTCGCTGAAGACACTATGGGTCAGTGTGGCCGCTACGAGGCCGACGGCCATCGACGCCCCTTCGACATCCGTCAGCACGGCTTGTTCGACGTTCGGCACGTCCGTCCCGACCCGACACCCGGATACAGCGAACGCGGCGGCCAGGACGAGCCCGACCGCCGCGTTCCGTGCAACCGTGCCTATTGGCACGTCAGACAGTTGTTACTGTTGGCCGACCCCAGACTCTCGAGCAGGGCGACCGTCTCCGGGATCGGAGACACGCGCGACACCGGGCCGTTCGCCATATCGGCCGTCGTTTGCCCACGCCGACTGAGGAGGGTGACATCGCCCCCCTGCTCCACGAGGTACAGGATGAGTTCGTTGTCCCCGCGAGCCGCCGCGTGGTGGATGGCCGTGTAGCCGTTGTGGTCTCGGAGGTTCACATCCATGCCGACGACCTCAACCAGGAACTTCACGCTCGGGAGCCATCCATTCTCAGCATGGCGGTGCGCGTTCCCGGCGAAGCCTTCGCCGTATCCGACTCCGGACGCGGCGTGAATCGCGGACACCGCGGGCCCGCCGACCGGAACCGGCGGGAGCCCCGACGGATCGGGTTGTTCGGCCTTGATCGAGTCTTGGCGTTGGGCGTGCTCGACGACCGCTTCACGGTGGTCCCCGGGGTTCGACCGCACCTCTTCTTCCGGGATATCCGCCTTGATCGAATCCGGGAGGTCCGACCAAATCGCCATCACTGCGGAGACTCGGGTCGAATCGCCGAACGCGGCGAACGAGTCAGCATCCGCGATCCGATCGATCTGGAACGCACGTTGCTGTTGCTCCGGGGTCAGCCGGTTGCGACGACGGGGCGCCTTCGTGGAGACCGACGGGTCTGCACCCCACCGGTGGAGGAGGGCCATCGCCTCGACGTCCGTCGCGTAGGCCGCCCTGAGGAAGGGCGTGGCACCGTTCGTGTCGATGAGCCCGCAGTTCCCGTTTCCACAGCCCGTGTACTCCATATACCACGGGTGAAGCGTCATCCGTGCGTCCGGGTCGGCCCCGGCAGCGAGCAGTGCCTCGACGACCTCTAGGTAGCCAACGCTCTGCCCCTCACGCTCTTGCGGCTGCGGGTAACGCGTACGCGGCTGCCACTCCGAGTTGACCGTCGCGAACAACGGTGTGGCACCGTTCACCGTCGACGGGATGTTCGGATCGGCCCCACGGTCGAGCAACAGGAGTGCAGCGTCGAACTGCCCATTGATCGCGGCGATGAGGAGCGGTGTCGTCCCATCCCCACCACCGACGAGGTTTACGTCGGCTCCGCGGTCCAGGAGCGTCTCCATCGCTTCGATGTGGCCCTGGCGGGCCGCGTGGAGGAGCGGTGTGAGACCGCCCTTACTCGTGATCCGCACCTGGCGTTGGAAGCGCGACGAACGGCGGCGCTGACGCGGTGGCTCGGCGTCCTCGTAGGCCGCCCGACCCGCCAACACCGCAGCTTGGACCTGAGACGACGTCGGCTCCCACTCCCCCTCGTTCGTGAACGCATCCAGAACCGCCTGCCTGCGGCGATTCGCTTCGGCGTCGAGGCGCCCCATGTGGGTGAGATCCATCGACTGGGCCGCTGTATTCGGGTCGGCACCGCCGTCGATGAGGGCCACGATGGCGTCGACCCGGTTCCACGATGCGGCGAAGATCAGTGGCGTTTGTTGCCACTCGGCCTCCGTCGCGTTCGGCTCGGCTCCGGATTCGATCAGGTAGGTGATGAGCTCCCCATTCCCGGAGAGCGCGGCCAGATGGAGAGGCGTCGACCCGCTCGGGTCGGTACGCGCCATCACATCGGCACCATTCGCAACCAGAGTTCTCACCGCATCGGTGTGCCCGTTCCGACTCGCGATGTGGAGCGGTGTGTACTCCCCGATTCGCGTGGCGGCTTGGGATTCGGCGCCCGCAGTGAGGAGCACTTCGATCATCTGTTGATCGCCACGCTCCGCGGCCCAGTGAAGGGCACTCATCCCGTCGGCGTGCGCCTCATTCACGTCCGCGCCACTCTGAAGTAGCTGGCGAACCGCCTCGAGGTCACCTCGTTCCGCCGCATCGGCCACGGGTGCGTCCAGCGGCACTGCGCCGACCAGAAGCACGGCCAAAGCCGCGCCGAACAACGACCGTGTCGTCGAACGCTTCATCGTCCTTCCCTCTCCAGAGCTCAATAGACTTCCTGAGCGGTGGTCCGCCCGGCGGACTTGAGCATGAAGCCACCCGTGCTGTCGCCGAAGCTGTCCATGTCCGTGTGCCCGAGCTCCTGCATGAGCGTGAGCATCGCGTTGGCCATCGGCGTCCCGTCGGCCGCACGGAGGTGCAGGTTCCCTTCGAGAATCCCGTTGCCCTTGCCGAGGAAGACGAGCGGGCAGCGACGGTGGTTGTGGAGGTTCGCGTCCGCCATCGGGGAGCCGAACATCACGACCGACTTGTCGAGCAGGTTCTGATCGCCGTCCATCGTGTTCTGCAGCTTGTCCAGCAGGTACGGAAGCATGCTCACGCGGTACTGGCAGATCTTGTTGAACTCGAGGATCGCTTCTTCGCGGCCGCCGTGGTGCGAAGCGGGGTGGAAGGGGCGGTCCGAACCCGACTCTGCGAAGACCCGGTTCTCCGAATCCCGTCCCGTCTTGAAGGTGATCACGCGGGTCATGTCGGATTGGAGCGCCAAGACCTGAAGGTCGAAGTGGAGCTCCATGTGCTCCTTATACGAATCCGGAACACCCGTGGGAGCGGTCGGAATCTCCCGCTCTTCGCCACTCGTGTTGTGCGCCTCGACCATCTGAATGCGGCGCTCGATCTCGCGGACATTCGTGAGATACTGGTCCATCCGGCGGCGGTCCTCGGAGCCCAGCTGTCGGTTCATGGCCGAGACCTCGCCTGTGATCCAGTCGAGAATGCTGGAGCGCATCGCACGCCGCTCGGCCCGGTCCTCAGGGGAAGAACCGGCTCCGAAGAGCATGTCGAAGGCCACGCGAGGATCACGGATCATCGGAAGCGGCTCACTGGGAGACGCCCAACTCAACGAATCCGTGTACGCGCACGAGTAGTTGTACGTGCAGCCGCCAGCCTGATCGATGTTCGGGATCGTGAACTGCATCGACGGAAGCGGGGTGTCCTGGCCGAAGCGGCGCGCATGGATCTGGTCCATCGACGTGCCGACGAAGAGATCGGAGCCTTGGGTCTGCTTCGGGTGCGACTGCGTCAGGAAGACCGCGCTGGAGCGGAAGTGATCACCACCGATCTCGGGCGCAGAGAACGCCTCGGCCATGCGGACATCGGTGTTGCTGATGACCGTCATGTAGTCCTGGTACGGTTCCAACGAGATCAGGGCGCTGTTCGGCACCATCTCGAAGTTCTTCCCGATGATCTCGGGCGCGTACAGGTACTGGGTCTCTGCCCACTCGTTGCACCCCGCGAGGCCGTGGACCTCCTCGATCGCGATGAACGGCACCTTGGTGGCGTTCTCAATCTCCGCGCGACTGCGCAGTCGACCCGCCGGCACCATCGCATCGAGGTACGGCAAGGCGAGCGATGCGCCCATGCCGCGAAGGAATGTCCTGCGGTCCAGGTGTTTCCCGGTCAAAAACTCCATCGTACCCGTTCTCCCCTGAGGTTGGGTCTGGTCCAGCGTTCTTAGTAGCCCGCCTGCTCCGTCATGGAAGCGGGGGCGCGTTTCATACGGAAGGCGTCGCTTTGAACGACGCCAAGGATCAACGACTGCATGTGGTACGCTCCGTCTTCCTCGGCATCGGCGACGATCTCCCGAATCACGGGCTGATCGTAGTACTCGACGCGGCGAGCGAGGGCGTACGCCATCAAGTTTTCTGTGAGCGAGCGCATGAGCGGCACGGGGCGAGACAGCAATGCATCCGCGACCTCGGCCGGCGTGGTGATCGGTGTCCCGTCGTAGAACTCACCACGGGTATCGAGTCCCATTCCGTTCTCGCGTAGCCTCCACTGCCCCGTCACGTCGAAGTTGTCGAGCGCGAGTCCGATCGGATCCATGAAGCGGTGGCAGGCATTACACGTCGGGTTCGCCCGGTGCATCTCCATGCGCTCACGGGTCGTGAGACGCCGTCCTTCCTGGGTGCCTTCGACCTCTTCGAGATCCGGAACGCCCGGAGGCGGCGGTGGCGGCGGCGTGCCCATGAGCACCTCCATCACCCACTTGCCGCGCAAGACGGGAGAAGTGCGGTTGGCCAGCGAGGTCAGCACGAGCACGGAGCCTTGTCCGAGCAGTCCGGAGCGGACACCACCGGTGTAGTCCACCTGGCGGAAGTGGCGACCCGCCACCCCTTGCATGCCGTAGTGGTTCGCGAGGCGCTCGTTCACGAAGGTGTACTGAGCCGTGAGCAGCTCGAGCGCGTCCCGGTCTTGCTGGACCAGGTGGTTGAAGAACGTCTCGGTCTCGACGCGCATGGCATCGGCGAGCGTCTCGTCGAAGTTCGGGAAGAAGTTCGGATCCGGCCGCACCTTATAGAGGTCCTGCAGCCTGAGCCACTGCGCCGCGAAGCGGGTCCCGAGCGCATCCGCGCGGGAATCGGCGAGCATTCGCCGCGTCTGGCGTTCGAGTTCCTTCTCATCCGTCAGCTTGCCGCGCCGGGCCACGTCGAGCAGCTCTGCGTCCGGGGGCGTGCCCCACAGGAAGAAGGAGAGCCGGGACGCGAGCTCTTCGTCGCCCAGCTCGTAGACCTCTCCAGCGTCGACGTCTTCGGGCTGCCGCTCGAGTCGCAGCACGAAGAACGGAGACGCGAGGACGGCCTCGAGTGACTCGCGGATCCCTCGCTCGAAGCCGCCGCGCTCGAGCCCGCCCTCGTAGAAGCCCATGAGGCCATCCACTTCGGCTTCCGTCGCCGGGCGACGGTACGCGCGCGAGGCCAGGTTTTGGACGATCTGGCGAGCACACGCCGCTTCTTCTGCCGGGACGGTCGGACGGCACACGAAGATCTTGGATCGACTCGGCGTGTCCGACATCCCCGTGATCTCGTGCGGACCGCCGACGATCAGATCTTGAAGGTGCGGCAGCGTCGTGATCCCTGCACCGCCCGAGCCACCGCCCGCCATCGACCAGTCGTGAGGCCGAATCAAGTCCTCATAGGGTCCGTCTGTGCGCCGGATGAAGGTCGCGGAGACCTTCTGCTGACCCGCCCGCACGAAGACCGGCTCGGTCCAGAGCGCCCCACCGCCGCGCCCATCTGCGGCTTCCCCGGAGCGCGTGTACGCCATGAGGGCCACGCGTTCGCTTTCGATCGAGATGTCGATGTCCTGGAAGCGCGTGTTGTTTCCGGAGGCGAAGGTCATGCCGAAGGTGTACATCCCGTCGGCCGGGAAGACGTGCTCGACCACGACGCCGCCCCGCGTGCCGTACGGAGCCCCTTCGACCCGATCCCACGGATGCTGGGATTGGTACTGAGAGTTCTTGTAATTGACGTTGATCGACGGAGCGTTCTGATCTCCGACCGCCATCCGGCTGATGTCGGACGCGGCGTTGAGGTACGACTCGAGCAACATCGGTGACATGGCCTGCACGTCGGCAATGTTGTCGAAGTTGGCGCTCATCTGATCGAGCGGAAGCCAATCACCCGCAGTGACTTCGAGGTCCAGGAGATCCCGAATCGCCTGCTCGTACTCCGGCCGGTTCAGTCGCTGGAAGGTCCGTCCTCCAGGGTTCGGATCGCGTCGCGCCTGACGGTCCATGACCTCTTCCAGCCCGTCCACGAACTGCTGCAGCGTATCCCCCGCAGGTGCACGCACTCCCGGCGGGGGCATCATCCCGGCTTGGACCTTCCGGATCATCCGTTCGATGACCTCGGCGTTCGTCGAAGCGTCCGCGATGTCGAAGCCTTCCAACGAGAGGTTTCCGCGGAGTCGTGCGTCACTGTGGCAGCGAACGCAGGTGCGCTCCACGAGCGCGTTCGGATCCACGTCCGCGGCGGCTTCGACGATGGCGTCGTGGCCGGCCGTTGCGACGCGGGGACCCGGGCCGTCGGAAAGGAGAAGTTCGCCGACCAGCATCAACGACATGCCGACCGCGGCGGAGGTGACGACGAGAGACTTCATCCGGGCGAACTCCCAGAGAGACGCAGTTATCTATAGTACGGGCGCGCGCGACTTTGCAGCAAGGACATCCGGACCCCCGATTTTGTTGAAAACCCTCGGCGGAGTGCGGTTCTCGCAAGCTTGAACGAGCCCGGAGTAGGACTCGAGTTCAGCGGCGTCCGCGCGCGGTCCAGAAGACGAGCAGGCCGCATTGGTTGAAGGATCCGAATTCGATCGGGATTCCCGCGACGCCACGATGGACCTCGACGGCATATAGGACGTCGTACGGGAGAAGTTCGTCGAGGCGAATGCTGGTGTTCGCCCACGTCGTCCGGACACCGTCGATGATCAGGTCGGGCGTGCAGTATCCGCGTGCACCGCGCACTTGAAGTCGCTCACCGTTCACCGGATCGATCGTCAACCTCGTCCCCGGGATCCCCTGGAGGACGTCGATGGCCCGCGTTTCCGTCGACTCCTCCAGCATCGCAGGCGTGAAGAACGTCCCGGTGCCACGTTGCATTCGCCGGTAGAACCCGTTTCGAACGAGCTGCGGCTCGCGCACCAGGCTCTGGACCATGATCCCATCGATCGACAGCGGCTCGGGCCACAACCGGAACTCCACGCTCATCTCGCCGCCGTCGCCGAGTTCGAAGAGCCCGACACGCGTCTCCCGGTATCCGAGGGCCGCCGCGAGAAGGAGGTAATTGCCCGGTTGATCGGTCGAAATCGAGAACCGCCCTCCCGGGGACGAGAGTGTGGAGGTGATCGAATCACCGGCTTCGGAGACCATGATAATCAACCCGAGGTCGATGGGCGCATCTGTATGCATGTCCATGAGTTGACCACGGATCGTCTGCGCGCCCAACGAATTGCAGGAGAGGGCGGTCAGTCCGAAGCAGCAGAGTGCAACGAGCAGTCTTCTCGACCCGAGCGCCGTCATCGGCGCACGCCTCCTCTCCACCCCTTCCACGGCCTCCTCCGTCCCTACATCGGGCCGCGGAGCAGCTCTTCGGCGCTCCGCACGACCCCGTTCTCGATCACCCAACGTACGTCACGAAGGGCGCGGATGTCATTCAGCGGGTTCGCGCCAAGTACGATCAGGTCCGCGAGCATCCCCTCTCGCACGCTACCCAACAGTTCGCCGTACCCCATGGCGTCCGCGGACACCGAGGTTGTCGCCCGGAGCACGTCGATCTCGGCCATGCCACCGTACTCGACCAACGCCTGCATCTCGGCGATCAACGCGATGCCCGGCGGGATGATCGGCGAGTCCGTGCCGACGACGACTGTGCCTCCCGCCTCGACGACCCGGCGTCCGAGAGAGGCCATGTCGCGGACCATCTGACGTCGGACCTCCAGATTGCCCCCCTGCCCGCCGGCTCCGGGAGCCCACGGTATGAAATTCTCGACGCGCGGGTCGTCGAAGATCGAGGGGTCCTCCTCGGTAAGGAGTGAGTAGGCGCCGTAGATGCCGATCGTGGGGGTCAATGTCATACCCGACCGGGAGAGGAGCTCGACGACGTCCTGATAGCTCCGGTTCAGCTCGGACACCTTCGTCGAGTAGCCGCGGCGGCTCGTTCCCTTCACATGCTCGACACCATCCATCCCGTATGCCACCGCGGGATAGAGCTCGTGCGACGTCAGGGGCATGCCCAACGCATGAGAATCCTCGATCACGCGTCGTTGTACGGCGTCGGAGAGTCGGACGTACGTCTTCATGACGTCGAAGCCCAGCGCGTCGGCCTGGGCCATCTCCAACTCGACCTGGCCCGAAGACGTCAGCGCGGGAGCGCCCCCGTAGTAGATCCGGCTTCCATCGATCGTATTGCCGGTCCCGAACATCCGAGGCTCCGGCCGGCGTCCGACGGCATCGGCCTCTCTCGCCTCGACCATCTCCCACGGGTCGGCGGACGGCGTCCGAATCGACGTCACGCCATAGGCGAGCCACTGACGACCGACGTGTTGGCCTACGCCGAGCCCGCCGTGCATGTGCATCTCGATGAGTCCTGGCATCACGATCCCGTCGGAGGCATCGATCACTCGGCCGGCCGGTGGGTCAGCGGAGCGAGGCCCGACCCGGACGATCCGATTGCCTCGGACGACGATGTCGACGTTCCTTCGAATCTCGGAGCTGACCCCATCGAAGAGCCCGCCGGCCCGGATCACCACGACCTCATCGGGCTCGGCTCGACGCCATGTGAGATCGACCTCGACGTCCTCGATCCGGCCCGAGTCGATCCAGACGCGCCGCAGACCATCTGGACCGAGATACAGGATCGAACGACCGGCTCCATCCCACGACGGATCCGAACTCCGCTCGTTGTTCACACGCCGGGGCGCGCCCTCGGGTTCGCCGTCGGCGCCTACTCGCACGGTCCACAGGACTCCGGACGCGACGTACGCCATTCGTCGCCCATCGGCAGACCACACGGGTCCATCGGTACCGCGACTCGCGAATGAGCCGTGGGTCGCGAAGTCGAGCCAGCGCTCCCCCTCCTGAAGCCGGACCGGTACCGGTGCGGCTTCGCCCGAGAGGCCGAGCCCGTGAAAATGGCCCGCATGTGAGATCGGGCCACTCCCGAGGGCGAACGACGGACGCGGTCGTGGAGCAGGGTCTTCTTGTTCGAACACCGTGCTTCGGACAGGGATCAAGAGCGGATGGTTCACCCCCTCTCGGAAGCGACTCGAGTACGTGCGGAGTGCGGAGACGGCGATGCTCCGGCCATCCGGGGCCCACGTCGGCCGCCCAGGCCCGTTCAGGCCGGAGCGCACCATTCGAGTGGCGCCCGTTGCGACGTCCGCCATCGCGACGCCGGCCCCGGTCCCGAACCCACCGGTCAAGAAGGCCAGAGAGCGCCCGTCCGGCGCCCACGCGGGCATCGAGCCCCCCTCGCTCGTGATCTGGCGTTCGAGTCCGGTCGCCATATCCCGAACCCACACGTTGGTGAAGCCGCCACGGTCCGTCGCGTACGCCAGCTGTGTTCCGTCCGGAGACCACGCCGCGTCGACCTCGACGAAGGCATCGTCGGTCACTCGCTCCGGGGTGTTGCCGATGCGCATCACCCATAGGTCGCCGAGCGCGGAGAACGCCACATGCTCACCATCGGGCGACATCGACGGCGATACGATGCCCTGTACGAGTTGTGGGCCATCGTCGTCGAACGACCGGAGTGCCTTTCGGTACGGATCGCGGTGAAGGGTCACGGTGCCGGCGAAGGGCACGTCGCCGGTGACCCCCCGGTTCGCCGAACCCTGATGGATTCGACCGTTCATCGTAAAAAAGAAGCGATCCCCGTTCGTCCAACTGGCGCGGAATGGGAAGACGTCGGCACCGCGAGGGGTGATCTGCCTTCCCAACCCCTCGCCACCCTCCGCACTCACCACGTGGAGCGCGGCCTCACCGTTCCCGATACGGACGTAGGCGAGGGATGCCCCGTCCGGAGCCCAGCTGGCACCGTACCCGGTCCAACCGTCGAGGGTGACGATCCGGCGGGGCTGAGCGCGCTCATCCTCGATCCACACTCCGGACTCCGCCCCATCCGCGATCCAGGCCAGGGATCGCCCGTCGGGGGACGGGGACGGCATGTACTCGTTCCCGGGCGAGTTGGTCTCTCGGGTGAGGGCACCGGACCCCACGTCCGCGCGCCAGACGTCGTAGCTGCCTCCCCGGTCCGAAGAGAAGAGCACCGACGCGCCGTCTGCGGCCCAGGCCGGCTCACGGTCGTCGTAGGGGCCGCTCGTGAGCTGCATCAGACCACTTCCGTCGCGATTCACGACCCACACGTCGTAGTCGCCCGCCCAGTACGCCTGGAACGCGATGCGCGTCCCGTCCGGGGACCACCGCGGCTGTCGAGCATCGCCGAAGGGGTCGGTGATCGGCGTCGCGGTCCCGCCCCCAGCCGGCAAGGTCCAGATGCGCCCGACCAGGTCGATCGCCAGCGTGCCTCCGTCCGGCGAGACATCCACCGCCATGTTCGTACCTTCGGTCAGGACGACGTCGACGGGGATCGGCTCGGGCTCGGGAGGAGCCGGGGTCAAGCCCAGGACGGCGACGCACGCGGCGGCGAGCGAAATCGAGCGAGCGAACATGGCGGCGGCACGAGTAGGAGTGGTGGGTCCCCGAGAATAGCCCGTACGAGCCCGACCTAGCGAGTGGGTCGGGCTCGGTCTTCGTGGGGATTGGACCGCGCCCCTACGGGCGTCTCCTCCGCGTCCAGATGAGCAC
The DNA here is from genome assembly GCA_039030015.1 of Gemmatimonadota bacterium. GTDB lineage: Bacteria > Gemmatimonadota > Gemmatimonadetes > Longimicrobiales > Gaopeijiaceae > UBA2589. The sequence goes on along the minus strand of JBCCEZ010000020.1, from coordinate 31,982 downwards.
AACGCCGCAGATCTTGTCGGGGTGATTTTCGCGGAAGTACCGCAAAGGAGGATCCGAGTGAGGCGTGTGGACTTCGATCCCTAGGATGTCGCGCTTCGGGATCGCGTCGTGAAGGCCCTCGCCTGGCATCAACTGGGTGTACACATCGTCGATCCAGATCATGGGAGCGCAGGTGCGGTCGGCCCGCGCGCCGCGCATCGCTTTCCGGATCTTGATCGAATCGTTCCACGGGCCGGTCGCCCCATCGGTCACCGGAACGAGCATGACGTTGTGGATCTCGCGGAACAGCTGAGGCGTGTACGTCCCTGGGTGAGCGCGAACCTCCGCGGGGGTGAGGAAGTCTCCCCGTCCCCGCTCCAGCCGTTCGTAGAAGCCCGTGCCTTCCAACTCCGGGACCCTCGGCTCGTTGAGTCGGTCCGCACGGACCACCACGCCCGGAACGGGCACAGGCGCGAGCAAGAGTTGGAGCTGAACGATGACCACGCCTCCTTCGTCGACCTGGACGGTTTCGGATTGGGCCGGACGGTATCCGAGGGCAGAGCCCACGATCGCGTAGAAGCCCGCGTCGTCGCTCTCCAAGGAGAAGAAGCCTTCGGCGTCGGTCAGGGTCTCGTCGATCGGGTCTCCGTCTGCCGTCACGAGGAGGACTCGCCCGAGCTCGATCGGGGTCTCGGTCGCGTGCTCCAGAAGGAGTCCACGCACCGTCTGAGCGGCCGACTCCGAAACGACGCCGGCGTACGCGGCGAGTGCGAGACCGAGGGCGCACCCCCGTACACACGATCGCCGAGGCTTCACCGCGCCACCCTCCGACGCGGCTGGTCGTAGGGGCGCGAGGATCAGCACGTCAGATCCAGCGGTCGTTCGCGGCCGTGAGGTCGCCCCCTTCCTCTCCCGTGTTCACGACGCCCCTAGGCTCGATCAGGACGATGCTCGCGCCTTCGGGAGACCGAGGCCGATGTCGAACGCCCCGTTCGACGACGAAGAGCTCGCCCGGACCGAGGGTTACGGTCCGCTCCGGGAGGTCGATGTGTAGCTCCCCGGCCACCACGAGGAAGGCCTCGTCCGTCTCGTCGTGCTGATGCCAGATGAAGTCGCCCTCGACCCGCGCGACCTTAAACTGCATCTCGTTGAGCTCGGCAACGATGTGCGGGCTCCACAGCTCGGGCACGAGCGTCAGCTTTTCCGCCAGATTCACCACGTCCATGGACGCGATGATGGGTCAGCGAGCGCCCGAGGGAAAGTGGGCGTCGTCCTCCCGGAAGAAGCCCCAGGTCGGACGACCGTCTCCGAATTCACCTTGTCCGAGCAGCGTATACCCGAAGTGCTGGTAGAGAGCGACGTTCGACTCCACCTCGGTGGTGAGCGCGACACCCTCGCTGCCCGAGTCCGAGGCGGACCGTTGGTGGACCGCGTCGAGCAAGACCCGGCCGACGCCCGTCCCGCGCGCGGAGTCCAGCGCTCCCAGCATGCTCAGGTACAGGTGTGGCCGACTGACCTTGAAGGGGGCGACGCTCGCTCCGAAGGCCGCGTATCGCGCCTCGGCGTCGGACCCCAAATCTTCCCACAACTCGGCCTGGAGTGCGGCAACCTCGGGAACCGTTGCTCCCGGCCGCGCGATCAGGGCGACCCCCGTGGGAGCCCCAAGGGGCCCGCATGCGAAGATCGGCTCCGCCTTCAGCGCGCGGAGCTCGACGTAGTAGCGCATGAGTCTCGTGATCCGGAGGTCGTACCCGGGACCGTCCCCCAAGACGAACCGCATGACGGGGTACGCACCGAACGACTCTTCCAGGACCCGAGCGACACCCGCGCTCTCCTCCGGGCCGGCGAGGCGAACGTCCGAGGTCACGAGCGGTTGAAGCGCTTCCCGAAGAGCCACCCCAACGCGGCTCCCGCTGTGAGGGGCGCCGCGCCGTACAGCGTGATCCCGATCGGTCCGAGAAGCCCGCCCATGACGTTGCCGATCAGCGCGAGAGGCGAAAAGAGCACGGCCCCAAGCACGAGAGAGGTCGTCTGGCCGGCCGAGCGTGACCGAAGCATGAGGAGGTGCACCGCATACGCCCCTACGAGCGCCGTCGGGACGAACCAGAGCAGCTCGAGCAGCGGGGGCAGCGATCGGAACCGGGCCAAGAACACGATCAGGTGCGTCAGCGGCCAGAGGACCATCGCGGCAAAGAACCACTTCGTCTTCATCTTCCCTCTCCCTTCGGATTTCACCTCTTGGTCTCTAACGAGATAAGACGAGCGGCCGACCGATCAAGGTTTCAGGGTCGGCGTCCTCTCGGGGGATGAACTTGCTCATCCACCCTCCGTCCCACGACGCGATGTACACGTTGCCCTCTTGGTCGACGTCCAACTGGTGCGGTCGAGAGAGACCACCGGGGAAGCCGCCACGCGTCCCTCCGTACGTACCCCAGTGATACAGGAGCTGGCCGTCTCGATCGAACTTGAGGATGCGATTCAAGGCCGCCGAGATGACCCAGATCGCGTCGTGCTCGTCGGCGAACACGCCGACGGGGTCGGTGACGTCCGGCCACTCTTCGATGAAGTCGCCGTCCTCCGTGAAGAGCTGGATTCGGTTGTTCGATCGGTCGGCGACGTACACCCGCCGGTCCCGATCCACGGCGAGGCCATGCACCAGGTCGAACTGTCCCGGGCCGTCTCCCAATTCCCCCCACTCCATGACGAAGTTGCCCTCAGCGTCGTACTTCACGATCCGGGAGTTCCAGTAGCCATCTCCCAAGAGGAAGCTCCCGTCCGGGAGGAAGGCCAACACCGCCGGGTCGCCGTACGTGAACGGGCCCGGGCGCGGGTTGGCACGGGCTTCGTCCCGCGTCCGGGGATGGTTGGGGTCGACCAGCTGCATGACGAGCTCGCTGCCGTCGTTGGAGAACTTGAGGACCTGCATGTTGACGTCCCGCATGCCCAGCCCGCGTTCGACCACCCAGATGTGGCGGTCCGGGTCGTACGGGCTGATGTAGACCTGGTGGGGCTTGTTGAAGATCGAATCCCATTGGGTCCAGTTCTCGGTGATGTTGCCGTCGCGATCGACCACGACGAGGTAGTTCGAGCTCCCCGGCCTCTCGCGGTTGCGGATGTCCCGGTCGCCCCAGATGCCGACGATGATCCGATCCGGATTGTCGACCGCTACGGCCGATACCTGGCCCCACGTCCACTGCCCCTCGTGGTCGGCAGCCGCCTTCCACCACCCCTCGACGGCCTCGTAGCCACCGGTCCGGTCATCCCCACCCTTTCGCACGTCGGCGGTCGGGACAGGCTCGTCCGCTGGGGCGACGCAGGCCCCGAGCACGGTCGCGACGACTCCGAGGCAGAGGAGTGATGATCTCGGGGCGCGCATAGGACCTCCAGCGAGGGGGCGATGGGGCGAAGCTGCGGCGCGCACGGCAGTGGGACAAGCAGGGCTGTCGACCGTTCGGACCCCGGCCCAGATTGGCCGGATGAAGAACACGATGACACGGCTGCTCCCGATCGCGTGCGTCGGCGCCCTCTTGAGCTGCGGTTCGGAGCCGGGTCCCGCCGGGACCACCGAGATGCGCGCCGCACTCTTCGACTCGATTGTCGCGAAGACCGAGAGACGAGAAGCGTGGTCCCCCGTGAAGAACGCGGCGCTGGGCTTCGACCCGATGGCGGCGATGCGGGCGGAACGCGACGCGTTCATCGCCGCCGACACCGAGGAAGAGCTCTACTACGCCATCCTGCGATTGAGCGCTGCGCGCCGGGATCGTCACTTGTCCGTCGACCTGGTGCCCGGGGGGCTTCAGCTGTCGGACTCGTCGGGGCTCGACATTGTCGGCCAGGACGACGTGGACGCCCCACGCGCCCCGGTGCGGATCTTCCCCGACCTCGGGCAGGACGGACCCGTGTACTTCATCGGAGACGTCGCCGAGGAGGCGGCGGGCCCCGAAGGGCCGCAGGTGGGTGAGCGGGTGGTCGCGGTGAATGGTCTCCCGATTGCGGAGTGGGAGGCCGAAGCCACGCGCACGATGCGACACTCGACGGTCGCCGGCCTGCGATGGAAGCTCGCCGACATCATGGCGTACCGGAGCGCCATCCTCAGCCCGGAACTCCGCGCGGACGAACTCGCGCTGACCCTCGAGGGGGAGCAAGGAACGAGGACCGTACGACTCGAGTGGTCCGACGAGGATTCGTGGAGTTGGCCCGGCGTGGGCGAGCCACACTACCCGGGCTTCGAAGAGCGGTTGTCGACCGTAACCTTCGACCTCTTGGTCGACGCGTCCCGCGAGATCGCCATCCTGACGTGGACCGGCTTCCGAGAGACGATGATCGACGACGTCGACGCGCTGATGGCGTATGCCGTAGAAACGGATCTACTCGACCACACGCTGATCATCGACGTCACCCGGAGTGGTGGAGGGTCGCGGGGCGCCTATGCCCTCCAGAGGCTGCAGGGGGAGCCGTTCACCACCACCTTCGGGAACCTGCGGCTCTCGGACGTGATCGAGCCCTTCGTCGAGGAGCGGCGCGCGGCGTTCGGGAATCGTGCCTTTCTGGACGGGGAAACCCCGGAGACGCTCGATGACGGGAGTTGGCTCATGGAGTGGCTGGAGGAGGACGTGATGCCTGCCCTCGAGCGAGGCGACGAGTACTCCACCACGGTGCCCTTCAAATCCGCCCACGCGCCGAAAGACTCCGACGGCGTCCTTCAACCCGCGGAGGTACACTTCCGCGGCCCCTTCGCCGTAATGAGTGGACCGGACGGTGGTTCGCATCTCGACCAGTTCGTCCATCAGGTGGTGGACAACAACCTCGGGCCGGTGGTCGGCATGCCCCCCGGTGGCTACTCGAATACGTGGGAGTGGGAGGAGGTCCTCACCTTTCCGGGCCGCGACGAACCGATCGCGCACTTCATGTGGAACATCGGTCACACCGTAACGCCCGACGGCGAGATCGCCGAGGGCAATCCGGCCGTGCTCGACGCGTTCATTCCGCTGACGGCCGAGAACGTCGAGGAGTACCACACCCTCCTACTCGACGCGGCCTTGAGTCAGCTCGCTGCGCGCGATCGCTGACGCTCGTCAGCGGACCCATGGAGGAACTGAAGACGGCGCGGATGACGATCCGCCCGCTCCAGCGGTCCGATCTCCGCGAACTCCACCGGCTGTACGGAGACGAGGAGGTCATGACGTACATCACGGGCCGTCCGCGCACGCCGCGGGAAACAGCGCGACGACTGCGTAAGGACCTACGCCACCACCGGGACCACGGCTTCGGGCTCTGCCTGATGCTCGACCACGCCGAAGATCGTGTGCTCGGTCGGGTGGGCCTCGAGCCCCGTGTGACCGACCTGGGCACAGAGGGAGAGCTCGCCTGGATGCTGCACCGGGAGTATCGGGGGGTTGGATACGCCACCGAAGCTGCCGGGGCGCTCATCGAGTGGGGGCGCGCGCGCGGACTGGCCCGGATCTACGCGGAGACCGACCCGGAGAACGCCGCCTCGATACGGGTCATGTCACGCCTCGGGATGCAACCCGCGGGCCGGAACGGGCGGGACCTCGTCTTCGTCGCTCCCGTTGCCGAGGGGACCGAAGACTCCGCCTAGATCAACCGCGCGCCGTTGGGTACGGGTTGCTCCGGACTCGCCAGCACGATCCGTCCTTCTTCGTCCTCGAAGCCGGTCACGAGGCATTGGGACATGAACGGGCCGATCTGTTTCGGTGGAAAGTTCACCACCGCGATGACCTGGCGACCGACCAGCTCAGAGGCGGCGTAGAGGTCGGTGATCTGAGCGCTCGACCGGCGGGCGCCGATCTCCGGCCCGAAGTCGACCGTCAGCTTCAGCGCCGGCTTCCTGGCCTCGGGAAAAGCCTCGACGTCGACCACCGTGCCGACACGGATCTCGACCTTGGTGAAGTCAGCCCATTCGATCGTCGTCACGGATCATCCCTCGAAAGGATTCCTGGGAGAACCCGCCACTCGATCTCGTCGCGGACCTCACGATAGTAGTCCCGGCCCAATTCCGGATACGGCGGGGTCTTCCCGCTGTGCCGGAAGAAGAGCCCCCGCCACGCCAAGAGGTGTGGAGGTCGCTCACGACTCTCGTGCAGGGCTTGGAAAACGACTTCGCCTCCCGCCCCTTCTTCCGGGTCCTCCGTTGCGAAGATCCACTCGGCGTGGACGAATCGATGGCCGGGTACGACCTCCAGGAGGCCCCGCAAACCGCTGTCGGGCATGCCGGATCGCGGGCAAAAGGCCAGCGTCGTACGGCCGTACCGTTCCGACGCGACGGCGAATTCGTGGAGGTTTCCGAAGACCTCGGTCGCAAAGTGGTAGGCGTGTGTCGCCTCGAATCGGGGGTACTCCCACGCGAGGGTCCGACGGCCGTAGGTGACGCGAGGCGGTGCCCACACATACCCCTCCTCCTCGACGAACGCCTCCAAGAAGCGCTCTCGTCGATCGACGGCACGGTACACGGGCGTGGTGACCCGGTCCTCGGATACACGAAGTCGACCGGGATCGACTCGGAACAAGTATTGCTCCCGTACCGAGCCTGCACCTCGCTTCGACGTCCCCGCGAAGCGGCGTCTTCCCGTATCCGAGGCATAACGGGCGGCGACTCCGGCCCAGACTTCGCGCGCCGCCGGATCGGCGTCGATCGGGCACAGTTCTCCCCTGGCCTGAACCTCCAGGCCTTCGATCCCGACGGCGTCTCGTTCCAGAGGGATCACGCCATCGATCGGCAAGGCATCGGCCTGGAGGATCCGAGTACGAAATCCGAGGTGACTGACGGACAGGCGTCGGACGTCCGGCCAACGAGGTGTGTCGATCGTCACGCCGCCGTCCGACCCCGTGAAGAGTTCTTGGATCACCTCGGCCGTCCCGAGCACATGAACGCTCACCGCCGGCACCGGTAGCCCGGCAGCGTCGACGACCGTCAACGAGACCTGACTGGTCGCAGGGGTCGCCAGACCGAGGAGGGCCACGATCGCCGCGCTCCCGATCCGACGTCGCGACATCAGCGGAGTCTGAGGTACCCCGATCGGAAGCTGGCCGCCGATCGCTTCCGGGTGACCAGGGGTCCGAGGTTTTCCATCAACGGGCGCGGACCCCGCCGGCGGGCATCGGCCGCAGCCCGTACTTCGTCCACGCTCGGCTCCGCCGGCGCACGCCCGCGGTCGCGTGCGATGCGCGCCCGGAGCAATTCGAACTCGCGATGGTCCGCATCGTCTTGGCCTCGGCGATCCGTGCGCGCGTTGATGATCTCCCCCACCGAGAGACCCGCCCCCAGCGCCAGCATCGGCAGGGCTCCCATCACCAAGAAGATGCCCCGCTGCACGCCGTCTCCCGGAGGCCATCCGGACGCAACGACGAGCACCGTCGCGAGCGTGATCAGCACGCCGCCGCGGAGCCGTCCCTGATCACATGCGCCGACATCCCGCCTGATCTCCATCCATCCGTCGGAGATCCTCGCAGGTAACATCGTCGCTCCCATCTCGTCTCAGGTCCCGGCGTACGCCCTCAGGGAATACGCCATCGAGGCCCCTGTGTTTCGCCGCCCAAGACGGTCACAGAGTCAACGCCCGGGTTACCGCCCCTACGATCTGCTCGAATGCGAAGGGCTTCATCACGACCTCCTTCGCGCCGAGCCGGGCGGCTTCGAGGAGAAGCTCGTCCTTCGCGACCTCGCTCCCGCCAGAGACTGCGATGATGGGGATGTTCGCGTTCTGTACGCGCAAGGCCGAAATCACGTCATGGCCGTCCAAGCCCGGCATGTGGATGTCTGTGACGACGAGGTCGGGTTTGGTCTGCCCGAAGAGACGGAGCCCCTCCGCGCCATCGCGCGCTTCGGCCACCTCGTGCCCCACTCCCCGGAGCATCTCCCGGAGCAAAACCCGCTGATCTTCTTCGTCTTCGATCACCAGTACGCGTGCCACGCGGTTACTCCCGAAAGTTCGGCGCTGCCGGGTACGGCCCGGCCCGTCGTCCTAAGCTTAAAGGTCGCCCTTCCGAATGCCACTATCCCGCGCCGACGATTGCGTGCGCGAGGTCTCCGGGGGTAGACACGACGGCATGTGCACCTGCGTCGCGGAGTTCGGCGTCGCTACCAAACCCCCACAGCACTCCGACCGCACGGCTCTCGTGGGCCACCGCCCCAACGACGTCGTGCCGTCGGTCCCCGACCATACACGCGTCGGTACCCTGCCACCCTTCCTCCGAGAAGATGTGCGCCAAAAGGTCGATCTTGTCGGTCTTTCGACCGTCGAGTTCGGAGCCGTACACGACCGGGAAGAACGGTCTCAATCCGAAGTGATCGACGATCCGATCCGCGTACACGGTCGGTTTCGCCGTCGCCACGCGTAGGTCGACGCCGTGATCCTCGAGCTCGACCAAGGCGCCTTCGATGCCCTCGATGAGGCGGTTCTCGAAGAGTCCCACTTCAGCGAAGCGCTCTCGGTACGCCGTGATCGCCGCATCGATCACACGGGAGTCACCGGTGCCCAAGAGAGTCCCGAAGGTGCCGGTGAGGGGAGGACCGATGAAGCGCGTGAGGTCTCCCGGGTCGGCCGCGGCCCCACCCAAGGTATCGAGGGCGTATTCGAGGCAGGCGACGATCCCTTCGGAAGGGTCCGTGAGCGTGCCGTCGAGGTCGAAGAGGACGTGTCTGCGCGCAGCCGTCATCGGAAGATCAGGAGTAGCCACTGGAAGCCGTAGTACACGAACACGCAAAAGAAGGCGATCATCGCCAGCTCCTCGAGGTGCCCGAAGGCACTTCCGATCCAACGCCGAAGCCACCCCACGACACTCTCGTCGCGAGTCGTTCGCACGTGAGACGGTCGCCGCGGTCCGGGGACGGGCGTCGCCGCGAGAGCGGCGGGCGCGTCCCCCGTGTCCCACACCGCGCTCAATCGACGGAGCACGTCGTGAGCCGCATGAGGTCCACGGTGACCACGCTCGAGTGAGCAGAGGTACCGCGTGCCCGGGCACCGACGGCCGCATCGCTTCGCTCGCGACGCGGGCCGAAGGTGAGCATACCGACGGAGAGAGGCCGATTGGGCGCCCCTCAGGAGTTTCACGACCGAGACCTCAGTCGTTTTCCCACCGGATCTGGAACTCCACCTCTTCGACCTTGCCGTCCCGCTCGTGCTCGACGGAGATCGTCGCCGTGGGCGGCACAGAGACGCGCTCACCGGCGACCTGGATGCGGAATCGCTTATCGTTCTCGATCGCGTCGGCCAGACGTCGCAGCTTCGAAACGAACTGCTTTGCGGTGTAGCTACGCTCGATGTCTCGGTCCCGCTTGCGCTTCTTCTGTGCCATCTCCCCTCCGGAGAGCTGGGGTCAGTGTTGAGCCGCGGGCCCGTTGAGAAGCAGGTCCGCGCGATCCTTCTGCAGAGCCTTACGGTTGGCTTGCTTCATCCCCTTCACTGCCCAGACCGGGAGCGCGACGGCCGTCACGAGCGGAACGAGGGCGAATGCCGTCATTCCGCCGGAGAGTGCCGTGGCCGTCGTGGCAAACGCGCCGGCGACGCCCAGGACCGCGAAGTGAACCGGCAGTCGTCGTTTCGCTCGAGTCGCACAGGCCTCGCAGACCAGACGGCCGTGGATCCAGTACCGCTCGAGTGTTCGATCCGCCCCCCACGCGTCCCCACAGGAGCCGCATGCACCGCCGGCGTTCCGCCGTTTCGCCCGTCGACGGTCGGCCCACCAACCCGCGGCAGCCGTCACCCCCGTCACCGCGGCGATCACCATGATTTCCATGTGCCCTTGATACATCGTCACGCCGCGCCTACGCAACGTTGCCGGTAGGCCGCCCCGCCGCGGGGAGATACCGTAGTGGGCATGATCTCCCACAAGCAGGCGACCCGTCGCCGTCGGAACCGATCGATCGTGCGCTTCGCGTGGGTGGGCGCAATGGCCGGGACCGGAGTCGGCCTTCTCGTTCAGCTCATCGAGGGAGGCCAACTCGCTCCCCACCTGATACGGGGAGCGCTGGTCGGCTTCGCCATCGGACTGGGAGTCGGCTTTGGAGAGGAGTCCTTCTTCTTCGGTCGACGGCGGTGGCGCAGCTACCACCTCGCCACCGCGACGCGCGTGGGCCTCTACTCACTCCTGGTCGCCGTCGCCCTGATCGTGGTGAACGCCGCGGGTTCGTCTTCGGGCGGGACGCTGGGGGCTCGGGCCCTCACCTACGTCGGAACCCCCGGATTTCTGCGCGACGCCATGCTGGCCGTGCTCGTCGCCGCGATGGGCACGGCGTACCTCGAAGTTCGCCGGCTCCACAACCCTGGCGAGATCCGGCGTTTTCTCTTCGGACGGTACCGGATCCCGGTCGAAGAGGAGCGCGTCTTCCTCTTCGCCGACCTCGTCGACTCGACAGGTCTCGCCGAGCGATTGGGACCTCGCACGTACAGCGCCTTCGTCAGCGATGCCTTCCGAGACCTCTCCGAGGCGATCCTGGCGTGGCGGGGTGAGGTGTATCAGTACGTCGGCGACCAGGTTGTCGTCAGTTGGCCGTCGGACGCGGGGACGCGAGACGCATCGGCCCTTCGGTGTTTCGCTCAGATGACGCGTGACCTGGAGCGTCGATCGACGGTGTACGAAGCGCGATACGGCGCGGCTCCGCGCTTTCGGGCGGGCATCCACGCAGGGCCCGTCGTCACGACGTGGGTCGGCCTGGCCAAGATCGAGCTCGCCTTCCATGGCGACACGCTCAACGCAGCGGCTCGCATCCAGTCTTCGGCCCAGTCTCACGGGGCGGACCTCTTGGTCTCGGCGCCCACCCTCCGTCAGATGGCGGGCGCCGAGGACTTCCCCGTGCGAAGCGTCGGCCCGGTCGAGCTACGAGGCCGAGAGGAACGCGTCGAACTCTACGCCGTGTCCGTCCGGGAGTAGGACCGCCCACCGGGCGTGCGAGTCATGTATCCGTGATCGATGAAGCCGCGGCGGATCGTTGCGGTGTCGTCGCTCAGTGCCTCGAGACGGTCGTTGACCTGTCGCTCGGTCCACGGCCCCTCGTCCTCGAAGCGCTGGAGCGCGTACCGCAGGATCACGTCGAGTTTCTTCCTCTTGACCGGGAACTGCGCGACCCGACCCTCGTCGTCGAGGAAGGTCGAGAGGACCTTCCGGTCGAAGGGATCCTCGACGCCTTCGACCGGGGCCAGATCCCGGAGCGCCGCTGTATCCCCCAGCGCCTTCGCGCGCGTGTGCAGTGCCGCCAGATCGAGGGAGTAGAGGTGGTAGTGGCCTTGAGCTTCCACCTTCACCAGATCGGCGTCGGAGAGCTTCGCTAGATGGTGGGACAGCGTCGAAGGCCGAATCTCGAGTACGGTCGCGAGTTCATCGACCGTGTGCGGCCGGTGTGCGAGGAGCCCGATCACCCGAAGGCGGTTGGCGTCCGAGAGAGCTTTGAAGAAGCGGAGGAGGGTGTCATCCATATCGACCTACCTGAAATCGTTTCGATAAACATCGAAACGATTCGACACGCGTCAACCCCTATCCGTACGACGTTCCCGTCAGGATGTAGAGAGTGTTGAGCGCCACATTGAAGGCCGGCCCGAAGACGATCTCGAAGAGCTGCCAGGCCACCACGATCCCAACCATGCTCAGGACGGGGCTCGAGTTCAGCGCCTTCTGGTATCTCGCTTTCGACTCCTTGGGGAGCACCAGAACGAGAACCCCACTCCCGTCGAGTGGCGGGACCGGAAGCAGGTTGAACACGAGGAGCAACACGTTCATGGCGAAGACCGAGCCGATCAGGAAGCCGACGACATTCCACAGGCTGTCGGCCCCGGCTGCGGCGGTCGTCACGTCCGCAAAGGCGATGCGCTCCGGCGGGTAGAAGACACCGAAGGCCACCCCAAGATTGATCGCGAGCCCGGCCAAGACGACGAGCGCCAGGTTGGCCGCGGGGCCGGCCAATGCCATTCGGCCCGCGCGGTCAGGGTGCCGTTCCGCCCAACGCGCGTCGTACGGCGCGGTCGCGAAGCCGATCGGCCAGCCCGAGACGACGACGCTGAGTAGAGGCAGGACGATCATACCGAAGGGTTCGCGGCGGAGGTGCGGCCGCGGGTCCAGCGACGCTTGGCCACCGCGATACGCCGTGGGATCCCCGCCCTTCCAGGCGGCCCACGCGTGCGCCGCTTCATGCGCGACGGTGGAGTACACGAAGACCACGTAGAAGACCAACCCGTTCAAGAGTTGGCCGACGTCGATCCACTCGCCGATCAATTCATCGACGGGTCGAAGGGCATTCGTGACAACTGGTGGTACTCCGGCCCCAGCCGACCGAGCACCCGACTCCACAAGAACTCGGGGTTGGTCGTGAAGACATCATCGACCCGGGCCGGCTCGATGATCCACGACCCCTCGTCGATCTCGGCTTCCAGCTGCCCGGGCGCCCAGCCGGAATATCCCGCGTAGACCCGGGCCCGGAGGATCGCTCGACTGACGGAACGCGTGACGTCCCCGACCAAGAAGCCGATCGATCCGAACGCCAACACATCCGCCTGATCCGGATCGGACATCTCCGCCAGCAGGACCGGCTGTGCGGGATCCACCGGCCCACCCTCGAAGAGGACGGATCCGGTCGGAACGAACGCGGCCAAGGTGGGTGCGGCCTCGGCCACGCTCACCTCCAACGCTCGATTCAGGACCACGCCGACTGCGCCCTCCGACGAGTGATCTCCGACCAGAACCACCGTATGTCGGAAGTTCGGGTCGTACAGGCTGCCACCGGAGATCAACAGCTTCCCGCGCAGGCTGGTCATGTCCACACTCCTCTCGGCCGCCACCGATCGCGCCTCGGCCAGTGTAGCCATGTTCCCGACACCGCCACCACCCCCCTTATCTTCCCGGATGATCGTGCACCTGATCGACGGTACGTACGAGCTGTTCCGGCAGTTCTACGGGATCCGACGCCACTCGAAGGGCCGCGAGGGGCCGTACGCCGCAGCGTCCGGCGTACTGCACTCCGTACTCCAGATGGTCGAGTCCGGCGCGACCCATCTCGGCGTCGCCACCGATCACGTCATCGAGTCGTTCCGCAACGACCTCTGGCCGGGGTATAAGACCGGGGCGGGGATCGACCCTGAGCTGTGGAACCAATTCCTCCCGCTGGAGGAGGGTCTTCGAGCCTTGGGGGTCGTCGTCTGGCCGATGGTCGCCCTGGAGGCCGACGATGCTTTGGCCTCGGCGGCCCGGATCGGGGCGTCGTCCGAGCACGTGGAGCGTGTGTCGATCTGGACGCCAGACAAGGATCTGGCGCAGTGCGTTCGCGGCGAGCGAGTGGTCCAGGTCGACCGCCGGAACAAGACGGTTCGCAACGAAGCCGGTGTCATCGAGAAGTTCGGCGTGCCCCCGGTCCTCATCCCGGACTTCCTCGCGCTCGTGGGTGACGCCGCGGACGGCTTCCCCGGGATCCCACGGATCGGGAAGGTGACCGCGGGCCGCCTCCTCAACGAACACGGGCCCATCGAAGACTTCCCAGAGTCCGTGTTGGGAGAGCGGCGCGCGACCGCCCTGCTCTTCAAGGATCTCGCCACGCTGCGAGCGGACGAGCCCCTCTTCGACGGGCCCCACGCGCTGTCGTGGTCCGGCCCCACCCCCGAGCTGAACGCGTTCGCCGAGCGGATCGGGGACGACCGGCTCGCCCCCCGAGCCGACGAGGCCGCGGCCTCACTCGGCGACCGCTAGCACCGGGCCGTCAACGCTCCTGGCTCCGCTCGACGACCTCCTGTGCGGCGACGAAGAGACGCGTTGCGGCCTCGATCGCATCGCGGGCCGGTTCGGGGGCTTGGAAGCTGGATTCGAAGCCCTTCCACCCGGCCTCGTAGTACCCGATGTAGGCCTCCGCGACCGCCTCACATCCCCGATCGACGAGTTCGTTCACGATCGCTGTCCGGTGGGTGGCCCACACGACGAACGGGTCAGCCCCCAGCTGGGTCAGGACCCGCGGGCCGGTGGGTCCGACCCGCCACGTGAGCCGCTCGATCACGTTCCAAAGGGCGAGTCCCGGCCGGTCCACGACCTTGCCCGGCAGGTCCACCAGCACGAAGTCCCGATCGACGTCGAATCGAAGACGATCCTCGGGGGCCGTATCCCGGTACATCTCCGCTTCGGCCCCGAGGTACGGGGTCCCGTGGAGCGTCCGGACCGAGCCGACCGGAGAAGGCAGGTAGCCCGGCATGGACTCGATCTCGTCCAGGAAGATGAGCTGGGCGCGCGGGACGTGGACGGGCCGAGGGTTACGCGCGCGGAAGAGCACGCGGGCCCGCTCCCCGACCGCGAGCGCGAGGTCGATGCTGCGCCTGGGATGCGGAGCGGCGGGAGAGATGCGGACGTGAATGTCGACGTCACTCACCCCGGGGACGTAGTCGATCGCCGAGTCCCACGGGCGATAGGCGGACCCCTTCACGTACACACCATCGATCGACCCGGGGGCACACGACTCCAGGAGCGCGTCGCGGAAGGACTCCGCCATCGCCTGCGCTTCCGCCCGGATACGGGGTTCCCGGGACCGGTCGAAGGGGGCCAAAGAGATCACGCGCCGATGCTACGTCCCACCCCGGGACCTTGTCGAGAGCCCCGACTCTTGGAGCTTATTGCGTCGATGATCAGCTGGGTGTGCGGAGACCGATGAACTGGGACGCGATTGGCGCGGTCGGAGAGATCGTTGGAGCCACGGCCGTCGTGGTGTCCGTCTTGTATCTAGCGTTCCAAGTCCGAAGCCAGGTTCGCGAAGCGCGATCGGCTGCGATCCACGAGGTCTCCGAGGGCTTCCGCGAAGGGATCGGGGCCACATTCATGGACCCCGAGCTCGCCGAACTCTTCGTGCGGGGCAAGGACGATCCGGACGTGTTGACGCCGACCCAGCGCGTCCTCTTCATTGCGCTCGTCCAGCGCAACTACCGCGTGTGGGAGGACGCGTTCTACCAGCGAGAAGAGCGCAGGCTCGATGAGCCGTTGTGGTGCTCGATGGAGCGCCAATACTCGGCATTGCTCTACTGGCCGGGCGTCCAGTGGGTGTGGGAGATCCGCCGCGACTACTTCACGCCGAAGTTTCGCGCCTATGTGGACTCGCTCGACCCCCCGGAGCACCTCCTCTAGAGCGAGAACTCCACCAACAGCTCAGGACCTTCACCGTACGGCTCCCCGGCGTACCCGCCCCACCGGTCGGTGACGGTGAACCGAGCATCTTCGATCCGAGCCACGAAGTCGTCCGGGTAGTAGCAGCGCATCGCGATACGGAGCACGGCCCGGTCCACGACGACCCCGGCCACCGCGTACTCGTACACCAGCTCGGGATAGAGAACGAGCGGGTCGGGTTGGAGACGGAGACGATGGTCGTACCGCGTGACCTCGCCGTCCTCGAACGGAACCGTCCACATGGGTTCCGGCTCGGCCGTGACCCACGACCCGATCAGCTCCTCCTTCGTCCCACGGGGGTTGAAGACGTTGAGGATGCACCGCCCCCCCGGGGCCAGGTGTCGACGGATCGACCGAAAGAGCCCGTTGAGCTGGGCGTCGGTTTCGAGATTTTGCACGACGCGGAAGGGTGCGACGATCAGATCGAAGGTGCGATCCAAGGAGACGTCGACGATGTCCGCGACGGAGAAGGACACCCGAGAACGGTCCAGCCCGGCGGCCTCGGCTCGCTCCCGCGCGATCCGAAGCATCTCGACGGAGTGATCCACCCCCCGAAGCTCCCCACACGCCTCCGCGAGTGGGATCGAGACGCGTCCGGTACCGCAGCCGAGTTCGAGGACGGCGTCGGTGGCCGAACCGAGTCGTTCCAGGTAGAAGGGAACATCCGCGGGCAGATGCCGCCCGAGGTCGTAGTAGCGCGCGACATCGGCTCGAAAGGAGTTCATGGGAGCGCCTCGTCCAGGGTTCGCAACCGCTGAGCCTCCCCCGCATTCAGCGAGAAGTCCCACGTGGTGAGGGGCTTCACGGCGCCGACCGCTCGCCTGAGTAGACGCGACGCCTCACCGAGAGACGCGTAGGCCGCGTGCACCCAATCCTGTGTCGGGTCGAAGCCCGATTCGGCACACCAACCGTCGATCCCCGGCTCTTCCTCGAAGACCTCGCACTCGAAGAGGGCGAAGTGCAGGAGGAGGGCCGGGTTCGAGTCACGGGCCTCGCCCAGCTCGTCGCAGATGGGCATCACCGCCCCGTCGCCGTCGGCACTCCGCACCTCGAGCCAACGATAGCTGCGGGTGGCGAGGCGCTCATCCGGATCGCCGACCGACAGCGTGACGCTCGACCTCCGAAGCGCCTCGAGGAGTGCGTCGAGTCGTGACACCGGTCAGCCCGATTCGCGCGCCACGAGTCGGCGAAGCGTATTCACGTTCCGAGTCGTATGTCGGCCGTTTTGGAAGACGTGGTCGATCCCCCGCCGAAAGAGTGGAGACTCGCTCATTTTCCCCGCGAGGAGCCAATGCACGTCGTTCCCGTTCAGCACGAATCGGTCGAAGTCCGACTCCAGCAACGCCAGCCCCTCGGCGAACCTCTCAGCCGCGCCGTCCAGCAAGATGACGTAGTGGGATTCGACCACCATCCCTCCGGCCGCCGCCTCGAAGTCCGCCGCGACGGCGAGCTCGGTCACCGTGCGCAACACCGTCGGTACCTCGAAGTCGAGCTGTGAGGACAGCCCCTGCTCGATCCCCTTCGTGAGACGACCCGGATCAGCCTCGCTGGACGAGAACGCCACATTCCCACTGGCGAGAAAGGGGCGAACGTCCGTGTGGCCGAGGGAGACGAAGCAGGCGGCCAACACGTCGTTCTTCACGCGATGCCCGCCGACGTTGATGCCCCGGAGGAGCGCGACCCACCGCCGCGCGGCTCTCTGCGTCACCGGAACGGCTTCACTTTCCGGCCCACTGCCGAGTCGGCGATCAAGGCTGCCATACGTCGATCCCTCGTCTCATTGCGCTTCGCACTCATGACCCAGTGGGCCGCCCGCCGGCGATACCCCGGTGGACGGGCATCCCAGTCGGACCACGCCGCCTCGTTCGCGCGGAGCCGGTCCACGTAATCGGCCGACAACTCGGATGGCGTCTCCTGTTCGAAGGAGTAGACCCCCGTTCGGGCCTCGGTTCGACGTTCGAATGCGGCACGCCCCGATGGCTCGATGAGCCCTTCGCGGGACAGGACCGCGTAGCGTTCGAGGTTCCGGTTGCTCCAGATGCTACGCGGCCGACGAGGCGTGAACCGGATGGTGTACGCATCATCGTCGACCCGCTTGCGGATTCCGTCGATCCACCCGTAGCAAAGCGCTTCGTCCACCGTCTCCTCCCAGGTGACGCTCGCCCGCCCGGTCGCCTTCTTCCAGTACCCGACCCAGAGCTGGTCGGCTTCGGACGCGTACGCTTCGAGCCACGACCGGAAGTCGGCCGGGACCTCGAAGTACGTCACGTCACGGGGAATCAATGCCACGGAAACTCCTGGAGACCACGCCGGATCGTCCCGCCCAAATGGGGGACCCACCCGCGTCGCGTCAATTCTCTCGCTTAGGTGACGCATGTCACCCGCGTCGCTAGCGTGTGACACCCACGCCCCCCACCCCCGATTCCGTGATCCGACCCTCGATCGACCCTCATCTCGCCACGTTCCGTGCCGCGTGCATGGCTCTACCTAAAGCCCGTGAGGTCGAGGCCTGGGGCGCACCGACGTTTCGGGTCAAGACGATCTTTGCCATGTACTCGTCCCCGGAACCCGAAAAGGGGCAAGCGCGGGGCGCAGCCTGGATCAAGTCGGACCCCGTGAATCAGCAGCTGTTGATGAACATCGACCCAAACCGGTTCTTCTCTCCGCCATACGTGGGCCCCAAGGGGTGGATCGGCGTCGTCCTCGATGAGGAGACGGATTGGGCGCACCTCGACGGCTTACTCTGGGACGCGTGGCGAAACAGCGTCCCGAAGAAGCTCGCCGCTCAATACCCGGAAGCCGAATAGACGACGCGGTGCCGCTTTCCGTAGACGCGGGATGGTCGGGTCTCGCGCCCGCAGACCTACTCGAGTTGCTGGTGGACGCTCCAGTGTGGGTCGCGGGTGGGCACGCCCTCGATCTGTGGCTCCAATTCGCTTCGCGGCCCCACGGCGACCTCGACGTCGGGTGCATGCGGGAGGATCTGCCCCGACTACGGTCTCGCCTCGTCGGCTGGTTCCTGTTCGAGGCCCACGACGGCGCGCTGTTCCCCCTGGCCCACGGTGAGCCGCCGCGGCCGGACGTGAACAGCCTGTGGGCCCATCGGGAAGGCCACCGCCACTGGGATATTCAGATCATGTTCGACCGACGGGTCGAAGGGCGCTGGACGTACCGTCGAGACCCGGCGATCACCGTGCCGGAG
The DNA here is from genome assembly GCA_039030015.1 of Gemmatimonadota bacterium. Classification (GTDB taxonomy): domain Bacteria; phylum Gemmatimonadota; class Gemmatimonadetes; order Longimicrobiales; family Gaopeijiaceae; genus UBA2589. The sequence goes on along the minus strand of JBCCEZ010000020.1, from coordinate 13,660 downwards.
TCCCAACTCACGTGGCTCACGACGGACGGGATCCGCGTGCTCCGCCCCGAAGTCCAGCTGCTCTACAAGAGCGCCGACCCGCGACCGAAGGACGATCTGGACCTCTCGAACGTCCTACCCCGACTCGACACATCGGCGCGCGCGTGGCTCGCCGACGCGATCGGACGGGCCCACCCGGGCTCTCCATGGATCGACCGAGTCCGATCGAGCCCCTGAGGGGCCCATTCGATCATCGGTTGCCGTTGTCCATGTCGGAGAAGATCAACCACGCACCGGATGCTTGCCGGCGCAGCGTGAGCGTGTACTTCCCCACCTCGGGAGAGTCCGCCGAAAGCGCGAAGCCTCCCACGATGTAGCCGACGTCCCCCTCGATCGCGTACGCGTACGCCTTCAGCGCGAGCGGTCCTCCCGAATTCGCATAGGCGCGACGAATCGCATCGCGGCCGACGACCGGCGGGTATCCGGGCCGTAGCACGTACCCGTCCTCAGTGAAGAGAGCCGCCAACCCGTCCGCATCTCTCGCCGTCCACGCCGCCTCGTACCCACGCAGAACCGCGTCGAGTCCCGCGGGCAGATCGATCGTCGGGGGCAGTCCATCTCCGCTCGACGACTGCGCTTCGACGACCCCTGGGGTCGCCCCCAGAGCCACCATCACAAGAACGAGTGCCGCACTCCGACTCCGCCCAATCCCTCTCTTCACCGTCCACCTCCATCGCGATGCGTGTTCGTTCACCGACGATCGTACGGCATCACCGGAGCTGAATGACAGGCTCAGCCGACGTGTAGCGTGTGCCCGTATTGAATGAGCCCGAGCTGTCGGGCGACAGAGCGGAAGCCTTCGTTCGACCACGTCGTGCTGTACAACGGTTCCCGTCCACCCTCTCGAACGGTGGCTGCCCAATGGGCAACGGCCTTCGCGGCGAGCCCCTGGCCACGATGGTCCGGGTGCGTGATCGCCCCACCTTCGTCCGCCGCGGCGTTCCCCCTCACGGACGCGCAGATCGCGGCAGCATGCGCCCCGGACAGGACCGCCGAGATCGGCCGACCGGCGGCGGCATCGGCGACCCACTCGGGGAAGTAACGCTGGAGCATTCCGACCTTGCCGGGAGTGATGGACAGAGCAGCCGCGGAACGGGGCAACGTTCCCGGGAATCGGTAGGCGGGCCCCGACCACACCGACTCGGACGGAATCCGCTCTCGAAGATGCTCCACGAAGTCGGCTTCCTGCGGATTCGGGGCGCCGAGTCGAACGTCGTCGACCAACGCCGGGTGCTCGAGGATCTCCGCCCGCAAAGACGCGTCGACGGAACGGTGGAACCACGCCTCGACGCCGTCTTCGGTGTGGCCCACTACGACAACGGGGGCGGCGGCCCCCGCGGCCTCGTTGACGTCTACCAAATCGCCGTCCGCGTCGCGCGTAAACAGGGTCGCGACGTGCAGATGCATCCACTCGGCTGCGCTACGCTCGGACACGGGACTCCATGATCGACGACGCCATCCCCGATGAGGACTAGTCGTCTAAGGGCACCACAGCAAATGAGCCCGCCTTGCGTGGGCCTTCGGGCCCTGGGGACATTCCGTCATCAACCTCACCTCTGTAGCCAAGGTGTCACGATCGCGACGGTGGTTCGAACGGCTACGGGGCCTGGCGGGCCTCGGGATCGTCGGCGGAGCAACCGGCGGCCTCGTCGGTGGACTGTGGGGCCTCCTCGCACCGCTGATCGGCTGGCTGGGCGACCCGTGGCTGGAGACGTTCGTCGCGATGAGCGCACTGGGCGCGACTGCCGGCGCCGCCTGCGCGGTCGGCTTCGGGAGCTTGTTGGCACTCCTCGAGTCCAAGGCATCCTTGGCGCGACTCTCACTCTCCAAGATGGCCCTGCTCGGAGCTGCGGTCGGCGCGGCCCTCCCGACCGCGTTCATCTTGGCGACGTCCGGGCTGGTGAACTTCGTCGCCTTGCCCGTCGCCGTGGCCACCATCGTCGCTACGGGCGCCGGGCTCGGGGCAGGCCTTTCGGCCGCGATGGTCGGCCTCGCGCAACGGGCCCAGCGGGAGGAGTTGGCCGTGGTGGACGACGTCGCACGGCTCGCGTCCTCGGAGTGAAAGTCGGGCGCGAGCGGTAGGCTACCCGGAGCACACCAGGTTCGGGTCCTGATAGGTGGCCAATAGCGCGGTCGCGTACTCGTCGCGGAGGTCAGGGAACATCTCCTCGATCTCGAGTCCCCGAGGCGATTCTGCCCCCTCGAAGAGGCGAACCGACGCGTACTCTCGATACGCCTCCACCTGCTCGTCCGACCACCACGCTGCGCGGGCCGGAGCGGGCGCGATGGTCAGGCCACGTGCGTTCGTATCGGTGAGCGCGTCGTGCCCCCACGTCGACGCCTGAATCGCCTCCTCAGGCTCGCCGTTCTCGTCGTGGTACGCCGCGGACTGCAACGCCGCCGTGAGAATACGGCCGGCCAATTCGACATCGTCGGCATTGCGCATGAGGTCCTGCACGGAGCGGGCATGCTCGGACGGCACACGCTCGGAGCCCCATCGAGCCATGCGCAGCGACGGAAGTACATCCGGAAGTCGCTCCGCACTCCGGCCGACCGCCAACTGGGCGCAGGCCAAGCGCGCCTGGTCGAGCTGCGCGTTGCTCTGGAGTCGGTCGAGCACCTCACCCGAAGGGGGAAGCGCCGGCGCACCGCTCCCGGCCGCGCACGCCGTCGCCGCCGCGGTCAGGATCAGTGCCGTACACACGTTGAGAGCCTTCATGCCTCGCCTCCATCGAGGCCACCAACCTCGCCCTCTACTACGGTCGCGGCCACCGCCGCATTACTCCGATCCGCATACGCCAGCGCCGCCAGCGCGACGATCAGCAGCACGCTGTACTCCATCCCGTTCCTCCCCGCACCGACCACGAACCATCCCTCGGGCCCGTGAACGAGCGCGATACCCGCGAGGAGCTCCACGGTGAAGACCGCCGCGATCGGCCGGACCCAGCGCCCGGAGGCGAGTACGGCCCCGCCGACGAGCTCGAAGAGGGTCGCACCCCACGCTACCGCAGCACCGAGCGGAATCCCGACCGCGGTCAGGAACACCCCGAAGTCGTCCACGATGCCCAGGCTGACCCGTGCGACGCCGTGCACGAAGAGGAGCCCCGCGACGACCACGCGGAGGGCGGAGAGGGCGCGCTGCTCTCGTGGCTGGGGCACGGTTACTCCGTCACCTGAACGCCCTTCCAGAACGCCACGCGGCCCTTGATTTCAGCCGCCGCGTCCTTCGGCTCCGGGTAGTACCACGCGGCCCCGTCGTTGCGGTCGCCGCCCACGGAGATGTCCAGGTACGACGCGGTCCCCTTCCACGGGCAGACGGACGTCTGCGAACTCTCCGAAAAGTGCTCGGCGGTCAGCGACTCTCGAGGGAAGTAGTGGTTCCCCTCTACCACGACCGTGTCGTCACTCTCCGCGAGGACCACTCCCTGCCACATCGCCTTCATATCGCGCTCCAATTCATGTCTTGGCTCGATCGCGCCCCCATACCCGAGGGGCTCCCGAAAGTGCGAGGCTATCCAGTCGCCGCGCCTGCCCTGGGACCGAAACGCTTCTCGGCGCGAGCCCGCGCCTTGGCGGCCTCGGCTTCCCGGTTCTTCGGGGTCGCCCTCGTCTCGAGCGATGTCAGGAGGGTCCACGCATCCTCGAACACGGCTTCGACCGCCGCATCGAATGCCTCTTGGTTGACCTTCGATGGCGTGTTGAACCCGCTCAGCTTCCGCACGAACTGAAGGGATGCCGCGCGCACCTCATCCTCGGTGGCTGGAGGGTCGAAATTGAATAGCGTCTTGATGTTACGACACATCGCCTCATCTCGAATCGAAGGAGAACCGGTGGACCCATGTCTACGGCCTACGTCGGTGCGAGGCCAGGTGCAGCCCACGATCGGGGCCTTCCGTCAGCCTCCTATCGGCCGGAGGTTTCCGCATGGTCTATGCGATCTGGCGGCACTCGCCCTCGGAACGGCACCGCCCGACGCGACGATCTCCGTCGCCAGCGCCCCGGAGGGTCCGGCTTAGCGGGATCGCTCCTGCCCAGACGCGTCGTACGCCCTGCCCTCGAGAGCCTCGCTCAACTCGACACGCATGAACCGTCCGTTCGCGCGGTAGTAGAGCCATTGACCGTCCGCGGACACCGCGGCCCCGTAGTCCGGCCCCGCGGTGTTCAGCCGCGTCAGTGGCTCGGGCTCGCTCCACGATCCGTCCCTGGAGAACGACACGTAGAGGTCGACCGTCTCTCTCCACTCACGGTCGGGGTCCCAGCGGGTGAAGATGAGGTACGAACCATCGTGCGCGATCCACGGGTCCCCTTCGCCCCACTCATTTCTCGAAACCGGGTGAACCGTGGCAGGCGTAAACGCCCCGCCCTCGAAGCGCGAGACCATCAGGTCGAATCCGACCACCCCGTCGGCCCCCGGGCGACCCGCCAGGTAGACCAGCGTCCCGTCCGCCGCCAGCGTGGCATACGACTCCTCCTGCTCGAGGGTCGAGAGCGCATCGATGCGCCGCGGCGCACTCCACCCGCCGTCGCTTCCGCGCTCACTCCACCACAGGTCGTTCGTCGACGGGATCTGCCCATCGATCCCGGGGCGTCGGCTGTTGAAGACCATGAGCCGGCCATCGGCCGACACGGTGGGTTCGTAGTCCTGGTACACGCCGGAAAAGTCCATCTGCTCCGGAGCACTCCATCCTTCTGGCGTGCGCGTCGATCGGAACATCGCGGTGGCCGGCGCGGACTCGGCGGCCGCGGAGTCGCGGAGGAAATCCGGATACAGGAGCGCGAGGTACATCTCGTCTCCCGTGGGCGAAAACGCCACGCTGTTCACGACGCGGACGTGCGGCTCCGAGAACGGTGTCCACGGCTCCTGACCGTGCACGCCGGCGGCCACACCGAAGAAGACGACCCATGACATCGACCACCGCCGCATCCTACCTCCCCGTCCGTCGCCCCACGTACACGTATCGGTTCACACTCCAAAAGTACCGTCCCTGCTCCGAGAGATTACGCAGCTCCGTCACGAACGTCTCGTACTCTCCCGCCGATACGACGCCCCGCTTGACCAATCCGCGGAACCCCTGCGCCAACCGGAACCCGTGCCACGGCTCCGCGAAGACGGTGTTCGTCATGGCTCGGACGTGGACGGCTCCGTCGAACAGTCGGGACCCCTGGAGGTGGCCCCACAGCCGTCGCCCCATCCACGGGTCGGCGTGCTCCATCCACGACTGCTCCCAGTCCGCCCAGCCCTGGATCATGCGCCGAGTCAGGGCCCGATTCGACCCCGAAAAGACCTGGGTGTCCCAATCGTAGTGCGATGCGACGAGGAGGCCGCCGGGTCCCATGACGCGCCCGAGCTCTTCGACGAAGGCGTCCACCTTCGGAAGGCACTCCAGTAGCTCTTGGGTCAGTGCGACGTCGAAGGCCCCATCGTCGAACGGCAAGGTCTCTCCGATTCGGTCGTGCCGGAAGGTGATACGACCGTCCGACGTCGCCGCGCGGGCCGAATCGATCTTCGATTCGGAGGCGTCGACGCCGAGGAAACGGGCGTCCGGATCGGCGAATTGCTCGGCCAGCGCCCTCAAATCGCTTCCATCCCCAGACCCGAGGTCGACGACGGCACCCCCGGGAGGCACGGAGATGTACGAGAGAAGCCAGTCGCGGTGCGCGGTCACATCGCTCACGCCCCCTCCCACAGCTGCGCCACAAAGGCTTCGCTCGTTGCATCCGCGGGAAAGAACGTCTCGATCATCAACTCTTGCAGCCCCACATCGATCGCCGACCCGATGGTCGAGAGGACGCTGAACAGCCTGAGCTCGACACCGTCTTTGCGAAAGTGGATCGGGAGCAACGGCGCGTTTCCGAGCTCCGGGGAACGCGCGGCGGGCATCGGTGCGTATCGGGCCACCTCTTCGATCAGGTCGGCCAACCCCTCGTCGCTGGGCGCAGCGGCGGACTCTCGACTCAGGCGCATCAAGAGGGCGGGCCCGACGACGCCCCAGTTGGCGATGAAGGGACGCAGCCCTTCGGGGTGGAAGGTGAGCCGGATCAGATTCTGCTCGATGTCTTCGGGGAGCGAGCGACCGTCGGTCAGGAACGCGAGGGTAGACCGATGGGCTCGATTGCTCATAACGATGTTCCAGTGCCGATCGAAGACGAGGGCACTGTTGGGTTCGTGTCGGTCGAGCAGGAAGCGGAGTGTCTTTCGAACCTGCGTCATCTCGGGGGCCCCGAGATCTGTCTCCGCGTGGCGTCGCGCATAGCCGGATCGTTCGAGGAGGGCGTTCTCCTCGCGGCTCGGGATCTGCAACGCCTGCGCCAGCCGGATGACGAGGTCGCGACTCGGTCGCGATCGGCCCGTCTCCACGAAGCTCATGTGGCGAGCGGAGACGCCCACGTCGAGCGCGAGGGCCATCTGGCTCAGTCCACGTGCAATCCGCCAATGGCGGATCATGACGCCCGGATCGTCGCGTCCCACGGGGTTTCGGTCGCTCATGTCTGCTCCACTCCTCACGCGCTCGTCGACCAAGCTTCAGTCGCTCGGCCTCGCACCTCCATTACGTGCGAGGTAATCGATCCACGACGTGCCGGAGGTTACGGTCCTCGCGACGGTTGTCGACCCTCCACACCGCTGCTCCATGAAGAACGCATACCTCCTCCTCGCCGTCGCCGGGACCGTGGTCCCGTACGTCTTCTTCACTCGCCACTTCATGAGCGCCGACCCGAGTCTCGCTGCGTTCGTCGAACAGCTGTTCGCGACGAATCCGGCGGCAGGGTTTACGTCGGACCTCTTGATCACATCCGTGGCCTTCTGGATCTGGTCCTACGGCGAGGCCAAGCGGCATGGCATGTCTCGGTGGTGGGCCTACGTCATGCTCAATCTCGCGGTCGGGCTGTCGTGCGCACTCCCGCTCTTCCTCTACGTCCGAGAGCGACGGAGCGACTCACTTCCGTAGGACCCACGTCGTCATGGACCGCATCCCCTGCACGACGGTCGTCTTGAGGGGATCCACCCATTCGGCGCCCAGCTCGGCCGTGGTCCGAAGGAGGTACGCCTCGTCTACGAGGAATCTCTCGCTGCCGTCAGGGAGTTGGTGCCACCGACCATCGAGCGGGACCGCCCCTCCCTCCAAGCCGATCGTCGACGCGAGGCGCGCGAAGAAGAGCCCGCCTGGCCGGAGAACCCGAAACATCTCGGCGACCATCGACTCGAACGCCGTTTCGTCGGCAGCGAAGTGGAGGACCGCGCTGCACACGACCGCGTCGAAGAAGCCGTCCGGAAAGACGAGTGAGGCCAGGTCGGAGACGAGGAAGTTTTCGTCGGGCAAGCCCGGTGCGACGTGGGCCTTCAGGCGACGGATCCGCTGGATCTGCTCGGGGTCGACATCCACCCCGAAGACCTCCGCCCCTCGGCGCATCAGGTAGACCGAGTTCCTCCCGCCGCCACAACCCGCATCGAGAACGCGATCCTCGGTCCCCAGGTGGCCTCGGAGGAGCTGGTCGAAGACGTAGATATCGATGCGACCGAACTCCGCACGAAGCTCCTGCAGATCGTTCCCATCGCTCACGTGGCTCTCCTGTGCTCGGGCATTGTCGTAGGAAGGATGGTATGCGAGGGTGGGGGCGCTCCACTCCTTCGTCCCGCCCCCGCATGCGTCACGCCCTGATCACATCCGGCCTGCTCGCCGTCACGGCCTGTGCCGGAGCTCCTGAATCCGCTCCGGACCCGACCGACGGCCTGGACGCGCTGGTCGCCTCCGTCGCCTTCGACCCGGAGATCCCCGGGGCGCTTCTCTACGCCTACTCCCCAGCCTTGAGTCTCGAGTGGGCCGGGGCGGCCGGGGTGAGCGACCTCGCGTCGGGCACCCCGCTGTCCGCCGACCAGACGGTCCGCAACGCCAGCAATACGAAGACGTACGTGGCCGCCGCAGTCTTGAGGTTGTGGGAAGACGGTCGCCTGGAGCTCGACGCACCGATCGTCTCCTTTCTCGACGACGAGCAAGCCTCCCTCCTCTCCGGGGACGGGTATGAGCTCGGCCAGATCTCGCTCCGCCATCTCCTCTCCCACACCGGCGGATTGATCGACCACGGGTCCGCCCCAGAGTACTTGCAGGCGGTTACGGCGGACCCGGAGCATCGTTGGACGCGGGACGAGCAGCTGAACGGGGCTGTGGCGTGGGGGGACCCGCTCGGACCGAGCGGTGAGGCGTACTCCTACTCGGACACGGGGTACATCATCCTCGGCCAGGTGATCGAGCGCGTCACGGGGGAGCCGCTGGGGCCCGCCGTCCGCACCCTCCTCGGCTTCGAGCGCCTCGGGCTGGACGCCACGTGGTGGGAGCTCATGGAGGATGCGCCGGCCTCGGGCGGATCTCGAGCGCACCAGTACCTCGGGGGGACGGACACTCACGCCTGGGACCCCTCGCTCGATTCGTACGGCGGTGGCGGGCTCGTGACGAGCTCCCGCGATCTGGGACGCTTCTGGCACGCCCTCTTCAACGGCTCTGTCTTCTCCACCTCGGCGACGTTGGACACCCTCCTCACCTCACCGGTATCCCCGGCGTCCTCAGACTACCGGATGGGGGTCTTCGTCCGTGACGTCGAGGGCTTTGCAGGCTTCGGGCACAGCGGCTTCTGGGGCACGCGAGCCGTCTACGTGCCGGAACTCGACCTCGTGGTCGCAGGGGCCGTGACCGAGCAGACTCGAGCTGCAGAGGTGTTTCGGATGACCAACGAGGCCGTGCGATTGATCGTGGCTACTCAGAACGAGGCGTCCGGCGGCTCGTAGGTCATGCCGCGACTCCCGGACTGACCTCCGGGGCCCAGAGGGCGGTGATGCCGCGTGTTATTCCGAACGCGGGAGGGATGGGGTCCGCCGCGCGAGGGCGCGTTGCGTACTCCAGTCGGTGAGTCGCCCCAGCGTCCACATCCCGGCAAAGAGCCCAGTCGCCGGAAGAATGCCCAGCACAAGGACCCAGGTCGCGAGCGGTCCCACCAGAGTGGTCAGTTCGGCAATCATCCGGGCCTCCTATTGGGGTTCATGGCGTGAAACCCCTGGACGGGTCGGATGTTCTCGTCGATAATACCTGACGCGTCATCTTTTAAATCTAAGGAGATCTTCATGCACGATATCGCCGCCCTGGACCGAGAGCTGAATCAGATGGTTCTCGGGGGCCAAGCCCTGGAGGCCTTTGAACAGTTCTACGCCGACGACTGCATCATGCGCGAGAACAGCGCGGATCCAATCGTCGGGAAAGACGCCAACCGTCAACGTGAGATCGACTTCTTCTCGTCTTTGGAGGAATTCCACGGCGCGGGTGTGGTCGGGTCCGCGGTCACCGGTGATCGCTCCTACAGCGAGTGGTGGATGGACGTCACCTTCAAGGACGGCACCCGCACGAAGCTGGAACAGGTGGCCGCCCGCACGTGGAAGGACGGACAGATCATCGAGGAGCGGTTCTACTACAACGCAGGCTGAGTCGCGAGCGCACCCGATGCGAAGCTTCGCGTCGGGGGCGCGCTACCTCGATTCGGGCCCGCCGGCCCGATCTGCTGCGACAAAACCGCTCCAGTACTCCTCCACGAACGCCGGTTCAGCCGCATGACGAGCGCGCTCGGTCGCCCAACGGATGACCTCCTCGTCTCTCGCCGCCGCGGTGCACAGCAACCCGGGCCGGGGCCGGATGCCAACCCGCCCAAGATCCAGTCGATCGGCGTCCCAACACGTCCCCAGGGTGGGGTCGTCGTGTACGGTTCCGTCGGTGTGATGCGCACAGGCGAAGCGAAGTAGTGCGCTCCCCTGCGGGGACAGCGCCGCTATTCGCCCTTCAAGCTGATCCACGACCTCGGCACCGCGGCGCCCATGGCCCGGGTCGGTGCCCTCGTTGTGCCTCCGGCAGTCGTGCAGCACGGCAAACAGAGCGACCACCACCGGATCGGCTCCGGTCAACGGGGCCAGTCGCATCCCGTTCTCGAGTACGCGCGCCCAGTGACCGAGGCCGTGTGTCCCGTACGGGTAGAGCGGGTACCCGCCGATGGCGGCTTCGAGCACCTCGTCGGGGATGATCGGCGAGGGGTCCACAGGGCTACTGCACGCGCTCGACCACCCTCAACGCGGCGAGTCGAATCGATTCGGCGAGGGCAAGCGAGTAGTTCTCGACGTACCACTGCCCGGGAGCCGTCTCGTACTCGGCGGTCGCGGATGCCACGAGTTCGTCGTCCACGGGCCGGTATCGGTGAAGGAATGAGACGATCGCGAATTGGAATCCGCGCTGGAGTTGCTCCATCTCCACCGCCTCGTCCAACGGCTCGTACTCGGGGCTGCCTCCCCCTGTGAGCGCAGCGGCGACCTCGTGCGCACTCTCGCGGGCTCGTTCGTCCAGCAAGAGGTAGAAGCCCGCCGCCTGCTGGGCGTCCGCAAGACTGGCGATCAGTTCGACGCGCTCCCGAGGCGGGCCCTCGCGTTGGAGGCCGTCGACGAACGCCTCCAACGACTCGGGCGGCTCGTACTCCGCGAGGAGACTGCTGACCTGTCCGATCGCACCGTCGCGGAGCATCTCCGATACCTCGCCAACGACCACCGGGAGTGCGGACTGAAGCATCGCTCCCACCACATCGTCCCGCATGCGCTCCGGGGCGAACTCTTCCGCCACGACCGTCGCAACACCTGCGGCCTCGAGGTCGACACTCGGCCCGACAACCTCGGACAAGGCCATCAAGAAGGCCGCCGATTGGCCGCCGAGGATGTTGTCGACGAGCGAGTAGTCGAGAATCGCCTCGATCGCCGCCCCGTCGTCCTGACCCGCCACGTCGCCGGCGGTCGCTGCCATCACCGTCGCGATCCCGAGCGCGATGCCGACTGTTCGTTTGATATCCATCTCCCTCTCCTCGTGCTACGAGGCTCCCTCCGTCGTAGGGCGCGCACCGTCCGATCCGCGTCGACGAAGCTCCTCGATCGGATCCCACCCATAGAATCCGACGAGCGCCTGGTACAGGTCCGTCTTCTTCTTCTCGAGCTGCCGGGGCTTCTCGAAGAAGGCCTCGGTCGCCACCGCAAAAAATTCTGCTCGGTTCGTCGCCCCGTAGTGGTTCATCACGGTACGACGTCCCTTACGCTTCGCGCGACGGAGGAGCCGATAGCGCCGGTCGATCACATCCGCCCACACCGCCACCGTCGTCGGCCTCAATCCGATCGGTGTTCCGTCGGCTTCACCATCCGCCTGATCGAGCTGATGCGCGAACTCGTGAATGGCCACGTTTCTACCGTCCTTCGGGTCAAAAGCTCCGTGAAGCACGCTGTCCCACGAGAGCACGACCACGCCGTTGCTCCACGACTCACCGAGGGTGGCCACGCGCCCCCGTCCCTTCCTGGCATTCCGCCCCGTCTCGAAGGCGGCCGGGTACACGATGATGGTGTGTAGCCCTGGGTAGACGCCCACCTCGAGGTGAAGCAGGAGAAGGCAGGCGTGGGCGGCGATCGTGACGCGGATTTCCTCCGTGATGTCGAGTCCGCCCGCGCCCTCGAAGCGCTTCTTGCGAAGGAAGACCTGCATCAAGCCGAGCAGCCGCTCGAAGGTCTCCGGAGTCAGACGCGTGGCGAGCGGGACGTTGGACTCGACGATCTCTCGCCACGTCGCCGGAGGCGGGCGGCCGGGGAGTCGCACCCGCACGTTCCAGCGAATCCGGCCAAGGAGGTGGTGCCCGAGGAGTACGCCACCTCCGATCGTCACCAGCGTCACGGTCACGGCCGCCAACCCGTGCCATTCCCACATCGCAGCCCACCGTCGGACCACGTCGAAGCCGAGGAGGGCGAGAACGGGAACGAACGCCCCCAGCGCCCAATTCTCCGCGGCCCATCCGCGGAGCCGGCCCAGTGTCATGAGGCGGCGAGGCGAGCCCGGGTGCCCGCCTGCTCGCTTCTCGATTTCTCGGGATCTATTCTGAGCCGCCGCGATGTCCCCCCAAGGTCGTTCAGGTGGTGTCGAAGCCGAACCGGGTCCTCGATCTTGAGGCCTTTCACGAACAAGTACGGTCCGAGGCGCAGGAAACTTCGCTCCGAGCCTTCAGCCGGACGTCGTTCTTGGCGGGCTTCGTCTTCTTGGCTCCCACGGTCTTTCTCGACTCCGTCGGGGGCGCGTACGACCCGTGGATCCGCGCGTCTCACCTGGTTCTCGCGGTCGCCGGGTTCGCCTTTGCGTGGGCGACCCGGGCGCAGTCTACCTGGTCGAAGAGCGCGCAAGGCGTTCTGGCTCCGTTGTACGTGTTGGGCGTCAACCTCAGCCAGCTGATCCTGGTTCAGAGACTGCGGGAACCGCTGGACATCACCCCCGCCCTGCTGACGATCGTCGTGCTGGCGCTCGTCGACCTCCCTCTCGGGTGGTTCGTGGCCACGGTCGTGCTTCAGACCGTCAGTATTCTGTCCGTCGCGATCTCCCAGGGCTGGACCGACGAATGGATCTCCGCTTGGCTCGTCACGATGGCCGTCGTGGCGGTGTTCTCCGCGGTGTGGCTCAACCGCCGCGTGCATCGACGGAGAATCGAGTCGCTTCGAGCCGAGCAGCTCGCCGCTCAAGCGGCGCTCGAGCGTGAGATGGAGGAGCGGTCCCGACTTCAAGAACGGGAAATCACCAACGAGAAACTCCAAAGCCTCGGCCGCCTTGCCGGCGGAGTCGCCCACGATCTGAACAACCTCCTGGTGCCCATCATGGGCAACGTCGACATGCTGATGGACGACGAGGTCACGGACGAGCGGCGCGAACGCCTGGGCGAAGTGATGGACGCGGCGCAGCGCGCCCGACTCCTCACACGCCAGCTCACCGCATTCGCGGGCAAGGGCGGCCCGGCCGACGAAGTCTTCGACCTCGCCCAAGAAGTCACCGAGACACGACAGCTCGTCCTGCGCACCGTGCCGAAGCCCTGCACGATCGCCTGGGAGGCGCCGGGTACACCCACGTGGATCACGGGTGACCGGGCTCAGGTCCAACAGGCGCTCTTGAACCTCTTGCTCAACGCCGCCGAGGCCGTCGAGTCGCAACCCGACGGCACGGTCCACCTGACGCTGGACCCGGCGGTCCCAGGCCCCGACGAATCGACGGGCCCCTACGCGCGGGTCGTCGTGACGGACGAAGGCCCGGGCATCCCCGACGGGGACGGGAGCCGAATCTTCGATCCCTTCTTCACCACGAAGGGATCCGGGCGAGGGCTCGGCCTTTCGGCCACCCTCGGCGCCGTTCGTCGGCACGGGGGCCACGTGATCGCACGAAACACGGCCGACCGGGGCGCCGAGTTCTCGTTGTACCTGCGCAGGGCGCATGGCCCGACCCACACCGAGCCGGAAGCTCGAGGCCCCAATCGGGGCGCCGGGCGAGTGCTGGTCGTAGACGATGATGCTCCGGTGCGCGCCATCGCACGGCGCACCCTCGAATCGGCCGGCTTCATCGTGGAAACCGCGGCCAGCGGGTCGGATGCCCTCGACGTCGCTACAGCCCCAGACGCCTTGGACGCCGCGGTGGTCGACCTTCGCATGCCGGGTCTCGACGGGCGCGAGACGATCCGCCTCGAGGTGAAGTAGGGGCTTCGTGTCTTTGACCTTTTGCTCGCCACGCAACACACCAATAAATTCGTCTGCGTT
>JBCCEZ010000019.1:0-70530 GCA_039030015.1 Gemmatimonadota bacterium | reverse complement strand
GCTCCCAGACGTCCTCACGGCCGCCACCGAATCCGAAGGTCGCGAAACCCATCGATTCGAGCGCGCAATTCCCGGCCAAGATCATCAGGTCGGCCCAAGACAGGGCCCGGCCATACTTCTGCTTCACGGGCCAGAGGAGGCGACGCGCCTTGTCGAGGTTGCCGTTGTCGGGCCAGCTGTTGAGTGGAGCGAAGCGCTGCGTGCCCGATGACGCACCTCCCCGCCCGTCGCCGATCCGGTAGGTGCCGGCGCTGTGCCATGCCATGCGGATGAACAGCGGTCCGTAGTGGCCGTAGTCGGCGGGCCACCAGTCCTGGGACGTCGTCATGATCCCGACGATGTCCGACTTCACCGCGGCGAGGTCCAACGACGAGAACGCCTCGGCGTATTGGAAGTCGGCGCCCATCGGGTCCGAGAGCGGGGAGTTCTGGTGGAGAATCCCCAGCTTCAGCTGGTTCGGCCACCAGTCTCGGTTCGTGGTGCCGGCAGCTTGATGGTGAAAGGGGCAGCCGCCCCCGCTCGCGGTTTCGGACATCGTGTACGGCCTCGTGGTCCCGGTGGGTCTCGTGTCGAACCGGGAATCTCACGTGGCTCACGTATTAGGTCAAAGTATGGGAAGTTCTCATTCCCATAGCCTTAGATTATGTGAAGCTCAGCGTCTTCGATCGTCCTCGTGCACGTAAGCGCGGTCTTCGAGCATGAGGTATCGCTTGCCGTCGGGACCGACGAATAGGCGGAACGGGAAGCCGACTCCCTCACGCTCCGTCGGGTCGAGACTCGCGAAGTGAGTCTCTCCTTCGAAGTGGTGGATTCGCCACGGGAGTCCCGCTTCGGGTGGCCGTGGCGACGTCAGGACACCCGCATCGTCCTCCAGTGCGAAGAACCACTCTCCGTTCACGTATCGTCCCGCCCAGTCGCCTGTCTCGGCCCGCGGGCCGAAGTCGACCGGTCGGTAAGTGCGGGTGGTCCGGAGGCCGGAGCAGGGGCGAGGACGACGACCGAAGCCGGCTACGCCGTCGATCCGGACGGGGCCGAAGACCTCGTTGTCGATGCGGAGCATCCGCCCGACGGCATCCAGCAGGAACGTACCCGTGTGCCTTGGCCAACCATCGAGGCCGATGGCCATGAAGATCGTGCCCGTCAGCGGGTAGACCTGGACGATGGCGTCGGCCACCGCCGTCCCACAGACGAGGCTGAGTCGCGGTTCCGCACCCGGGCGATCGATCCACAGCCCCCCTCGGTAGGCCCGCCCCTCGGGGGAAAGTGTGAGCTCGGCCGAGCTGGGCAGCGTCTCCATTCCCGCCCCGCTGATATTGCCGTCCAGCCACGCGTACCAGAACCGAAGCAGGTCCGCCGCACTCGTCGACGCGATAGGCAGACCGTTCGTCACCTCTTCGGCGTCTCGTGGGCCGAAGGAGGTGTGGACCATGCCGAGTGGGTCCAGCAGGGTTCGTTGGAGCGCGTCCTCGAGCGAAGTGCCTGCCACCCGCTCGATCACGCGCGTCGCGAGCGCGAGGGAGTAGCGGGAGTAGGATGGCAGGACGCCCGGATCGGTAAAGAGCGCCCGGTCGTCGAGAGCGTCCATGACCGCGTCCCACGCCATCGTACTGTCACGCGGCGAGGCGTTGTCGAGCCCGCTTTCGTGTGCGAGGAGCTGCCTCACCGTGACCGTGCCCAGCCTCGGTGAGAGGTCGTCCATATAGGTCTCGACCGGAGCGTCGAGGCTCAGAATGCCGGCGCGTGCCATGGCGTCGGCCAGGGTAGACAGCAGGACCTCGGTGAAAGACGGGATGGCGAGAGGGGTCTCGATCGTGAGCACTTCGCCGGTTTCGGAGTGCGTTCCGAAGACGTTGAGGTACTGGAGTTCACCCTGGTGATGGAGGCCGGCCACGAAGCCTGTGGGCAGGGTGCCCCGGAGGTCGGTCTGAACGGCGAAGTCGAGATCGGCCGCGGGCGGCGTGAGGGGGCGGGGCCGACCGGGCCGAACGGAACCCGCGGTGCGGAAGGTCGGCCGTACGTCCCGTGCGGGAGCTGCCGTCGGCTCGGGCGTGTCGGTCGCCCCGGGGGTCGCGTCCATCACGTCTTCGTGACCGGTGGGCGGCCAACGATACGCCGTCTGTTCTACGACATCGCTACCGGGCAGCGGGCGCTCACGATCCATGAGGTCGATGACGACGTCGTGATACCGTTGGGCGAGGAGGGGGCAGTGGTCTTCGTACCCTCGCGATCTGCGGACGGCTTCGGCGCCGCGATCGAGGACGTCGTCACGGGTGAGCACCCACTGACGCTCCATCTGACTCGTGAACGCCTCCCACGCGTCGACGACCGCGGGGTCGACGTCGTCGGGGGCCGCCCACTGAGGGTACTCCAAGGTGAACTCGACAATCAGTTCGAAGTCGGTGAATCTGCACTGGTCGGACAGGGTCCCGTTCGCCCGAGGGATCCGCTCGGCGTCGTAGCTCCACGTGAAGAAGGTCGTCGTTCGGAGGCCGGCCGGACCTACAGACGTCTGGAGTTGGCGGGAGATCTGGGGCCCTGTGGAGCCGACGATGTCGTGACGATCGAGTCCGATCGACAGGCGGACTCCAGGCACATACGGCCCGCGGTCGAAGCTCTGGGCCGCCAAGACCGTCGGGCCGAGGGCGCCGGCCATGAAGGCCGTGGCCATCGCAAGGAGCCGCGACGAATGAGCCAGGTCGACGAGTGAAGCGCGGCGCATAGGCCCCCGCGGAGACGGGTGGGTTCGGCCCTGTCGGTTATACGCGAGCGGAAGGGTGGGCGCTACTCGGTGACGGTGGTGTCGAAGCACTGCAGGGGGCCCGCCTGGTGGCGGACCCCCTGCGTCGCTTCGCCTTCTTGAACCGCGTGGCTCGGACCCCTACAGATCCTGCAGCTCGTAGGTGACGGAGATGATCCGGCCTGTGGTGGATCCGTCGCCTGAACAGGCCACGAGAAGTTCGTTGAGGCCCGGTACGAACGGTCGGATCAACGCGACCGTAGGGTTCTTACACGCCGGGGGCAGGACGACTCCGGCGACTCTCTCGAAGGTCCACGAGTCGCCCGCTGGGACCCACTCCTCGACGCGGACGACGTGGTTGAAGCCATTCCCCGAGTAGTCCGCTGTGACGATCAGGGCGTTGCCATTCGACGCCTGGACGTCGACCCCGATGATCTTCCCGATGGACAGGAACGGTCCACCGAAGAGAGCGGTCGCCGTGGTTCCGTCCCACTTGAAGGGGAATATGTTCCCGATTCCGCCCGTGAGGTTCCCGAAGGCGCTGAGCGCACACATCGTCAGGCCGACAGCGCATCGGACCTTCCGCATTTCCGGCCAGCTGATGTTGGGGACCTGCGTCAGCTGCACCGTCCCGCCGGACAGGGTGGCGATCCACAGATGTCCGTCAGAACCATCGTCCGTGATCGTGGCCACGAGCATCGGGCTCGACTCGGTGAAGCCGTTCGGGCCGAACCACACGGATACCGGCCGATTGGTCCCGAAGACACCGGCAAAGGCGTTGGTGAGCGTCGTGTTGACCGTCGGTGTGCCTCCTCCCGTCGACTCCAAGAAGACCACCTCACGGTTCTCGAAGCCGGCGCATGCCCAGACCAAGGAGGAAATGAGGTCCTGCATGAAACAGTCGAGTGCCCGGCCGGCCCGCGCGACTTGCATGACGGCCTCTGCGGCCGTTCGCACGTACGTCCCCTCCTGACCCGCGGCGACCAAGGGCCCGATTCCGTTCGCGGCGATGGCGCCCGCGGCCGCGTAGACGGCTTGTCCGGTCACTGCGGCGGGTACCGCGACGGGGGCCACGGGGGCACCCGTATTGCTGTGGATGAAGACGTTGCCGAGTGCCGAGATCAGCGCCATGGAGGTAACCGGCGCGATGAAGAGTGATTCGAGGCTCGACGCGAGGACCAGGTCGACCCAGCCCGGGGGTGGGGGCGGAGGCGGCGCCGTGCAGAGGACGTTCTGGGACAACGTCACGGCGATCCCCATCACCGTTTCCTCGAAGATCTGATCGAACGTCGCGCCTTCCTGAAGCGTGACGCTCTTCGGGTCGAGCGTCGTCCGGATCTCGGATGAGTACACCCCCGACAGGACTTGATCGTTGTCGACCTCGCACCGGTACGGGTGCTCGAGCGACCACCTCTTGGTCTCGGCGTTCTGCACCATCGGGCCTGTCAGCGCGCCAACCGGGGCGATCCACGGTCCCGAGAGATCGATGATCGTCGGCTGCGCGAAGTCCCACGCTACTCCGAAACCGTAGGTGCCGAACGACACGTTCACGGGGAAGTCCGTGTCTTGCTGCACACTCGTGGGCAAGTTCGTGATTTGGCCGGTCAGGGCCGGGACTCCCGCGACGTAGCCGTACCCGACCCGGGAGAAGTGCGAGATATCCCCGCGCCACTCCGAGTCGCCCGTGTCGAGGTCCAGGTCGCCCTCGGCATTCTCCAAGAATGCGGCGTCCGTACCGGAGAGACTGATCATCAACGGAATGCCGACGAGATGCTCCTCGCCCGGGTTGCCGTCGTATGGCATCGTGAGACTCGCCACGGCCGGCGTCGAGAACTGCAGGCCGTCCGGCTGCATCTCGTACACGGTCGTCCTGGCTGGATCGAACTCCTCCCACGCCTCCGGCATCTGGCTCGCGAGCAACGGGGTCATCGAGATCTCGGTGTCCTCCGCGAGGGCGCCCGCCGGAATCTCGAGGGTGAAAAGGCCGTCGACCGAGGTGACCGTGCCGCCCCCGGCTGCCGTGACCAACAGTGAGGCTGTGTTGTCCTCGGCCGTGATGGTGACCGTCTGGGCGGCACTATCGTCTTCGCCGTCGTTCGCGACGAGTTGGAGCGTGTACGCGCCCGCGACGTCCGGTGTGATCGACACGGTCTCGGTGTCCGTCGTACTCAACGCGGCCGAACTGCCCGCGGGAGCCGATGCGATGGACCAGGTGAGTGTGACGGCGTCCCCATCCGCGTCGGTGCCGGAACCCTCGACGGTCGCGGCGAAGCCGGCGCTGACGACCTGATCACCGCTCACGGCGGCCACGGGAGCCTGGTTAGCGGGAGGCGGCGGTGGGTCGGTCGGGTCGGTGGGGGTGACGGTCTCACCGCCACACGACGCCATCCACAAGGATGCGCCGAGGAGGAAGACCAGGGCTGAACGCCCGAAGGAGCGACGATGGTTCATGGGGGGATTCTCCTGCTCGTGTGCTCGGGCCCTGACTCGGGCCTCTGCTCAGTACGCGCAGGATCCGCAGGAAGGTGTTCACAGGTTTTCCTATCCCGTGACACCTCATGTACTATGGAACAGGCCCCCTCCCGAGAGCTGAATGACGGCACCCTCCACCGACGTGACCCGCCTGCTGCACGAAGCGAGTGCGGGAAATCGCACCGCGGTCGACGAGCTCTTGCCGCTCGTGTACGACGAGTTGCGTGCACTCGCGCGAAGCAAGCTCCGGTTCGAGTCCGAGGGACACACGCTGAGCGCCACGGCACTGGTGCACGAGGCGTACATGAAGCTGGTGGACCAGACGCAGGTGGAGTGGCAGAACCGGAGCCACTTCTTCGCGGTAGCCGCGGAGTCGATGCGTCGGATTCTCATCTCGTACGCCCGGGCGCGGAACGCGGAAAAGCGCGGCCACGGGGTCGTACCCGAATCGCTGGACCACGTCGACGAATTGCTGGCCGGGGGCCAAGACGAGGCTCTGATCGATCTGGACGATGCGCTGACGCGACTCGCGGACTTCAACGAGCGAGGCGCCCGGGTCGTCACGTACCGCTACTTCGGCGGGATGTCGCACAAGGAGATCGCCGAGGTCCTCGGGACTTCCGTCATGACCGTACGGCGGTCGTGGGATCTGGCCCGGGCCTGGCTACGGCGTGAGCTCTCCGACACCCCTCAGCCGGGTTCGGCGTGAAGCGCGAGACCTGGGCTCGATTGGAGGAGATCTGCGCGAAGGCGGCCGACCTCTCTCCGGACGCTCGCCAGACCTACCTGGACGAGGCGTGCGCCGGTGAACCGGAGCTGAGGGCAGAGGCCGCGTCCCTGGTCGCGAGCCTGCTCGACGAGGCGCCCTTCCTGGACGAGCCCATCGCACGGGTCGCGGACGATGCGATCCACGAGGACGTGCGTCCCACCCACATCGGGCCGTATCGCATCGTGCGGCCTCTGGGTGCCGGAGGCATGGGGGAGGTGCATCTCGCTGTCCAGGAGGGCGAGGGCTTCGAACGCGCGGTAGCCCTCAAACTGGTGCGCCGCGGCATGGACAGTCAGGCCGTGCTCGATCGCTTCGGTGTCGAGCGGAGGATCTTGGCCGGTCTGGACCACGCCGGAATCGCCCGACTCCTCGGTGCCGGGATGCACGACGACGGACGGCCGTACCTGGTCATGGAGTTCGTCGACGGGCTGCGCGTCGACACGTGGTGCGATCGCGAATCGGCATCCGTCGAAGACCGGCTTCGATTGGTCCAGGAGATCTGCTCCGCGGTCCAACACGCGCATCAGAACCTGATCCTGCATCGCGATCTCAAGCCGTCCAACGTGCTCGTCACCGAGGACGGAGCGGTGAAGTTGCTGGACTTCGGCGTCGGGAAGATCCTCAGCTCCGACGATGGAGGAACAGCCCCGACGCGAACAGAGGCCCGGATGCTCACGCCCGAATACGCCTCTCCGGAGCAACTCGACGGCCGGCCGGTCACCACGGCCTCGGACGTCTATTCCTTGGGCGTGATCGCCTACGAGCTCCTGAGTGGCTACCACCCCTTCTCCGGGACCGGGGCGGCGAAGGGTGAGCTCGAGCAAAAGATCCGCGACGGACAGCTGCGTCGGCCCAGCGACCGTGTGGGGACGCGCGAGTCATCGACTGTCGAAGGCGCGTCGACGCTCGAGCCCGCCGAGTCGAGGCGGCTCCGCAGGCGGCTCGCGGGAGACCTCGATAACATCATCCTCAAGGCGCTGCGGACCGAACCAGAGCGACGGTATCCGTCCGCGAGCGCGCTCTCCGAGGACATCCAGCGTCATCTCGACGGCCGCCCCGTTCGGGCGCGGCCCGACACGTTCGGCTACCGAGCGGGGAAGTTCGTGCGGAGAAACACCCCGGCCGTCGTCGCGGCGGTGTTGGCGGGGGTGTCGTTAGTGGCTGCGGCCGGATGGACAACGGTGCAGAACCAGCGCGTACGAGCCGAGTCGGAACGGGTGACCGCCGAACGCGACAAGGCCCTGGCGGTGCAGAGCTTCTTGATGGAGACGTTCGGGGCGGTCGGCTCTTCTGCCGGCGAGGGGGACGAAGTCGCCGCTCGGGCACTCCTCGACGCCCAGGCTGCGTCCCTCGCGGGATACGGGGACCGACCGGAGCTCTTGGCCGAGATGAGACACGTCCTGGCGGACGGCTACGAGCGGTTGGGGCTTCCGGCGGAGGCCGCTCCGTACGCGCGCGAAGCCCTGGCCTGGCGCGAGGAAATACTGGGGGCCGAGAGCTTGGACGCGGCCCGGACGCGGACGCTCTTGGGCTGGATCGAACGACAGCGAGGGAACCACGAGGAGGCGGTCGCGCTGCTGGAGACCTCGGCGTCTGCGCTCCGCGAGTTGGGAGAGGTCGGCACGCCGACGCTCGCGCGGACGCTGAGCGACTTGGGCGGTGTGCTCGGTGATCTCGCCCGGGCCGAAGAAGCTGAAGCTGCCCTGCGGGAGTCTCTCGACCTGCGGGCCGGACAGGGGCAGCGGGACGAACGCGCGTACGGGGTGACCGCGAATAACCTGGCCGCCAATCTTGCTCAGCAGGGGCGCATCGAGGAAGCGACCGAGTATATGGATGCGTCGGCGCAGGCCCTCGAGGCAGCGCTCGGGCCGAATCATGCTCGCGTGTGGTCGGCGCGGTCGAACCGAGCGAACCTGCGCGCCTATTCGGGCTACACGCCGGAGTTGGCCCAAGAGCTCCGCGAACTCGTGGAGAGCGCTCAGTTGATCTTCGGGGCGGATCATTCGAGCACCTCACGTGCAACCGTTCAGCTCGCCAACGTGCTTCGGAACCTGCCGAGGCCGCCGAACGTGGATCAGGCCGCGCACTTCGCCGAACCGGTCGGACTTCTTCGGGATGCGGTGGCCGCGATCGAATCGCGGGTGGGGCTCGACCATCCCGACCTCATCGACCCCGTGTCGCAGCTCGGCGCGACGCTTCGTTCCGCGGGTGACCCGGCGGAAGCGGTCGTTGTGCTCGAACGCGGAGTCTCACTGGCTCGAGCGAACTACGGCCCGGATCATCCGCGGACCGGGGTGGCGTGGTCGTACCTGGGCGACGCGCTGACCGACGCTGGAGAGATCGACCAGTCCACGAACGCGCTCGAGAACTCGCTCGCGATCCTTCGCTCGTCGTTGGGGAGCGACCACCGAGAGACCGCTACGCAGATGCAGAAGCTCGGCCGTAGATACGTGGAGCTGGAACGAAACGACGACGGGCTCGCCCTGCTCACCGAGGGCGAGCGGGCCGCCCGGGCGGCCCTCCCCGAAGGACATCGCCTCCGGATGATGGCGCGGCTCCAGCTCGGAGAGGCGTGGCTCTTCCTCGGCGATACCGTGCGTGCCGACTCGATCCTGACGGAAGCCGAGGCGGAGTGGGAGATGGACCAGTCCGCCACGTCGGACAGGCTGCGGCGCTACCTCGCGATCGCTCGCGGGGGCTGACCCACGGGCTAGGTCAGCACCGGCAGGGGGTCGCCAGACGGAGGGTCTTGAACCTCACGCGACGTGAGGGCCGAGACTGGTCGAGCGTTCCATGGGGAACGCGTCGAACCACACAGACCCGGAGGATGACATGACCTCACAGCCACACCCCGAGCTGCAGGCCGAGGCCGAGGCTCGATGGGGCGACACGGATGCGTTCAAAGAGTCGTCTCGCCGTACCTCGTCGTACGGCCCCGACGACTGGGCGAAGATCCATGCCGAGCTCGAGTCGATCGAGTCGGCCTTCGCCCGGGCCCTGGACGACGGTGTGCCGGCCGACGATGCCGATGCGGTGGCTTTGGCCGAGAGGGCTCGGCTGCACATCGACCGTTGGTACTACCCGTGTACGCCGGACATGCACGCCGGTATCGCGGAGATGTACACGACGGACGCTCGGTTTCGGGCGCACTACGACGACCGTCGCGATGGATTGGCGGAGTACGTCGCTGCGGCGATCCGGGCCAACGCCGGCTCGTAGTCGCGCACACCGACAGGAGGGCCGGGTCGGGTGATCCGGCCCTCCTGTCAGACTACGTCCAGTAGGCTAGGACGAAGGCGAAGACGAGGAGTCGGGTGAGGTCGAAGGAGGCGTTGATCGCGACCAACCCCCATGAACGCTTTTCCCACGCCACACGACCCATCTGGAGCGGCAGGAAGAAGCCGAGCCAGGTGAAGCCGGCCCCGTTGAGGGCGAGCGAGAGGTTCGACACGTCGGGCGCCAATCCCCACGACGTCGCCCGCCAGACGGCGATGCTGTGGGCGAGCACGAAGGCGATCAAAAAGTTGCCGATGGCGAAGTTGATCATCGACTTGGCCATCTCCGAGCCCTCGGGCTCGGCCATGTCGGCCATCCCCATGTACTCTGCCCACTTCTTGCCGAAGACCGGGCCGAACCACGCGAAGCCCAGGGGCATGGCCGCGACGACGCACGCCGCGACGGCGAGGAAGTTCACACTATACGTCGGTTCCATTTCGGGCCCTCCTTGTCTGTGGCCCTGTGCGTCGGGCCGCAACGAATCTGCCGCAATGGACGGTCCGAGGGGCGCGCATGCAAAGTGCGCGTAGGATGCGCAGGTCTTCAGTCGGGGCTCTCGATCCTGGCCTCGACCGCGGCGATCTCCGATCCGATGGCCGTGCGCAGCGTCGAGGCGCGTGGCCCTCCTCGGACGAAGGACAAGACGCGCAGTATGGCCCAGGCCACCCCTCCGAGGATGACGCCGACAATGAGGGACACGCCGATGGCCTTCACCCGATCGGTCGCCCACGTCCCATCGTTCCACATGCTGATCATGCCGAGCCCGAACGCGGCGAGGCCCCATACGCCGATCGCGGCGTCCATCGGAGGCCTCACGACCGCGGCGATCGAAGACTCGACCGGAAACGACTGTTCCGTGGCGTGGTTGTGATAGGCGACGACGTGGGAGTCGCGGCCGCTGCGGCTGGCGTGCACGATCGTGAGCTGATGGCCTTCACGGCACGGGATCTCGAAGTCCTCGAAAGTGATCTCTCGTTCTTTCCCGTTCGGAAGGCGGAGGAAGATGCTCTGAAAGAGCGTCGTCGAGCTCGACATCGAGCCGCTGACTCCTCTGTGGCTCCCTGAACCGCCGCCTGAGATCGACCCCGAGACCTCGGTCTCGCTCCGCTGCCGCTCGCGCATCACCTCCCCTGTGACGGAGTCCAGCGCAAAGCGGTAGCTCGAATCGAGGAGCGCTCGCAGCGAGAAGGCCGCAGCGACGGAGAAGAAACCGAGAACGATGACACCGAGTGTGGCGTTGTCCATCCGTGCGGGTGCGCTGGGGGGGAGGAGCGCCGCATGATCGGATTCGCGCGGCCTAGTGGCAACCGGTCACAGCCCGTCCGGACCCCTATGGGTGCAACTTGCACCGGTCTCGTACGACCCATACTCTATAGATGTAAGTTGCACTGATGCACCATGCACCTATGACCGACGCTGACGCATTCGGACCGTTGAAGCCCGACATCTTCCACGTGCTGCTCGCCCTCGAGTCGGGCCCGCTTCACGGCTACGGGATCATCGCCGCCGTAGAAGACCGCACGGACGCCACTCGACGTCTCTTGCCCAGCCTGTTGTACCGTCGACTCGCCCGCCTCGTCGAAGAGGGTCTGGTTCGAGAGGTGCCCGTGCCCACCGATCCCGACCCCCGCCGGAAGCACTACGAGCTCACTCCCTTGGGCCGACAGGTGCTCAAGCAGGAGGCCAGCAGAATCGTGAGCTTAGGTGAGCAGCTGGCTCGATACCGTTGGAGCGAGTCCTAGTGGCTGCCGCTCTGAGCTGGGCCGAGCGGGTCATTCGTTGGGTCGTCGGTCTGTACCCGAGCGAGGTGCAGACACCCCACGGGGAAGAACTCGTCCACGCGTCGCTCGAAGGTTGGCGCATCGCTCGCAGGCGGGGCGTCCTCCGCGGGGTCATCTGGTGGGTGAGCGACGGGATGATGCTGTTGCTCGGCGCGTTCATCGAGCGAGCCCAACGCGCGATGGGGTGGGGCACCCTCCGTCATCCCGGCGCTTCTTGGATGGATCGAATGCGCGCCGACCTGGGGGGGCTCGTGCGTTCTATGCGACGGAACGCCGGCTTCTCCACCTCACTGGTGGGGGTGCTTGCGCTGGCGTTGGGGCTGGCCACGGCGGTCTTCGCGTTCGCCGATGGCGTGCTCTTGAAGCCGCTCCGTTACGCGGATGAAGCCCGCATCGTGTCCGTCTGGGCCTCACGACCGAGCGAAGGCTTGGAACGAGTGCCGTTGACTCAGTGGGATGTGAACAGGCTCCGCGACCGCTCGGACATCTTCGAGAGCGTCGGTGGCTTCACCCAACAACGAACACCGATGCAGCTGAGCGATCGGGTGATGGAGATCGGCTTCGGCTGGATCACCTCGGGGATTCACGACGTGCTCGAGGTCGAGCCGATCCTCGGCCGCACCTTTCTGGAGTCCGAGCGGGGGGAGTTGGTCGCCCTTCTCGATCACGGCTTCTGGCAGCGGCAGTTCGGTGCGGACCCGCAGATCCTGGGCAAGACGATGCGGATCGCTCAGCAGACGTGGACGATCGTTGGGGTCTTGCCACCCGACACGCCGCTCGAGCTGCCCACCCGCGGGCGCGTCCCTCTTCCCGTCGATGTGTGGTCGTTCATGTGGGTCGACGGCGACGATGCGAGTTCGGCGTGGATTCAAACCGTGGCACGGCTTGCGCCCGGGGTGACGCCCGAACAGGCGCATGATGTCGCTTCTCAGATCGCCGCCGACGCCAGGGCGGAATTTCCGGAACGGGCGGAGTGGGGCTTCGAGCTGGGGGTTCAAACGTTGAGGGCCGACGTGACGGGCGGGATCTCTCGGCACCTCTGGCTGCTCCTGGCTGCAACGGTGGTCCTGCTGCTTGCGGCGATCACGAACGCGGGGAACCTCATGCTTCTCCAACGCCAGCGTCGCCGGCATCGCACCGCCGTTCGGTTGGCGATCGGCGCCTCGAAGGGGCGTCTTTCGCGAGGTGCGGTGGTCGAGGGCCTCCTGTATGCGGGCTTGGCCGGAGGGCTTGCCCTGCCCATCAGCTCCGTGGCGCTGGACGTTCTCGTCCGATGGAGTCCAGCGGACGTACCCCGGCTCGACGTCGTCGGTCTCGATGTCCGCGCATTGATGTTCCTGGCGCTCTCGGTCGTGTTGGCCGGGACGGTCCTGGGTGTGATCGCCGTCGCGTGGACGGCGGACGTGCCGACGGACGATGTGATTCGCCCTAAGGGTGGGCGCTCCCCGAGTTGGTCCGGGTCACACCTCGTTGCAGCCGAGGTGGCTCTGGCCGTCCCGTTGCTGGTCGTGGGCGCGTTGTTGGCCCGGTCGGCGTCCTCGCTGGAGTCCATCGACCCTGGCTTCGATACGTCCGAAGCGGTCGCACTGCGATTGGGGCTTCCGAACCACGAGATCGGGCGGGAAGAGCTCAGCCTGATCTTGGAGGACTTCCACGACCAGCTGCGAGCCTTGCCCGGAGTCGAACATGTGGGTGCCTCGAACGTACTGCCTCTTGGGGGTGGGGCGTTCACCGGGCCGGTCGCCGTCGAGATCGATGCCCTGACGGATCCCAACGCTCTCGAGGCAGACTATCGCTTCGTGACTCCGGGATATCTGGATGCGCTCGGGGTCGAACGGATCAGCGGTCGATTCCCGGACTCCTTCTCCGATGCCGGCTCCGCTCCGACGGTCGTGGTCGACGCTCTCTTGGCCAGCCGGCTGTGGGCCGATGGTGAGGCGGTCGGTCGGACGATGTCGGCGCGCCCTCTCGGCGATGCGCGCAGCGACTTCACCATCGTGGGCGTCGTCGGAGAAACGAGGCACGAGGACCTCCGGCAGCGCGGTCGACCCACGGTGTACTTCACGTCGGCCAACTACACCATCCCCTACGTGACGACGGTCGTACGGGGGGGCGTCGCTCCGGAGACGCTCTTTCCGATGGCCCGGCAGAGCGGCGCTCAGGCCCATCCCGATTTCCTCGTTGCCGACGCCCGCAGCCTCGACGGTGTGGTCGATCAGGCGCACGCGCTCTCGACGTGGCTCGTATCGCTCGTGGTCGCGTTGGCGTCTGGAGCAGCCCTGATCACCGGACTCGGCCTCTACGCGATCGTCGGGCAATTCGTCTCGGGGTACGCGCGGTCGATCGGAATCCGTCGGGCGTTGGGTGCCCGGCCAGCCCATCTGGTCGGGGTCGTGGCACGGCGCCTGATGCTCGTTGTGGGGCTCGGCTGTGGCGCTGGCGCGCTGCTCGCCGCGTGGGCCTCCCGTTACATCGAGAGCGAACTCGTGGGGGTAGAGCCAAATGACCCACTGACGTGGATGGTGGGGGCTGCGTTGCTCACAGCCCTCGTGGTTGTGGCCACGTCGGCTCCCACGCGCAGCGCCTTGGCGGTGTCACCCGTCGAGGCGCTCAGGTCGGAGTGACGTCGACCGCTGCGCGAACCGGCCGCCCTACCGACGATCGGTGGGGCGGCCGGTTGCGATGCATCTGCCGCCGTCGAATCAGGGGCTGTACGGCAGCGAGCTGTGGTGCAGGATAATCCGTAGGTCGCCGTTGGCGTCCTTCGTGTATCCGAAGGAGTACTCCACCTTCGTCTCGTTGCCGTCGGTGCCCGTGAAGAAGTAGTTCCCCATCGCCACGGCCATGTTTCCGTTTTCGCTGATGACGGTCCCTTCGTTCTCCCAGCGGACGTTGGTATACGGCGCGATGGCGAAACCGTTGTCCTCGGAGCCTTCGGTCCCGACGAAGTAGCTCAGCGCCTCATCGAAGTTGCCGCGGAACTGGTCGACTGACGCGAGCGTCGGCTTGAAGAGCACCGTGGCGCCGCCCTCGTAGAGGTAGAAACGGCGGACGTGGTCTCCGGCGACGGCGCGGTAGTCCTCGTCGGCGGTGAATGCGGCGCCGATGGTGACGATGCCTTCACCCCATGCCTGCTGGGCCGCGGCGACTTCCTGCGCGGTGATCGGATTCGAGTTCATGGATGCAGCCTGTTCGACCGCAGCCTCGGATGCCGGTGCGTTACACGCGGCGAGGACGAGAGCGGTGGCCAAAAGAAGTGGACGAGGGAAGCTCTTCATGACTGGTCTCGGAATAGAAGCCCGAGCCTATCGCTCCGTCGGCAGGGTTCGACAGGGCTCAGAGCAGTGGTTGACATGAGGTTCAAGAATCACAATACATGAAATGTGTGTCAAGTGATGTGAATCATGCTTTGCTATGCTTACTTTGTGGGTAGGCTGCGACTCGGACGAGCAGGTCCGCGAACCAAGAGGACGGGGCACGATGACGGTGCGGAGGGTGACATGACCGGTGAACGCTTGAGCTGGCACTTCCTGACCAATCACGCCCACGTCCTGTTCTGTATCGCACAGGACGCGGACATCACCGTGCGCGAACTGGCCGCCAGAGTGGCGATCACCGAGCGGGCCGTGATGCGCATCATCGGGGAACTCGACGCGGGCGGAGCGCTGACTCGGGAACGCGATGGGCGACGGAACCACTACACAGTCAACCGTGAGCATGCCCTCCATCACCCGATCGAGGATCACCTCACGGTCGGTGATCTGATCGACATGTTCGACGGCGTAGGCGCGTCGCGGTAGCCGGGCCGCCCACGGCGTCAGCCGGGGGGTAGAAGTTCGATCGCGCTCGACGCCGGGACCCCGAGATTGGAGCCGCCGAACTCCGGAAGGATCGCCGTGTTCACGGCCACCACACGTCCGTCGAGGTCGAGCACCGGTCCTCCACTCCCACCACTCGTCGTCTCCGCGTCGTAGACCACGCGCGCAGGCGTGACCTGGCCCACGATGCCACGCGAGGCGAGCGGTTGCATGAAGCCGGCCTGTGCGATCCTCTGCGCTTGCTCGTAGAAGTCCGTCACACCTTCGCTTCTGAGCGCGTCGACGAAGTCGGCGTCACTGCGGGCGAGGAGCGCCCGCAGGCCGAGTGGATACCCCATGACGATCACCCCGTCTCCCGGGCGCGGAGCCTCTTCGGTCCACTCCAGGTGGGGAAGGGCCTCCTGAAGCTCCTGCACGAGAACGACCGCGAGGTCGGCATCGTCCGACGCACGGACCACGTTGATCGGATGAGGTGTGGCGTCTCCGCCGATGAACGCCTGGACGCGAATCCATCGTGGCTCGAAGCCCGCGCCGATCACGGATTCGGCGGCTTCGTCGAACTCCCACGGTAGCGCGACGTGTCGGTTGGTGACGGCGAGGCCGTCGGCACTGACCAAAAATCCGGTGCCTGTGAGAAAGATCTCGAGCGGTGGACCGTCGCCCTCCAAGCTGAGCGCGGGGTGGCCGAACGCGTTCCGTAGCGGCGTTCCACGGGGACCCAGGACGGTCCGAAGGGGGCGCCCTGTCTCCGCCTCGTGGAAGCCATACGATCCCTGGATGAAGATGACGGAGGGAGCAGCCTCCGAGATCACGCGCGCGTTCGCCGTGGTGATCGCCTCGAGCGCGTCGACACGGTCCGCGGTGGCGCGCAGTTGGTCGAGGAGGGCCCCCATTTCGTCCGAACTCACGGCGGGGCCTTGCTCATCCACGAACGAGGAGAGCCCGTCGATACGCTCGACCTGGCCGACGAGTCTCTCCTCGAGCTGCGCGCTCCGGCGGACGCTGAAGCCGGTGGCGCTGGCGACCGCGACGATCGCGATGACCGTCGCGATGCGGAATCGTCGCGTGGTTTGCGTCGCGAGCTCGCGAGGAACGACCATCGCCAACGTCGTGGCTTTGCGGACCACCCCCTCCTCGGCCTGCGCGCACTCGATGCAATCGGAGAAGACTTCGGGCAGCGTCTTGAAGGGTGCCGCGTCCGGTGGATAGAGCCGGAAGCGGACGACCGCGCCGTCGCGGCCAATTTCCAGGACGTCTCCCGACGCCAACACGAGTCGGTCGACGCGCTCGCCGTTCACCCAGACGCCCGCGCCGGGCTCCGCGACGACTTCATACGTCTGCCCACGTCGGGTCAGCGTCGCGTGGTGGGGGAGGGGGAGTGGTTCGGTGTCGGGCGGGAGGCGAATGTGGGCCTCGGGCCCGGAGCCGATGGTCAATCGGTCTCCACCCAACCGCAACGTGTCTCCACGCCGGCTCCCAGCCAGGAAGCTGATCACCGGAATCAGCGGTGGGCCGTCCCGGGTCGAAGCGGTGGAGTGGGTCACGAGGTCGGTCGGACAGGGGCGAGGGGCGTCCCAACATCGCACCCGAGGTAGAGCGGGGCGAGGTGGACTGGTGCAGTCGACGGCTCTGGTGAGCGTAGTCGTGGCGGCCCTACGTTTCGCGCTGACTCTCGCTTTGGATCCATGATGTCCCTTCGTTCCGTTCGCCCACGAAACGCACGGCATGCCGCGCGGGTTCGGGTCGGCTCCGCCCTGGCGCTGGTCGGCGCGCTGGTCGGTTGTGGTGACGGGCTCGTTCCGCCGCAGGAGGACCTCCGGGTCGCGCCGGTCGACCGGCCCGCCGCCGTACGTGGGATCTATGTGAACGCGAGGGCCGCGGGGAACGCGGGGCAGCTGCAAACCCTGCTTGACTTCGTTGACGGCACGGTGGTGAACACCGTCGTCGTCGATGTGAAGGAGCGGGGCGAAGTGAGCTACGTCAGCTCGGTTTCGCTGGCGGCGGAGGTCGGCGCGGAGCGTGACTACATCCGAGATCTGCGCGGACTCCTACTCTCTCTTCGCGAGGCGGATCTCTACCCGATCGCGCGCATCGTCGTCTTCTCCGATCGGGTGCTCGCCGAGCAGCGACCCGAATGGGCGATCCGGACGACATCCGGCGATGTCTGGATCGATCCAGAGGGGGACCGACCGTGGGTCGACCCCTACAACGAGGATGTGTGGGCCTATAACATCGCGCTCGCCCGGGAGGCGATCGAGGCTGGCTTTGCCGAGGTTCAGTGGGACTACGTTCGCTTCCCCGATGTCGCGGATTCCGTGCGCGCCGACCTCGTGTTCCCGGCGGCCGCCGGACGCACGATGGATGACGCGATCGAGGAATTCATCTCCGAGTCCAAGTCACAGCTGGCCATGTATGAAGCTCCGATCACCTCCGACGTATTCGGGCGGGTGATCACGGAGATCGATGGGTCGGACATTGGGCAAGAGTGGAGCCGTCTGGTCCGCGTGAACGACGTTCTCCTGCCGATGGTCTATCCGGCGCTGTACCACCTCGGTGCATTCGGCATCTCCGATCCGGATGCGGCTCCGTACGAGACCGTGCGGGCGGCGATGGACTTCGCGGTGAACCGGATGGGCCAGACACCGGGCGCGCGGGCCACGATCCGGCCATGGCTCCAAGCCTTCAGCCTTCGCAACGCGTATGGGGCCGCCGAGATGCTTGCGCAGATCCAAGCGGTAGAGGACGCGGGGCTCACGGAGTGGTTGTTCTGGAACCCGGACTCGGTCTACCCGGAGGGGGTCTTTTGACCGCATCTCGCGGTCGTTGCGTGTTGGCGCTCCTGGCCGCCTGCGTCGCGGGTACCGCGTGCACGACCGAGCCCGATCGACCGAACATCATCTATATGTTGGCCGACGATCTCGGCTATGGAGAGCTGGGCGCCTACGGTCAGTCCAAGATTCGGACCCCCAACCTCGACCGTCTCGCCGCCGATGGGGTGCGATTCACGCAGCACTACTCGGGCTCTCCGGTATGCGCGCCGTCCCGCGCGACGCTGATGACCGGACTGCACACGGGACATACGCAGATCCGCGACAATCACGAGGTGGGCGGATACCCCGACCCCCTGGAGCTCGGGCAGATGCCCTTGGACTCGGGTACGTACACCCTCGGCACGATGCTCCAAGACGCCGGCTACGTGACCGGTGCCATCGGGAAGTGGGGGCTGGGGGGAAGGGAGTCGTTGGGGCAGCCGCGCTTCCAAGGCTTCGACTACTTCTTTGGTTATCTCGACCAGCAGCTCGCGCACAACTTCTACCCGACGCATCTGTGGCGAAACGGGGAGCGGGTCGAGCTCGACAACGAGTACTTCTCGGCCCACCAGCGCTTCGACGGGGATGACCCGAGCGACCCCGATCAATATCGGCAGTATCAGGGCAACGACTATTCGCTCGATGTCATGGCGGACGACGCGTTGTCCTTCTTGGATCGGCATCAGGACGAGCCGTTCTTTCTTTACCTGCCGTTCACGATTCCGCATGTCGCGCTTCAGGTCCCGGACTCGTCCCTGACGGAATACGACGGCGCCTTCGAAGAGACGCCATACCTCGGCGACCCGACGTACCTGCCGCATCACCGACCGCGGTCCGCGTATGCGGCGATGATCACGAGAATGGATGCACACATCGGTCGGATTCTCGACCGGTTGGACTCCCTCGGCTTGGCGGACAACACGCTCGTCGTCTTCACGAGCGACAACGGCACGACCTACACCGGTGGTGTCGAGGCCGACTTCTTCGAGAGCTCGGGTGGTCTACGAGGCTTGAAGGGCTCCGTGTACGAGGGCGGAGTGCGCGTCCCGTTCATCGCCCGATGGCCCGGTGAAATTCCGGTGGGCTCGACGAGCGATCACGTCTCCGCGTTCTGGGACATGATGCCGACCTTCGCGGACGTCGCGGGCGTCTCGCGTCCGTCGGGACTCGACGGCATCTCTCTCTTGCCCGCGCTCCGCGGAGTGGCCGGCCAACCGGAGCACGAACACCTGTACTGGGAGTACCACGGACTCTGGGACGGGGCTCAGGCCGTGCGTATGGGACGGTGGAAGGGCGTTCGCCTCGGCGGGCACCTGGACGTCGATGCGCCGATCGAGCTGTACGACCTCGACGCCGATCCGGCGGAGACGACGAACGTGGCTGCGGATCACCCGGACGTGGTCGCACAGATCCGGGATATCATGTTCTCCCGAACGGAGTCGGACGTGTCGCGCTGGAACTTCGCACGGTAGTCGACGTGGGCGAGACGCCGTACCGCGAGTACCCCGCTCCGCACGACCTGCGACGTTTCGTCGAGTGCTTCTGGACGATTCGCACTCGCGTTCCGGAGGAGGAGCGGACGACGCAGCTTGTCCTTCCCGATGGGTGTATGGACGTGATCTTCGACTTGGGTGCGCCGACGAAGCCGCGCGCGACGGCGGTCGGGACGATGACACGGCCGCTCCCGGTCGAGGTGGTCGGGAGCGTGCACCTCTTCGGAGCCCGATTCCGGCCGGCGGCCGCGACCGCGTTCCTTCCGTTGCCTGCCCGCGTCCTTACGGATCGGGTGGTCCCCCTCGATGACCTCGACGGATGGCGATCCGAGGAGCTCGCGGAGCGCCTGGGGGAGGCGAGGTGTGACTCGGAGCGCGTGGCCTCTTTGTCGGAGGCGCTTCGCACTCGGCTCGACGAAGGGGCCGGACGGATCGACCCCGTGGTCTTCCGAGCTTCGGAGCACCTGTTGACGAAGGGGGGGCGGGGCCGCGTCGACGATTTGGCTGACTGGAGTGGCATCGGCCGTCGCCAGCTCGAGCGCCGATTCCTCGCAGCCGTCGGGGTCAGCCCGAAGTTTGCGCACCGCGTGGCGAGGTTCCGTGAGGTCGTTTCGCTGATGCACGGACCTGAGCCGATCTCCTTGTCGTGCATGGCTCATGTCGCGGGCTTCGCCGACCAGCCGCACATGACACGTGAGTTCAATGCTTTGGCCGGCGTCACTCCGGCGGCGTACCGCCGCTCGATTTCGCCGGTCCATGGAGTCGGGTGACGCATTCGTTCAAGACGGATGGGGGCGCGCGGGCTACTCTACCCCTCCACGCGACATCCATGACCTCGCCGGAGACCCTATGAAGAGAGCCACCGCCATCCTGACGGTCGAAGCGATCGAACCGTGCTTGTCGTTCTGGACCGACCTCGGGTTCGAGGTCACGGCGACCGTGCCCCACGAAGACACCATCGGCTTCGCCATGCTGCACGGCGGGGACGTCGAACTCATGTATCAGACCAGCGCGAGCATCGACGCCGACCTCGGGGCATCCGGAGGTCCGGCCGGCCTCGGAGCCGAACTCGCCGGGTCGACGACGACGCTCTTTCTCGAGGTCGACGCGATCGACGACGTGCTGGGCCCCATCGGAGCGGCCGAAGTCGTCGTGCCCAGACGCCAGACCTTCTACGGGATGGACGAGATCTTCGTCCGTGCCCCATGCGGGACGATGGTCGGGTTTGCCGCCAGGATCGAAAAGGGCGAAGAGCCGGCCGGGGACTGACGGGGCGGGGAGCGATTGTTGCTCTAACCGCGCGCCTCGAGCGCTGATTCCCTCGGCGAAGGGGTTGTCTCCCCGAAGCCCGTGTGTACTATACCTTAGCACTCACGGGGAAGGAGGAGGAGGGGGGAACGGTGTCCGACACACTACCGCTGCTCAAGGGCACGCTCGAGCTGCTCATCATGAAGGCGCTCAGCGTCGAGGCGACACACGGGTATGGCCTCTCCCTCTGGATGGAACGCGGGTCCGGCGGATCGATCGTCGTCGAGGACAGTGCGATCTACCAGGCGTTGCGGCGCCTCGAGGGCAAACGGCTGGTCGAGGCGGAGTGGGGGCTCACGGAGAACAATCGGCGGGCCCGCTTCTACTCGCTGACGCCCCACGGTGAGAGGCGGCTCGAGGAGGAAGCGCGGACGTGGGGCCGCTACGTGGAGTCGGTCGGCGCGCTCCTCGCCCAAGGCGGGGGAGCGGGATGATGCCGCGGCGGCCTCGCCTCCCCTCGATTCGCGCGACGGACCGCGCTCGGGAGGCGGATGAAGAGCTGCAGGCTCACCTCCAGCTCAACGTCGACGACCTGGTGGCGGATGGCCACGACCCCGCCGAGGCCCGGCGGATGGCGGCGGAACGGTTGGGTGATCTCCACGCGGTTCGGGACGCGGTCGAGCGAGCCGCTCGCGACCGGGATCGTCGGCTCGGCGGGAAGGAACGGCTGGACGGGCTGCGAAGGGATCTCGTGGTGGCGGTCCGGCGCATGAGACGCCGTCCAGGCCACTCGCTATTGAGCATCGGGATCTTCGCGTTGGGCATCGGCCTGACGACGACGATGTTCACGGTGGTCGATGGCGTGCTCCTACGGCCGCTCGGCTTCCCGGAGG
The DNA here is from genome assembly GCA_039030015.1 of Gemmatimonadota bacterium. Lineage (GTDB taxonomy): Bacteria > Gemmatimonadota > Gemmatimonadetes > Longimicrobiales > Gaopeijiaceae > UBA2589. Next base: position 49,233 of record JBCCEZ010000019.1, on the reverse strand, counting down.
CCGACCGACTCGTGGCGCTCCACTCGGTCGCGGAAGAGGGAGACGGATTTTCGTGGGTCTCGATGGGGAATTGGTACGACTGGGATCGCGGAAACCGCACCCTCTCCTCATCGGCCATCCACTCTCAGGAGCCGATCGATGTGGCGGTATCCGGAGTGGGCGAGCCGTTCGTCGCCGCCGCGGTTCGCACCCATGGGCGGTTCTTCGAAACCATGCGGATCCCGCTGAGGGTCGGATCGGTGCCGGACAGCGCGGATGTGGCCGCAGGGGGCGCCTTCGTGCTCATCTCCGAGTCGTTTTGGTCCGACGTCTTGAATCGACAACCCCTCCCGGCTCCCCCGTTGATTCTCGACGGCGTCGCACACGATGTCGTGGGCGTCGTCGAAGCGGGTTTCGAGCACCCCCAGGGGGTAGAACTCTGGCAGCCGCGTCGGGCATTTCCCCAAGTCGGGATGGCCCGGAACAACATCAACTATCGAGCCGTGGGTCGGCTCGCCGAGGGCGCGACGCTACCTCAGGCGGAGGCGGATCTGTCTTCGATCGCGGACGGCATCCGCGCGTCCGATCCGGAGGGGGTCTATTCGTGGGGCGTGGAGGTGCGCCCCCTCGCCGAAGAAGTGGTCGGGGATTCACGACCTTATCTGCTTGTGCTCATGGGTGCGGTCGCACTCGTCCTCCTCATCGCGTGCACCAACCTCGCGGCGCTGGGCTTCGCCCGCGGAGCCGAGCGGGCACAGGAGGTCGCACTCCGCATGTCACTCGGGGCACGGCGTGAACGGGTGGTGAGACAACTCCTATCCGAAGAACTCCTGCTCGCGGGCCTGGGTGGTCTGTTGGGCGTCCTGCTCGCGTGGCTCAGTACCGAGGCCCTGGTTTCGATGATTCAGGACGTCGTGCCGCGCGGCCGTGAGCTCCGATTCGACACTCGAGTGGCCGCGTTCGGTGCGCTCATCTCGTTGCTGGCCGGCGCGTTGGCCGGTCTGCCTCCCGCGATGAATGCGACGCGCCTAGGCGGCCCGGCCCTGATCGGTCGCAGAGTCGCTCGTGGCCGCGGACTGCCCGGGACGGTTCTGGTTGCGGGGGAGGTGGCGCTCACCGTCCTTCTCGTGACCGGCGGGACTCTCCTGTTGATGAACCTCAGTGCCCTGGGGGCACGGGATCTCGGCTATGAGCCGGAGAACTTGGCGGCCGTCCAAGTAGGGCTCGTGTCGGAGCGATACCAAGGGGCGTCCGATCGAGTCCTCGCCTATTGGGATGACGTGGCGCGGGTGGTCGAGACGAACCCGGCTGCCGAGTCGGTCGGCCTCGCAACATGGGCGCCGACGGCCGGTGGTGGTCGCTCCTTCGTCGACGTCCGGGGGGACGATCAGCCCGATGGTGGGGCCGGGTACCGGGTCATCGGGGGCGAGTACTTCGAGGCGATGCGCATCCCACTCCTCCAGGGCAGAGCGTTCGATGAGCGGGACCAGGACGGGGCCGAGCCCGTGACGATCGTGAGTCAGCAGATGGCCGACGAGTTCTGGCCGGGCCAGAACCCGATCGGGCAACGCGTGCGGGCGCCGAGCATGGAGTCGTACTTCTTCGACGGGGAGGCGCCGTGGCGGACCGTGGTCGGCGTGGCCGGTGATGTCCGACACTACGGATACGACTCGGACCCCGAGGGCCAGATGTACGTGCCCCACCGTCAGATCGTCGGGATGTCGATGTCGATGACCGCGACGATACGCATGCGGCAGGAACTCACCGCCCCCGACCTCGAGCGGCTCAGACGGGATATCCAATCCCTCGATCCCTCGCTCGCGGTGCGGTCGTCGACCTTCGAGGAGCGCCTCGGCGACCGGTTGGTCGAACGGCGCATGATCATGACGCTTCTCGTGGGCTTCGCGACGGCGGGTCTGCTCCTCGCGTCGCTCGGGGTGTACGGCGTCATTTCCCACGCTGTCGCGCGTCGAACGCGGGAGATGGCGATCCGGAGTGCGCTGGGCGCGAACCGATCGCGAGTGGCGGGCCTGGTCATCGGTGGGGCGATGCGTTGGGTCGGCATCGGCACGGTCATGGGGCTCGTGTTGACCTACGGGGGTCGGGGGATCATCGACTCGCTTCTTGTCGACATCCGCTCCGCCGATCCGCGGGCGTACCTCGCGGCTGCGGTGTGCCTGGGGCTTGTGACGATCGCCGCGGCGTCGATTCCCGCGGCGAGGGCCGCACGGGTCGATCCGCTGGTGGGGCTGAGCGCGGAGTAGGTCGGGCGGCTTTCCGACGTCCGCCACGAGGGGCATCTTCGGCAACTCCCTCTACGGGCCTGTCGACTTCTCCCCCTCTTTGCGATGAACCACGTGTCTCCACGCCCCGTCGCTCTCCTCTGCGCGGTCGTCTTGGGCGCCTGTGCCGCGCCTCCCGCTTCCGAGCCCTTCGACGTCGTCGAAGCGACGATCCCGGACATGCAAGCGGCCATGGAAGAGGGTCGTGTCACGTCCCGCGATCTCGTGGAGGCTCACCTGGCGAGGATCGCCACGTACGAGGATCGCGTGAACGCGGTGATCGCCGTAAACACGAACGCGCTCGCCGATGCGGAGCGACTCGACGAGGAGCGCGCCGCTGGGAACGTGCGCGGGCCCCTGCACGGGATCCCGATCGCGCTGAAGGACAACGTGCACACGACGGATGTGCCGACCACCGGAGGGGCTCGGGCCTTCGAGGGCTTCGTGCCCCCGTACGAGGCCACGCTGACCACGCACCTTCGTGAAGCGGGCGCCGTGATCATCGCGAAGACCGTGATGACGGAACTCGCGAACTTCACGGCCGCGGGTATGCCGGGGAACTACAGCGCCATCGGCGGCTACGGGCTGAATCCCTACGACCCGCGTCGTGATCCTCGGGAGGGCCGAAACGATGGGCGGCCGGTGATGGGCGTCGGGGGGTCGAGCTCCGGGATCGGGACCGCGATGAGCTTCTGGGCCGGCAACGTCGGCACGGAGACCTCCGGGTCGATCCTCTCGCCCTCGAACGCCAACATGCTCGTGGGGATCAAGCCGACCGTCGGTCGGATCAGTCGCTATGGGGTGATCCCGATCACGGGCGATCAGGACACCGCCGGTCCAATGGCGCGGACGGTCACCGACGCCGCCATCATGATGAGCGCGCTCGAGGGGGCGTCACCTGACCCGAACGACCCGGCCACGTCGGCGTGTGAGCCGCCGGCCAACGGAGACTACACGGCCTTCCTGAATGCCGATGGGCTAGCCGGGGCACGTATCGGCATCCCGCGGGCCCTGTACTACGACTCGATTCAGGTGCCCGGTACCGACCGATGGCAGAATCGTCTCAACGACGAGAGTCGGGGCGTGATGGTCGAGGCGATCCAGGTCCTGCGAGATGCGGGCGCCGAGATCGTCGACCCGGCAGACATTCCGAGTGTGATCGACCCGGACCCGGCGACGTCACTGCTCACGAACGGTGCGAGCTCGGTGCTCTTCTACGGAATGAAGCGTGACTTCAACGTCTGGCTGGAGTCGCTGGGTGGTTCCGCTCCTGTCTCCACGCTGACCGAACTCCGCGAGTGGAACCTCGAGAACGCGAGCGCGGGCGTCATCAAGTACGACCAGCTCCGCCTCGACCAGTCGGACGCGCTCGATCTCGAAGCCGACCGCGAGGCGTACGAAGCGGATCGCGCCCGCGACATCGAGCTCAACGGCACTCGAGGCATCGACGCAGCCATGGAGGAGCACGGCCTGGATGCGCTTCTCTTCCCGGCGTCCGGGGGCGCGGGCATCGCGGCACGCCCCGGCTACCCGACGGTCATCGTGCCGTGGGCGTTCGTCGCCAACGACGGGGGCCCGGACTTCCCCGAAGGCTTCGATCCTCAGCCGCGGCCCTTCGGAGTGAGCTTCACGGGCTCGGCGTGTTCGGAGCCGCGATTGATCGAGCTCGCGTACGCATTCGAGCAAGCCACGATGCGGCGGACGGCCCCTCCCGGGATGAACTGATCCCGGGGGCGTCCGGCGTTATCCCTACCCAATAGAAGTATATCGTCTACCTTACTCCTGTTCAGTAGGAGTAATGGGAGGACGGGCTATGAGGGTAGAGGGAACGGTAGGGGTACTGGTCGCGTCGGCGCTCTTGGCTGCGCCGTGGTCGTGTGCGGCCCAGAGTCCGACGGTGGTCGTGCCGGGCGACGATGCGTGGGCTCTCGACCGTCTCGCGCCGTTCGAGGCGACCTATCGACAGATGGGGTTCCCGATGCACGTCCGCTTCGCCCGTGAGGCGAACGACGGGTGGAGCTTCTCCATGGAGATGGCAGGCCCGTCCGGAACCGCCATCGATCACATCGGCCACGCGGCCGACCTCTCGTTCCGGTACCGGCGCTTCGCCTTCGGTGCGTTTCGAGACGAGGTGCTGGACGCACAGGCCACGCCCGACTCGATCGTGCTCCATCGCATGCCTCGCAACGGCACAGCCGAAGTCCCTCTTCGGGAGGCTCACGCCGTGGACGGTCCAGTCGTCGATGGCACGTTCATGTACTGGGCACTGGGCGCACTGAACACCGACGGGCCGGTCGCCTTTCGGGTGTGGGGCCCCACGCCGGACGCCTTCGAGATTCGGACGTCCGGGACGCTCCATCCGGATGGCGAGGAGGACGTGACGCTCCCGAGCGGCGCGATCGTGCGCGCCCGAGTCTTCGCGGCCGAGACGCCGAGCGGCCGACTGCGGATGTGGGTTTCGTCCGCTCCGCCCTACCTTTTGCAACAAGCGATCGAATCCCCCGATGGCACGGTGACGCCGATCATCGAGCTCGGGGCGCCTCCTCCGATCGACCGCCCACGCTGACCTGCGAGATCACTTATGCCGACACGCACCGGGCTCGGAGAGTTCGAGATGCTCGTGCTCGCCGCGGTCCTTCGGGCTGGGACCGGCGCGTACGGTGCGGCCGTGTTCGGTGAGGTCGAACGAACGGGGCGCCCGGTCTCGATGGGCGCCGTGTACACGACGCTGAGTCGACTCGAGGACCGTGGTCTGCTGTCGTCGCAACTCGGAGACCCGACGCCGGTGCGCGGCGGTCGGCGCACTCGGATCTACCGCCTGGAAGCGGAGGGCAAGGAGGCGCTCCAGCGCGCCTTGTCCCAGCTGAATCAACTCCTCGACGGGACCGATCTCGGGTGGGCCGTCGAGTGAGGGTGGATCTCTCCGCGGTCGCTCTTCGGATTCTCGCTTGGCTCACCCCACGAGACCATCGCGAGGTCTACGTGGGGGACGTCGTGGAGGAGTGGAGTCGGCGGCGTGCCCACGGACGCGAGGCCGGGTGGTGGCTGATGGCCGAAGTCTGCGCGGCGGCGAGGCTCTGGCTCCGATACCGCAGTCAGCACTCGGCGTTGCTTCGCGACGCCGTGGCGGCGTCGGTCTCCTTCGGAGTGGTGCTGTGCGTCCTCGAAGTGGCCAACCGACCTACGGCCCTCACCGCGGTGCGAACCCTGGACGGCTTCGCTCTGATCGCCGCGCTGTGGGGCGCCAACCTCGGCGCGTTGGTCGTGGGTGGCGGGTGTGTCGGACTCGTGCGCCGAGGGGCGGGTTGGCGGCCTGTGGCCGGACTGGTGGCGTTGGCGTGGGTCTACCCGCTCGTCGTCCTCGGGCCGGTCTCCGGAGGGACGAACGCCCTCGGAGCTGGGCTGTGGGCCGTGGCGGTCGCGGTTGCGATCATGTGCGGCTTCTCCGCGGCGCGGAGGTGGTGTCCGGCCTGAGGTGAAGGCCGTTCGAGGTTTGCGGCGTGGGACGTCGCACCCTCAGTTGCGGAGACCCCAAGCGCGATCCAGTCCGCTCTCCGTCTGCCGAGGCGTGGTATGCACCCTCCTTCCAGAAGACCTTGGTGGACCGCCTTGACGTTGCTTGGCGCCGGCCTGGTGTCGGTGTCCCCCGCCGAGGCCCAAATCGAGCCTGGCCGCGTCTACGCGGCCGGTGAGATCGTCTCCGACCCCTCGGTCGGGCTGACGCTGACGATCCCCCACGGATGGCGGGGTGCGCTCGCTCCGGACGGGCAAACGTTCCTCCTCGAACGAACGGCGGGTGTGGGTCTGATGATCGTGGCTGGGGATCAGGCGACCGAGGCGGAGGCTCGGGCTCAGCTCGCGGCCCCCGTGCCGCTTGGCAACGGGGTCGTTCTGTCGCCCGCCGGCGAGATCGAACAGATCGCGGCCGGCCACCTGAGTACGCCCTTCGACGTGTCCGGTGGCGCGACCGCTGACCTGAGAGGCCGAGTCGATGTTCGGCTGACGGATACCGGCCTCGCGATCGCCTTCATGCTGATCACTCCGGCCGCGGAGTACGACGAGAGGGTCGGCGATCTTCGGGGGCTGGCGCTGAGCCTCGGTGTGACCGAGCCCGCGACTCCACCGGAGGCCGCCGGGGGCAGTGACGATTGGGATCCGTTCTTACGGGGCGCGTACCTGGCCCGATTCTACACGGCAAGCGGCTACACGGAGTCCACGGAGCTGTGGCTCTGCACGGACGGGACGTTCCGCTTCAACGACCAGGCGGGCGGCTACGGACCTGGGGCGAGCGGGGCGTATCAGAACGCGAACGCCGGCCGTTGGTCCGCGACCGGCACCGGCGCGACGGGGACGCTCACGCTGGAGTGGGCCAATGGAGAGCGCAGCACCTGGTCCCTCGAGTACGACTACGACCAAGGGCGCACCTACGTGAACGGGGACCGCTGGCTCCGAGGGGAGAACGAACGCTGTGGCTGATGCACGCCTCGCGGGACTGCCCGATCGGTTCGATGGCGCGGCCGCTTGGGTCGGCCCGGAGATGGCCGCGCGGGAAGACGAGTGGATCGTGCGCTGGTCCGCGGGGGAGATCGAGGAGCTCGAGGCGGCGGCCCGCCACTACCTCTCGTTGGGGCGGGATGTGGGAGAGATCACGGCGGAGGATTTCCCGTTGCCCACGCTCGCGCCTCGACTCGCGCAGGTGAAGGAACGCCTGCTCCGGGGGATCGGATTCGAGCTCCGTCGCGGGCTTCCCGTCGAACGGTACGACCAGCTCTTTGCCGCGACGATCTTCTGTGGAGTCGGTGCCCATCTGGGCTCCGCCCGCTCGCAGAACGCCCACGGCCACATCCTCGGTCACGTGCGCGATACGGGAGCTTCGTCTGCCGACCCGAACACGCGCGTGTATCTGACCTCCGAACGCCAGACCTTCCATACGGACAGTGCGGACATCGTCGGACTGCTCTGCCTGAGAGACGCGATGGAAGGCGGAGAGTCCCTGCTCGTGAGCGCGCTCTCGATCTACAACCGCATGCGGGAGACGCGCCCTGATCTCCTCGAGATTCTGTTCGACCCGATCGCGACGGATCGACGGGGCGAAGTGCCCCCCGGGCAGGAACCGTTCATGACGATCCCCGTGCTGAACTGGTACGCGGGCCACCTCACCGTCTTCTACCAGCGGCAGTACATCGAGTCCGCCCAGCGCTTCGACGATGCGCCGCGACTCACGGCAACACACATCGAGGCGCTCGACCTCTTCGATCGCCTCTCGAACGACCCCGACCTTCATGTGCGCATGCGCCTCGAGCCCGGGGACATGCAGTTCGTCTACAACCACTCCCAGCTTCACGACCGTACCGACTTCGTAGACTGGCCGGATCCGGATCGACGGCGACACCTCCTCCGTCTGTGGCTGTCTCCGACTGGGGATCGTGCGTTGCCGGACTGTTTCCGTCAGCGTTACGGCTCGATCGAGGTCGGCGACCGGGGCGGGATCATCACCGAACAGACCGTGTTGAGTGCGCCCATCGACAGCCCGGAGAACGGGTCTCGGAAGGAGGCGCCGTGATGCGACCCGATGCGGAGCTTTCCCCCGCCCCCCGTGCAGTTCCCGTGACCCTCGTCGTTCGAGCGCTGTTCGGGAACTTCTTGAGCCAATTCGGATGGCTCTTTTTTGCCTTCGGCATGCTCTTCGTCTTCGTCTTCGACGCAGGCGGGGGCGTGCTCGAGTGGATCCGCTTCCGCGGCGACGTCATCACCGTTCGTGGCGAGGTCGTTGAGTCGGAAGCCACGAACATGAGCGTCAACGATGTCCAGGTGTACCGCACCGACTTCGCCTACACCGTCGGCGACGGCGTGCAGCGCACGGGATCGTCCTTCGAGTCGGGTCGATGGCGCGAGGTGGGGGCGACGGTCGAGGTCGAGGTCTTGGAACGAGATCCGGATCGCGCTCGCATCGCGGGAATGCGGGGCACCCCCGGAGGCTTGGGCGTGGTCTTCATCTTCGTTTTCCCCTTCGTCGGCGGGGCGTTGGGCCTATGGGGCTTCGTGTCCGGCCTCTCGGTGATCCGACTCATGCGGGAAGGCACCCTCACGTCGGCAGAGCTGGTGGGGAAGGAGACGACCGGTGGACGAGTCAACAACCAGCCGGTGATGAAGCTTACGTACGTCTTTCAGGACGAGTACGGGGCCACGCACAACGTGATCGCGAAGTCTCACGACACCGCTCGGCTGGAGGACGAGCCGAGGGAGTTGATCCTCTACGACCCTCGTTTCCCCGAGAAGGCGACCGTGCTCGATGAGATGGGCGCTCAACCCCGTGTGAACCCTCAGGGCCACTTGGAGGCGACGCGGCACGGCATTCCCACCGCCTTGTACTTTCTGCTCCCCGGCGCGTCGCTCTTGGCGTCCGTGCGCTACGTGCTCACGCTGTTCGGCTAGGCGTACGCCCGGCGGGGAGGTCTGGCGACCGCTAGAAGCGGAGGAGCCGCGTCCCCTTCACGACGAGTCCGCGTGTCCTGAGCCCCATCCCCTGGGGCCCGGTTTCCCGCTCGTCCGTCCACACGACGAAGAGCTCACTGCCCGGAGCATACTCCCATCGGAAGCGGAGATTGCTGGACACCGTGTTCGTCGCGTCGTTGTACTGCACCAGCGCGCTCGCGAACATCCGCGGGTTGAAGGCGTAGTCGCCGCGGACCCGGTATACCGCCTGCGTCGACTCACCTTGGGGTAGATCGAGCCAGTTGAGGCTGACGCCCGGTTCCAGCGACAGGTGATTCGAGACGACGACCCGGCCCTGGAAGACACTCAGCGTGCGGATCGAGCCGTCGTAGAAGTCGCCCCATGTGTACGACAGACCACCGGAGAGACGGCGTTGAGGGCCCGCGGTGTAGGACACGCGTTGGCTCACGAAGTCGTAGCGGCCGGGGACGATATCGAAGTCCTGCGAAATCGGGAACGGGTCTTCGATCCGCTCGTAGTCGCGGATGACGGTTGCCGAGAGCCGATCACTATTCTCCATCTCGACGGAGAAGTTCGCGGTCTGCTGCCGCGACTCCATGAAGCCCATCGGGTTCGCGAAGTGGTTCAGCGTGACTTCCCACGTCAGCTTGCGAATCGCCTCGATCGACGCGGGGCGCGGACTGAACCGCACCGAGGCGGACGTCTTAGTGAAGGACCGGCGGCGCAAGAAGCCGACCTCCGGGTTGAAGTCGCCCCCGATGACCAGTCTCGATGCGCTGGCGCCGTAGCGGTCACTGTCGAAGGTGGCCGCGGTCTGCCAGCTGTCCTGGTCTCCGGTCAGGCCAGGCGTCTCCGTGCGCGCCCAGTATCCTCCCAAGGTGAAGTCTTGGCTCACGCCGATCGACAGGTCCGCACCGTACACGCGGTTGGCCCCTCCGCCGCCGACGGACACACTCCGGTTCGTGAGCATGGCGCCGATCGACGAGCGCTCCAGGATGTCCCGCTTCACACGTAGGACCGAGTAGTTCGTGCTGGACACGCCGACTGCGTCGTCGGAGCCGGTCTGAATGTTGACCGCGCCGATGCCGAAGGCGCCCACCTTACCCGTCACGCGGCCGCCCGCGATGATCGGGATCACACGGCCTTGGTCCAGACCGATCCGCCGGCTGTAGAAGAGTGTTGGCGCATCCCCGCCCCCGCGACCGAAGCCGCCTCCGCCAGGGCGGAAGCCGCCGAGTCCACCGCGGCCAAAGTCGAAGACGCCGCGGCCCTCGAGGAAGAAGTCGCGCTTCTCCGGAAAAAAGAGGGAGAACCGGGTGAGGTTGACCTGTTGCTCGTCGACCTCGACCTGGGCGAAGTCCGTGTTGACCGTGATATCCGCGGTGAGGTTCGCCGTGAGGCCGTACTTGAAGTCGAGTCCGATATCACCGGTCGCGTCGTTCGACGTCATCGGGGTCGACACTCGGTCGGTCGACAGTCCGCCGATGGCGTACGGCTTCAACTCCATGTTGTTGCCCGCCGTCGGGAGATCGAGTCCCCCGAGGGTTCCCGCGGCGGAGATTCGATTCAGGGCTTGGGGGCCCGCCAAGAACGCCGGGACGGGATTCAGGTAGGTCCACTCGTTCTTGTGCCGGATCGAGCGGCGCATCTGAAGGCCCCAGATGCGGTCGTCGCCCGCGAGATATCGAAGCGACTTGAAGGGGATCGCCATCTCGACCACCCAGCCGCCGTCGAACTCACCTCCCGCAACGTCCCACACGGGATTCCAGTCCGAGTTCGAGTTCCCCTCGTCGATTACCGAGTAGTCGGCACGAGCGCCGAGCGGATTCGCGTAGAACATCATCCCGCTTCGACGATCGTAGAACGTGTCGAACATCACGCCGAAGTGTTCGTTGTTCCTGAGCCCTCCGGTGTCTCGCCGGAGCTCGTTCGCGACCCACTCCTCGGGCGGGGCGTCGTCCCAGCAGCGACACGTCACGTAGATGTTCGTGTCGTCGAAGCTGATCCAGACGTCGGTCCGCTCGGACGATGGATCACCGGCCACGGGAGCGACCTGGATGAAGTCGCCGAACGGGGCGTACTCCGAGTAGACCGACTCGTCGAGGCGACCGTCCAACACGAGCGGCGTATCCAAGCGGATGGCCCGTACGGTGGCTCGGCCGCGGTCGTCCCGGGTGATCGACTCGGGCCAGTTGGGTGCGGGTGATCCGTCGATGACGACCCCATCCACCGGTCCGCCTTGTTGCCCCGACGCATGGGTCGGGAGCACGGCGAAGGACACGGCGAACGTGATCGAGCACGCCGTGCGGAAGAGTCGGGAAGCCATAGCGGAGTACCGTCTTGGAGTGAGCGCTCGCGGAGTATCCACGCGTGTCGCCGGACTGGCAATGGGCCTGGTGTGCATTGGATTGGCGCTTGTGGAGGCCGTGGCCCAAGATCCCTTCGGACCGTTGCTCCCCCGGGCCGGACCCAACGATGGAGGACTTCGTGTCGAGCGCTCCCGATCAGCTTCGGCTCGTACGACTGGTGCCCGAGGGAAAGCCCGACGACGTCGCGGGGCCAGGGCACCGGCAGGTCATCGGATGGCTGGGCGCGGCGCTTCCCGTCGCGATCGTCGGCTTGGACCGACTCCGTCCCACCCCGGGCCTCACGCCCGACGAGCTGACGTCGATCAGCGCGTACTACTACTCCTCCGGCGTGATCGCATTCGCGGGCGTCCTGAGTGCGCTCACGGTCTACCTACTGACCTATCGGGGCTACGACACCCCCGACGGATGGAAGGATCGACGTGCGTCACGGATCGCCGCCGTCTCGGGCGCCCTCGTCGTCTTCTTTCCGACCGACCCGCCCGGAGACACGCCCGATCCTTCGTGGTGGCGAGAGCTGATCGGGCAGATCCACTACGGAGCCGCGATCGTCTTCTTCCTCTGCTTCGTCTACTTCTGCCTCTTCCGCTTCACGAAGTCGGGCCGGCCGAAGGACGAGTGGGACCGAGCCAAGCGGTTCCGGAACGCCCTCTTCTTGGCGTGCGGCGTCGGTATTGCTCTGGCTCTCGGCTCCGCTGCGCTCGCGGGGCGGGCGGGGGAGCCGATCTTCTGGCAGGAGGTCGTGGCGATCGAGCTCTTCGCTCTCTCGTGGCTGGTGAAGGGACACGCGATCCAAACCGCACAACGCACGGCCCAGCGTGGGCTGTACTACGTGACACACCCCGGAGATGCGGTGGTCGGACTCGGCCGCGCGATCCGAGGCGGTCCGAGCGGCGACTTGTAAAGTGGACTGATGCTGTCCACTTTATAGCTGTCGATGGGTCTCGAATGGAGTGACGTGGTGATGGGACGGTTGGCACGCCGGACCCTCGGGATCGTGCTCGCGGCGGCGGCGCTCGTGGCCCCCTTTGGGCTCGCGTCCCAGGAGCCAAACGACGCGCAGGCGAGGCTCGCCGCGCTGCGGGAGGCGATGGAACCCGGGGAAGATCGCCCGGATCCCGTCGCGCGGCTCCGCGAGCGCATGGCTGCCGGCGAGGTCACACTCGAGCGCGACCCCGACTTCGCATTCCTGCCGTCGGTGCTCGAAGCGCTCGGTGTGCCGGTCGAGTCCCAGCTGCTGGTCTTCTCGAAGACGAGTCTGCAGATCGCGGACATCGCGCCGTGGGCCCCGCGCGCTCTGTACTTCAACGACGACGTCTACGTGGGATACACCGTGGACGGCCTCGTCCTCGAGATCGCGTCGGTCGACCCTGACGGCGGGGCCGAGTTCTATACGGTCGAACAGGGTGCGTCGATTGCGGAGCTCCGGCAGGACGATCTCACCTGCCACGGGTGTCACGCAGCCGGGCCGACCCGAGGGGTTCCTGGGTTATTCATGCGTTCGTTCCTGACGGATGAACAGGGCAACACGATCGGTGAGCACCTGGGGCCTCCCACCGATGACCGGACACCGATGGACGTCCGGTACGGTGGTTGGTACGTCACCGGCCACCACTCACTCTCGCACGCCGGCAACGTCCGGGCTCCAGTCCGGGTGAACGAACTCGACGATCCCTATACCTACGCGGAAGAGTTCGACATGAGCGTGGGCGGGAATCGATTGGTCCTCGATGACTTCGAACCGTCGTTCTACCCCGGGGTGGGAAGTGACATCGTGGCTTTGATGGTCCTCGGCCACCAAGCCCGAGTCCACACCGTCATTTCACACGCTGCTGCGCGGGCCGAGGAAGCGCGTCGAGAGTTGGCGTTGGCGAGCCTGGCAGCACAGCGTACCGGCGAGGTCCCGTCTCTGTCTCCGTCGACGGAAGAGTCTCTAGACCGAGCTGTGGAAGACCTCGTGCGCAGCATGCTCTTCTACCGCGCAGCCCCGATCGGCGTCGTCCAAGGGGCACCGGCCTTCGAGGAGTCGTTCGAGGCGCACGGGCCGTGGGACGCGCAGGGGCGCTCCCTGCGCGACTTCTCTCTGGATGGCCAGCTCTTTCGGCACCCACTCAGCTTCCTGATCTACTCGGAGGGGTGGGACGCGTTGCCCGACGCCGTGCTCGATCGAGCGTATGCCCGCATGCACGACATCCTTACCGGGCCGGACGACGACGACTTCCCGCTCCTCGACGCGACGGCTCGTGCGACCCTCCTCGAGATCTTGGTCGACACGAAGCCGGAGTATGTCGCCGCGACATCAGGAGGGCGGTCCTAGTGCAGCTCAACGATCGAACCGACTTCGGCCTGCGTCTCCTTCTCACACTGACCGGCACCGCGCCCCGCCGATGGTCGGCTCGGGAGCTGGCCGCGTTTCACGGGTTGTCGTTCACCCACGTTCAGAAGGTCGTTCAGCAGCTGGACGCCGCGGGGTTCGTAGTCACGGTCCGAGGTCGCGGGGGCGGCGTCGCACTCGCGGCGGGCACGGCCGATCGATCGATCGGGGACGTGGTCCGAGCGCTCGAGCCCCACGTGGACCTCGTCCGATGCCTGCGAGACGGCGAGAGCGGGTGCGTGCTCGACGGTGGTTGTGCGCTGACCGGCGTGATCGTCGCCGCTCGTTCGGCGTTCTTTCGTGAGTTGGACAACGCGACGCTGGCCGACGTGGCCGCCCGGACGCCTGCCGTGCTACTCTGACGGGTCCCCCTCCTCGAGGAGACCGTCGTATGCGTCGTTCGCTCCGAGCTCTCGCGCTCGCCGTCGTGCCCCTCGCCGCGCTGGCCACGTTCCCTCATGCCGGATCCGCCCAGAGCTGGGACGATCTCGTCGCTCTCTTTCACGAGTGGCGTGATTTCGAACGACCGGACTTCGCCGATGGCGTCCCCGACTACTCGCCCCTCGCCATGGCGAGGCAGCAGGACGAGCTGAGGTTCTGGAAGCAGCGGCTGTGGAGCATCGAGATCGACGCGTGGCCCGTCGAACAGCAGATCGATTGGCACCTGGTGCGCGCCGAAATGAACGGCTTGGACTTCGACCACAAGATCCGACGCCCCTGGGCCAGAGACCCGGCCTTCTATGTGATGATGTATCCGGCGGAGAGCGACGTTCCCGCTCACGAGGGGCCGGTGATCCATGGTTGGATCGATACGTGGACGTACCCGTTTCCGCTCTCGGACGCGGACGCCGCCGAGCTGACCGGCCGCTTCCACGCGATCGCCCCGCTCCTCGATCAGGCTCGCTCGAACCTCGCGGGGAGCAATGCGCGAGACCTGTGGGAAGCCGGCATCCGATCCTTCCGACGGCAAGCTTCCGACCTTCGCGCCTACCGGCTGCGGGTCTCTGGGACGAGTGAGGCGCTGGATCAGGCCCTCGCGGATGCCGCAGCCGCGTCGGACGACTTCGCCGAGTGGGTGGCTTCGGAGCTGCCCGGCAAGACAGGGCCCTCCGGCATCGGGGAAGAGGCGTACACGTGGTACATGCACAACGTGCACCTGACCCCGTTCTCATGGGGTGAGCAGCTCACGATCATGCGTCGCGAGCTCGCCCGTTCGCACTCCTCGCTACGGCTGGAGGAGAATCGGAATCGGGACCTGCCCGAACTCGAGCGTATCGCGACCGCGGAAGGGTACGACCGTCGGTTGAACCAGTCGGTCGACCGCTACATGGCCTTCCTCGAGTCCGAGGAGGTCGAAACCGTCGAGCCGTGGATGGACGCTGCTCTTCGCGCGGTGAACGGCAGCTTCAGCCCCGCGGCTCCGGGAGAGATCCGCAACTTCTTCCTCGAGGTGATCTACCGAGATCCGGACGCCTTCCGGCCGCATATGCATCACTGGATCGAGTTGGCGCGGATGCGGGAGGACCCCCACGCATCGCCGATCCGGGCCACGCCGTCGCTCTACAACATCTACGACCATCGGTCCGAGGGGCTGGCGACCGGGGTGGAGGAGATGTTCATGCATCTCGGCCTCCTCGATGAGAACTCACCTCGAGCCCGTGAGCTTGTCTGGATCATGCTCGCTCAGCGGGCTGCTCGTGCTACGTCGGGGCTGATGCTCCACGGCAACCGGTTCGTGATGGAAGAGGCCGTCGAATTCGCGGGTCGGTGGACGCCGCGGGGCTGGCTGCCGGACGGAGACCTCGTGCGAGGCGAGCAGCACCTCTACCTCAGGCAGCCGGGTTACGGCACGAGCTATGTGGCGGGTAAGGTGCAGATCGAGGAGTTGCTCGCGGAGGAGGCGCTCGACGAGGGGCCTGACTTCACGGTGAAGCAGTTCTTCGACGACTTCTACGCGGCGGGCGTCATCCCGACGGCACTGGTCCGATGGGAGATGACGGGACTGAAGGATCCGATCCTAAACGTGGATGGAGTACAGGAGGCGCCCTGGCGTTAACGGGCGCCTCGCACCGAGCCGTCGGTTTTCCTTGCTTGCCCCGCGCCATTCGAGGCACGTTGCGGGCATGTCCAAAGCCTGGCCGTATGTGTTCGTGGTGTTCGTCCTGGGGTGTGGGGATCCTCCTGATCAGCGCTTCTCTGTTCGCAGCGGTGTTACCGCGTGCGAGACCGAGGAGTGGGCGCGAGAGCGGGCGGAGCTCCTGGAGGACGATCCGTCCGGCGCCGATCGCTTCGCGGCGGATCGGTGCTTCGTCGTCGAAACATCCGTCGACATCGTCGTCACGAGCCAACCGTTCATGGCGGGGCTTCGGGGTGAGAACCGCTGGGTCCAGATCGGTGCGGACGGCGGGGGACCCGTGGAACACCTGGCGTCGGTTGCGCTCCGTTCGACGCTGGGGCTTCCGGCGCGAGAGGCCGGATGGCTTCGTAGGAGTGAGCTGACCGAACGTCCTTGAACGATCGAGACGTCCCTTCGGTCGACTTCGAGCTGACGCCGGAGGAGTGGGAGGATGTGAACGCGGCGCACCTCTTCGCGTCGTCCCACTACGACGAGCTGATTTCCAATGCCCGGAAGGTCGGCGCTCTCCTCTTCGCGACACTCTCCGCGCTGTGCTTCCTCATGGGCTTCACGCTGGGCGCGGTGCTCTTCGCGGTGTCGCTCGCGCCCTTCGTGTACCTCGTCGGACCGATGCAGCGGCAGGCACAGCGCAAGGCGTTGGCCAAGCTGAGCCAAGAGGGAGTCGCGCACGGTCTCTTCGGCCACCACAGGGTTGAGGTCCGCGAGGACGGGCTCTTCCACCGCAGCTCGGCGATGGAGACCCTGATCCGGTGGCACGCCGTCGACGAGGTCGTTGAACGAGAGGGTCACTTCTTCGTGTACACCGGCGCGAACTCGTTCCTACCGATCCCCGTTACGGCGTTTTCGGACTCTGACCAGCTCCGCGCCTTCTCTGAGGGGTTCCATCGACACCTCGCCCACGCACGCGAGGGCGCACGGCTCGCCCCGCCATCCGGGGGCGAGGGGCCTGAAGGCTAGTTCCCATAGGCTGTGGCGAGCGAGTCCGCGGTGAAGAGGCGCGCGAGCCGCGGCCCTCAGCGTAGGATGCGCTCCCGGAAGCGACGACTCATCCGGACGGTGGCGCCGGACTGCATGACGATCGTGAAGTCCCCGCTTGCCAGGGGCCGAACCTCCGCGACGCGGTCGAGATTGACGATCGCTGATCGATGCACTCGGGCGAAGACGCCCGGGTCGAGCCGTCGCTCGAAGGCGGTCAGGGGAGATCGGATCAGATGGCTCCGATCTCCCGTGTTGAGGGAGACGTAGTTCCCCGCGGCCTCGACGAAGTCGATCGATTCCGTCGCGACGAAGTAGATCTTCCGTCGGGTCCGGATGGCGAATCGCGGCGGATAGGCGGGATCTGGCCCTTGGCGTGTCCGCCGGGCGAGCGCGCGTCGGGCCGCCCGCTGCAACCGTGCGTCCGAGAACGGCTTTACCACGTAGTCGGTGGCTGCCGCGTCGAACGCCTCGACCGCGTGTTCTCCGTATGCGGTCACGAAGACGACCGAAGGGTTCGCTTGACGCTCCACCCGGTGCAGCACCTCGAAGCCACTCCATCCCGGCATCTCGACGTCCAGGAAGACCAAGTCGGGTTGGTGGGCCACGATCGCCTCGACGGCGGAGGGTCCATCCCCGGCCTCTGCGACGACCCGCACACCCATCGGCTCGATCGCGAGCCGGATGGCGTCGCGAGCGAGCGGCTCATCGTCGACGACCAGCGCCGTCGGGGTCGCGGTGAGATCAGGCATGAGCGGGCTGTCCTCGATGATCGTTGGTAGGTAGTCGCATCGTCGCCTCGAAGCCTCCGCGCACCGAGTCGGACACCACCAGACTGGCGGCGTCTCGGTAGAGCAGGGCGAGGCGCGCTCGGGTATTGCTGAGACCGACCCCGACGTCTTCGTCGAGCGTGTCGGGGGCGTCGTTCCACACGGAGAGTTCGAGTCGGCCGTCTGGATCTCGGCGCGCCACGATTTCGATGGCGACGGGTCGTGTGGTGCGACCGAGCCCGTGCTTCACGGCGTTCTCCACGAGTGGTTGGAGGACCAACGCAGGTACCGGAACCTCCAGGAGAGAGCGGTCCACCGCCCACGACACGCGCAGCCGGTCCTGGAAGCGCACACGTTCCAGATCCAGGTAGTGCTCGATTCGGTCGAGCTCCGTCTGGAGGGTGGTCATCACCGGCTCGTTCGGATCGAATCCCGCTCGAAGGAGTTGTCCGAGACGATCCAGGGCTTCGAGCGCCTCATCCCGGTCACCTCGCCGAACGAGGGCGCCGACCGAGTTGAGCGCATTGAAGAGGAAGTGTGGGCGGAGCTGAGCGCGCAGAGCCTCGAGCTTCGCTCGCCGTGCGTCCGCTTCGATCCGCGCCGAGTGGAGCTCGGCCGCGACGGCATCGAGCCAGAGCGTCCACGCCGTGACGACCGCAACGAGCCCGGCGTAGAGGGCTAGGTCCCGATGTCCGAGTCCGATCGCGTACTCGAGGGCGCGTTGGCTCCAGCTCAGTCCGTCCTGCGCGAAGGTCTGGAAGAGTGCCGCGCACAGAGTGAGGTGGACCGCAACCACCACGCACCCGACGACCGCGTGCCGGACCAGCCAGCGGGCTCGGGACCCGGGGGTCGGTCGGATGTGCACCACCCAACGGAGCGCGATCGAGGCCACGACGATCCAAGGCCCCCAGAAGAGTGCCCACATCCGGATCATGGCCGCCATCGGCGGGACTTCGCCACGCACGTACACGCCCGACAGATCGCCGATGACGTCGACCACGACGACCGCGGCCCAAAACATCACCGCGACCGGCAAAAACGCCCAAGGTCGCTCTCGTTCGTGCGTCGGCATCCAGAGCATGTCTCAGGGGGGATGGGGACGGATGCCCCTCGTCCGTTGCGACGAGTCGGGTACAGGTCCTTGCACAGCTGCGAGGGCACGTTATCCGCGGTGTTCGGCGGGGGGAGGAGGAGCGCAGCCCGACGTTCGTCCGCTCGTCACGCACCCTTGCCGCTCGGCCCTCTCGTGCGTCATCCGCGAGGCCTCCGAGCGCATCCGAATGGAGAGAATCCCCTCCACCGGACGACGACTATGCCCGCCGCACACCGCCTCGCCTCCTTTGTCGCCCTCACACTCGGCCTCGCTTTGCTCCTCGGTTGTGGAACGGAGCCGAACCCGTCGTCCGAGGAACTCCGCCTCACGATTCTCGAGGTCTCGGATACCGCGAACCTAGGAGACGGACGCGACCTGTTCGTGCGGTTCGCGATCACCGGGGACGCCTCCGGGGTGCAGACGCTGAAGGCGTACGTCGTACCGGGAACGGGGGATGGGGTCGTCTTCGGGACCGAACCCTCCACGCTGTTCGATCGAACCGCGACCGAAGGGACGCCCGGGATGAGCGCGACGTTCGTCGACGGATCCGCCATCGAGGAGGGCGTGCCCCTCCGAATCGTCCTCTCCGCCGTCACGGAGGGGGGCGTGGAGTTGTTCTCTCCTCCCTCGGCCACGGTCACGCTCGAAACGACCGACATCGTGCGGACGATCGCCCAGGTGAATGGAGGGACGGGTGGGATGGAATGGTCGCCGGCCGGCTACGTGCTGATGGGGGACTTTGGCTCACAGCTGGGGTCGGGCGGCACCGTCGGCGCTCGTGTCTACCGGATCGATCTCGACGGGAGGGTCAGCGTCTTCGCGACGGGGCTTGGTGGAGCCTCGGGGAATGCCATCGCGTCGGACGGGAGCCTCTTTCAATCGAACATCGCCGCCAGCACGATCAGTCGGATCACGCCGTCGGGGCAGGTGTCGACCTTCACCGCGTCGGGGGTGACGAACCCGGTCGGTATCGCCACTTCGGGGGATACTCTGTTCGTAGCGAACTGCGGTGGAAACAGCGTGTCGGTCGTCGACCCCGACGGAGTCGCAGCACCGTTCGCCCAATCGAGTCTCTTCAATTGCCCGAACGGGATCGCGCGCGGTGGGGACGACGCCTTCTACGTCGCGAACTTCGGGGACGGGAACGTGCTCCGCGTGAGCCGGGTCGGCGTGGTCACGCTCTTCGCCGCGCTCCCGACGAACAACCTGGGTCACATCACCGCCCACGAGGACGTGCTGTACGTCGTCGACCGCGGGGGGCACCGACTCGTGCGGCTCGAGCTGGACGGCACCTTCGAGACGATCGCGGGCACGGGGCGGAGGGGAGGCCGTAACGGCGCGGCGGCGAGCGCGACCCTCTCCTTTCCCAACGACATCGCCGTCTCACCCGACGGGCGTACGCTCTACTTCAACGACGTCGACCCGTCGACACCGAGCGGCACCTTCCTGAGTCCCTCGGTGATTCGGTCGCTCAGCTTGGACGGCAGCTAGGCTATCGGTTCTGGAAGGAGCGCCAACGCATGCCGATCGAGATCCGTGAGCCGCTGAGGCGGTAGAAACCGTCTCCGCGATCAAGATCTTTTCGGTATTCGACCATGAATGCGGAGTCACCCCGGCCGAGTTCGACCCCACCCACGAGGAAGGGGTTGTAGCCGCGGTAGAGCTGCTCGGTGAACTGGTCCGTGCAGTCCCCGATGCACTGGATCCCCGGGGCCGGATCGTAGTTCGGGCCGGTCCAGCGGGCGCTCACCGTCGTGCGCCCGTACCCACCGCCGGCATAGGGTCGGAAGGGGCCCGCATCGTAGGGGAAGAAGCGTCCGCCGATCGTCGTGGACTGGAGCGAAACGTCGTCCCAATCCTGCAGCGGGGGCACCGCTCGCGTGAGGAGGTTGTTCCTACTTCCTTCGAGAGACAGTGCGAGACCAGCCGGGCCGATGGGAATGGTGGGAGTCATGAGACCGATCTCATGAGGGACCCAGCCGCCGTCGATCTTGTCCTCGAACCACGGGTCTTCCATCTCGTGGAAGGTGTAGCGGGCGACGCACGCGCTCGACCCGAGGACGAGAGGGACGAGAGCCAGCCCGATGATCCGGCGCAGGGTCTTGTTCGTCATGGTGTCTCCGTCGTGACGCGGTGGCCTTCCCAGGAGCCGAGGATATCGGTGCTAGGTAGCGCGGTCGGGAAGATCCGGCACCCGCCGATGCCCGACATGAAGCCGGATTCGCTGCGCGCGTACGTGGCCCCCCAGCTGCACCGGCCCAATGCTAACGAGAGGTTTTCTCCCGTGAGTCGTCCCCTCTCGATCGCGCCGGAGTCTGCGAAGATCTCTTGGTCCCCAAAGACGTTGCAGTCGTAGCTGTAGGACACGTCACCGACCATGGTATTGACCCCCCCGCCGACGCTCTCGAGCGTCATCGTCCCCGACAGCCAGCAGCGGGCGAATCCAACGGAGTCCGAGAAGATCCCCGTCATCTCCCACGTTCCGTCGATGGGAAGCTCGGGTCCGGACGGAGTCTCGTCTCCGCACGCCTGCAGGGCGGCCGCCGAGAGGAGGAGCGCAACGCAGGTCCACAGTCGGTGTCGCGGGTGACGCATCGGCGCTCCGGGCAAAAGTGTACCTCACTTTACCCGCGAGTGGCCCTCCGACAAAGCCCCGGCCGCTACTCGACCCGGAACGCTTCCATGGGATCTGTCCGCGCCATCTGTGTGGCGGGAATCAAGCTGGCCGCGATACAGACGCAGAGGATGACGACGACGGCCACGATGAGCGCCGCAGGATCGGTGGCCCGCACGCCGTAGAGCCACGACTCGATCATCGACCCCAAGAGCCAGATCGACGGCAAGGCGAGCGCGAACCCCCAGAGTGTGAGACGCACGGCGTCCCCGACGACCATGCTCGACGCAGAGGACCGAGGGGCTCCGAGTGCGATGCGGATGCCGACTTCCTTCCGTCGGGACTGGACCATGAAGCTCAGAACACCGTAGATGCCGATCATCGCCAGCAGCGTACCGAAGACGGCGAAGGCGGCACCGATCGCCGACAGCATGCGCTCGAAGACCAGGAGTCGATCGATCTGGTCATCGAACGAACGCAACTCGGACACGGTCAGCGTCGCGCTCACATCTGTCACGCGCGCGCGGATGCCCGGAGCGATCGTGGCCAAGGGCGCAGACGTTCGGAGGTAGAAGGTGCCCCCGGTCCGCTGGTGCGCCTCGACGGGGAAGTAGACGGCAGGGTCCGGGTCGCGCAGTCGACTCTCCGCGAAGTTCTCGACCACTCCGACGATCTCCATACGAGGCTGCACGGAGAGGTCGCGAGCGAAGTCGATTCGCACGCCCAGGGGATCTCGGCCCGGGAGGTATCGGTCCACGAAGGACTGGCTCACGATGACCGATTCCCATCGCCACTCGTCGCCCGAGGCGCGATCGCCCGAGTCGAAGTCTCGGCCACGAATCACGTCGACGCCCAGCATCTCGAAGAAGCCCGGCGTCACGGCGTTCATCGGGAGATAGAGGTCCGTGACGAGGGCTTCGTCGCCTTCGATCAGCATGCTGTTGTTCCACCCCCCGCCGGTCAGCATCGGAACCCATGCCCGACCGCCGGCGGAGACCCCAGGGAGTGACCCGGTCCCCTCGAGGATCTCGTCGAGGAGCTGACGCGACTCCGCGCGGGAGAAGCCGTCGTTGGCCGGATGTACCTGGAATGTGACGAGCTGGTCCGACGGGTAGCCGGGTCCCTGTCCCTTCAGCGTTCCGAGGGTGGACCCGAAGAGACCGGCGCCGACGAGGAGTACGAGTGCGAGGGCTACCTGGCCGACGACGAGGGCTCTTCGAAGGCGGATGCCGCCGTCGTTGTCTCGCGTACGGAGAACGCCCATCGGGGACGTCGAGGAGACGAACCAGGCGGGCCCGATGCCCGACAAGATCGTAGCGGTCAACGCGGTTCCGAGTGCCACGGCCAGCATCCGCCCATCGATCGCGGAGTGCAGGGCCATCGTCGTTCCGCCGACCTCGAAGTAGCTGAGGATCCACGTGCCGACCGCGGGCGCGAGTGCAATCCCGAAGCCCGCCCCGAGAAGCGCCACGATCGCGGACTCGACGAGGCGTTCAGCAACGATGCGACCGCGCGACGCGCCGAGCGCGGTTCGGACCGCTGTGTCGCGGTGCCGTACGACCGCGCGCGCGAGCGTCAGGTTCGCGACGTTCAGGCAGGCGAGAAGGAGGAGGAGCGCCGTGGCCGCGGACAGGATGAGGATCGGCTCCTTCAGATCGAACGTCCGCTCGGCGTCCCCCGTCCGACCCGATGCGACGGCGAGAGAAGAGTTCAGATAGGCCGAAACCTCGGCCTCGTCGCGATCGGCTGGCCACGAGGGGTGTTCCATATCGAGAGCGAGGTACCGACTGAACCACGGCCGCAGCGTTTCCTCGGCCTCCGACCGTGAGACTCCGGAGGCGAGGCGACCGTAGATGTGCTGGAAGCGCACCCGCGGTTCGTCCAGATCGCCCCACGCGTGGACGAGGTCGTTCATCATCATCGAGGTCCACGCGACGGGCAGCACGCTCCAGTCCGTTCCGTGGAATCCTTCCGGGGCCACGCCGATGATCGTGAGTGGCTGACCGTTGACCTGAAGCTGCCGACCGACGGCAGCCGGGTCGGCATCGTATCGCGTCGTCCAGAAGTCGTGAGACAGGACGGCGACGGGGTGTCCGCCCAGGATCTCGTCGTCTTGCCGGTCGATGAGGCGGCCGAGGTGTGGTCCGATCCCCATCACCTCGAAGAAGTCCCCGGTCACCAAGGCGATCTCCGTGCGCTCCGGGCCCGCCGGTGAAATGACGGTGACCTCCCCGGGGCTTCGGGCCGCGATGGCGCTGAAGATCGGCTGCTCGTCCCGAAGCGCCATGTACAGTGGGTGGGGCATGACGTTGCCCCATCCGCGGCCTTCGCCGATCCACTGCCCCTCCCACTGGATCTGCACGATGCCGTCGGGGTCGGGGACGGGGATGGGGCGCACGAGCGCTTGGTCCGCGAGGGAGAAGATGGCCGTGTTGACGCCGATCCCGACGGTGAGCGAGACGACGATGGTGGCCGTGGAGAGGGGAGCCGCGAGGAGTCGCCGCATCGCGAGTCGGACGTCACGACCGAGGCTCTCCCACGGACGCGCGCTCTCGACACGCGTCGGCTCGAGGTTCGCGTCCGACCCGAAGCGAGCGCGCGCTTGGCCCATAGCGTCGGCCTCGGAGAGCCCCTCTTCGATCAAGCGATCGGCCTCGAGACGGATGTGCGCCATCCGCTCTTCACGCTCGTCGATGTCACTGCGCCGCCTCCACCACCCCATCATCTCACCCTCCCGTCGGTTCTGCGCCCAAGACCCGTCCCATTGCGGCGGCCAATCGATGCCAGCGGTCCGTCTCGACCTCTGCCTGGACCCGGCCCGTTTCGGTGAGCTGATAGAACCGGGCTCGCCGGTTGTTCGAGCTCACACCCCACTCGGCTTCGATCCAGCGCCGCTTCTCCAGGCGTTTGAGCGCCGGGTACAACGAGCCGTGGTCGATGAGGAACTCGTCTCCGGATGTGCGCTCGATGGCTCGGGCGATCCCCTGGCCATGGTGCTGGCCACCGAGGAGCGTTCGGAGGATGAGGACGTCGAGCGTGCCCTGGAGGAGCTCGACGCGATCGGGACCTTCGCTTTGGGTAGTCATTCTACCCGAGTGTGTACCGGCTTGGGTAGAATGTCAACCCAAGGGGCCTAAAGCGAGGTACAGAGCCGGCCGACCCTAAGAAGTATGGTCCACGTCGCTACACAGGAGCCGAACGACGTCGTTCAGAGGGTACGCGCTGGAGAGCTGCATGGCGCGGACCTCGCGACGGCGTTGAGGCAGATCCCGAGTCCGGTCGGCATCGACCTTCGAGGCGCGCGCCTGGATGGCGCGGATCTGACCGGCTTGATGCTCTTTCGGGCGCAGCTCGACGGAGCATCGCTCCAGGGAGCGAATCTGACCGGCGTGGAGCTGTCCGGCGCGTCCCTGGTGGGGGCGAAGCTCGAACGGGCCGTCTTGGTAAAGGCGGGGCTGGGGAAGGCGAACCTATCCGGTGTCGACGCGTTCGAGGCGGACTTCTCGAGAGCGACGCTGACCGGGGCGACCCTGGATGGGGGACGGTTCCAGCTCGCCAACCTCTCGGACACGCGAGTGCGGGAAGCGTCGCTGAATGGTGCCGACTTCCGAGACGCAGATCTCCGCCGAGCCGAGCTCAGCTTGAGTGACGTCCCGGGCGCGATCTTCGATCAGGCCGATCTGCGGGGCGCACGGCTCCGTGCGGTCCACGGTTACGAACGGGCATCGTGGTTCGGGTCCGACATCCGCGACATCAACTTCGCGGGTGCGTACAGGCTGCGGCGACACGTGTTGGACGAGAACTACCTCCGGGAGTTCCGGGAAGCGGGACCGCTCCAAGCCGCCGTCTACCGACTGTGGTGGCTCACCAGCGATTGCGGGCGGAGCATGGGCCGATGGCTCGCGAACATCGCCGTGCTCGTACTCGTGTTCGCAGGACTGTTCTCGATCGCCGGCGTCGACCTCGGCGGGCACGCCCCGACCGCGTCGACGTGGATCTACTACAGCGTCGTCACCCTCACCTCACTCGGGTACGGGGACATCCTTCCGACGTCCTCCGTCGCTCAGTGGCTCGTCATGATCGAGGTCTCCGTCGGCTACATGATGCTCGGCGGACTCATCTCGATCCTGGCGAACAAGATGTCCAGGCGGGCGGAGTAGGCCGATGTGGAAGCGAAGCAGCGACCCGTCGGCGCGACTCCGTGAACTCGTCGGGGACTTCGAGCTCCCGACCTTCTCCTCCGTCGCGGTGTCTACGCTCTCTCTTCTCCGAGAGGAAGGGGACATGGCGGAGATCGCGAAGCGACTCCTGGCGGACCCGGGCCTCACGGTGCGGATGCTTCGCACGGTCAATTCGGCGGCCTTCGGGATGCGAAAGGAAGTCACCAACCTCCAGCACGCGGTCAGTCTCTTGGGACGTTCGCGGGTCGAGGCACTCGTCTTGACGGCTGCCGTGGGCGACGCCCTGCCGGCCATGCGAGACATCGACGCGAGTGCGTTCTGGCGCACCTCGGCCCGGCGCGCCTGCCTGGCACGTGGCATCGCCGATCAGATTCAACCGTCGGAGTCGATCGAGTGCTTCACTGCGGGTTTACTGCAGGACATGGCGATTCCCGTGCTCGCCCGATCGCACCCGGACCGGTACCCCGCCTTGTTCGCGGCCGCCGAGGCCGAGGCGGGAGTCCATCTCGGAGAACTCGAACGCGACGCCTTTGGATACGACCACGCTCAGGTCGGAGCGGTCATGGCAGAGACGTGGTCGCTGCCCGACGGGCTCATCACGGCCATCGCCTCCCACCACTCGGATGGCGGGGGTGCTCCGGCTCCCGTCGAGGCCGTGGCCCGCGTGCAACACGGGACGGACGAGGGCGACTTGGAGGAGTTGCGATGCCACTGCCGCGACGTGCTCCATATCTCCGACGGCGCCCTGGGCGCGATCATCGAGACGGCGGCGGAAGAGTGTTCGTCGTTGGCGGACTCGATCGCGGCATGACGCGCGCGCGACGATGGGCCGGCGTGGCGGTATGTATGGCCGCTGTCGGCTTGTCCGGTTGCTCCGATCTGATCGGGCCCGACGATCCGAGGTACGAAGACCAGTGCGTGGTCTACGTGCACGCCGACGCGAGCCCTCCTCAGATCAAGACTGCGATCATGGAGCAGCTCTCGGGTGAGCAGCGGGCGCGGTGTCGGCCGCCCCACGTCAGAAGAGTGTCGTTCGGCTGATCGTACTCGGGGTGCATGAAGGCCGGTCGCGACCGATATTCGCGGCGCCACACTGGCCATCGCTCCCAACGAGAGAACGCCATGCTGATCAGCAACACCGAAGAGATTCCGGGGAAGACGATCGTCGAATTCCACGGAGTCGTGAGCGGAAGCACGGTCCGAGCGAAGCACATCGGTAGGGACATCGCGGCCGGCTTCAAGAACATGGTCGGCGGTGAGCTGCGCGGATACACGGAGTTGCTCGCCGAGGCGCGCGGAGAGGCGATCCGACGCATGGCGTATCAGGCGGAGGAACTCGGCGCCAATGCGATCGTGAACGTCCGCTTCGCCACCAGCAGCGTGGCTCAAGGGGCCGCGGAGCTCTTCGCGTACGGCACGGCCGTAAAGGTCGAATAGGTGCCGATCGAACTCTTCACGCAGCTGGTCGGGCCGGGGATCCTCCTCCTCGGAACGTGGATCACGGGTCGCCTCATCGAACGCCGGCACTTCGACGATCTGCTCCGACTCGAGAGCGGTTCGACCGACATCCTGGCGCTCACGGTTGAGTCGGTGCCGGCTTCGTGGGTCGTTGTGTCGTCCGACCTCGCCATGGGCAACGTCGTCATCTCGCAGGACTACTTCAAACGGGTCGTCGCCGGGTTGAAGGGGGTCGTCGGGGGGCAGATCGGTGTGTACGAGCCTCTGCTCGAACGCGCCCGACGAGAGGCGTTGGTCCGGCTCAAGGAAGACGCGCGGGCCCGCGGTCACGACACGATCATCAACGTCCGGATCGAGACGGCGCCACTCGCCAGGTCACGCGGCGGTGACGGCACGGCGGGGGTGGAGATCCTCGCCTTCGGGACCGCGATCACCGTGGCCGGCGGCCGGACGCCGACGATGAGAGGGCTGCCCCAGCCGGAGTAGCGTTCAGCGTTCACACGTTTGCGCCCCCTAGGGTGTATGCTTAGTATGCACGCGTGCATACTGTGTATACAGGGAGGGGTGGATGACGAAGCGGCATGCAGCGCTCGGTGAGTTGGAGACGTTGGTGATGCTGGCGATCCTCCGGCTCGGGAGTGACGCTGGAGTGCGTCGCATTCGCGAGGAGATCTCCGAACGGGCGGGTCGGGGAATCAGTCGTGGCGCCCTCTACGCGACGTTGGCTCGCATGCAGAGGAAGGGGCTCGTCCAAGTCCGAGATCCGGTCGACGCCGGGGAGTCGATCCAGCGGTTTTCTCTGACCGAGCCGGGCCTCCGGGAGCTGCGTGAGGCACAGGCGAAGCTCGATCGGATGCGGGAAGGGCTCGGCCCTCTGCTCCGAGGAGAGACCACCTGATGAGCTGGCCCCACGCGTGGGCTCGCGCGTTGACCCGTCGAGCGGCTCCACCCGCGCTGTGGTCGGTCATCGACGAAGAGCTGAAAGAGTCGGAACGGGTGGTCGCCGAGCGTTGGGGGCCGCGGCGAGCGAGGCTCTGGTCTACCGGGCAATACCTCGGGGTCGCGGCACGGCTCGGTGTCGAGCGGGGAGCGTCCCGGACGATCGAGACGGTCACGGATTGGGGCGCGACCGGATTCGGTCTCGACGCCCGGATCGCGGCTCGCCGCCTCCGACAACGTCGTGGGCGGACGGCGATCATCGTGTCCACCATCGCCCTGGCGATCGGGTGTACAACCGCGGTCTTCTCGGTCGTGTACGGCGTACTCCTTCGCCCTCTCGACTTCCCGGAGTCCGATCGGCTCGTCCGCGTATGGCAAACGGAGCCCGAGCTCGTCACCTCGACCAGCGCGTCCTTCCGGGCCCAGGCCGACCGACTGATGCCCCAAGCCCCGGAGGTGTTCGAGTGGGCGAACGCAGATCTCGGCTTCGACGCGGTAGGGGGGTACGTCGACGCGGGGTACGTGCTGCAGGGACCGGACGGCGTCCAGTCGATCCGGGGGCAGGAGGCGACCTCGGGCTTTTTCGCCGCGCTGCGGACGGAACCCCTGCTCGGTCGCGCGCTGGCGCCGTCGGACGACGTGGCGGGGGCGGAGGCCGTCGTTGTGCTGTCGGAGGCGTTGTGGGAGAGTCGGTTCGGGCGATCGGAGAACGCCCTCGGCGCGTCCCTCACGCTGGACGGACGTCCGCACGCGGTGGTCGGGGTCATGCCCGCTGGATTCGCGGGGCCTGCGCTGGGTCGGCTGGAACAGCTCATCCCTCCCGGCGCGCCTCTCCTGTGGACTCCGCTCACGGAGGAGGCGCGACGGGGCTGGAAGAACGTGTCTGCCCTCGCGCGCCTCACTCCCGGCGTCCCGGAGGTTGTTGCTCGCGACCGATTGCAGGGGTACGAACGCGCGTGGGCGGAGGAGAACCCGGGCACGACGCGAGCGGAGCGTCCGCCGCGCACCGAACCCCTCGTGGACTCGATCGTCGGTTCGGTGCGTACGACGCTGTGGCTTCTCTTTGGATCCGTCTCCCTCGTTCTCCTCGTCGCGGGACTGAACATCATCCACGTCGTCGTCGCGACCGGCTTCAACGATGTGAGAGATGTGGCGGTCCGAGTCGCGCTGGGCGCCGGGCGAGGCCGAGTTGTGCGGGGCCTCTTCGTCGAGTCCGCGATGGCGACGGTGTTGGGTGGCTTCGTCGGGCTGACGTTGGCGTGGGTCCTGACCCCGGCTCTGGCCGGTCTCCTTCCCCCGACGGTGCCGCGGCAAGAGGCCGTCGCGATGAGTTGGCCCGTGATCGTGTTCGGCCTCGGCATCACGGCAGCGGCCGCGTGCGCCGTGGGTGTGCTGCCGGCCTTGGCCGCGTCCGGAGTCGAGCCGAATCGGCTCATCCGCGGGGGAGACCGCGGTGGCACCGAGGGCCGGGGCGTGGCTCGGATTCGTTCGGGGCTCGTCGTGGCGGAGGTCGCGACGGCCTTCGTGTTGCTCATCACGGCTGCGTCTCTCGCGAACAGCTTCGTTCGCCTGTGGTCCGAAGAACGGGGCTTCGACACCGGAGGACTCGTTGCACTCCGGGTCGCTCCGGATCGGACGCAGTTCCGGTCGGATGAGGAGGTGGAGACCTTCCACAGAGACTTCGATGCGGCGCTCGACGCACTCCCTGGAATCTCGGCTTCTGCTGTGAACTCCATGCCGCTTTCGGGGCTCCGGAGCGGTCAGTCGGCCTTCCCCGAGCGCCCCGGCGAGGGTGCGTTCTACACGAATGTGACGTTGTCCGTCGCGAGGCCCGACTACCTCGAGGTGCTCGGTGCCGACGTGCTACTGGGGCGGGGGATCGACGAGGGAGACACGCGCGACTCCGAACCTGTCGCTCTGGTCAACGAGACGCTGGCGGCGATGGCGTGGCCGGAAGGGGCACTGGGACAGTCCCTCCGGATCGGAGACGACTCGACCCGAGCCCTCCAGGTGATCGGCGTGGTTCGAGATGTCCGACACACCGGGCTGCACGTGGAGGTGGAGCCCAAAGTCGTGATCCCTTCGTCCCAGTCGGATCGATCGACAGAGGAGTGGGTGCTGCGGGTCTCCTCTGGTGTCGAGGATGCGGTTGGTATGGCACGAAGCGCACTCGGGGAGATTTCTCCCACCACGCCCATCATCCGTGTGCTCGTCCTGGAGGACGCCGTCTCCCGATCGGTCGCGGTCCCTCGGTTCAGGGCGACGTTCGTCGTGGGCCTCGCACTCTTGGCCGCCGCACTCGCGCTGGTGGGCCTCTACGGAGTTCTGACCTTCTCCGTCGTGGCGCGGTCGAAGGAACTAGGGGTCCGCATGGCGCTCGGTGCATCGGACTCCCGGGTTGTGCGCGAGGTGCTGTCCGGGGGACTCCGGCTCGTGGTGCTCGGGATCGGGGTCGGGGCCGTCGTGGCCCTTTCCGTCTCCGACGCGGTGGCCGGCTTCTTGTACGATGCCGACTCGATCGGATTCGGGACCTATGCGACGGTGGCCGCCCTCGTGCTCGCCGTAAGCGTTCTGGCGGCCGCGATGCCCGCTCGCCGGGCCGCGACGGTCGACCCGGTCGTCGCCCTCAGCGAAGGCTGAGGGCGGCGGGCCGGTCTCTCCTCGTGATCCGGATCAGTTCCGTGCGGAAACGATCCGCGCTCGAACCCGATCGACGAGGCTTCTCGAGTCGCCGGGATCTGTGCGCAGATCCGCGATTTCGCGTGCCAACTGGCGCTCGAAGTCCTCGTGCGCGCGGCAGTACTGACAGTCGTCCATGTGGGCGCGCATCTGCTGCATGTCCACTTCGGGAAGCTCGTTGTCCACGAGGTCCCAGAGGGCGCGGACGACGACTTCGCAGTCCGGGGGGAAGGCCGGGGCTGGGTCGAGCCGTGCCTCGACGTCCGTGCCTGCGGGAGCGAGCCCCATGTCGACGGCGTGCTGGAGCAGGGAGGATTGCATGCGACGGCGTGCTCGAAAGAGCCGTGAGCGAACGGTGCCCACAGGCACCTCGAGCACCTCGGCCGCCTCGGCGTAGCTGAACTCCTCGAGGTCGACGAGCGTCACGATCTCGCGGAAGACATCAGGGAGGTCGTCCATCGCCTTCTTCAGCGTGGGCCGGACGTCGACACGGTCGAGGAGGTCGCCCAGGCCGAGACGCTCGGCCCGGATGTGGCCGATGACCGTCGGCAGCGCGTCTTCATCTCCCGCTTCCCGCTCGATGTCGGGTCGCGCGCGTTCCCGCCGAAACTGTCGATTGAAGGTGTTGCGGCAGATCGTGAAGAGCCAGCCGCGGCAGTTCGTGCCCGGCGTATACGACGCCCACGACCGGAAGGCCTTGAGGAAGGTGTCCTGCACCAGGTCGTCGGCGTCGGACTCGTCTCGGGTCAACGACAGGGCAAAGCGCCGCACGTCGTCGATGAAGGGGAGGGCCGTCGCCTCGAAAGAGTCGTCTGGGGTCGTCACGTCGATGGAACGTCGGGGTCGGAGGCTGCCAAGAATCCACGGTCGTTGTCGGTACCTCGCAAGACCCTCGCCCGACGTGGAGTGCTGAAGCCGACGTGCAACCCTTCCTGCTCGGGGGCTGTCTACTTCTGCAGTTGACCACCAGAGTGCCCATAAATACTCTCTGTGCATATATGTCGAGAGAGTATACAGGGGGTCGTATGACCGACAGCGAGGGACTCACACGTCTGGAGTACCATGTGCTCCTGGCGATGGCCGAAGGGCCTCGATACGGGTACGCGATCCGCGATGCCGTCGAGGAGGAGTCGGCCCGGACCCTTACGCCTCGGGCCGGGACGCTCTATCGGGTGATCGCCCGCCTGATCACGTCGGGGCTCGTGGCGGAGATCCAGCCGCCGGCTGAAGCGGAGCCACATCCGGGCCGCCCACGACGCTACTACGCACTCACGGAGCGCGGGCGCACGCAGCTCTCCGACGAAGCGCAACGGATGCGGGACGCGGCCGCCTTGGCTCGTCGTCGGCTCCGCAACGCGTAGATCGACCGATGATCGGGATCGTCCGGTTTCTGGTGCGCCTTCTGCCACGCCCCTTCCGAGAGGAGTTCGGGGACGAGGTCGTCGCGCAGGCGGAGACCGAGCTGACACGAGCCCGAGCCGTCAGTGGCTCTGCGCTGTGGAGAGCCTACGTCACCACGGTCGCCGACCTGGTGTGGAGCAACATCGCAGAACGGTGGCGACCGAGCTGGTTCGGACGCACCGGAGTCGTCTTTACGGGAGGAGGGGAAGGGATGGAACAGTGGATTCGGGATCTTCGGTGGGCTGCGCGTTCTCTGCGTTCTTCGGGAGGGTTCGCCGTCACCGTCGTGATGGTGCTCGGACTCGCGATCGGTGTGAATACGGCGATCTTCGCGGTGGTGGACGAGGTGTTGCTCAATCCACTCGAGGTCGAGGAGCCCGGGCGGCTCGTACACATCACCGCCTCTGCTCCGGGCTCGGGGCTTCCAGACGAGTTTGGATCGTCTGCGGAGTTGTACCTCCAGTACTCGGAGCTCGACGACCTCTTCGAGAGCGTCGCCACGTACAACTGGTTCACGGCGACCTTCCGCACGCCTGACCGAACCGAGCGGGTTCCGATGTCGGCGCCGACGCCCTCGCTCTTCCGCATGCTCGGGGCCGAACCTGCACTCGGTCGTCTCCCGGTCGCCGACGACGAAGGCATGGCCGTCGTGCTGAGTCACTCTGCGTTCCAAGACTGGTTCGGTGGCGACGAGCGCATCCTCGGACGCAGCTACGAGATCATGGGCGATTCGCGTTCGATCGTCGGGGTGATGCCGGAGGGCTTCGGCTTCCCCAACGAACGAGTCCTGCTCTGGATCCCGGAGGAGATCCGGGACGATGGGGATCTGGAGGTCGGTCGGTTCGGGGTCAACGTCGCGGCCAGGCTTCGGCCGGGGATATCGATGGACGCCGTTCCGCCGCGTTTGGAGGCGGCCGCCCGTCTCGTGACGGAGCGCTACGACGTCTCGGCCAACTACGAGCGACTGCTCCTCGAGCAACACCGAGCGATTGTGCGGCCTCTGGCGGACGAGATCATGGGCGATGTGGCCACCCCGGCGCGGATCATGCTGGGAGCCGTGCTGATCGTCCTCCTCATCGCGTGCGCGAACGTGACCAATCTCCTGATGGTGCGCGCCGAGCGACGGCAGGGTGACTTCGCCGTCCGTAGTGCGATCGGAGCGGGTCGAAACGATCTGGCGCGGGCACAGTTGGCGGAGGTCTCCCTCCTCGCGGCCGCGGCGGGCGCCGTTGCCGTGGGGGTCGCGTGGGTGTCGCTCCCCGCGCTGGTGAGCGCTGCACCACCGAACACCCCCGGCTTGTCCGGAGCGTCGATCGGCGTGGGGGCCCTGGCGGCTACCTTCGTGCTCTCCGTGGCGTCGGCCTTCCTCTGCGGGGCGCTGCCCACTCTTCGGTCGGCGGCGACGACGGCGGTCGGCGTCGGTTCGGCGGGACGGGGAGTGTCACGCAGGTCGCGATGGGGACGCGATGGACTCGTCGTGCTCCAGACGGCGATGGCGCTCGTGCTTCTCGTCGGCTCCGGCCTCCTGATGCGCTCGTTCCAGCAGCTCCGCGCGGTCGATCCGGGCTACGACGTCGACGAGGTCTTCACCTTCCAGATCGCGATCGAGGATGAGCCCGGGATGGAGATGGGGACCGACTTCGCTCGCTTCCACCTCGACTTCATGGACCAGCTCCGAGCTTTGCCGCAGGTCGAGCGCGTGGGCCTCGTGAACAACGTCCCGCTCGACGAAGGGGTGGGAAGCACTCGGTTCGTCGCAGAAGGAGACATCGCGGAGGACGCGGGGTCCCAGCTCGGTCGCACGTGGGTCGGAGGGGACTACTTCGACGTCATGGGCATCGCTCTCCTCGAGGGGCGAGCCTTCGACGAGCGAGATCACCTGGAGAACCCGGGCTTCGCGATCCTCAGCCGGACCGCGGCTCAGCTACTCTTCCCCGGCGAGGATCCAATTGGCCGCCGATTCACCTGGCCGGAGGGGGAGTCGATCGAGACGGTCATCGGGGTCGTCGAAGACGTCATGCAGTACAGCTATCGGGACGAGGTCCAACCCCTTGTGTACTTGCCGATGGTCCTGCAGTGGGACGAGGAGTGGGGACTATCGTCTCCCGCGTACGTGGTGAAGTCTCCGCGGGCTGCTGACCTGGCTCCCGAGGTCCGGGAGCTGGCTCGCGCCGCCGCTCCTACCGCGCCGATGTACTCGGTCTTCACGATGCAGGGCTTGGCCGCCGACTCGATGGTGTCCCTCTCCTTCGCCCTTCTCGTCCTCGGCGTCGCTTCCGCGCTCGCTCTCATGCTCGGCACGGTGGGCCTGTACGGGGTCCTCTCCTACGTCGTCGCCCAACGGTCGCGTGAAATCGGCGTCCGGATGGCGCTCGGCGCGGAGGCGGAGCGGGTGCAGCGCATGGTCGTCACGCGCGGGATGCGCGTCGTCGCTCTCGGGGTGGGCATCGGCCTGGTCGTGGCGTGGCTCTCTGCGGAGACACTGAGCGCCCTGTTGTTCGAGGTCCAATCCGCGGACGCGACGACCTTTGCGGTCGTATCGGCGGCACTCGTCGCGGTCGGCATGCTCGCGAGCTACGTGCCTGCTCGTCGCGCGTCGCTGATCGATCCCGTGGAAACGTTGCGGGACGGCTAGACGTCAGCCGACGATGATCGGCCGTGACGTCACGACCGGGGTACGCCCGGCGAGCTCCAGCCTCAGGTGGAGGGTGTACTCGCCGGGCTCCAGGTCGGGCAGGGCGAGCTGGATCGAACGAAACACCTCCTGCACTCGATCCGGCCCGGTGTCGTCGAAGGTCACGTCGATGTCTTCGTCCGGCTCGATGATGCCGAGGAAGTCCCCGACACGTTCGAGGAAGCCCGGACGTCCGCTGCTGAAGCCGATCGTTACGCGTACCGGTTCACGGATTCGGAGACCGTAGACCTCCCAGGCGACCCCGAACCGCTCACCCGGGGCGAGTCGGATTCCAGGACGCATGAGCGGGATGGCGTCGTCCAGGCTGTCGGGAAGGGGCGCGTCGGGCTTCAGGATCATGAGATCGGAGACGCCGACCATGCCGGGCTCGAGTGGATTGAGAACGACCCCTTGTCGTGCACGCCACGCCTGGCGGCCTTGGATGTCGACGACCTCGAGCCCGCTCACGTAGCGTCCGGGACGGACCCGCATCGTGAGGACTCCTTCGGCGTCTCGGCCCTGGACTCGCAGCGGACGCCGCCCGTCTTCGGGGATCAGAAAGAGTCCCGCCGCGGGTGGGCCCGAGACGCCCCCTTCGTCGCTCCACGCCGAGACCAGGCCGACGTCCGGGTCCTCGTGCTCGATCGTCGGTCGATACGCGCCGACGACCAGCATCTGGCCATCTCGACGGAATCGAGCCACCTGCGTTTCGAGTCCTCGGACCTCGGGCGCGTACGGGGGCGCGTACCACGTGCGCGCGGCCCGCGGCGCGGTGATCCACGTCTCCGGGTAGATGTCCGCGGGTGACTCGAGGAACTCCTCCGGGAAGAGGTAGCCGCGGCTCTTCGGATGGTGGTGGCCGACCATACGCCTCGTATCGCCGAAGCCGTTCGTCATCATCCGTTGAGGATTGTGCGTGCGGCTGTACCCCGTGTTTCGTCCGTACCGTAGTAGCGTCGCTTCGACGTCTTCTCCCCACTCGGTCCCGAGTGGATCTCGCGCCTCGCGCCGATTGTAGGCGACGACCCAGCGGGCGAAGTGGTCGGTCAACCGGTCGTTCCCCTCGAAGAGAAAGAGTGGGTCGGACAGGGTCCAATACAGCTCGAACAGGTCGTCCCGATCTTCATCCGCCAGCTCGTCGAACCACTCCCGAGCGTCGTTGGTCATGATGTACCGAGGAGAGGTCCACCGACGACGCTCGTCGTCCGGCATGAGGGCCAGCCCTTCTCGGAAGGCGGCCTCCGCGTCCGCGTATTCCGTGCGCACGTGCCATACGTATCCGAGAAGCGCGCGGCACCACCACTCCTCGTCGATGCCACACTCCTCGGCCACGCGAACGGCTTCACCGACGTTGGTGTTCTCGACGAGGTAGTGAACCAATTGACCGATCGTCCAGCGGTGCGGGGCCGATTCGAAGCCGTCGAAGAGGAGTCGGATCAACTCTTCGCGGGCCTGCCGCGTCTCGCGGAGTTCCGCCGGGAAGTCCTCCTCGTCGTCTTCCCCGAACCAGATGCAGATCCGGCCGATGTTTTCGTCGCATCCCCGCCCCGCTCGCTCGGGCGAAACCGGCGTCATGCGCTCGCGGAAGACTTCGAATTCCTCCTGAGCCGTCATGAGCTCCGCCAGGACGCTGTCTTGGGATGCCTCGGACTGGGCGCTCGCCGAGGCTACGCTCAGACCTAGGCCGAGGAGAAAGACGGGTAGAGATCGGAAGTGTCGCATCGTCGGTTCGCTGGGGGCCTTCGTCTACCGGGTGAGACGAACCGACGTGTGGGGTTCGCACAGCGCCTCC
Organism: Gemmatimonadota bacterium; assembly: GCA_039030015.1. Classification (GTDB taxonomy): domain Bacteria; phylum Gemmatimonadota; class Gemmatimonadetes; order Longimicrobiales; family Gaopeijiaceae; genus UBA2589. The sequence continues at coordinate 13,063 of JBCCEZ010000019.1, read as the reverse complement.
CGGTGCGGAGGCCCGGGCCGACCGCGCCCGGGCCCCACGCGGGACCTCAGTCGTCGTCGACCTCGACCTCCACGAAGCCGTCCTCGATTTCGACCTCGAGCTCGAGCAGGAGGCCCGTCGTCGCCCAGTCGTAGGCGGAGAGGTCCAGGAGTGACCCATCGTTCTGCACGAACCAGCGATCGGGTTGCACGTCGATGGTCAGGCTTACCGGAGTCGTCTCGGTTCCGTCCACCACGAGCGGGGGATCGAGGTCCATCTCGACCTCGATCTCTGCCTCGATGAAGACGCGGAAGGGGGTGGACCCGGCGTCTGTCGCGAATGTACCCGCGACCATCGCGCTGGCTTCTTCCGGCCACTCGGGGAACTCAGCGAGGATCACCTGCCGGAGCGTCGTGATCTCGTCGGCGAACTCCTCGTCGCTCTCGTCGTCCTCGAGGTCCTCGACCTCGAACTCGAGTTCGTCGTAGATCCCGGGAGGGATGATGCCGGTGATCGCCTCTACCGGCTGACCGTCCAGGGGAAGGTCGAGAAAGCGGGGAGGCGCTTCGACCTCGTTGCAGTCGTCGTCGACGGCGTCCTCACACGCGTCGTCATCTCCTTCGAGCTCGACTTCGGCGACGACGAGGCGGATCTCGTCAATCGTGAGTGTGCCGTTCGGTCCCGTGAGCACCATCGGTGGCCCTACGATCGACGCGACAGAAGCGGTCGGTGCCACCGAAGTAGGTGCTGCGGGCGTGGACACGGTGAAGAGGATGGAGAGTTCTTGGGCGCCCGGGACGCCTGTGCTGTCGTCGCAGGCTGCGAGGGCGGCGATGGCGGTGAAGCCCAGTGCGGCCCTCAAGGTGGAATGGGTGCGGATCATGATGACTCGTCCCCCAGGGGTCATGAGTGTGTGTGTGACCCCGAGTAGGCAACGTCGATGCCACACCCCGGTGTTTTGTGGGACAACAACTTACGGCGTTGCCCAGTGCTACCGCGGATCGTGAATGCACATAAATATTGCCGAATAATTAGGTATGCATGATATTGGTGCATGCACGTGCTTGGTTGGATATCGGGAGAGGATCAGGCCCACTTCGTGGCTTCGGTCGAGGCGATCGGCGCTCAGGCGTCCGTAGTCGCGAGCCCTGGGGAGCTGTTCGCGCGGATACGCGACCGGTCCTGGGATGCGACGGTGCTGTCCCTCGATCACGAGCTGGCCGACGAAGCCGTCGTACGAAGGATCGCCGGGCTAGCGGAGGCCGGCCTCGTGCTCCTCACGGCGAGACGTCCGACACTCGATGCCGCGCTCCTGTGCTCCCGGGTCGGTGCCGCCGCCGTGACCCCGTCACCCCTCTCGGCCGAGGCGCTGCACCAAGCTCTCGGCGCCATCGATCGAAGTCGGGTCGTGCCTCTGGAGGCACTCGATGCTTCGGCCCGGATCGTGGGGTCGTCCCCTCCGATGACCGGCGTCTTCTCCGCCATCGCGGCCGCAGTCGGGGCGGACACGACGGTGCTCGTGACGGGGGAGTCGGGTACGGGGAAAGAGGTCGTGGCTCGCACGATCCACGAGGCCGGTCGGCGATCGTCGGGCCCGTTCGTCTCTGTGAACTGTGCCGCGATCCCCGAGCAGCTCCTCGAGTCCGAACTGTTCGGTCACGAACGAGGTGCCTTCACCGGCGCGGTCGGGCGCCGAACGGGTCGGTTCGAGCGAGCCAACGGAGGGACGCTCTTCCTCGATGAGATCGGGGACATGAGCCCGGTGCTGCAAGCGAAGGTGCTCCGAGTCCTCGAAGAGCGTGAGGTCGAGCCCGTGGGTGGCTCGGAGACCCGACCGATCGACGTGCGGGTGATCGCTGCGACCCACCGCGACCTGAATGCGGCGATCACGGCAGGTGCCTTCCGAGAAGATCTGTACTTCCGGCTCGCCGTCCTCACCGTACATCTGCCACCCCTCCGGGACCGGGCGGGTGACGTCGAGCTGTTGACGCATCACTTCCTGCATCACTTCGCGGACCGCCACGGTCGCGAGGTGCGGGGCATCACACGGGCGGCGATCGACCGACTCGTCGGTGCTCCCTGGTCCGGCAACGTACGCGAGCTTCGTAACGTGATCGACCGCGCCGTCCTGGTCTGTTCAGGCGGGGTCGTCCGGTCGAACTGCTTGCGGATGGACGAGGCGGCGCCCCGCAGAGGTGCCGTACAGGAGCAGTCACGGCCCGGGTACCCACCGACGACGTCTTTGGCCGACGTCGAGGCCGACCACATCCGTTCCGTCCTATCCCACGTCGACGGTCACATGGGGCAGGCGGCCGAGATTCTCGGGATCCATCGGAACACGCTGACGCGGAAGGTCCAGGAGTCGGGAGGGTGGAGCCGGTGACCTGCACCTCTGCACCGAAACGAGGCAGTGGTGCCCGGATCGAGGGCTTCGCGAGGGTGCCCACGGGGTTGGGCGCTGGACGAAGCCGTTGTGCCCCAGGGGTTTGTCGTGTTCCGGGCCCGTGGCACGGACCCTGTACCGTAGCCTCCGCATGAGCACCCTGACTCTCGACAAGCTCCGGGCGATCCTGCCGAGCACCGACGAGGTGCAGCCGATCTTCCGAGCGATCGTCGCGACATCGACCCTCGGAGACCGGGACGCCTGGGCGTCCTCACGTATCCTGGGGACCGCAGGGTCGCGTCACCCGGAGATCGGGGTGGCACTCTCGGAGCTCCAGGGGATCACGCGGGCCGAGGTCGAGCACGTCGAGTCGGTCCACGGCCTGCTTCACACGGTCTTGGAAGCGATGGCCCAGGGCGACGAAGTCGGAGCCGCTCAGGCGCTCCTGGACGCGGCCGCGCTCGAAGAAGCACGCGACCGCCAGGAACGAGCCGGGGCCTACGCGTCGAGTGCGCTACACGTACTCGTCGAACACCCGACGTCTCGTGTGAAGATGAAGGCTCAGCGTCGTCGGGCTCGGGCGTCGCGCTCCTTGGGTCACTTCGACGACGCGTTCGCGGACTACGCGGCAGCCTTTGCCGCTGCCGAAGCGATCGAAGACCCTCAGGCGGCGGCCGAAGCCGCCGTCGGGGCCGGGAATGTCCTGGAAGATCAAGCCCAGTGGAACGACGCCCAGGTGTGGTATCGCGCCGCCTTGGCGACGATGGATCGACTGGATTACGAGGGGCCGGAGCGGTGGCACGCGCTGCTCAACCTCCACGTAGCCCTTCGATGGCAGGGCAAGTTGGACGAGGCGGCCACGCTGCTCGACGAAGCGACGGCGGCGGCGGAGCGCGTGGCCGACCCCTCGGCGACGGCGTTCATCGAGAACGCCCGGGGCCAGTGGCACATGGCGCGCGGGGAGTTCGAGGCCGCGATCGACCACCTCACTGTGGCGATTGCGGCGTCGCAGCACCCGAAGGCGAGGGTGATCATCCGCGTGAACCTCTCCGAAGCACTACTCGCCGCCGGGCGAAGCCTGGAGGCTACCGAAGAGGCCAGACGCGCCGAACAGGACGCCATCACGGCGCGCCTCGGTCGTCAGCTTCCCGAGGTGTACCGGGTCCTCGGAAGGCTCGCCGCGCATGACGGTGTGAGCGACGCGTTCGTCCTGTTCGAACACGCCATCGCGCTGATCGAGGAAGAGCGAGCCCCGCGGATCGAGCTGGCGCGCACACTGCAGATGTATGCCGAGTCCGAGCGCCTGCTCGGCCGGACCGAGTCTGCGGGCGACCTCGAGACGGCGGCGTCGCAGCTATACAACGCTTTAGGAATTCGAAAACGCGCCCGTTGGGCCGATGCGCCCGCGGAGCTGGAGAAGGCTGAGGATCATGACCAATAGATCGACTTTGTGGGTGAAGACCGTGACCGCGCTGACACTCGGTGCGCTCGCGGGGTGCGGGAGCCTTACCGCGGGCGGCATCGGTGAGGCGGTCGTCATCGTGTCGGCGGAAGACGACGCGAACCCGGCATTTTCGGCGCCGGCCGGCGCCTGGGGTGCGGGGCTCGCGGGCTTCGTCGACGGGCCAATGAAGGACGACCACGACGACGACGATCCGGAGGGCGAGCTCGAGCTCGAGATGTTCGCCTCCTTGGTCGCCGCAGACGGAACCGTAGAGCCGCTCACGAACGGAGTGCTCGAGATCGAGATCGACCTCGAGGGCGTCGAACAGGACGAGTCGTTGCCGCGGACGATTCCCGCTGCTCCGTACACCGAGCTGCGACTCACCTTCGTGAGCATCGAGGCCGAGGTCGACGCCGGGCTCGTGGTCAACGGCGTACCGTTCACGGGGCCGGTCGAGGTGGAGATCGAGGATCCTCTCGATGTGACGCGCAGCCTCGATCTCGAGCTGCCCGACGAGGGCCGGGCTGAAATCTTCATTGACCTCAACGTCACGCAGTGGCTGCAGGCGTTGGATCCGGTGGCGGGAACCGTCGATCCGCAGGTTTTTGCTCAATTGATCGACGTCCGCGTCCGGTAGGCCACCCATGCAAGACGGCGCCCGGCCCCTGCAGGGACCGGGCGCCGTGCGAGCGACGACCGAAAGCTGCCGAGTCGAAGCCTCGGGTCAGCGCACCTGTACGGTGAACGAGCCCGTGTTGCCGCCCAGCGAGCCGGCGATGATCCGGTATTCGCCGGTCTCCGGGAAGGTCACGTCGAGTCGGGAGTTCAGTCCGTCCCCGCCGTCGTCGTTCGTGCGCTCGGACAGTCCGGGGCCGACGATCCGAAGGTAGCTGTCGAAGTCCTCGGACATCTGGTCGATGGTGACGCGTTGGCCTGCCTCCGCTCGGAAGGACCACGCCTGGACGAGGTGCCCGTCGTAGCGTGCGTCGGTATCCGTCAGGGCGCCGCTCATCGGCACACCCAGGCTCAGCTGGCGACCCGCGGTCGGAAGATTCGCCGGATCGACCGGCGCGGAGACGGAGAGGCGGTAGGCGCCCATCGCTCCACTGCTCAACGCTGCAGCGCCGATCGTGTAGGTGCCGTCCATCGTGAGGGTGACCGTCATCTCGGAGTCGAGCCCCTCACCGCCATCGTCGTTCGTCTCCGCCTCGGCCATGCCCGGCCCGGTGAAGTAGAGGTACGAGTCGTAGTCGTCCGACTCGAGAGAGATCGTCAACCGGTCACCCGCGCGGCCGTCGATCGTCCATCGCTGCACCGGGCGCCCGTTCTCGATCGTCGCTTCGGAGTTGCTCATCTGACCGAAGCGCTCTTCGCCCAATCGGATCGCGCCGAAGGGGGGCAGTGCGCTCAGGGCACCACCGTCGATGCCGCCGCACGAGATCGACGGTCCTGCCGGCGGGTTTTCAGAGGCCCGCAGGCGGTACCGGCCCGTCGTCCGAGACGAGAGTGAGCTCGCGACGACGTGGAAGGTGCCGGACTCGAGCACGGTGAGGCGGATCCGGGCGTGGCACGCCCCGCCGGAGTCGTCGTCGCTGAGGACCTCGTCGAGGCCAGGTCCCACGATGTACAGCCGGCTGTCGAAGTCGTCCGACATGAGGTCGAAGGTCACCACCTCGCCCTCCCGGCCTTCGAAGGCCCACGCCTCGAGGTAGGACTCGTTCACGCCGAAGTAGTCGGCGGAAGAGAGAGAGCCGATCGCCTCGTCCCCAATGTCGATCTCCCGATCATCTGTGCCGAGTAGGGCAAGAACGGACGACCCCTCGGTCGGTCGGTCGAACAACATCGAGAGACCCAGCGGGTCGCACGCGGACATGGCGAAGACCAGGAAAAGCGAGGCCCAGCGGGCCGATCTGGCGAACGAGCGGGCGGTATCGGTCATTCTGTGCACTCCATCCACGGACGTTTGGGGGGCGAATCGTCGTCGATCCACTCCTTATGTGTTGCATGAGACGGGCCAGACGCGCAGCCTCGCACGAGGTCCGGGGTGCACGACCGCCCGCGAGGACCCGTACGCCGCCCGGTAGGGGAGGTCGAGCAGTGCCAGCATTGCGCCAGTGGATCGCGGGCCTGTGGGCAGGCATCCTCGTGTTCACGGTATCGTGCGGTGGAGTGGAGATGGAGCTCCCGGTCTCGATCGCCGCGCCAGACCGACCCGAGGGCGCGCGTGGGGGCGCGGCGGTGATGGACCAGGTCGCATCGCTACCGCTCGCGGAGCGCGAGGCTGTCCTCGTGAGGGAAGTGCTCGCCGGGAATGTGCCCACCTGGCTGCGACAATGGCACACGGTCGAGCTCCCGGGCCCCGATGCGCCGCGGGTGACAGTGTGGGTCCTCTCCGACTACCTCACCGTGGGGTCGGACGAAGATTTCGTGCTCATTCCACTGACCCCCGCGTCGGCGCAGAAGATCGCGGACGCGTGGTCCGCGCTCCTGCCGACGCCCCGGATCGTCGACGCGGTGTGGGCCCAAGCGGACGTTCGGCTCGGGAACGACTCGATTCCGCCGAGCGCCGCCATGACGAGCATCCCGGTGTTCCGCGACCATGACGCCCGGGTGCGCACGCGACGAGCGCGTCGCGCCGTCTCTCCGGGAGTCCTCACGGCGGGACACAAGAAGGACGTGGTCCTGACTCCCGAGGTGGCGGACCGCCCGGACCGGGTCTTCATCTATGGGTGGCATCGGCCCACGGGTGATCCGATCCAACCGCTCTACGGTGGGCACGACGACAGCTGGGTCGACTACAGCCACGGGATTCGATTGGTGTCGCGTTGGGCCGAGGTGGACGGCCGGCGCGTCGACCTGGAAGAACTGCTCGGGCAGCCCGCGTATGCTCCTCTATTCAGCGACCGGGGCCCGCTCGCGGTGACACGGTACCGAGTCGACCGAGGGGGCGACGCAACCAAGTAGCCGCCGGACTCGTCCCATTGAACGTGGTGCGCGCTCAGTTCCGGGGGGGATGGTGAAGTCGACGGGTTTGGTACTGCTGGCACTCTTCGTCGTGTCCGTCACGACGGCCTTCGACCGCGCGCGACATGAGCTGGACCCGGACCGGCCAAATCCAGCAGATGTGGTGATTCAGGCCCCTCGGTCCGTGGCCCACGATATCGTGGCCCCGGCACCCGTCACGGTGACCGTAACCCGGCCCCGCCCGGTCCGAGCTCCCGCGCCTCCTGCCGCCCGTTCGGCCGCACCGGCTCCTGAACCGCCGACCCAAAGGGCCGTGGCACCGCGGCCTCGGGAGGTGGCCCCCGTCCAAGAGGCGCCGCGCTCGTCACGGGTCCGTCGGTCCCGCAGCCGGAGTCGATACTCCAGCCGGACTCCGACCCCGTCCGAGTGGGAAGCTCCCGAGGGCCCGGTTCGGATCGCCTTGCAGGCCGGTCACTGGCGCGCTCGGGAAGCACCGTGGGAACTGTCGGGGCTGAGGAACAACGGCACCCAATGGCAGGGCACCCCGGAATGGGAGGTCAATCTAGAGATCGCCGAACTCGCAGCGGACATGTTGCGCGAGGACGGCTACATCGTCGACGTACTTCCGGCCGTTGTTCCGCCGGATTACCGCGCGCATCTCTTCGTGGCGATCCATGCCGACGGCGCCGAGGACCCGAACGCTTCCGGGTACCGGATCGCCGCACCCCGTCGTGACGCCACGGGCCGAGCCGCCGAGGTCGTCGAGATCATGCGAGACACGTACGGAGAGGCGACGGGAATTCGAGAGCTCACGACGGTGACGCGCCGGATGCAGAACTACTACGCCTTCAACTTCCGCCGGTACGAGCACTCACTCCACCCGATGACGATCGCGATCATCCTCGAGACCGGATTCATGACGAGCGCGCGTGACCGCCGCGTGATTTTCGACGCTCCGGAGCGCGCTGCGCGCGGCATCGTGGACGCTGTGCGGGAATTTCCCGTCACGGCTGACCCAACGGGGTACGTGGACCGCCGCGGCGGGTAGGACGGAGCTGGACCGGGACTAGGCACGGAGTGAACTGATGTTACCTTGGTACCAAGATAACATCAGTGGAGGTGAATCATGACTCTGGCCGAGCTACGTGAACGGTTCGAAGCGCAGACTCTACCGCCAGGCACGTTCGGGCACCGAGAGCACGTGCAGTTGGCCTTCGCCTACGTAGTCGACTTCGACGTGGTCGAGGCGCTGGCCCGCTATCGAGATGGGCTTCGGCGGTTCGCGGAGCGAGCGGGTGCGCCTCAGAAGTACCACGAGACGATCACGTGGGCGTACATCGCCCTCATCCAAGAGCGGGTGGCGGAGATGAAGGAGTCACGTGCGGGCGCGAGCCCCTCGTGGGACGACTTCGCGAACGCTCACCCGGATTTGCTCAGGTGGCCGAATGGCACGCTGTCGGCGTACTACCCCGACGATGTCCTGCACTCCGACCGGGCCCGGCGGTCGTTCGTTCTCCCGACGCCCGCAGTCGCGGGGGAGTCCGGATCGTGACGCCGCGGGTCGAACGAATCCAGACGGGGGTCCGGTTGGAGAAGCGTCTCGTGAAGGTGCTCAAGGGGACGGCCGAGTATCTCGACCTCTCGCTGGGAGACCTTCTGGAGGGAATCGTCCTTCACGCGTTCGAGGGCAAGGTCCCCTTCGAGCCGGAGACGCTGGCTCGGATCGATCAGCTCAAGTCGGTCTACGAACTCGACCTTACCGCCGCCGACAGTCACCGAATGCGCGAAGGCTGACGGGCGCTCAGTCCTCCGAGCGAAGCAGGTGCACGAGTCGCGACGCGAACTCCCACTGGGTCAACTCTCCCAGATCGGGTGAGATCGATCCGAGTAGCTGGCGCAGAAGGAGTGTCCCGTACGAGTAGGCCTTCCGCATGTCGATGTCGAAGCTCTCGTCTCCCATCCGGAAGCGCTGCCGCGGGCGGACATCGTCGAAGCGCGTGTCGAGGCGCAAGCCGTCGAAGCGATTCAACATCGCCTGGCCGGCCTCGGACACCGCGTCGCGACTCGGGACGGATGCGGCCGGCCCGAGACCACTGAAGTCGGTCATCGACTCCGTCACGAGGAGGCGACGGACGCCAACATCCTTCTGAACGTACAGATCGAGCACCGCTCCCCATTGAGCGGCGTCGGCCACGGCCGGGCCGATCGGTGGGGCGCCGGAGGTCCCCACCTCCTCTGGGGGCACGAAGCCGGCCGGGGGCCGACAGAGGATGCCCAGGACGTCGGCACCCCACGGCACCGACATCACACCCTCCGGCGTATCCGCGACGAGGCCCTCGGAGCCCATCGCGAAGGAGAGCGCCACCGAGGGCCACGGGATGCCGGCCAACCGGCGGCCGTCTACGACGCGCACCCGAAGGCCGGCCTTACGCAGCGCTTTGGCCGCCGCCTCACACTCGGTCTCACTCCCCGACATGAGGACCTCGGGCGCTCCGAACCGCGTCTTGGATTCGACGTCGGCGGGAGCGAGTCGCAGGGTCTCTGCGACCAACCGGGTGTGAACGTCGGCGTGCGGCGGATCTGTGACGACGAGGGTCGAGTCGGTCACGGGCGTAGGCGAGAGAGAGACGGAGCTGGGGTGAACCGCGCTATTGTAGCAAACTCGGGCTCGGCCGCGGGAGTATTTTTCACGAGCGATTGCGGTCCGTGAGCCGGTTTGGCTTCGAATTCGGTACTGCATGGTATGACCACGGACAACTCTACGCCCGACCGCTGGGAGCGCGTGCGCGGTATCCTGGAGCGCGCGCTCGAACTCCCGACCGAACAACGAGACGCCTTCATCGACGTCGAGAGTGGCGGTGATCCGTCGCTCGCTGCAGAGGTCCGCACCTACCTCTCCGCGTCGGCGGAAGATGGACTGCTCGACCGCTCGCTGGACGATGTGGTCGATGCGATGGTCTCGGACGAGGGCAGCACGGGGAGGGCGGAAGAGGACACGTGGCCGCGGCTTCCGGATCGGATCGGCGACTATCACGTCCTCGAACTGCTCGGTGAAGGCGGGATGGGTACGGTCTATCGAGCGGAGCAGCGCCACCCCGTCCGTCGTGAGGTCGCGCTCAAAGTGATTCGGGCAGGGATGGACTCGACCGAGGTCGTGGCTCGGTTCGAGTCGGAACGGCAGGCCCTCGCGGTCATGGACCACACGAGCATCGCCCGCGTGCTCGACGCCGGGTCCACCTCCGACGGCCGCCCTTACTTCGCGATGGAGCTCGTGCAGGGTGTGCCCATCGGGGAGTTCTGCGACGAAGAACGTCTCGGCACTCGGGAACGTATCGAGCTGTTCATTCAGGTCGGCGAGGCGGTTCAGCACGCCCACCTCAAGGGTGTGATCCATCGTGACCTGAAGCCTTCCAACGTCCTCGTGGCGGTGCAGGACGATCGGCCCATCGCCAAGGTGATCGACTTCGGCATCGCCAAGGCGGGTGGCCTGCGCCCGGCTGAGGCCGCGATGACGTCGATCGGGCAGGTGCTGGGCACCCCGGCGTACATGAGCCCCGAGCAGGCCGAGGGAAGTGGCCTCGATGTCGACAGTCGGGCCGACGTGTACTCGCTCGGGGTGATGCTGTACGAACTCTTGTCCGGGACGCTGCCTTTCGATCGGGAGCTGTTCCGCAAACCCGACTTCGTTGTCCGCTACCTCCTCCAGGAGAGGGCTGTACCGACCCCGAGCGCTCGCCTTTCCTCCCTCGCCGATACACAGGAGACGGTGGCGAGGAATCGCCACACGGACGTCCGTACACTGCGGCGTGAACTCCGAGGCGATCTCGACTGGATCGTCATGAAGGCGATGGAGAAGGACCGCGACCGACGCTACGGGACGGCAGCGGAGCTGATCGCCGAGCTCGCCCGGTTCCTCGGGGGGCAACCCGTCGTCGCACGACCGCCGACGCTCGGGTACCGCATGCAGAAGTTCGCGCGGCGGAACCGCGGCCCGCTGGCTGCGGCGGGAGCACTGGTTCTGTCCCTCGGAGTGGGAGCCGCTGCCGCGACGATGGGCTTCCTCGAGGCCGAGCGGAATGCCGAAGTCGCCGAGGCCGAAGCCGAGCGCGCGGAAGCGGCCGCTCGTCGCTCCGAGGCGGTGTCCTCCTTCTTGAACACGATGTTGCGCGCTGCGGACCCGGTCCGGGGCGGCACGCCCGAGACGACGGTTCGGGAGGTGCTTGATCAGGCGAGCGAAGACGTCGACTCGGGTGCGTTGGACGAAGAGCCGCTGGTCGAGGCGGCGGTCCGTCGATCGATCGGCGGCACGTACATGCTCTTGGGCGTCTACGACGCAGCGCGCGAGCACCTCGAGGCGGCTCAGGCGTTGCTCGATGAAACCCCCGATGCAGACCCGGAGGATCGCGTCCGAAACCTGTCGGAGCTCGGTCAGCTCGCACGACGAGAGTCTCCTCTGGACGCGGTGCCCATTCTCCAGACCGCGCTTGCCCTCGCGGAATCGACGGGGGTCGCGACCGACGGTGGGGACGGTGAGCGACTGACGAACGGAATACGCGGCAACCTCGGCCTCGTCTTCCGAGATCTCGACCGGATCGACGAGGCTGCGGATATACTGAGCGCACTGGCTGAATCCGAGCGACGCCTATTGGAGCCCGACGATCTCGATCTGGCGACGACGCTCAACAACCTGGCGCTGGTGCGGAACCGACAGGGGAGGGTCGACGAGGCCGTGGGCCTGTTCCACGAGACGCTGGCTGTGCTCCGTGCGGCATTCGGGGACGAGCATCCCTATGTAGCGGCGGTCCTCGAGAGCATCGGGAGCCTCGAGCAGCAGCAAGGGCGCTACACCGAGGCCGACAGCCTCATGACGCTCGCCCTCGATGTCCGAAAGGCAGTGCTCGGAGAGCAACATCCCGACATCATCAACGGGCTGAACGGGCTCGCGTTGTTGCATCTGGACATGGGTGAGCTGGACGCCGCCGAAGGCTACCTCGACGAAGGTTTGGCGATGTCTCTCGAGCTCCTCGGGCCGGATCACTTCCGTACCGCGCAGGTGCTGAACACGATCGGCATCCTGCGCATCCGCGAGGACGATGCACCCGGCGCCGAAGAGGCGTTTCGCCGAGCGTTCGAGATCCGTCTGGCCTCCTTCGGACCGACCCACCGCAATACGCTGAACGCGAGGACGGGATTGGCGAATGCGCTCCTGGGTCAGGGGAGGGCGGAGGCGGCGGCGTCGATGACGGCCGACATCGTCACGATCCAAGACGAGCAGGGTCTGATCGACCCCGTGCTCGTCGGGTCGACACGGCGCGTGTTGGGACGGTCACTCACCGACCTGGGCCGCTTCGATGAGGCCGAGCAGCGACTCCTCCAGGCGTGGGAGCTCCAGGAGAACGCGTTGGGTGCGGATCATGTCCACACGCAGTCGAACGTGGTGGCGCTGATCGCGCTCTACGACGCGTGGGGAAGGAGTGCCGAGGCCGCGGAGTGGCGCCGACGGTCCACGCGCTAACGCCGGATATAGACTGGGCCGATCAGGGCACCCGGGTCGGCATCGGCGCGGGGCACCAGCTTCTGGGTTCGACCGTTTTGATTGTCCGAGCCGTAGAGGTTGCCCTCGGCGTCCACCGCGAAGGAGTGCATCTCGAGGAAGCCCAGCGGACCCTCGCGAGGCAAGGACCACGTGCCGACCCGCGTACCGTCCAGCTCCATCCGCGTGACCTTCGGCGGCCCGACGTGTGAGATCCACACGGTGCGATCGCTCACGATGATGTCGAGGGTGAGCCCGAAGCCGGTCCATTCGTCGACCGCCACGAAGTCGGCACCCCCACTCCCTTCCTCGCGGAAGAGTTGGATGCGGCGGTTGTCTCGATCGGCGACGAGGAGGAGTCCGTCCGGAGCGACCGCGATCGAGTGGACGACCCTGAACTGTCCCAGCTCCTCCCCCTCTTCGCCGAACTCCCCGAGATACCGGCCGTCGGCTCCGAGCACGACGACCCGTTGGTTCACGTACCCGTCCGCGATCAGCACTCGGCCATCCGGGAGGAACGCAACGTCCTGCGGTTGGTTGAAGTGAGCCTCGTCCCAACCCGGCGTGTTCTTCTCGCCGAGCGTCATGAGGAGCTCTTCACCGTCGTTCGAGAAGACGAAGATCTGGTGGCCCGTCTCGTGAACGACCCAAATCTTGCGCTCCGTGTCGTACGGGCTCACACGAATGCGATGCGGTCCCGGGCCGACGGTGCCCTCGAAGAGGTAGTCCCATTGGTCCCACACCTCCTGGACCTCGCCGT
>JBCCEZ010000018.1:0-71396 GCA_039030015.1 Gemmatimonadota bacterium | reverse complement strand
GACACAAACTCACCCGTGCTGAGCGACAGGTTGATGTTCGACAGCGCGTGCGTCTCGACTTCCTCCGTGTAGAAGACCTTGCTCAAGCCTTCCAGGTGAATCAGAGCATGCTCTGACATCTCTACCCCTCCCTAGTGGTCTGGTCCGGGCCCACGCCCGGCACCGAGTCGTTTCTGGCGGTCGCCCGCCGCTGAATCAGTCCTTGATCTTCACCCGCTCGAAGCCGTCCCAGCGGGACATGTCCGAGAGGATCACGATGTCTCCCTCGACCAACCCGTCGAGGACCTGAATGTCGTTCACGGAGCTGGCGCCGAGCTGGATCGTCACCCGATCCGCGAACTCGCCGTCCTCCGTGAGCTTGAAGATGCTGACCCGCTGGTTCGGCTGGCCGAACGTCGGGCGGCCGACGTAGGTGATCTCGTCGAGGCGATCGATCACGACGTTGCCGTCCACGCTGAGATCCGGTCGGGCCGACGGCGGCAGGTCGAGCGGAAGGGCGACGTCGATCGTCACCGTACCGTTCCGAACCGCCGGGTCGATGCGGGTCACGTTCCCGACGATCGTGTCCGTCCGCGTATCGATCAGAGCGGTCTGGCCAATGACGATGTCCTGAGCCTGAGTCTGCGTGATGCGGATCTCGGCCTTCAGGCGACCCGGTACGACCACACGGGACAGTTGTTGGCCCGACTGCACCCACTGGCCTTCCTGAAGCGGGATGTCGAGCGGCGCGAGCACGCCGGCCACGGGGACCGTCACGTTCATCGACTCGAGGCGATCTTGGTTGAACTGGACCAACTCACCGAGGCGGGAGATCTGCTCCTGCTGGGCATCGAGCTGCTCTTGCTGCGTGGCCTCCATGACCGCGAGGCGATCCTGTTCGACCTGTAGTTGCAGCTCGAGCGCCTGCATCGACTCGCGGGAACGATCGAGGTCGGCGCGTGCCACGAGATCCGGGTTTTCGTCGAATAGACGCTGGTTCGTCTCGTAGACCCGCTCCGCGTCCAGGTACTGGGACCGCACCGTGGCGACCGTGCCTCGCTGCGTCAGTTCCTGTGTTTGGAGCGTGGTCCGCAGCTGAGCCAACGCGGCCTCGGCCTGCGAGAGCTGCTGACGAGCCGTCAGCAGCTGCATGTCGACGTCGGGGTTGCTCATGCGCATGATCATGCCGCCCTGCCCGACTTCCGTGCCCGGCAGCGAGAGAATCTGCTCGATGCGGCCGGCCGTTACCGCAGTGATCCAGCGCATCTGCTCCGGAACGAGCGTCCCCGGCCCCCGGACCTGACGGACCATCGTCCCGAACTCGACGGTGTCCCGCCACACAGTGGCCCCTTCGACCGAGGGCACCGCCGTGGGGAGAAGGCGCTGCGCGAAGACGGTAAGACCCAACAGGCCGACCGCGCCGAGGGCCCAGACGACCCGCTTCCGCTTTCTCTGCGGCTTTGTATCGCGAATGATATCCAACGTCAGTCTCCGGTACGGTTAACGTGCGTCCAGCGGACGGCCAACGGCCGCCTGGAGCACGATCAGGCTGTAGTGGAATTCGTAGACGGCGTTCAGGTAGGCCTGATCCGCCGTAGTCATCGTCGTCTGAGCGTCCATAAGGAGGAGCAGATCGACGGCGCCGAGTGCGTAGCGGCGCTGTTGGAGCAGGAGTTGCTCTTCGGCCAGCGTGCGATTCCGCTCCTCGGCCTGAACGACCCGGTATTGTGACACCAGGTTGTCGTAGGCGTTGGTCACCATCGTGCGCAGGCGCAGCTCCTCCGCCCGCCGGGCGTGTTCGGCGTCCTCAGCGAAGTTGTTCGCCTGAGACACCTGACGCTCACGAGTGAACCCCGTGAAGACCGGCAACGATACCGACATGCTGAGCGTCATCGGGATCGTCGTGAAGTTGAACGGGAAGACGCTGTTCTGGGCGAGGGCGTTCAAACGCGCCTGATCGCTGAAGGCGAACTGACTGCAATCACGATTCGTGTAGCCGGGTAGCCCGCCGACAAGCCCGTTGTTGAGCGTGTTCTGGAACTCGCAGTTGCTCACCTGACTCCCCGCGAAGTCAGAGGCCTGCCCCACGATGTACTCCTCGTTGAGCGCCTCCTGAGCCTGGCCACGAAGGGAAGCGTTTAGGTTGATCGACGGGAGGTACTGGCTCGTGGAGGCCTGCCTGGCTTGGGCCCGGGTCGCACTCTCTTGAGCCCGGAACGACCGTAGGGACGGATGCTGCTCGAGCGAATACACGAGCAGGTCGTCCAGGTCGTAGGCGGGCTCAAAAACGTCGAACTCACTCGAAAGAAGTACATCTTCCCGGAGTTCGACCCCGATTTGCTCGGACAGTTGTAGCCGAGCCTGCCGAAGGTCACGCTGCGCCTGAATCAATGCGACATCCGCGCGGCCGAGGTCTACCTCAGCTTGCTTCCCGTCGGTACCGGCCACAGCTCCCGTAGAGACCCGCGTTTCCACGATTTGGAGGTTCTGCCGCGCCCTATCTAGCTGGCGTTGCGCCACGTCGACACCGTCCTGGGCACGCAAGACGGTCATGTATTGGAGCCCCACCAACGACTCCAGATTGAACTCCTCGGACGAGATCCGTGCTTCGGTCGCCCGTCGGTTAGCTCGCGCGTTACCGATCCCGAAGATCGTATTCCCGTCGATGGTCATCCCGAAGTTCACGGAGTAGCCGGAATAGAGCCAATCCGTGTTCTGGTTGACCTCGAAGGTGCCGAAGCGCTGTGACCCCGCTTCCTGCCAAGTGCCCGACGCCCCCACTCGCATGCTCGGAATGAACTGCGCGTACGCCTCCCGAACCTGCCAATTGGCGGCCGATTGGTCGTTGGCCGTACTCAGGAAGGTCGGGTTGTTCGTCTTCGCCAGCCCGATCGCGTCTTCGAGGGTCAGATCGTCGGGGGCGACCTGTCCGGCCACCCCCAACGCGCTGATCGCCATCAACGCGAGGCCGACTCCCATCACCCTCACCGCGATCCCATTTAGTCGTTTCGTCCAGCCGTGTATCACGTCCGGGCCCCCTCGCGCCGTATTCATCGTCTCCTCCCTCAAGCCACCCATCCCCTCACCACCTGCCTCCGGGGCCCCTGCCCCGCGAAGCCGAGACGTCGATGGCCCGACCGGAGCCGGCGGGCTGATCACCGACCCATCCCCACGTCCACCCAACTCCCTCCGGCCGAGCACCTGCTCGAGCGTCTCGCGCCCGAACAGTAGAAAGAGCCGTGCCAAACGCGGCTCACGCCAGCATCTCGTTCTCTATCAACGCTTTAGGCCCAGGAGATCACACCGAACGTAAGACGAGGTGTCGCGCGCGCTTGGGACCGCGCGTCCCAAAACCGAACAGTGGCTGCATCGACACGATGACACCGAAACGAACCCCCGTCCTCCGACGGGGCCGAAACTAGGTATCTTCGGGCATGCACACCGACTTGGCGGACCTGGCAGCGGCATTGGACGCCGCACTCGGCGCAGGCCGAGTCGAGCGAGACGTCCCTCTCGGCCCTCGAACGACATTCGGGATCGGAGGCCCGGCGGACCTCTTCGTGTCGGCGTGGACGCCGGACCAACTCGCCGAGGCCGTTCTAGCAGCCCGATCCCTCGGGATCCCCCACTTCGTCCTGGGCCGAGGTGCGAACATCCTGGTCGGCGACGCCGGCTTCCGCGGGCTCGTCATCCACAACGCGGTCGATGGGATCACCTTCCCGGACGAGACGCTCGTCCGGGCTGGGGCGGGCGTCGACACCTTCCCCACCCTCATCAACGAAACCGTCGCACGAGGACTCGGGGGCCTGCACCACTTCGTCGGGATCCCGTCGACCGTGGGTGGGGCACTATGGCAGAACCTGCACTTCCTCTCGCCCGCGCCGGAGCGTGAGCGCACGGTCTTCATCGAAGAAGTCTTGGAAGCGGCGGATCTCCTGACCGAGGAAGGAGACCGGCGTACCGTCGGGGTCGATTACTTCGAATTCGGGTACGACCAGTCCGTGCTCCATGAACGGGCGGACATCGTCTTGAGCGCGACGTTTCGTCTCAATCCCGCGCCGGAAGCCGAGTTGCGCCGGGTGATGCGGGAGAACCTGGAGTGGAGGGACGACCGGCACCCGGACTTGTGGCTGTACCCATGCGCGGGCTCGATCTTCCAGAAGATCGAGGGCATCGGGGCCGGACGCCTCATCGACGAATGCGGGCTGAAAGGACACGTCCACGGCGCGGCGGGCATCTTCCACAAGCACGCCAACATCATCGTGAACCTCGGTGGAGCGACCGCGGCAGAGGTCCGGGCCCTGATCGACCTGGCCCAGACGACGGTCGAAAAAGAGACGGGCTACGAGCTCGTGCCCGAGATCTCCTTCATCGGGGAGTTCTGACGATCCCCTTCAGCGTCTCGGCGTCGATGTCGTGTCCGCCGTCGTACTCCAGGACGTCGTAGGCGAGACCCGAGGATGCGAGACGCTCTCGCTCGTCGGCCACGAGCTTCGGCGCGAGCGCCGCGTCCTCCCGCCCGCGGACGAACGTGAGCTCGACGTCCGCGAAGGCCTCACGCGCGCGGCTGAGGTCGAGGTCCGGCGGCGATGTGTCGCCCCAGAGCAGCACACGGGCCGGCCGAACGCCGCCGTGTGTGACCCATCGTGCCGCCGTCGCGACTCCCTGGGAGAAGCCGAGCACGGTCAGCCTGGCTCCTTCCGCACCGACGTGGTCGGCGAGGGTGTCCAGGTACGCCACGTAGTCGTCGATCTCGACCAAACGATCCTCCCGGGTCATCCACGTGGCCCCGACCACGGAGGTGGCGCCGTGGCGTCCCGGCTCCTGAGAGATGTAGAAGCGGGACAGCGCCTCCGGAGCCACGATGAAGCGGGTCCCGTCGTCGATCGGTTCGAAACGACGTAGGAAGCGGCGTGCCAGCTGCTTGTACCCGTGCAACACGATCCACATCTCCGGCGCCTCCGCGGGACCTAGGCTCCAGTAGCGCGCGGTCTTTCGAATGGCGAGATGGTGCTCGTTCATCGATCGCCGATCCGGAAGGTGTTCTCCGCTCGCTCGAGAGACGGCTGGGCTTGGTCGGCGTCAGAGAGGATCGGGTCCTCGACGGGCCACTGGATCCCGATCGTCGGATCGTCCCAGCGGATGCCACGATTGAGTTCCGGGTGGTACGTGTCCGTCACCTTGTACAGAACATCGGCCGTCTCGGAGAGCACGCAGTACCCGTGCGCGAAGCCCGGGGGGATCCAGAGCATCTCGCCCGACTCGACGTCGAGCGTCCGCGATACCCATTTCCCGTACGTCGGGCCCCCGACCCGGAGGTCCACGGCGACGTCGAAGATCGCCCCTCGGATCACCCCGATGAGCTTCCCCTGCGGGGCCGGAGGGAGCTGATAGTGGAGTCCACGGAGCACGCCACGCACCGAACGGGTGACGTTGTCTTGCACGAAGACCGCGGAGATCCCGCCCGCGTGGAAGGCGTCCTCGCGGTACATCTCCTTGAAGAAGCCGCGATCGTCGAGGTATCGGTCGGGTCGCACGACGACGACGTCACGGATGTCGAGCGGTTCGAAGGAAAAAGCCATCTCGTCCGGAGCGATTGCCGAGTCGATCGTGATCGCGCTCAAGCTCGCGGCGCGGGTCCACCCGCACAACGCGCGCTCGGGCCCTCTACTCTTCCATTGCGAGCCGGACGAGCTCGCGACCGAAACGCCGCCGGATCCGCTCGAGCAGCATGACCGCGACGACCCCGATGCCGATGGCCAAGCCCCACCAAATGCCCCGCGGGCCGAGCTCGGTTCGGAAGCCGAGCCACGCGCTCACGGGGAGACCGATGAACCAGAAGCCGACCAGATTTAGGATCATCGGGACACGCGTGTCTCCCACCCCCCGAAGGGCGCCGGCCCCGGCGACCTGAAGACCGTCCCCGACCTGGAAAACCCCGGCGATGGGAAGGAGAATCGCCGCCGTCGCCACCACGGTCGGGTCGGAGGAAAAGAGGCTCGCGAGGGGCCCCGGCAGCGTCAGAAACATGACGGCGGTGAACGACATGAAGAGCGTCACCGCCCACAAACCCGCCCCGACCGCCCGACGAGCACCCCACGGATCCTCGCGCCCCACCCGTTGGCCGACGACGACGCTAGTCGCCTGAGCGAAGCCGACCGGGATCATGAAGGTGAGGGCCGCGAGTTGGAGGGCCACTTGGTGGCTCGCGACCGCCACGGTGCCCATCAGCCCCATGAGCAGCCCCGCGGCTCCGAATACGCCGAACTCCAACCACTGTTGGGCCCCGATCGGTGCGCCCACCCGCACGAATCGGATGAGTGGGCCCGGACGAAGCGCCTCTCGACGGAGCGGCCAGAGCGCCGGTGCCAACCAGCGCCAGGCAACGAGACCGAGGAGGCCGACCATGAACCAGCGGCTCAGGCTCGTGGCCCACGCCGACCCGACGGCCCCCAGTGCCGGCGCGCCTGCGTTCCCGAAGACGAGAACCCAGTTCAGCGCCACGTTGACCACGTTCGCGAGCACGACGGTCATGACGATTGGTCTCACCCGCCCCATCGCCTGGAGGCTCTGTCGGAAGACCCCGAAGGCGTAGAACGGGAAGACCCCCAGGATCAGGCCTCGGGCGTATCCGCCGGCCACCGGAACGACGTCCGCCGGCTGACGGGCGAGTTCGAGGAGGAAGGCGGCGGGTAGCAGGAGCGCCATCGCCACGGCACTGAGGGCGAGCGCGAGGATGCCCCCGCGCTGCACCCCGCGGGCCACCCCCTCGTCGTCTCGCGCCCCGACGGCTTGGGAAATGACGGGGTCGAGCGCAAAGAGAACGCCCATGCCGAAGATCGCCGACATGAAGAAGTAGAGATTCCCGATCGCCACCGCGGCGAGGTCGGTGGCCGATACCCGGCCCACCATGATGGTGTCGACGGCCCCCATCGAGAGGAGGCCGACTTGAACCAGGGCGACCGGCGCGGCCAACTCCAACAGCTCCCGCACATCGGCACGATTCGGCTGATACGCGCGGACTCGTACGGGCCCGTGCGGCTCGGAATCGGGTGTGTGCACGGCTTGGCCTCCGGGGCCGAAGCCCTTCATTCCTCGTCGATGTCCTCGACTTCGCCACTCGCGATCCGGCGAGCGCGGTCCAGCCGGACCTCGTCCAACAGCTCGTCGTCGTCGGAATCCGGCTCGAAGGACGGTGCAACCCCGTCCTCCAATGCGAACAGGGTGATCCACGTCGTCGGATTCCCGACCCAGAAGGCCGCGAAGCGAGTGAACCCGTGCACACCCTTCCGCTTCATGTCGATGTACACGATGTTCGCGACCGCCCAGACGATCGCGGCGATCACGGGCTCGAGGAAGGGGATCATCGACTTCGACGCGAGTGGCGTGGACGTGCGTGCATACGGGACTGGGCACCCGTTTGTTCTAACCGAGCCCCCGTGACGATGTCGAAAGCTATGGAAGCGCCCGGTGCCCGTCTGCGGGCACTCTGGCTGAGACTCTCCCCCCTACCCGGGGGTCCGAGGCTCTTCAGCTGGCTGCTGGGGCGCATGGTCCCCTACAGCGGATCGATCGGAGCGCAGGTACGACGCTTCGATCCGGGTCATGTCGTCGTCGAGCTTCCGGATCGAAGACGCGTGCGGAACCACCTCAGGTCGGTCCACGCGATCGCCCTGGCCAACGTGGGAGAGCTGTCCACGGGGCTCGCCGTGCTCGGCGCGATGGATGAGACGGTGCGCGGCATCCTCACGGGTCTGGACGTGACGTACTCGAAGAAGGCCCGCGGTCGGCTTCGCGTCGAGGTCCACACTGAGGTCCCGGTCGTGACCGACTCGACCGACTTCCCCGTCGAGGCTCGGGTCCAGGACTCGGGAGGAGACACCGTCGCGATCGTGCGCGCGCATTGGCGGTTGGGCCCGGTCCCTGCTCGATGAAGACCGCACTCACGGAACACGCCGGGATTCAGACGCCCCTCATCTGCGGCCCGATGTACCCGTGTTCGAATCCGGAGCTCGTCGCCGCCGCGTCCGAGGCCGGCGGGCTCGGCGTCGTTCAGCCGGTGACGCTCACGTACGTCTTCGGCTACGACTTCCGGGAGGGACTCCGAAAGATCCGCGCGCAGACGGAGAAGCCGATCGGGATGAACGCGCTCATCGAGGCCTCCTCCGAGACGTACCGGAAGCGGATGGAGGAGTGGATCGACATCGCCCTCGAGGAGGGCGTACGCTTCTTCATCACCTCGTTGGGTAAGCCGACGTGGGTCGTCGACCGTGTCGCGTCGGTCGGTGGCGTCGTGTACCACGACGTCACGGAGCGGAAGTGGGCCGAAAAAGCCCGCGACTCGGGCGTGCACGGACTCATCGCGGTGAACCGACGCGCAGGAGGGCACGCCGGCCCGCAGGGAGTCGAGGAATTGCTCGACGACGTCGGAGACCTGGGGCTCCCTGTCGTCTGCGCGGGTGGAGTGTCGACCGCGGCCGGCTTCGCCGAGGCGCTCCGTCTCGGATACGCGGGCGTTCAGATGGGAACTCGGTTCATCGCGACGGAAGAGTGCTTGGCGAGTCAGCCCTACAAACAGGCGATTGTCGACGCGGAGGAGGACGACATCGTACTGACCGAGCGGCTTACCGGGGTCCCGGTCGCCGTGATCAACACCCCGTACGTGCAGCGACTCGGACTGAGGGCCGGCCCCATCGCGCGAAGGATGCTCCGCGGACGCCGGTCGAAGCACCTGATGCGAAGCCTCTATGCGCTGCGCTCGGCGTGGACGCTGAAGCGAACGGCCCTCGACGAAGCGGGGTCGCTCGAGTATTGGCAGGCCGGGCGCTCGGTCGCGGACATCCACGAGGTCGTACCGGCGGGGGAGATCGTGCGCACCTGCGCGGCCGCGGTGGACGACGACGAACCGGGATCGACCTAACCCGCCCCGACCACCTCGCTACGACGTTCGAGTAGAACGACGTCTCGCCAACGCCCGTCGTGGAACTGCCCGACGGCGCGCCGGCGGCCGACCTCACGGAAGCCCACCCCTTCGTGCACGCGGATCGACGCTGTGTTCTCGGGAAAGACGCCGGCCTGCAGCGTCCACACCCCCGCGCGCTCGGACTCGGCGACAAGCGTACGCATCAGCGCGGCCCCGATACCCAGGCCTCTCGCTGCGGCGCCCACGTACACCATCACCTCGCACACCCCGCGGTACACGGGCCGGGAGGAGGTCGGACTGAGCACCGCGAAGCCGACGACCCGACCCTCACGTTCCGCCACCAGGCGACAGTCCGCGCGCCGTGCGGCGTCCCACGCCTCCCGATTCGGCGCCTCGGTTTCGAAGGTCGCATTCCCCGACTCGATCCCCTCGAGATAGATCGCCCGCACGGCGTCCCAGTCGTCGGGACGCATCGCGCGTACGACGGGTCCGGGGCCCGTCACGAGGGTGGTCCGTCCTCGTCGGAGTGTGGGTGCACCGTCCCGCCGTGCGTTCCGAGAGAGGGATACGACCACGCCAAGATGAGCGCCAAGAAGAACCCTCCGATCACACCCCAGCGCAGCAGGGACTCGAAGAGCGGAGGTAGAAGGAGGAAGCGTCGAAGCCACGCACCGAAGTACAGGACGACCCACCCGCCGACGACATAGGCCAGGGCGACGGCTAGGACCCTTCGAAGCGGCAGCTCGGTCACCGCACGGTCGCGAAGAAGCCCGATACCGCGGCGAGGAACGCGTCCCGGTCTTCCATGAACGGGAAGTGCCCGGTGTCGAGGACCTCGAACGTCCCTGCCGGAAGGGCCTCGGCGAGCGCCTGGCCCATCTCGACCGGTGGCGCGTCGTACCGTCCGTGTAGAACCAGCGTGGGTGTCTCGAGCGCGCCGAGTTGGTCCCACCAGTCGACCATGCCGAGCGACTGTCCGAGCAGGCGCGCCACGTCCTGTCCGTTTTGGGCGGTCGACGCCGCCAGGTCGACGGTGAGCTCGTCGATGCGGGTCCGATCTCTCAGGATCGGTCGGAACGCCACGCGGTAGATCTCACTGAGCGTACCCGGGTCCCGAGCCTCGAAGGCCTCGCTCGAACGAAGTTGATCGAGAGCCTCCTGATCCTCGGGTACCATCCGAGCCTGCAGCCGTTCGTTCGTCTGCTGCTGGAAGCGAGTGCCTGGTTCAACCGGGTTCATGAGGATGAGCGCGTGCGCGCGCTCCGGGTGAGCCATCGCGTACCGGAGTCCGATCAACGAGCCGAACGAGTGTGCAAGTACCGTAATCCGCTCGTGACCCAACGACTCACGCAGCGCCTCGATGTCGCGCACGAAAGCGTCGATGTGGATCGCCTCGGGGTTCAGCTCCGCGCTGGACCGGCCCGTACCGCGTTGGTCGTAGTAGACCAACTCGAACCGATTGCCGAGCGCGTCGAGGCCCGGTTGCAGATAGGTGTGGTCGAGGCCCGGACCGCCGTGCACGACGACGATCGGATCACCACTCCCTACGGTCTCGTAGAAGATCGTCGCGTCCTCTAGGGAGACCATGCCCTGGGAGCGCTGGGCCGCGAGCGAACCGGCGAAAAGGGTCCACGCGATGGCCATGCCACCGCAGGCCCGGCCGAGACGTGGTCTCATCATGCGTGCCTCCCCTGCCCGTCCAAGTTGATCGTCATGATCTTCGCCAGGCGCTCGATTTCGACGACGCGCATCCAGCTCCTCAACACCCATACCCCCAAAGCACAGAACGAGATCGCGCCGAGCGTCCCCCATCCGAAGGGGCCCGTGGCGAGGGTCCGGAGACCGAGCCAACCGAGGACGTAGAGCCCGTAGAACGGGGGCAGTACACTGGCGAGGTAGGCGAGCGTCATCCAAAGGCGTGGCGGCCGCTCGAGTGCGCGCTGCACGATCCGAAGGCCGTAGGCGAGCATCTCGGCACTCGACAGGACGGCGCCGAGAGCGAGGGGAAAGCCGGGCCCCGGGCCGCCTAACATGCCGACGGCGCCGATCGCAAAGAGTACGGCCAGCGGCACGAAGCCTCGGCCCAATCGCGCGGCCATCAGGCTTTGGATCGCGTCCGTCACGGCGACGCGAGGGTCTTTAGGAGTCTGCGCGGGTTCGTTCATGCGGTGGGGTTTCTCCACACCGTCGGATCGATCAGAAGCGGTTGTTCACCACGTTGTTGTAGATCGAACCGAATTGGAAGGAGAATCCGATCCCGAAGTCCCAGTCGAAGTTCGACTGGAGGCGCCGGCGCTGGAGCAGAATCTCGTCGTCGCTCGCGCCGTCAGCGGAGAGAAAGAGCTGATCCCGGATCCAGGAGACGCGTCCGTTCACGTTCAGGTTCAGACCACGGACCACACGGAACGAGAGGAAGCCGCCCGTGCTGACGCGGTACTTGCCCAGGTCATGCAGGTATTGAGACACGGAGAAGTTCGCGAAGACCGATCCCCACGGCTGTCTCTGATTGATGAAGACGTCGAAGTCGTGGAAGGGGCGTGTCTCGGAGGTCTGCCCGAAGAGCGTGATTTCCTCGTAGTCGAAGAAGCGACCGCCGGCGGAGTAGCTGAACCGGAGGGAGCGCCGCGGCGCCTCCTCGTACGGCCACACCGAAAATTCGAGGGAACCTGACGCGCCGACGCTGAGATCCTGGTTCGTCCGCGTGGCGGCCGAAGCCTCGGCGCGGCCACCGACCGACCAATGGTCGGCGAGGGCGTAGCCCGCGAAGAACTCGGTGTCCCAATCCCGACGTGTGTCGACGATCGTGGTGTCGCTCAGCTGGATTTCGTTCCGACGCCACGACCCGTCCGCCTCGAACTCGATCTTCCACGTCTCACTCACGCGGCGAGCCTCGACGCCTCCGTTCGCCCGCCGATTCTGGCGGGACGTCTCCCCAGAGAAATCGGTACCGAAGTCGATCTCGAAGACCCAGAAGTCCCACGGATCGTCGACCTCCTGAGAGGTGACGATGCGCTCTTCGTCCGACGTGGTCTCGAGACTCACGATGTCGAACGGCGTCCCGGCTCCGATGAGGATCGAGTACCGTGCGAGACCGGTGGCGAGCACACGCCCCAGCCCCTGTACGGCTTCATCCCGGACGTCCGTGCCGAGCGTACTGAAGGTCAACTGATCATCGATCCCATCTAGCTCCTCGAGCCCGATGAAGTCGAGGTAGTACTGCCGACCGCCACTGCCCGTCTGTTGATTGGTGACGATCACGTGGACCTGCGCATCCTGTCGATCCCGCATCCAGTTCACCCAGTTCATCTGGGTCCGGAATTCCCGTTGATCGCACCCCATGCCTGAGCACTCGAGGAAGACCCTCAGGAGATCGTCGCCCGCCACGGCATCCTGCGCCCGGACTGCGGTCGAGTTCGCCGTCGCAGCGAGGAGGACGGCGGCCACGGTCAGAGTGGTGCGGGTGAAGTTCGGCATCGAGTACGGGGCGGGAAGCGATGGCACGAGAACGGGCCCCCGGCCGAGACCGGGGGCCCGTTAACTAGACGCTTGTTCCTACCGAAACGTTCAACCCGCCTCGGGCTGAGGGTCACCGAGACCACCGGGTCGCAGCCCGTGACGGGCGGCCCCGACCGGCTCCGGCGTCGGCGTAACGATCGGTCCGCCGACGGACCGGCCGCGCGCTGGCGCCTCGTAGGTCTCGTCCGAAGCGTTGTCCTCGTCCGTCTCCTTCACGTAGTACTTGCGGAAGAACTCCGTGAAGTCGTCGACCAGCGAGTACATCACCGGCACGAGAACGAGGGTGAGGAAGGTCGCGAAGAGGATCCCCGCGATGATGGCCACGGCCATCGGACCCCACCACGCGGCCTGCTGACCACCCCAGTACAGCTCCGGGTTCAGCGCCCCGTACAGACCGAAGAAGTCGAAGTTCAGGCCGATCGCGAGCGGGACCATACCGAGCGCGGTCGTGAGCGCCGTCAGGACGACCGGACGCAGGCGGGTCTTCCCGCCCTGTACCAACGCCTCTCGACGGTTCATCCCGTCTCGATCTCGAAGGATGTCGATGTAATCGATCAGAATGATCGCGTTGTTCACGACGATTCCCGCGAGGGAGATGATGCCCACTCCCGTGTTGATGATGCCGAACGGCATGTTGAAGATCATCAGCCCGATCAACACACCTGCCGTCGACATGATGACGGAGGTGAGGATGATCACCGGCTTCACGACCGAGTTGAACTGACTGATGAGGATGAAGCCGATCAGGAGAAGCGCGGTCAGGAAGGCGCCGGAGAGGAACTCCGTCGCCTCGTCCTGATCTTGCGACTGCCCGGAGTACCGCATCGTGTATCCCGGCGGGAGCGTCTCGGCAAAGTCACCCAGCGTCGCCTGGACCTCCGCCAGGACGGCGTTGTTCGCGTACCCTGCCGCGACGTCCGACGTGATGGTCGCCATCCGGGTCTGATCCTTCCTGCGGATCGTCCCCGGACCTTCCTCCACCCCCCAGTCCGCGACCGCGACCAACGGCACCTGAATACCCTCGGTCATCACAGTGAGCTCACGAAGCCCCTCTAACTCGTCCCGATACTCCGGCGCGAGACGCACGATGATGTCGTACTCATCGTTGCCCGTCCGGTACTTGGCTGCCTCGATGCCGTTGATGGCTCCGCGGATGGCCATCCCGATCTGCTGTGAGTTCAAGTCGTACAGCGCGGCCGTCTCCCGATTCACGCGCACGGAGAGCTCGGGCCGAGCGGCGTCCATGTCCGAATCGAGACCGACCATCTTCGGATAGACCGGGGACTCCTGCAGCAGACGCATGATCTCGTTCGAGATCCGCTGGAGCTCCTCCGGGTCCTCACCAACCAATTCGATGCTGACCGGCATCCCCTGCGGAGGGCCGTCTTCGACCTTGTCGGCCTTGATCGTGGCGCCCGCGATCTGGGCGCCGACCGCAGCCTGCATGTCGGCTAGCACGTCGAAGGCGTCGCGGTTGCGCTCCTGGAAATCCACGAGCGACAACGTCACCCGCCCGCCTTCCGGGCCCGACGGGCCACCGCCCATCGGGTTCCCACCGCCACCGCCACCACCGGCCACAGCCACGACCGACTCCCAGTCTTCGCGGCCAGCGATCGCCCTGAGATCGTTCTCGACCTGCTGAACGATCTCGTCGGTGACCTCGGCCCGAGTACCGACCGGCGTCTCGATGTCGACGATCAGTTGGAGGGGAGGCATGTCCTCCGGGAAGTACTCCAGACCTTCACCGAGCGGGGTCGCGATGTAGACGACGAACGTCCCGATGAAGCCAACGACCGTAGCCAAGATCAGCTTCGCGCGGTTGGCCAACGACCAGCGAAGGCTCCGCTCGTATCGGTCCATCACGCTCGGGAGGAAGCTGCCCTGGAACCACGCGCCCGCGTGCGAGAGCACGAAGCGGTGTAGGGCCCACACGACCAGCGCCGTCGCCACGAAGAGACCCGCCGTGAGCGGGTTCACAGCAGCCGTGATGAGCAGGAAGAAGGCCACGGCCGCCATCAGGGTCCACCGCATCGCCGGGGTCTTCTCCGGCGCTGGCGTGCCGTCGAGCCGCATGAACATCGAGCAGAGCGTCGGGATGATGACGAGCGCCACGAAGAGCGACGACGAGAGCGTCACCATGAGCGTCTTGGGCATGAAGCCCATGAACTCTCCGACCTCGCCGGGCCAGAAGAGCAAGGGCGCGAACGCCGCGAGGGTCGTTGCCGTCGCGGCGATGATGGGCAGCGCAACTTCGCCCGTCGCCTTCTTCGCGGCCGTCTTCCGGTCCCAGCCCTCTTCGAGGTACCGGTAGATGTTCTCGACGACGACGATCGCGTTATCGACCAGCATGCCCAGCGCCAAGATGAGGCTGAAGAGCACGATCATGTTCATCGACAGGCCCATGAACTTCAGGACCATGAAGGACAGGAACATCGACGACGGGATCGAGATCGCCACAAAGACCGACGTACCCGCACCGAGGAAGAAGAAGAGCACCGCAATGATCAGCAGGAGCCCGCTGATGATGTTGTTCTCCAGACTGGAGACCATCTCTTCGATCTGTTCGGACTGATCCGACGTGACCTCGACGGATGTCGAAGGCGGAAGGGTCGGCACCATCGCGTCGACCTCGGCACGAATCGCGGCCGACGTCTCGATGATGTTCTCACCCGATCGCTTGATCACGTCCAGCGTCACGACCGCGCGGTCGTTGAAGCGCGCGAAGTTCTCACGCTCGGCGAAGCCGAAGTCGACCGTCGCGATATCGCGGACGTAGATGGGCCGGCTGTCCTGCGTGGTGACGACCAAGTCCTCAATGAGTGACGGGTCGTCGAACTCACCGTCGACGCGGACGAGGTACTTCGTGTCCCCCACGTCGATCGCGCCGCCCGGGATGTTCACGTTCTCGCTGCGAATCGCGTCGATCACGTCCTGCAGCGCGAGGCCGTAGTAATTCATACGTGACAAGTCGACGTCGACCTTCACCTCTCGCTCGAGACCGCCACGCAGATCCGCGCGGAGCACCTGCGGGAGGGTCTCCAACTGATCTTGGAGATCCTCCGCGATCTCCTTGAGGCGCACCAAGCCGTACTCGGCAGACAGGTTCACCTGCAGGACCGGGATCTCCGAGAAGTTGAACTCGATGATCGACGGTTCCTCGGCGTCGTCCGGGAGGTCGGGCTTCGCCAGGTCCACCTTCTCGCGGACCTGCTGGAGCGCTTCGTCGATGTTGATCGACGTCTCGAACTCGGCCACGACACTCGAATACCCTTCGACCGAGGTCGAGGTGAGTTCTTTGATGTCCGAGATCGTGGAGAGATCCTCCTCGATCACGCGGGTGATCTGACTCTCGACATCGGCCGGCGACACACCCGGATAGACGGTGTTGATCGCGATGATCGACACGGGCAACTCGGGGAACGACTCCTTCGGGGTCGTCCGGTACGAGAAGATGCCCATGAGCCCGATGATCAGGAGCAACATGACGATCGAGGTCCGGTGCTCGACCGCGAAGCTCGTCGCCCCGAATTCCTTGAATTGATCGACCAACGTCGGGTCGTGAGCCCGCCCGTTGCTCGCGCCGTTCTGTTCGTCCGACATATCAGCCCCCCTGAGTGCCCACGACGGCGACACGATCCCCGTTCTCGACAGACTTCTGTCCTACGACGACGAGCTGTTCGCCCGTCTCCAGCCCTTCTTCGATCACCACCAAATTCCTGCGCGTCGGCCCGAGGACGACCTCTCTCACCTCGGCGAGGCTCTCCCCGCCCTGCTGGGTCACGACGAAGGCGACATATCCGTCTTCGACGCGTACGAGAGCGTCTTGTGGCACGACGACGGCCTCCGCGACTTCACGGCGGGTGATCGCCATGTTCGCGACCATCTGGGGCTTAATCGCGCCGTTTGCGTTCGGAAGCACGACCTCGATCGGGAAGGTTCGGCTCCGCTGGTCGATCGCCGTTCCGACGTAGCGGATCCGCGACTGCCAGACGTCGTCTCCGAGCGCCTCGAAGCGCAGCTGCGCACCGGCCCCGACCGAGACGTCCGGAGCGTATCGCTCGGGTACGCCGGCGAAGACCTTGATCGGGTTCGTATCGACCATCCGCCCAACCGTCTCACCCGGTCCGACCATGGCGCCCACGTCCACGTGGCGTTCGTCCAGGATCCCGGCGAACGGCGCGCGAATCACGGTGCGAGCCAAACGCTCTTGAAGGCCCTCGAGCGTTGCAGCGGCCTGCTCGGCGGAGAACCGGGCTTCGAGATACGCGATCTCGGATCCTACCTGGTCCTCCTCCCACAGCCGCTTCCGGCGCTCCCACGTTTGCTGAGCCAGCTCCGAAGCGGCTTCGGCTTGGCGCACCTGAGAGTGGAGGATCCGGTCGTCGATCTTGGCGATCGGCGCATCGGCCGCGACCCAATCCCCGCGGTCGGCGAAGAGCTCGACGATCCGCCCACTCTCTTCCGCTTCGATCATCACGTCCTGATTCGCCATCGCGACGGATGTGAGTCGGATCTCTTCGATGAACGTCTCGGTCGCGATCGGGGCGACCTCGACGTTGATGACCCGCACGAACGCCTCGTCCATCGCGGCGTCGTCCGTGGCGTCTGCCTGGGCCGAGCCACACGCGGCGGTGAGGACGACCGCGCCGAAGAGGGCGCCCGTCTTGGCGTACTTCCGCAACACTACCGTCATCGCTTCATCCCCCAGGCCCAGTCGGGCTCCGATCCCAGTCGTCATTGTTCCCCCCGTTCGTTCAGCATCACGTCGACGAGCGGCACCTGGCCGGTGGCCTCGTCGAACTGTGCCCGTGCCACCAGGTAGTCGTAGACCGCCTGGGCGTAGTTGAATTCGCTCTGCCGAAGCGCGACCTCCGCGTCGGTCAGCTCGAGTTGGCTTCCGATTCCCTCGGCGTACTGTGCGCTGGCGATCTCGAAGCCGCGCTGCGCCTGCTGGACCGCCAGTCCCTGGCCACTCGCACGCAGGTACGCCTCTTCGACCGTTTCCATCACCGTCCGGATCTGGCTTTGCGCGGCCTGGACTCCCTGACGGGAGTTCGCCTGGGCCTGCCTGAGTGTCGCCCGCTTCTGATCGATCCGGGCATCCCGGCGGAAGCCCTGGAAGATCGGCAGGCTGACGCGCAGCCCTGCGAAGCGGGAGTAGGCACGCTGCCCGTTGCTCCCGAACCAGCCCGGGGACCCGTTGCTCTGCGCGTTCACGGCGAAGCTGCCGAAGAGGGTGATCTCGGGCAGATAGGTCGCCTGCTCGAGGCGCATCTCCGTCTGCCTCAACTCCTCGGTGAGCCGAAGCTGCCGGAGGTCTGACCTCTGCTCCACGCCAAGCTGCAGTCCCGTGGCGAGAACGTCGTCCGTGTCGTCAACGCCCGCGAAGGCCGCCCCGTTGAAGCCGAGCACCGCACGATTGTTCGCACTGTTCGCGGAGAGGTCGCTGATGTTCATCTCCGCGAGTGACCCCTCGACGACGAGGGACTCATGATCCTCGAAGTCGACGAGAATCGCCAGCTGACGTCGAGCCTGCAGTACCGCGTTCTGAGCGCGGCGTAGGTTCGGCTCCAGATTCGCGAGCTCGACCTCCAGTCGCAGCACCGAGTAGTCGTCTTCGAGACCCGCGCGGTTCAGCGCTTTCGTCTCGTGAAGAGACTCCCGGACCCGGCGCACCGAGTTCTCCGTGAGGCGCGCCTGCTCTTGGGCGAGGAGGACGTTGTAGTAGCCCGTCCGCACCTGCGTGACAATCGTCTGCTCCGTACCGCGGACCGACTCGTCCTGGAGCGCCTCGAAGCGCTGAGCGGCCCCGAGCGCGACGATCACGCCGGGCCGAAAGAGAGGCTGCTCGACGGAAATCGTCGACGACCACTGGTTGTCCGCTCCGAACTGCACCGGAACGTAGTCGTCCGGACCGGCGGTCGGATCGAAGATCGCCGCGGGCAGGAAGTTCACGGCAGCCGCGAGGTTCCTCTGGTACGACGCGTTGAAGTCGACCGACGGCATGACGTTGCTCCACGCCTCGGAGACCTGCTCCTGCGCGGTTTCGTACCCTTCGCGCGCCGCGCGCAGATCGTTGTTCTGGTCGAGCGCCGTACGCACCAGTCCCGCGAGCCCGACGGGCTCGGGCTCCTGGGCAGAGAGCCCGGACGCGCTCATGACGAGGGCCGCCAGAGCCGTCGCCACACCGTGTATCCCAAGCCGCGACGTGCGGCGTTGTTCGCTGATCATCCCTTCCTCTATCCCCTGAATGGTCATCCCCCCTGCACCACCTCTGATTGGACCATCGCGGCGAAATCCTCCGCGAATTCATCCGTTGCCACTCCGGCCATCAGCCGAGCACCCGACTGTTTGAAGAGGAGTCGGAACTCGTCTTCGGTGAGCGGGAAGCAACCCTGCCGGTACAACTGCACCATGCCGTGAGCGTGCGCCCACATCGTGATCGAAAGCTCCTCGGGATCCGCCTCCTTCAGGATCCCGGCCTGCTGGCACTCGCGGACCCGATCGATCCAGAACTGGTGCGTCGCGTTCGTCATCGCTTCGATGTCGGCCGGCAAGGCGTCCATCCCCAGGTTCTCGGGCGCGGTGTGCATGATGCCGTACCACCGCGGATGTTCGATGACGAAGTCGATGAAGCCCTCGCCAGCCGCGGAGAACCGCTCCAGCGGAGTGGGCTCGCCGAGTGCTCCATAGAGGTACCGGGAGAAGGTCCGGTGGGCCTCACGGAGCACGTCTCCGAGCACGGCTTCGCGTCCGTCGTAGTGCCGATAGAGTGCCGGAGCCGTAACTCCGACCTCTTTGGCCAGCTTTCGCATGGAAAACCCGTCGAGACCGAGCCTGAGATACAAGTCACAGGCGCACGACAGGATGTTTTGGCGTTGATCTGTCATGGTGAACACTGTAAACACGACCGCGAAAACGGTCAACGTATTCGCCACTACGGGGGATAACACCGTTAAGTGTCAATTGGTGCAAACCGTGTTCCCGGGGACAGGAACAGGGGGCGTCCGGGGCTGCTAGCGCACCGGCAGCGCGATCGAAATCCAGCCGTACCCCGGGTTTCGCCCGAAGTAGAATCCGCCCGCGAGCCCCAGCGCGACCGCACCGAGTCCGGCGCCGCGCAGCCCGTTCGAAAGAATCTGGGCCGGTGGAGCATCCGGATCGTCGATGACGCCTGCGGAGTGCAGGAGTACGCCCGCCGCAGCCCCGATGAAGATTCCGGACACCGCCCCCAAGATCATCCCGTGCCGAAAACTCTCCTGTCTCGTCCTGAGCGTGTAGAGCTCGAGGCTCGAGAGGTCGTATACGGAGACCGGCCAGCGCTCCTCGAGTCCCTCCACCCTCAACATGAGCTCGTCGTCGCGCCACTGCTCGAACGCCGCGTCGATCGGCAACGCGCCGGAGAAGTGCACGCGAACGGAGTCCCCAGCCTGGATCCGTTCGACCCCCGACCCCTGGCCCGCGCTGGCGGATGGGCTCGCGGCCATCGCGCACAACATCGCGAGGCAGCTGGCCAAACGTCGGGGATTCGGTCGCACGTAGAGGGGCTCCTGGGGAGGCCGAGCTCGTCGGAGCGACGATGCCTCGGTTCGGGGGCCCGACAACGTGCGTGGTCTAGAGGATTCCGTCCAGGTAGAAGTCGAGCCGAAACCCGCGCGGACTCACGAAGCCGTACGCCCCATCGATCCGAATGATTCCGTCCAGGAGTGAGGTTCCAATCCCCACGGACTGGAAACCGTCATCCCAGGCGAAGCTGTCGAAATCTCCGGTCCACCCGAAGTCGCTGAAGATCGAAACGGCACCGAAGGAGTTCTGTCGAGCCAGCTCGATGCGACCGCGTGCGTAGTCGGCCCCACCCCCACCGATCGTCGGATCGTACCCACGCAGAGTCCGCGGTCCGCCCACGTACCACATCCGTTGGACCGAAGGCGAGCCCCACGACGATCCGCCGCCGACCTCGAGAGCCACGCGTAGCTGTGAGGGGAGCGGGAAGATGGCACGGCCAACCAGGGACGCCCTCGCGTAGTCTGTGTCCCCGGTGCCACCCTGCAGCATCAGGTCGAAACCACCCTGCGCCAGGAGTGGGTCCGTCCCCCACCACGGGTTCACGTCGAGCTTGGCCCCGTACTCCCAGCCGCGATCCGCCATGAGGTTGGGCCGGAAGTCCCAGCCATCCTGCCAGAACTTGAACAGCGTGAACGAGTGCTCGTTCACCGCCGGTCGTTGGTGTTCGGCGTACGCTCGGAAGGTGAAGCCTTGGCGCTCCGCCGCTGGGGGCGTCCACACGATCTCGCCCCCCGAGCGGTAGTAGTAGTCCCCGTCGTCTCGCCCGAAGAACGCGGCCATCGCGGAGTTGCCCAGCCCGAGGTGGCGGGCGCCTTCATCGATCGCGGCGAGCTCGTTGTACCCGCGGATCGTGACCCGGCGACGGAGCGTCTCCCGTGTGAACCCCAGAGAGCCATTCGGGTGCAGGTCGCCGACCCCGATCCGACCGGTCGCCGTGACCGTGAGGGGACCGAGGAAGGTGTTGGGGCGGGCCTGCCAGCGTCCACCGATCGAGAGGGCTTCGACGCGGTTGTACCGAGCGAGGTCGGGACGTTGCAGCCCCCACCGCAACGTCGACGGCACCTGGGGCACGGGTGCCCTGGGCAACGACGCCAGGTCGTTGAACATGACTTCGAGCTCGTCGTCGGAGGCGAAGCCGGGCGCTTCGTCCCAGACCGGAGGCGGCAGCTCGTCGTTGCTCGCGAGGAAGTCCCGGTCGGTCGGAACCAGATAGCGCGTGCGGCCACTGTCGTCGGTCCCCACACTCGTCTCGTACGGGACGTCCTCCCCGAACGCGAGCTCGTTGAGGTAGGCCATCGCTTCTGACCGGGTGCGGAAGTGCATCTCGGGCAGATCGTCGTCTCGCCCCTCCGTGAGAGTACGCGTCGTCGTGACGTCCTCGATCGTGTACGCGTAGTCGACCGCCACGGGCACTTTGATGATGCCCGCGCTCGCCGTCATGTCGATCCGCATGTTTCTCGGGAGCCAAGCCTCGAGCTCCCACAGCGAGTAGTCGACCGCGATCATCCGGATCTCGGCGGTCCACGGCTTGAAGATGCCCGGTACGAACCGGAGGTCGTCGTCCTCCTCCTCTTGGAGGTCCGGGATGTCCCGGAAGGCGTCGAAGGTGTCGGAGAGTCGATACACGGCCCGGACCAACGAGCCCGTCTCGGGTTCGATCCAAAGGGAACCCGTCATCCGATGGACATCGGCCTCGTGCGGGACGACCTGGAGCTCGATCGCCAAGACCTGTCGGCCGTCCGGCAGCGCGATGGCGAGCGTATCTCCAACGGTGAAGCGGTATCGGTCTCGGTACTCCTCGTAGAGGGGATGCTCGAACCAGAAGTCGTCGCTGTCCGGCTCCCCGAGGTCGTCGTCCCGATCGGTCATCCCAAAGAAGAGACGGTCGGCCATCGGGTCGAAGGTGACGTTGAACCGATCGAGATCGAGGCCGTCCATGTTCACCCCTTCCGGGGTCTGCTCACGGTAGGCGAGGACCTGGATGAGATTCTCACTGTCCCGGTTCCACCACACCCGGTGCGCAGCCTCGGAGCGGTACACCGTCCGGTCCTTGAGGGGGAGGCGAAGAGACGCGCCGATCCGCTCCTGCACGACGGCGGTGTAATGCAAGACGTCGGTGTCGAGACGCTCCCGCTGATCCATAGCGGCCAGGTGAAGCCTCTCCGCCGTGGCGTCCGCGTACGACTCCGGCGACGGCTCGGCCTCCTGGGCCTGAGCACCGACGGCGAAGCCAACTCCCGCGGTCCACGCCACGCACCACGCTCGTCCTAGGCGCCGGATGGCACTCATCGTCCGCCCTCCGGTCGCACGAAGTCGACCCGTTCGAAGTCGACCCAACGAACCAACCGTCGGCTCCGCCCCTCGGGCTGCACGAAGATCCCGTTGTTGCGTTCGTCCACGTCGTTTCGGTCCTCGAGCGTGAAGCGCGTACCGTCCCACATCGTCACCTCCACCTCCCGCTCGGATCTCTTTTCGATGGAGGCGATCGCGCCGAACTCGACATCCAGGTCGGAGTCGGCGAACCAACCGTCGAGCACCTCCCAGGCGAACTCTTCGTCGTTGTCCCACCTCACACGTCCGGTGATCTGCCGACCGTCTATAGCTCGGACCGTACCCTGGAGGTGAGCACTCCCCGAGATCGTGGGCGCTTGTCGGTACTCCTCGTGGAAACGCACGCGCTGGAAGTCCTCCCACTCCACGATGGCGCGACCGAAGGTGCCCGCGATCTCGATCCCCCGGTTCTCACGGTTCACGTCGTTCGTACCGCGAAGCTCTAGTTGGACCCCGTCCTTCATCGTCACGAGGGCACTCCGGTCGCTCTCCCACGCGATCTCGGCGATGTCTTCGAAAGCGATCTCGTAGTCCTCGGAACCGGAGCGTCCATCCAGAACGTCCGTCCCGACCGACTCGTCGAGGTCCCACGTCACCGCGCCCACGAAATCGTGATCGTTCCACGTCGTGACCGTGCCGTGGAGCCTTTGGGCCTCGGACCTCGCACCGGCGGGCGGCCCGTCGAAGAAGTCGAGACGCTCGATCTCGTGCCAGTCGAGCGTCACCGGGCTCCCGTCGACACGCTCGATCTCCAGGCCCCGCATCCCCCGACCGATATCGCTCGACGCCGCCAGCAATTCCACGTCCCCACCGTCCTTGAGGGTGAGGCGCACCGTACGTCGATCGACACGCTCGAGACTTCGGATCCGGCTCATACGAATGGCGGAGGCCGTCGCGAAGGGGTCGGCTTGATCGTCCTCGTCCCACGAGATTCTCATACCGAAGGCGACGATCGTCCGCTCTTCCCGTTGGCGGGCAGCCACCTCGGGATCGAGCGATGCAGCCTCTTGCAAATACTCGAGGGGCACGACCTTTCGGCCGTCGAGGAAGTCCAGTCCCGTAGCTTCGTTCCGGTCCCATCGGACGAAGCCCTCGAACGACTGGCCTTCGACGGTCAAAACTCGCCCGTACAGGCGATCGGAGTCCGGCGCGCTCGCGAGCGTCGCGAGGGCGGTACAGAACGCTGTGAGGATGGTGATACTCATCCGCTCGATATCTGTGGAGGGTCGGCCAACCCGCGGGCCCCTACGACGCTATCGGGTCGGTCGTTTCAGCGGGACCCGTCTCCCGTCCCGCGGGTAGCGGGGCCCTATGACCATCCCGTCGAACAGCTACTGTGCCGCCGCTCAGGACCACCCGTACCACGGTCCGTACCACGACCACGAGTACGGGTTTCCCCGACGGTCGGACGACGAGCTCTTCGAACGCCTCCTCTTGGAGATCAACCAGGCCGGCTTGAGTTGGCTGACGATCCTCAAGAAGCGCGAAGGCATGCGAGCCGCCTACGGCGGTTTCTCCGTCGAGGCGGTCGCCCGGTACGGGGACGAAGATCGCGCCCGACTTCTGTCGGACCCTGCCATCATCCGAAATCGGTTGAAGGTGGATGCAGCGATCGAGAACGCCCGCACCATCCTAGCGCTGAGCGAAGAACACGGCTCCTTCGCAGAGTGGCTGGACAGCCACCATCCACTCGACAAGCCCGCGTGGGTCAAGCTCTTCAAGAAGACGTTCCGCTTCACCGGCGGTGAAATCACCGGCGAGTTCCTGATGAGTCTCGGGTACCTCCCGGGCGCCCACCACCCCGCCTGCCCGGTCCACGACCGGATCCTCGCCCTCGACCCGCCCTGGGCCCGGTGAGCGACGGCTCGCGGCAGCCGTTCCGCGCCCCGTGGTGGGCGCGGGGCCCGCACGGCCAGACACTCTTGGCTCGTGCGCTCCGCTCACCCAACGGCCCGACCTTCGAACGCGAGCGCATCGAGACACCGGACGGAGACTTCCTCGACCTCGATTGGACGGCCGATCCGTCCGACCGAGCGCCCATCGCCCTGATTCTGCACGGCTTGGAGGGCA
The DNA here is from genome assembly GCA_039030015.1 of Gemmatimonadota bacterium. Taxonomy (GTDB): domain Bacteria; phylum Gemmatimonadota; class Gemmatimonadetes; order Longimicrobiales; family Gaopeijiaceae; genus UBA2589. The sequence goes on along the minus strand of JBCCEZ010000018.1, from coordinate 47,011 downwards.
ACGCGAGGCGCCGCTACGTCCGAAACGTCGCTCGAGAGCTACTCTCCCGAGGCGTCCGGTGCGTCGGGCTGAACTTCCGCGGCTGCTCGGGCGAGCCGAATCGGGCTCTCCGCTTCTACCACTCGGGTGAAACGACCGACGCGACCCTCGTGCTCGAGTTGATTCGGTCCAGGTATCCGGACCGACGTGTCGGTGCCGTAGGCTTCTCGCTTGGTGGAAACGTCCTCCTGAAGCTCATGGGAGAGCGTCCCGACGGAGGTACGGGCCTTCTCGATGCCGCCGCGGCGATGTCCGTCCCCTACGACCTGGCGGCTGGCTGTGCGGAGCTCGAAAGGGGCGGAATGGCCCGCGTGTACACTCGATACTTCATGAGATCGCTCCAGGCGAAGCTTGCCGCCAAGGCCGAGGCTCTGGCCAATCACGTCGACGTAGCGACGGCCCGAACCGTCCGATCGATCCGAGCGTTCGACGAGCTCGTGACGGCGCCGCTGAACGGCTTCGCAGACGCCGGCGACTACTACCGCCGCTCCTCGAGTAAGGGCTTCCTCGGCAACGTGAAGGTGCCGACGCTCCTCCTGCACGCGTCCGACGACCCCTTTCTACCTGCCTCATCCATCCCGCGTGAAGAGGCCACGGCGAATCCGGCTCTGACACTCGCCCTCTCCGATCGAGGCGGGCACGTCGGGTTCGTGTGCGGAACGCCGAAGCGGCCCGAGTTTTGGGGCGACGAGGCCGCGGCCGCACACGTGGCTCGCGTCCTTCGAGGGGCGGACCCGATCGGAACCGACCGGGGCTGAGCCGCTAGGAGCCGGCCGGCGCCTTGAAGAAGGCGCGACCGTGCCAGCTCTCCGATGCCGGAACGGCCAGCGCGCCCGCATCTCCGACCCGGGTCAGGCTCGTGTCGAAGACCGTCGTCTCCCCGTCGACCGCGCCATCGGCAGCCAGCTGCTTGAAGGTCAGGCGCGGGACGCAATGGATCCCGGACGCGTCCCGGTACCAGACGGGGGCGTGGTCGACGATGCTCAGCCCGAGCCGCTGTCCGATCGAACGGAGTTGGCCGGTCAGCGCGTCGATCGAGCACCCCGAGGGAAGCTCGACATCCACGTCGACGCCCACGAGAAGGAAGTGGTCGTCCACGAGAGTGCGCGCCGAGCGAAGCGGCACTCCGTGCGCCACCCAACCATCAAGGAAGGTGTCGACCGCCCCCATGACGTCGGCCGCGGATGCTTCGGGTAGCGGCGCGCTCAGGGGGAAGACCCAGAGACGCCCGTGCTCCGGGAGTTCAGCGAAGTCGACCCTCGGCACTAGTCCGCAGCCCCGTCCACCGCGGCGGGCGGTGGCGCGTTGTCGAGCAGGATGGCGACCCACCGAAGGTCGTTCGTGTTCTCGAGGAAGATCTTCACGATCACCGTAAGCGGCACAGAGAGCAGAGCACCCATCGGACCCCACGCCCACCCCCAGAAGAGCAGCGAGAGGATGACGACGAGGGTCGACAGTCCAAGCCGCCGTCCCATCAGGTTCGGCTCAATGATGTTGCCGAACACCGTGTTCACGGTGACGTAGCCGAGCGTCACGACCAGAGCGTGCCCGACGGTCCCGTACAGGATGATGCTGAGTAGGACCGCGGGGATCGCGGCGATGATCGAACCGACGGTGGGGACGTAGTTGAGCAGAAAGGCCGCAAGTCCAAGCAGGACAGGGAAATCGAGACCGAGCGCCCACACCCACACACCGAGAATCAAGCCCGTCGCCAATGAGATGACCGTCTTGATTCCCAGGTATGTCTGCACCTCACCGACGACCTTCGTGAGACGGTCCTCCTGGATCTCGGTGCCCCGCGTCAGGAAGCGGAACTTCTCCGGGAAGACCATCGCTTCGCTGAGCATGAAGGCCATGATCAAGAAGACGAGGAAGGTCATGCCGAGGAGCTGCGCGACCCGGCCGACCGCACCGCCCGCGAAGCCGATAATGGCCGCCGGGTTCAGGATATCGGTCAGGTTGGTCGTCACGTAGTCGGACAGCACGATGTCCGTGCTCGCCTCGAACGCCTCCATCCACGCGAAGATCAGATTCTGGAGCGTCTGCTGGTACGTCGGCAGGGCCGACTGGAGCTGCGAGAACGAGCTGCTCGCCACGAGGATCAGCAGCACGACGACGGCGACGTTGAGCAGTACCGGCACGATGACCGAGAGCGCCTTGGGCACCCCGCGCCTCCTCAGGACGACCATCGTGGGGAGGCTCAGAATGGCGAGGAACAGCGCTAGAGCGGCCGGCAGCAGGATCGGCGCCGCGTAGCGGAGGCCGAAGACGATCACAACCAGGCACGCGAGACTGAACAGGACCTTTACACCAGAGTCTTGTTCCGTGCGCTCGAGTATCATGAACGGGGGCTGGAGCGGTCGCCGAGGGCCTACGCGTAGATTACTCCAATCCTCGGCGTTGTTCCATAGTGATTCACGCTCCGAGGCTCGCATACTCCTTCTCCCGTGTCGACTCGTGCCTGCCCCCGAACGCCCCACGCCCCCGCCCCGCGACGACGAGGCCCTCCTCAAAGAGTGTCGGGTGGAGACCTTCCGATCCGGAGGTCCGGGTGGGCAACATCAAAACACGACCGAGAGCGGCGTCCGCCTGGTGCACCTCCCGACTGGAGTGCGGGCGTCGTCCAGAGAGCACCGGAGTCAGCACCGCAACCGCGCCCTCGCGCTGAGACGACTGCGCGCCAAACTCGAGGAGCGACTCCGGGTGCAGAAGCCCCGGAAGGCCACGAAACCCAGCGCCGCAGCCAAGCGAAAACGACGCCGGGCCAAGGAGCGTCGCTCGGAGCAGAAGCGGCTGAGACGGAAGCCGCGCACGGACGACTGACGCGACCGGTGATACCCAAAGCCGGGAGCCCCGTCCTTCCGGGACTCCCGGCCAGTGGGCCCGCCAGGACTTGAACCTGGGACCTACCGATTATGAGTCGGCTGCTCTAACCAACTGAGCTACGGGCCCGGCGCGCCCGATCATCGTCGTACCGTGGGACCGCGTCAACGCTCGCGGACCCTGTGGGGCCGGAGTGGTCCGAGCTAGCTTTGACGTGTCGGTCCGGCCCATAGGGACCGGGCACGCACGTACGACTCAGCGGAGGCCCGACCTTGCGTGTGGTGGTGGTCGGCGCCGGAGAGGTGGGGTTCCACCTCGCCCAGCGCCTCTCCGAAGAACACCAAGACGTGGTCGTCATCGAAGCCGATCCCGCCCAGGCGGACCACGCGGCCCAACAGCTCGACGTTCAGACGGTCGTGGGCAACGGCGCTTCTCTCTCCGCTCTGGAACAGGCCGACGTTCCGAGCGCCGCGATGCTCTTGGCGGTGACGAGCCGAGACGAGGTCAACCTGATCGCATGCTTGGCGGCAAAGCGACTCGGGGTCCCCTACACCGTCGCCCGGATCTCCAACCCGGACTACTACCAGGACGACGCCGTGCTATCGCGCGAGCAACTCGGTGTCGACCTGATGGTCAACCCGGAGCTCGAGTGCGCGCGGGAGACGGTGGCTTTACTACAGAACGCTGCGTTCACCGAAGTCGCCGACTTCGCGGACGGCAGGGTCAAGCTCGTCGGGCTCAAGGTGCGAGACGGCGCCCCGGTCGCCGGCAAGACGATCCGAGAGCTCCGGGCAGCGTTCGACGGTGGCTACCACTACGTGACCGCGGCGATCGTCCGCGGAGGTGTCACGACGATTCCGAAGCCGGAGTCGACGATCGAGGCCGGTGACCGCATCTACCTACTCGCGCCGTCCTCGGAAATCGACGACGTGCCGCCCCTGGCCGGCTACGACCGCTTCACCCTCGAGCGTGCGATGGTGGCGGGGGGCAGCGCCGAGGGCTTCCACATCGCCAAAGCACTGGGTGAGCTCGGCGTCGAATGCACGGTCCTCGACCGCGATCGGCGCCGGTGTGTCGAGTTGGCCGAGCGGCTCCCCAAAGCGCTCGTGCTCCACGCAGACGCCACCGACCTCGAGTTGCTCGAGATGGAGGGTGTGAGTGGAGCGGACGGCTTCGTATCGGCGACTGGAAACGACGAGACGAACCTCCTCTCCAGCCTCCTGGCGAAGGAGGCCGGCGCCAAAAAAGTCCTGAGCCTCGTGCACACGTTCCAGTACCTCAAGCTGGTTCCCGCCGTTGGGGTCGACGCGAGCATTTCGCCGCGGATGTCGACGGTGAACGCGATCCTGCGACGCGTCCGTCGAGGGCGCGTCATGACGGTGGCGACCCTTTCCGGAATCGAAGCCGAAGCGATCGAATTCGAGGTGAGTCATCAGTCCCGGATCGCGGGTCAGGCCCTCCGTGACGTCGAGTTCCCCAAGGAGGGCGTCGTGGGCACGATTCTGCGCGGAGACGAGATCATCCTCCCACGAGGCGAAGACGTCTTGAAGCCCGGCGACGACGTCATCGTCTTCGCTCTGCCCGACGCGATTCCCGCCGTCGAGGCGCTCTTCGACTGATGTCGCTGAGCAAGGTCGCGAACGTCGCGGGGCTCCTTCAGATCTTCGTCGCGCTCGCGATGTTCGCCACGGGGCTCGTGGCGATCGGGTTCGGCGACGGGGACGCCGTCGCGCTCTTTCAGTCCGGGGTCATCACCTTCCTGGCGGGTTGGGCCACGTACATGGCCACGCGCTTCGACGAAGAAGTCACGGCCCGCGAGGGATTCGCGATCGTCACGATGGCGTGGACAACGACCGCCCTGTTCGGCTGCCTCCCCTACCTGCTGAGTGGTGTACTCGATTCGCCCGTCGCGGCGTTCTTCGAGTCGATGTCCGGCTTCACCACGACGGGCGCCACCGTCTTCGCGGACATCGAGAGCCTCCCGCGGGGCATCCTGCTCTGGCGATCGCTCACGCATTGGATCGGCGGCATGGGCATCATCGTCCTCGTGATCGCGGTCCTGCCCTACCTGGGCGTCGGCGGGATGCAGCTCTTCCGAGCCGAGGTGCCCGGCCCGACGCCGGAGCGTCTGAGGCCGCGCATCGCCCAGACCGCAAAGCTGCTGTGGATGGTGTACTTCGGCCTCACTGCAGTGGTGGCTCTCCTGTACGCGCTGGGCGGACTGGGCGTCTACGACGCGCTGAATCACGCGTTCTCGACGATCGCCACCGGTGGGTTCAGTACCCGGAACAGCTCGATGGCGGAGATGTCCCCGTACATCCAATGGGTGACGATCGTCTTCATGTACCTGGCCGGCGTGAACTACTCCCTCCACTTCCGGGCCGCGACGAACCGACTGGCCTACGTCCGAGACGCGGAGTGGCGCTTCTACACGGCGATCCTGCTCGGATCCGCGGCGTTGATCGTCACGCTCAACGCGCTGTCCGGCGACGTAGGGATGGAAGAGACGATCCGACACGGTCTCTTCCAGGTCGTCGCGATCACGACCACGACGGGGTACGTGACGAGCGACTACGAGGCGTGGGTGCCGGGCGCCCGGATGGTACTCTTCGCGCTCTTCTTCGTCGGCGGTATGGCGGGGAGCACGAGCGGCGGGGTGAAGACGCTGCGTGTCATGCTTCTGATCAAGCAGACGGCCAACGAACTCCGTCGGCACCTTCATCCGCGTGCGGTCTTCGTCACGCGAATCGGACATCGACCGATGAAGGACGAAGTCGTCACGCGGGTGGTCGGCTTCGTGGTGCTGTACCTGATCCTGTGCCTGTCCGGGGCGATCGCCCTCTCCTTCGTCGGCATCGACCCCTACACGGCCATCACCGGGTCGATCTCCTCGGTCGGAAACATCGGCCCCGCATTCGCCGATCTCGGTCCGACGGACAACTTCGGGTGGATGCCATCCCCCGCCCTCGGCGTCCTGACCTTCCTCATGTTGGTCGGGCGTCTGGAGATCTACACCGTGCTTCTCCTGCTCCACCCGGAGCTTTGGAAGCGCAGGAGTGCCTTCCATTGACGACGACCTCCCTGAATCCCTCAGCCAGCGCCCGCTGTGTGTCCGTCCGTCCGCTCGTCCTCGTGATGTGCTTCGGGGCGCTCGCGTCCGACACACACGCGCAACAGGTCGTCATGGTGCACGAGGAACCTCGGCACCGTCGCGTCTTCACGACCGATGCGCTGCGCGTTTTGGACGTGCAGATCGCGCCGCAGGACACGACTCTCTTCCACACGCACGACACCCCCATCACGTACGTGACCCTCGGCACTTCGTCGACGGATCAGAGGTTGCTCGGCGGCGAGTGGAACGGGACCGAGCCGCGAGACCCGCCGCCGGGTCGTATCGGGGCGGTGCGCGGCGTGATGGGGTACGTAGAGCGGCCGATCACCCATCAGGTGACCAACGTCGGCTCGACGCTCTTCCGACTGATCGCCATCGCCAACCGGGGGGCCGGGAATCCCGACGCGATCCGCGCATCGCCGGGCGAAGAGGTCGGTCCGCCCAACCGCTGGTTCCGTTACAGTCGACTCATCACCGAAGCGGGTGAGCACGTCGCGTTCCGCCCGGCGACACCGACCGTCGCCGTGTTGATTCGAGGAGGTCGCGTGGCGTTCGAAAGCGAAGAGGGGTGGCGGAGCTCACTCGAGTCCCCCGGGGACGTGCACGTCCTCGAGCCTGGAGAGACCATGACGGTGCGGGACGATGGCAGTTCGGCCGAGATCGTCTTCGTCGAGGTGCGCTAGCGGGCTACCGTCTCCAAGGCTCGAATCTCGGCGGCCGTCAGCTCTCGCCACCCGCCTCGAGGGAGCGGCTCCAACGCCACGGGGCCGAACCGCGTCCTGCGAAGCTTGAGCACCGGGTGACCGACGGCGGCCATCATCCGCCGCACCTCACGCTTTCGCCCCTCAGTGAGCACCACCGTCAGCGTCGACGTGACCTTCCCCGGTCGTACGTCCGCAACCCGCCGCGCGCGAGCAGGTCCATCGTCCAGCTCGACCCCGCGCGTCAGATCGCCCGAGATCGACGGCCCCAGAGTCCCGGCGACCTCGACCGCGTACTCGCGCTCGACCTCCCGACTCGGGTGCTGCAGACCGTGCGCGACCTCACCGGCGTTGGTGAGGAGGAGCAGCCCTTCCGCGTCTCGGTCGAGCCGCCCCACGTAACGCAGTGACCCGAGATCCGAGGGAAGTTCGTCGTAGATCGTCCGCCCGCCGTGAGGGTCGGAGCGGGTCGTCAGTACACCCGGGGGCTTGTGGAAGGCGATCCAGCGCACGGCCGCGGTCCCGACGACCTCGTCGTCGACGCGGACCTCGTCCCGCCCGGGGACGACCCGCACGCCGAGTTCCGACACGACGTTCCCATTCACCTTCACGCGGCCCGCGGTCATAAGCCGCTCGGCCTCACGTCGAGATGCGACGCCCGCCTGCGAGATGTACTTCTGGAGCCGGATCGGCTCGTCGGACGAATCCGTCACTGCCCCTCGTCATCGGGATCGTCGTCGAGCCACTCGTCGTCCTCACCGCCTTCGTCGGGGGCGCCTTCACCCGAGTCGGCCTCCGACTCGTCGGCGGACCAATCTTCGGTCGTCGTCCCCTCGTTGGCGTCATCTCCGTCCACGGTCGGCTCGCCCTCGGGCTCTCCGCCGGCGGCCTCGTCGACGATCTCGCTTGCGTCCGCACGCTCACCGTCCTCGCCGTCTCCGCCCTCCTCACCCTGATCCTCGGGACCGAGGGGGATGCGCTCACGGAGGAGGACCGGCAGCTCGTCCGGCCGCGGCAGGTCCTCGAGCGACTTGAAGCCGAAGTGTTCGAGGAAGAAGGTCGTGGTTCCATACAGAAGCGGTCGCCCCAAGCCCTCCGCACGGCCGACGACGTCGATCAGACGTCGATCCACGAGCGACCGGATCACCCCGGATGCACCGACCCCACGGATGTACTCGATCTCGAGGCGGCCGATCGGCTGCCGGTACGCGATGATCGCAAGGGTTTCCAGCGCCGGCCCCGAGAGGCGGGACGGCCGCGGCACCGTGTCGAAACGCTCCAGATACGGAGCGTACTCCGATCGGGTCAGAATCTGGTAGCCCTCGGCGACCTCGACGATCTGGAAGGAGCGCTGCGCGTCGTCGTACTCGGCGCGCAAGAAGGTGAGCGCGTCCTCGACCACGTCCTCGTCCAGCGCCGTGTCTGCCCGCGCGATCTCATCGGCGGTGAGGGGCGCGTCGGACGCGAAGAGAACCGCTTCGACGATCTGGTGCGCGTTCACGACACCGCTCCTTCGTGGTCATCGGGCTCACCCTCGGGGGCAGCCTCGGGGTCTTGGGGGTTGTCTTCGGCAGCCTGTGCCTCCTCGCGGCGGTAGATCCACAGCTCGGTGAACGGAGACGTCTGCCGGAGGAAGAGGAGGCGTCGGCGCGTCAGCTCGAGTCCTGCCAAGAAGGTCATGACCCCATGCGAGCGCTCACGGAACCCGTCGACAAGGCGAGAGAACTCGACCCGCGTCGTGCTCTTGAGCGTATCGAGGATCAGGACCGCCTTCTCCTCCATCGTCACCTTCCGCGTCGTGACGCGGTGCTCACGGTCCTGCGGGACGGGCATCTCCACCCGAAGCGCCGCCGCGAACACCTCCTCCCACGTCGTTTCGAGTGGGAGTTCCGAGACGGGTGTACGCGGCAGCGGTGGCACATACCCCTTCCCTCGCTTCCGCCCACGATCCGCCTCGGCAGCACGGAGCCGCTCGGAGACCTCCCGGATCTGCTCGTATTCGAGGAGGCGCCGGACGAGCTCGGCTCTCGGATCGTCGTCCTCGTCCTCGAACGGACGAGGCAGCAACATCTGAGCCTTGATGTGGATCAGGGCCGCCGCCATCTCGAGGAACTCGCCCGCCCCGTCGAGATCGGTCGCTTCGAGGCTCTTGATCGCGGACAGGAACTGATCGGTGATCCGCGAGATCGGGATATCGAAGATGTCGATATCCTGCGTGCGGATGAGGTGCAGGAGAAGGTCCAGCGGCCCTTGGAACCGGTCGATCTCGACGACGAGGAAGCCGTCGCGCGCCGGTCGGTCGGCTACGGTCAGATCCACAGGCGCACGAACATGTCAGCGAGGTCTCGGAGGAAGGTCACCGGCCACAACAGCACCGGGAACAGATCGATGCCGACGAATCGACCCAAGTACAGCGCCCCGATCAACCCCAAGAGGCCGTATCCGCCCAAACTCCTGTAGCGCGCCGCCCACTGGGCGGGGAGCACACGCGCCACGACGTGTGATCCATCGAGCGGCGGGATCGGGATCAGGTTGAAGACGACCAGGACGAGGTTCAGGATCAACGCGTACGAGAGCGTGGCGTAGGCGAGGTCCAAGATCGCGCTGAACGCTCCCTCCGCTTCGGTGGCCGCGCCGAGCCACGCGACGACCGCCATGAGCACCGTGACGACGACCGCGGTGATGGCGTTCGCCACGACGCCCGCGAGCGACACGCGGATGTCGCCCCAGAACTCATCGCGATAGTTGGACGCATTCACCATGACCGGACGCGCCCATCCGAAGAGCAGCCCGGACGATTGGAAGAGCACGGCCGGTATCAGGAAGGAGCCGAAGAGGTCGAGATGCTTCAACGGGTTGAGCGTCACTCGCCCATCGCGGACCGGCGTGTCATCCCCCTCTCGGGCGGCCTGCCAGGCGTGCGCGAACTCGTGGACCACGAAGGACAACGCGAGCACCGGAATCAGGATGATGACGTCCATCACCGATACCCGTTGATCGCATCCGGGCTCTCCTCTAGCTTTTCGTGCTTACGAATCTCCGATGCGACACGCCACGAGCGTACAGAATGCCGAACATCAAGAGTGCCAAGAAGCGGATGGAGCTCAGCGCCGCCGCCCGCCTGAAGAACCGCGCCGAGCGGTCCCGCATCCGCAGCGCGATCAAGCAGGTCCGCGCTGCCGACTCGGCCGAGGCCGGTACCAAGAAGCTGGGCGAAGCGATCGCACTCCTGGACCGCGCGGCCACGCGCCGTCTCTTCCACCCGAACCGGGTGGCACGCATCAAGAGCCAGCTCGCTCGACACGTAAACGGCCTCTGACCCTTCTCTGAAGGCGCTCAGACGCTGGAAAGACCCGGGAGCCGATGCGGCCCCGGGTCTTTTTTCGTGCATCGACCGTTCGGTCGTGAACGACGCTCCCGTCACGCGGTCCACACCGTACGACCGTCGACGATCGTACGCCGCTGGCGCCCGGTCAGCTCCCAGCCGGCAAAGGGCGTGTTGCGACTCTTGGAGGCGAAGGTCGACGGATCGACGGTCCACACCTCGTTGAGATCGAAGATGGTCACGTCGGCGACGCTGCCGTCCGCCAGTGTGCCGCCCGGCAGCTTGAAGGTGCGCGCGGGGTGGCAGCTCATCCGCTCGATCATCGTCGCCAGATCGATGACACCTTCTGCGACGACGCGCGTCAGGACGACCCCCAAGGCGGTCTCCAAACCGACGATCCCGTTCGGCGCGTCGGCGAAGGCGGCTTCCTTCTCGTCGTAGTGGTGCGGCGCGTGGTCCGTGGCGATCGTGTCGAGCGTCCCGTCGCGGACCCCCTCACGCACAGCGTCCACATCCTCCTGCGTCCGGAGAGGCGGGTTCATCTTGGCCTCGGTCCGGTATCCGTCGACCGCCTCGTGCGTGAGCACGAGGTGGTGAGGGCTCGCCTCGGCCGTGACGTGCACGCCGCGGGCCTTGGCCGCCCGGATCGACTCGACGCCAAACCGCGTCGAGACGTGCTGGAGGTGGATGTGCCCACCCGTCAGCTCGGCAAGGAGCAAGTCCCGCACGATGTGCACGTCCTCGGAGGCGTTCGGCTTTCCGCTCAGGCCGAGGTGGGACGACACGATACCCTCGTTCATGTGGCCATCGCGGCTGAGGGTCAGGTCCTCTGGGTGATCCGCCACGGGGATGCCGAAGGCCTGGGAGTACTCGAGCGCGAGACGCATCAGCCCCGAATCCATGATCGGACTGCCGTCGTCGGTGATCGCTACGGCGCCCGCCTCGACCATCTCTCCGACCGGTGCCAGGCGCTCCCCGGCGCGGTTCACCGAAATGCATCCCAGCGGATAGATCTTCGCCAGGCGCGCCGCCTTCCCCTGCGCCACGACAAATCCGACCGCGGCGGGGTCGTCGATCGGCGGGTCCGTGTTGGGCATGGCGCACACGGAGGTGAACCCTCCGGCCACGGCCGACGCCGCACCGGTGGCGATCGTCTCCTTGTGCTCCTCGCCCGGTTCGCGAAGGTGGACGTGGACGTCGATCAGGCCGGGCGTGACCACGAGGCCCGAGCAATCGACGATCTCGACGTCTTCACCGACGTCGAGGTTCGGGCCCGATGTGGCCACGAGCCCGTCGGTGAGGAGGACATCACGCACCTCGTCGAGCTGTTGACTCGGATCGACGACACGACCCCCTCGTAGGAGCGTCTTCCCGCTCATCCTTCGCCTCCCTGCTTGGCCGCCTCCGCCTTCTCCGGCTGGCCGCCGGCGAGGAGGTAGAGGACCGCCATACGGACGGCGACCCCATTGGTCACCTGGTTGAGAATCACCGAGTGCGGTCCATCGGCGACGTCGGAGTCGATCTCCACACCGCGATTCATCGGACCCGGGTGTAGGATCAGGAGGTCACGGGGCGCGGCTTCGAGCCGGGCCGTCGTCACACCCCAGATCCGATTGTACTCGCGCAGGCTGGGCACGTAGCCCGCCTGCATCCGTTCGAGCTGCAGACGAAGCACGTTCAGTACGTCGGCCCACTCGATGGCCTCCTCGATGCGCGAGAAGACCTCGACACCGAGGTCCCGAGCCGCGGGCGGCAAGAGTGTGCGCGGGCCGCAGATGGCCACCTCAGCACCCAGTGCGCGGAGGCCGTAAATGTTCGATCGGGCCACCCTGGAATGCAGGATGTCTCCTACAATGCAGACTTTGAGGCCCGCGATGCCGTCCGTGTGGTCACGAATCGTCAGAAGGTCGAGGAGGCCTTGGGTCGGGTGCTCATGGGATCCGTCGCCGGCGTTGATCACGCTCGACGGGATCCGCTCAGCGAGGAAGCGAGCCGCGCCGGAGGATCCATGCCGCATCACGACCATATCGATCCGCATCGCCTCGAGATTGCGCGCCGTATCGACGAGCGTCTCGCCCTTCACCACGGAGGAACCGCTAGAAGAGATGTTCACTGTGTCCGCACTCAGCCGCTTCTCGGCGAACTCGAAGGAGACGCGGGTCCGTGTCGAGGCCTCGAAGAAGAGGTTCACGATCGTCTTGCCCCGCAGGACCGGCACCTTCTTGATGCGACGCTCAGAGATCTCCTTGAAGGGCTCCGCCGTGTCGAGGATGCCTTGGATCTGCTCGGTGGTGAGGGTCTCCAACCCCGTCAGATCCTTCCCGAGCGAGAGGGTGTCTTCGCTCACGATGCACCCCCTTCGATCTGGAGAATCTCTACGGCAAGCCGGCCATCCAACTCGGGCACCAGCACCTCGACGCGTTGCCGATCGTGCACCTGTACGTCGCGGCCGCAAATGTCGGGGTGGATCGGGAGCTCCCGGCCACCACGGTCGACGAGCACGCAGAGGAGGATCCGCTCGGGCCGCCCCCAATCATTCAACTCGTTGAGCGCGGCTCGTGCGGTTCGACCCGTGTAGGCCACGTCGTCGACGATGACGACGCACTTACCCTCGATCCCACTCGGTGGAAGCTCCGAGCCGCCGATTACGGGACGGGGACCGATGACTTCGAGGTCGTCGCGGTAGAGCGAGATGTCGAGTGAACCGACCTCGATCTCGCCTCCAGCGGCTTCGATCTCGGCGGTCAGGAGGGCCGCGACGTGCACGCCGCGGCGGTGGATGCCCATGAGGACGAGATCGTCGGTGCCGCCGTTCCGCTCCACGATCTCTCGGGCCATGCGAGCGACGGCCCTTCGGACGTCTGCTTCGCTCATGACGTGGATACGGTCGGTTCCGGGCATAAACGCTGTTCAAGTGGACGTCGGCCTCGCGGGCGGCGGTAAGTTCTCCTCAAGACAGGCGCGGGTCAACGACGGGCGGCAGGGCTGTCGGCCGGCCGACGAATTCCCCATTCTAGCCGCGTCGAAGGAGGTTTCGGACAGCCTCGGATCCTCCTGTCGTACAACGAGTTGACATCCTCGCACCCATGCACCGCATGCGCCGATTCACGACCGTTCTCGCCCTTGGCTTGACCCTCGCCGCCGCGCCGGTGGCGGCCCAATCACTCGCCGAGGCCCCGACCGTCGTCCTGAAGAACGTCCCGTTCGACGTGACGGTGGAGGGTGGAACGGAAGAATCGCTCTGGTTCGAGGTCCGCTCCGCAGCGGGTGAGGTTTTGTTCGGCGGAACGGTCGAGCCGCACTCCACGGCGACGGCCCGCGAGATCACCGTGGCGAGTGGGGACGAGCTCCCCCTCTCCGTCCACGTGGGAGATGAAGTCTTCACCGTCGACCCCACGATCACGTCCGGATGGTTCTCGATCCTCCCGCCGCTCGTGGCCATCGTGCTGGCGCTGGTTTTCAAGGAGGTCGTGACCGCCCTCTTCGTCGGCGTGTGGCTCGGCGCCCTCGCGGTTGCGGGATTCAACCCGATCTCCGGCACCGGACGGCTCGTCGACACGTTCGTGATGCCCGCCGTCGCAGACACCGATCACGCGAGCATCATGGTCTTCACGCTGCTCCTCGGCGCCATGGTGGGGCTGATCTCGAGGAACGGTGGGACTCGGGGGATCGTGGACGCCCTCGCGCCTCTCGCGTCGACGCCCAGGCGTGGTCGACTCGCGACGTGGTTCGCGGGCATGGCGATCTTCTTCGACGACTATGCGAATACGCTCATCGTCGGAAACACGATGCGGCCGATCACGGACCGCCTGAAGATCTCGCGTGAGAAGCTGGCCTACCTGGTCGACTCGACTGCGGAGCCCGTAGCGGCCATCGTGCCCGTCTCGACGTGGGTCGGGTACGAGATCTCGCTCATCAGCGACGGCGTGGGGATCGCGGCGGCCCAGACTCCCTCTGCGGCGGCGGCACTCGACCTGAGTCCGTTCACGATCTTCGTCGAGACGATCCCCTACCTCTTCTACCCGATCCTGGCGCTCTTCCTCGTCTTCTTGACCTCGGTCATGGGTCGAGACTTCGGTCCGATGGCCGATGCCGAGGATCGTGCCGCGTCGGGCGGAGGGTTGTTCCGACCCGGAGCCAATCTCGCCGTCGACGCCGACTCCGAGGAGATGAACCCGAAGGAGGGGGCACCCCGCCTCTGGTACAATGCGGCGATCCCGGTCCTCACCGTAATCGTCGTCGTGTTGATCGGCCTGTACACGTCCGGCCGAGCCGCAGTCGGACCGGACGCCGGACTTCGAGACGTCTTCGGCGAGGCCGCGTCGTACAACGCCCTGCTGTGGGGCTCCTTGGCCGGGACGCTCGCCGCCGTCTTCCTTACGCTGGGCCAGCGCATCCTCACCTTGGACGAGTGCATCGAGGCCTCGGTCGGTGGCTTTCGGTCGATGATGCTGGCGATGGTGATTTTGGTCCTCGCTTGGTCGATGGGCTCCGTCACGGAGGCGATTGGAACATCCTCCTTCCTGGCCCTACTACTCTCGGACCGAGTCGCCATCGAGCTCATCCCCGTCATCGTCTTCATGACGTCGGGGGCGATGGCGTTTGCGACCGGCACGTCGTGGGGCACGATGGCGATCATGCTGCCCGTCGTCATCCCGCTCACGGTCGCCCTGGGAGGCGCGGAGGTGCTCTTCGGAGGTCCCGCAGAAGCCGTCTTGCTGGGTGGCATCGCGTCGGTCCTCGCGGGCGCGATCTGGGGCGACCACTGCTCGCCGATTTCCGATACGACGGTCCTGTCGTCCACGGCGTCGGCGTGTGATCACGTCGACCACGTGAAGACGCAGTTGCCGTATGCGCTCGCCGTAGGAATTCTGGCGATGGGGCTTGGCAACATCGGCACCGCATACGGTCTGCCCCCGATTGTGGCGCTCGTGACCGGCGCGGCGGCCCTGGTTGCCCTCGTGTGGTTCGTCGGCAGACCCGTCGGGCAGGATGCGATGGGTGATGCGCCCGCAGCCGCCGCGGACGCGCCCGCTACCTCCTGAGTCGAGCCTGACCTAGACGTTCGAGGTAGGGCGTCCCGGACCCGCGGCCCTCCCCTACGATCCAGTCGTAGGAGAAGAGCACGATGCCTCCGGCGTCGGCCCCACGCGCGGCGTCGATCATGCGGATCGTTCCGTCCGCCGAGTTCATATATGCGCCGATACCCGCCCACACCCGCGCGGGGTCTCCAGCTGCTCGTCGCGCTTCGTCGACGAGCTCCGTGAATCGCGTCAGATCGGGGGTATACGCCATCGGCACGGCGACATCGATCCACCCCTCCTCGAGCCACCGCGCCCAGTCCTGGAAGCGATCGTCGTACGCCAACTGGCGATCCGCGATGACGGCCGCCGAGATCGTCAGTCCGGGCTTCACCTCGCGGATCGCATCCCGAATGCGGAGAACCAGACGATCGACCTGCTCCCGGCGGAAGTCCGACCAGGCCTCCGACTCTCCGTCGACCATCGCGAAGAGATCGCGTTCGTACGCGTCGTCCAACTCCCGGAATCGGTCCTCGGCCACCCGGCCTCGAAGCCAGATCCTGAAGCGCTCGAGGGCCCCGATCGAATAGTCGTACTGAGCCGAGGGGAAGCGGATGTAATCGAAGTGGATCCCATCGAGATCGTATCGCGCCGCCAGATCCAGCCACACCTCCAGAACGCGGTCCTGCACCTCCGGGTGGGACGGCGACGTGTAGATCCCCTCGACACGATCGTCGTTCGCCTCGGCGTCGAGTACGAGGGTGTCGAAGAACCGCCCCTCGAACGGGTCGACCGCGAGGAGTTCGTCGGCCAGGTGCCGCGGCACGGCGAGCCAATCGGGGTTCGCGCGCACGAGATGACGTCGATCGATCGGGGGCGCCGCCGGCCCCCAGACGAGGTGAGTGTTCACCCACGCGTGGACCTCCATCCCTCGCTCACGCGCCAATTCGATCGTGAGCGAGAGAGGGTCGAACGGCTCATCTTCCCGTACGGACTCGCCGCGCGGCTCGAGCGTCGAGCTGTAGAACGCATCCGCTCGACCCCGGACCTGCACGATCAGGGTATTGATGCCCGCGCCGGACGCTCGCTCGACCATCGAGCGCACCGAGGCCTCCGACGTCATCGTGAAGCGGACGACCCACACCCCCTTCACCTCCTCGACGTCCGGCGTCGTAAAGGGGCTCGGCTCCGGACCCTCCGAGACCCTCGGAGGTGGCGTGCTCGGGATCTCCGGAGGTGGGGCGACTTGAATCCGGGTGCAGCTGGAGAGGACGAGGATTAGCCCGGCCATCCAGCCCATCGCGCGGCGTCCCCGCGGTCGGAGCGCTCGCTCGCTCATCGGCGGGCTCGAAAGAAGCTCTTGAGCATGACGGACGCCTCCTCTCCACAGACCCCACCGAATACTTCGCACCGATGATTCAACCGCTCATCCTGCAAAAGGTTCGCCAGAGATCCGCCCATCCCGGCCTTCGGATCCGCGGCAGCGAAGACGACGGTAGGAATTCGCGCCAGCACGATCGCACCGGCGCACATCGCGCACGGTTCGAGAGTGACGTACAGCGTGCACCCCAAGAGCCGCCACTCCCCGATGGCATCGGCTGCGGCCCGGATCGCCACGACCTCGGCGTGTGCGGTCGGGTCCTGATCCGCGACCGTCCGATTCCGGCCGGCCCCGATCTCCACTCCATCGCGAACGATCACGGCCCCCACCGGCACATCTCCCTGGGCCTCGGCCTCACGGGCCAACTCCAGGGCGCGCTCCATCCAACGCACGGCGTCGGGCGGTACGGTCGATTCGGTAGGGGCGGCCGCTCGCGTCACGATCGTGACGGCCGACGGATCAGTGCTGGGTCAGATTGACCGCAGCGACCTCGTCCATGCGCCGATAGAAGCCCGTCACCCGACCAATCACTTCGAGCGTCGACGCGTCTTCGACGTGCGTCGTGTCCCCGCCCGGTTGCAGAGCTTCGAGGTACACGCCTTGGCCGTTCCGCGTGAAGCGGTGGAACGCCGAGGTGTCCCCGACTTCGGCTACGATCACCGCCCCATCGTCGATGTCGTCGATCGAAACGGGGGAGACGAGCACGAGGTCGCCCTCCGCCACGCCCAAGACGGCGAGATCACCGGCCCGCGCGCGGACCATGAACGAACCGTCGTTGCAGCCTAGCTGACGGTCGACGGAGAGGTACTGCTCCGCGCCCCCCGAACCACCGCTCGCCGGCACGTCATTGAAGCACGGCACGGCGACGGTATCTGCGCTGAGGTCGACGCCGAGGATCTTCACACCGCGCGACCGCGAGGGGTCGCGCTCGAGGCAGCCCTTGTCCGCGAGCGCCTGGAGGTGCTCGGAGACGGTCTTCGTGCTCTTGATGCCGAACCGCTCGCCGATCTCTCGAATCGAGGGCTGGTACGTGTTCGCACGGAGGTATTGAACCATGAAGTCGAGGATCTTCCGCTCGATCTCCGTGAGCGGTTCGACCGGACGACTCGGGGTCGGCGTGGCGCGCTGTGACATCGCGTCGGATCTAGCCAACAATCACACCTGGAGGGGGGGCCAGTGAGCGCCCGATTTCATGATCGGGGCTATCCTAATGTGCGCCTTCGAAGGGTGTCAAGAAACCCTTTTGTCATGCAGCCCCGAGGCGCTCGATCGCGGCGTTTATCCGCTCGGTTGAGCGCTCCCGGCCCAATACGACCAAGACGTCGAAGATGCCCGGGGACGCCATGTTGCCGGTCAGCGCCACCCTCAAGGGGTGAATGACTTTACCGGCTCCGACCTCCAGCTCGGCGGCCGCCCCTCGCAGGGCTGTCTCGATCTCGTCGTGGGTCCATTCGACCCCCTCGAACGCACCGAGAAGCGCCCGAAGACGGGTGACGGCGTCCTCCGGATTCTTCATCCAATGTTTGGCGACGGACTTCTCGTCGAAGTCGACTTCGTCCATCACGAACGGACGAGCTTGGTCGACGAGTTGGGTGACGGTGCGCGCCCGCGGCTTGATCAGCTCCAAGAGCGTATCCGTCCACGCGGCGTCATCGAGCCGAGCGATTCCTTCACCACTCAAGCCCACCCGAACCTCATCGACGAGCTCGGCACTCGGACGCGCGGATAGATGCTGGCCGTTCAACCACTCGAGCTTGTCTGTGTCGAAGACGGAGGCCGACTTGAGGAGTCGGTCGGACGAGAAGGCCTCGACGAGATCGTCTCTCGTCAGGAACTCCCGGTCGTCCCCAGGACTCCAGCCGAGGAGAGCGAGGAAGTTGAACATCGCCTCCGGTAGAATGCCTTCGGCGCTGTAGTCCCCGACGGCCGTGGCGCCATGCCGCTTCGACAGCTTCTTCCCGTCGTTCCCTAGGATCATGGGCACGTGGGCGAAGGACGGCTCCGGATATCCGAGCGCCCGGTACAGGAGCACCTGCTTCGGCGTGTTGGAGAGATGGTCGTCCCCGCGCAGCACCATCGTGATGCCCTGCTCCGCATCGTCGGAGACGACGGCCAGGTTGTACGTCGGGGTGCCGTCCGACCGGAGGATCACCAGGTCATCGACGTCGTCGTTCCCGAAGCGCATCTCACCGTGCACCAGATCGTCGAATACGGTCTCACCATCCGGGACCCGGAAGCGGATCGCGAACGGCTCCCCAGCGTCCGCCTTCGCCTGCGCGCCCTCGGTGCCCAGGGCGTCGGCACGCTCTCGAGCGACCCGGGACGGGTGCATGCCCCGCTCTTGTGCCTCGGAGCGAACCTCATCGGAGTCGGAGAAGTCCATGTACGCCTTCCCTTCCGCCAGAAGGCGCATCGCGTCGGCTCGATGCCGATCGACCCCTTCGCTTTGAAAGAAGGGCCCCTCGTCCCACGTGACGCCAAGCCAGCCGAGCCCATCCAGGATCACCTTCGTGTGCTCGTCCGAGGAGCGAGCCCGGTCCGTGTCCTCGATGCGCAGGACGAACACGCCTCCCTCGGACTGAGCCAGCAGCCAGTTGAAGACGGCGGTTCGTGCCCCGCCAACATGGAGGAAGCCGGTGGGAGACGGGGCGAAGCGGAGTCGCATCGTCATCGGTCGAGTCGCTCGGTCAGGAGAGTGCGGAGCGCAGCCGGATCGGCCGCGCCCTTCGTGGCTTTCATCACAGCTCCGACGAAGAAGCCGAGCAGCTGCGTTTTGCCGCCGCGGTAGGCGGCGACTTCGTCGGGGGACGCCGCGAGGACCTCGTCCACAACGGGACCGAGGTCGTCGGCACCCACCGTCGCGAGTCCGAGGCGCTCGACCCACTCGGCAGGATCGCCGCCTTCCGCTGCCATCTTCGCCAAGACGTCCTTCCCCGCACGCCGGCTCACCGAACCGTCGGCGACGAGTGCAGCCAGCCGCCCCAAGCTCGCGCCGTCGAAGGGCAGGTCGGCCAGAGTCCGACCTTCGAGAAGACCTCGGAGGTCGGTCGTAATCCAGGCCGCGACGGCCGACGCGTCGTCATGGACGCCCACCGCGGCCTCGAAGAAGTCGCCGGCCCCGCTCGATCCGGTCAGGACGTCGGCGATCTCCTCGGACAGCCCCCACTCGCTCCGGTAGCGAGCGAACCGCTCGGCGAGGAGAGGGTCCTTCGCTCGCAGGGCCGAGCGCTCCTCACTCACCGCGGGCTTCGTGCCCGGAGCCGGCCCTCCGCCGCGCGATCCCTTCTCGGCACGGGGAGACCTCGGGGCCGCGGAGGGCGTCGGCGCACTCCACGCGCTCTTGAGGCCTACGATGCGGTTGTAGACGAGCGCGTCCCCGTGCCCGTCCAGGGGGTCGCGCCAGAAGTAGCCCGTCCGCTCGAACTGATACCGGGTCTCGAGATCGTCATCGACGACCGACGGTTCGATCTTCGCCGACACGACACTCAGGGAGTCTGGGTTGAGACGGTCCATCGGATCGATCGGATTGCCGTCCTCATCCTCCGTGGTCTCGTCGACGAAGAGTCGGTCGAAGAGCCTCACCTCGGCATCGACCGCGTGCTCGGCGGAGACCCACTGAATCGTGCCCTTCACCTTCCGTCCATCCGGGGTCGCGCCGCTCCGCGTCTCGGAGTCGTATCTGCATCGCAGCTCGACCACCTTGCCGTCATCGTCCTCTACGACCTCATCGCACCGAATCACGAAGGCGTAGCGAAGCCGCACCTCGCCTCCAGGCACGAGCCGACGGAAACCCTTCGGCGGCTCGGCCGCGAAGTCACTCCGCTCGATAAAGAGCTCGCGACCGAACGGCACGGCCCGGCTCCCCTCTCGGCCCACGTCCGGGGGGAAGTAGGGGGCGTCGAAGTGCTCGACCTGCCCCTCGGGGTAGTTGGTGAGCACGACCTTGAGCGGGTCCAGCACCGCCATCACGCGCGGGGCCACCGGGTTCAAGACGTCGCGGATCGCGAAGTCGAGCTTGGCTTCCTCGGTCCGTGCGCCCGCCCGCGATACGCCGACGAGAGCCGCCAGCCTCCGAATCGCCTCGGGGGGAACGCCGCGCCTCCGGAAGGCAGCGATCGTCGACAGCCTCGGGTCGTCCCACCCGGACACGATCCCGGCCTGCACGAGGGGCAGGATCGCGCGCTTGGACAAGACCGCACCTTCCAGGTCCAGTCCGGCCCATTCGTGCTGGTGCGGTCGCGGTTCCTCGAAGCCGACGTTGTCGAGGACCCAGTCGTACAACTCGCGGTTGTTCTCGAACTCGATCGTGCAGATCGAGTGTGTGACTCCCTCGAAGGCATCCTCGAGGCAGTGTGCGTAGTCGTAGAGCGGGTAGATGACCCACTCGGCCCCCTGCCGATAGTGCTCGGCGTGGCGGATCCGATAGAAGACCGGATCACGCATGAGCATGTTGGGGTGACCCATGTCGATCTTGCCGCGCAGGACGTGCGCGCCGTCCTCGAACTCGCCTGCCCGCATGCGCCGAAAGAGGTCGAGGTTCTCTTCGACACTTCGATCGCGGAAGGGCGACTCGGTGCCCGCCTCCGTGACGGTTCCTCGACCCTCGCGGATCGCCTCGAGCGGCTGAGAGTCGACGTAGGCCAGCCCCTTCTCGATCAGGACGACCGCACAGTCGTACATCCGCTCGAAGTAGTCCGACGCGTAGTAGAGGTGCTCACCCCAGTCGAAGCCGAGCCACCGGATATCACGCTGGATTGCCCGCGCGTACTCCTCGTCCTCCTTCTCCGGATTCGTGTCGTCGTACCGGAGGTGACACCGCCCCCCGAACTCCTCGGCAACGCCGAAGTTCAGGCAGATCCCGGTGGCGTGACCGATGTGGAGGTATCCGTTCGGCTCGGGAGGAAAGCGTGTAACCACGCGTCCGTCGTAGACGCCGGCGTCGGTGTCGGCGCGGACTCTCTGACGGATGAAATCGGTGCCCTCGGAGGGGGCGTCGTCGCGGATGTTCATGGTCCGTGAAAGTAGCACAAGGAAGGGCGGAATTGCGGACTGATCCGCAACTCCGCCCTGGACTCCTCGGACTCCGCGCCCCGAAGGGGCGAACCGCTCGGTCTAGCGGCCTCCGCGCCGGCGAGCCGTCCCGCGCGCGGCACCCCGCGACGACGATCCCGACCCGGATCGAGCCGCCGGAGCTCGGCGCGGAGCACTGGGCCTCGACGCGGCAGGCGCTCGTCTCGGCGGGTTCGAGCGAGCCGCCGGTGCCGAACGCGACGGCGGCGGCCGCCGAACGGCCCCACGAGGCGTGCTGCTCGACTGCGAGGATTGCGCCGATCCGCCGCTCGGCCGCCTCACGGCCCGACGACCAGAGTCGGAGCCCCCGCTACGGCCGCTCGAAGGCCGCGCGCTCCGCCCCGTCGAACGGGCTCCGGGGCTCGTGTACGAGGGATTCCCGGCTCCACGGCGGGCCGCAGCCCCATCCGAGCTCGAACCACCTCGACGGTACCCACGACCGTTGACAACGGAGCCGCCGCCATCACGACTGATGATGATCGTCCCAGGACGGGAGCCGTAGTACCCGTAGCCGTAGCCGTTGTAGCCATACGGGCTGTATCCGTAGGAGCGTCCGTACCCGTAGCCGTACCCGCGGTATCCGAAGCCCCCGTAGTAGTAGGGGTCGTAGCCGAAGGCCCAGCCGAACGGCGCGTACCCGAGGCCCCATCGCGTCCGCCAGAACGGGCTGTACGCCATGTAGCCGCGGTAGTGCGTCGCACGCGGCGCTTGGGCTTCGATGTCACCATCGGCCGCCACGACGAACTGTTCGGGGTAAGAGACCGCGACGATCGCGTCGATCACCTGGTTGGGCACGCCCGCATCGGCGAGGCGCACGAGATCGTCGGCGCTCGGGTCGAGCTGGTCATCCTGTGCGACGAGCCACGTCTCCACCCCGCGCGGATCCATGACCTCAAGCGCTTCCTCCACGTCCGACAGATCGATCGGTGCAGCCGCGGACATCCGAGCCGC
The DNA here is from genome assembly GCA_039030015.1 of Gemmatimonadota bacterium. Lineage (GTDB taxonomy): Bacteria > Gemmatimonadota > Gemmatimonadetes > Longimicrobiales > Gaopeijiaceae > UBA2589. Next base: position 24,588 of record JBCCEZ010000018.1, on the reverse strand, counting down.
GCGAACCGCCATACCCAACTCGCCCGCGGGGTCCTCGACGCCCTCTTCCGCCAGCAGATCTCGGCTGGCGAGCCGGTAGTCTTGCACCCAGGCGACCGGCTCCCCGTCGACATCGAGGGTCCGAATGTCGGACCACATGTTCGGCGCGACGAAGGCCATCACGCCCGTGCCGCGGCGAACCTCTTCCGTGCCGCAGTTGAACTCGGTCTCCGTGAAGATCCGGCGCCCGTCGTCCGAGAAGCGCGTCGCTTCCCAGCCTTCGCAGCCCTCGGCCGCGACCGGCCTCTGCTGCCCGTCCGCCGCGAAGAACTCGGTCGACGCGACCTCGCCCTCGACGAAGTTGGAGAGGAGCACGCCGTCGTCCTGCTGCTCGAAGCAGAGGAGCCCGATCTCTTCTTCACCGCCGACCGCTTCCCAGCACCCCACGAAGGGGAGCCAGCGACCGTCTGCATTCTGAGCCGAGGCCATCGCCGTGCCCGTTGCCGTCAGGAGCGCCGTGAGTGCTCCGACCCGTAGGATTTCCGTCATCCGATATCGCATCGTCATCTCCTAGAAGCGCACCGCGATGCCACCGACCAGCTGGGCACCGTCCAAATCGATCGGCGCAAAGCCGACGAAGTCACCCTCGAGGTCCGCCGTGGCCCAGCCGTAGCGCCCCTCGAGACTGAAGAAAAACTGTTGGCCCAACGAGACGTTCACACCCGCCGACGCACGGGCCATGAAGCCCGAGCCGGAGCTGTGGAAGTCGTCCGTGAAGATCTCGAGAGTCTCGAAATCAACGAAGTCCCCGTACTGTCGAAGGTCGTAGGCCAAGCCGCCGACACTGCCCCCGACGAAGGGGGTCACCGAGCGGGGAATCCACGCGAAGCGCCCGATGGATCGACCGCGGTCGAAGGGGTACACCCTGAGGCCGACCGTAGCCGGGACCAGGCTGAACTCCGTCGTCTGCGTGATCGGCACATCGACGCCGTTGATGGGCTCGAAGAGCGTCTCGAACCGCGATCCGTGGGTCGTCGACTGGTACCCGATCCCCAGCGTCACGTCGAGGCGCTCGTTCACGCGGACCGCGATCTCGCCCCCGACGTACGGCGCGTCGAAGTCCCGGCGGTCGAGCGTGAGCTCGTTCACGAGGAAGTCGTAGACGTCGCTCGAGGAGCGCTGGAAGCCGTATCCGGTCTCCAGCTTGAACGTCACCCGAGGCTTCTTGAACAAAAAGCCGTCCCCGCCCTGGGCGAGCACCACCTCACCCGGGGCGAAGACGGCCAGCGCCGCAGCGAGCACCACCGCGCGCTTCACCATTTCACCGATCCTGCTTGTCATGCCCCCCCTACCTGTTCGCAGAACCGCGATTCCTTCGCGGCTCGCACCCTATATGGGCAATGGGCATGCCACACTCAGAATCCCCGGAACGCCAATGATTACGGGCGTTCTCGCAGTTCCGCCAGTTGTCGACATCCCCTGGAATGGACACCCTGTCCGTCGGCGTGTCCTCTCCAGGCGTCACCGAGGGGGGTCACACCGTGTTCGGCCGCGCCCGTCCCCGCTCGACGATATGGTACGCCGCCGGCGTGATCGTGAGCACAAAAATCGTCGAGGAGAGCAGGCCGCCGATCAGGACGAGTGCCAGTGCGTCCCAGATGTTCGTGCCGGCGGCGTTCCCGAAGAGCACGAGAGGCAGCAGCCCGAGCACCGTGGTGGTCGTGGTCATGAGGATCGGGCGCACTCGTTCCAACGTCCCCTTGAGGATCGCCTCGTCCAACAACATCTCGGGGCGACTTCGTCGGATCCCGTTGACGTGATCGACGAGGAGAATCGCGTTGTTGACGACGATGCCCAGCATCATGATCACCCCGACGTACGCTTCGCGTGTGAAGGCGGCGTCGGTGTAGAAGAAGATCAGGTAGACCCCGATCAACGCCATCGGCACCGTCAGGATCACACACAACGGCTGCCGGAGGGACTCGAAAAGCGCCGCCGTGACCATGTAGACGAGTAAGAGCGCCACGGCGAGCACCATCCAGATTTGGACCCGTTCCTCCCGGTCGATGAAGAAGCTCGAGGTGCCCGCTTCGACCGTGTACCCCGGTTGGACCTCCGTCGTGGCGATGACCTGCTCGTGCACTAGATCACCCAAACGCGCCGGGCCGCGGAACTCGTAGGCCACGGTCCGCTCGTACTGCTGGTTCTCCCGACGAATCCGGGCCAGGACGTCCCTCTGGCTCACCGAGATGACTTCCCCGAGGCGGATGCGTCGTCCGGCCGGCGTATCGATCAGGGCCTCGGTCAGCGCCAGGACGTCCATCTCCAGATTGTCCTCGAACTTGACCTGATACTGGACTTCTTCGCCCCCGAGCTTCAGGACGTCGATGCCCGCCGTCCCGGCGACGACGGCATTCAGACGCGCCGTGAGGTCGGAGACCGTAAGTGCATATTGCGCAAGTCGTTCTCGATCCACGTCGGCCACGAATTCGGCCGCTTTGTCTCGCGTGAATCTGCGCCCACTCGCGTTCGTGTCGACGTCCACAATGCGACTCATGCGCTCCAGCCGGGCCCCGACGTTCTCGGCGATGTCGCGCACCTCCTCGTAATTGTACCCGAGGACCTGGATCGAATAGTTCGGGGCCGACCCACCGCCTCCGTAGAAGGAGGGACCGTACCCGATCACCCGGACCTCGGCCCCCGTGAAGGTGTGGCTATACGCCTCCATCTGGGACTTGATCGCGGGCGGGATGTTCGTGTTCTCCAACTCCTCCGGGAAGGTGATCCGCATCGTCGCGAAGGTCTGGTACACGTCGGTCGTGAACTGCTCGACTTGAGGAATCTCGGCGACCCGCTCCTCGAAGAACTGCATGAGCTGATCACTGCGCTCGAGGTTGGAGCCGCGAGGTAGCGTGATGTTCACCGTGATGTAGGTGTCCTGAGACCCTCCCCCGCCCCAACGCGCCCACGTCGTGACGTATCGATCGAAGAGGTAATACGAGCTACCGAAGGCGATCACCGTGGCCGTGATGGCAACCCACGGATAACGGACCGTGAGCGACACGAGATCGGAGTAGAAGCGGAGGTACAGCGGTTGCCTCCCCCCGGCCTCCCGGCGAGGCGCCGCCGGCCCTCCGCCTCCCGTCGCCAGGAATCGAGCGGAGAGCGACGGGATGAAGGTGAACGCCACGAAGAGCGACGCCACGAGGGTGAGTGCGACGACGATCGCGAGAGGCACGTAGAAGACGCGGAGGTCGCCCTGTAGGTAAACGAACGGCACAAAGACGATGAGCGTCGTCGCCGTGGACGCGAAGATCGGGAGAACGACCTCGCGCGCCCCCGTCTCCGCGGCTTCTCCAGCCACCTGACCCGCCTGCCATCGCCGGTAGATGTTCTCGAGGACGACGATCGAGTTGTCTACGATGAGGCCGAAGCCGAGCGCGAGCCCCATCAGCGTGAGGAGATTGAGGCTCAGTCCACCGAAGTAGATGAGGTTCAAGGCGATCATCACGCTGAAGGCGATCGTCGCGAAGACGAGCGCGGCCGACCGAAAGGACCGCAGAAAGGCCAGAAGAACCAGGAAGATCACGACGGCGCTGAATCCCGCCCGAGTCCCCAGTTCGCTCAACTGTTCCTCGATCTCCTCGCTCTGGTCGTCCTCGAGATCGAAGGTCGCCCCAGCCGGGTTGAGCGATTCGAGCTCCCCGACCCGGTTTCGCACCGCCTCGGCGGTGCGGACCGCGTTCACTCCGATCCCGCGGACAACCTCGAATCCGACCGAGGGGCGTCGGTTGATGCGCGAAAGGGAGCGGGCCTCTTCGTAGGTGTCGAAGACACGCGCCACATCCTGCACCCGGACAGGTGTGCCTCCCGCGGAGGTGATCACGGCCCTACGGACGTCCTCGGCACTCGCGGGCCGGTTCATGATCGTGATCGTTCGTTCCGCGTCTCCATCGCGGACGATGCCGGCCTCCCGGACGAGGTCGAGCTCGGAGATCGCCCGCTGCACCGTGACCGGATCGAGCCCTAGCGCGCCGATCTCCTCTTCGTCCAGCTGGATCTCCAAGAGTCGATCCCGGCCTCCGTAGACCGTCACACGCGCGACGCCATCGATGAGGGCGAGTTCGGGGGCCACGACCTCGTCGAGATGCTGACGGAGCGCCTCGAGCGTGTAGGGGCCGGTGAGCGTGTACCGCATGAACGGCCCGCTCTGATCCTCGAACTCCCGGGGGACGAACTGATCGACCCGCACGTTGCCGACGCCGGGAGGGAGGCTCTCTTCGAGGGTGGCGATGCGCTCAGACAGGTCGAGACGAGCGAAGTCCATGTCGGTGTCTCGCTGGAACTCGACGTCGATCTCGGCTCGCCCCGTCCCTTGTTGTTCGAAGGACTCCGACACGATTCGCTCCACGCCGCGGACCTGCTGCACCACCGATTCGAGCGGGGCGGTGAGGAACGCCTCCACAGTCTCCGGGGACGCACCGCGCCAATCGGCCGTCACCGAAAGGCGCGGCAGACGCTCGTCCGGGAGTAGCTCGATCGGGATGTTGTCCCACGCCGCGACCCCGAGGAGGGTGACGGCGAAGTACGTCATCGCGACGGCGACGGGCCGCTTCAGACTCATCCCGATCACGACACGGCCTCCGCGGAAGGATCACGCGAGAAGACGCCGCGGAGTGCCTCGATCGACTGATACACCACCGGGACGATGATCAGCGTGAGGGCGGTCGCCACGAGCAGCCCACCGATGACCGCAATCGCAAGCGGTGCTCGGAGATCCGAGCCCCGGCCGATTCCTAATGCCATCGGAAGGAGGCCGAGCACCGTCGTGACGGTCGTCATCACGATGGGACGCAGTCGCACCCGTCCCGCCTCGAGAATCGCATCCCGGAGCGTGCCGCCGCGGGCCCGCGCCTGATTGATGAAGTCGACCTTCACGATGGCGTCGTTCACTACGATCCCGACGAGGATGACCACGCCGATCAACGACATCGTGTTCAGGCCCTGCCCTGCGAGCACCAAGGCGATCACCGCGCCTACCAGCGCGAGGGGGACGGACATCAGGATCGTGAACGGGTGCACGAACGACTCGAACTGGGCCGCCAAGATCATGTAGACGAGGATCAAGGCGAGGCCGAACGCGAAGGCGAGGTCACGGAACGAGCGCCTCATCTCTTCGTTCTCACCTCCGACGTCCCATCGGATTTCGGCCGTGCGCGGCATGTCGACCAGTGCGGCCTCGATGTCGACGATCGCCTGGTCCAATCCGCCGGACACGACGTCGCCGTACACGGGGATCACACGCGATTGGTCTTCTCGGCGCACCTCCGACGGGCCCACGGCGTCGCGGATGAGGACCAGCTCTCGGATCGGCACCCCGTTCACGCGGATGCCCTCGAGGGTACTCCGCGCGTACCGCGCTTCCTCAGGGTACCGCACCACGACGTCGATCTTCCGGTCGAAGTCTACGAACTCCGTCGCCACGTCCCCACGCATCGCCCGATCCACGGTTTCGGCGACGACCCGGGGGTCGATCCCGTAGCTGGCTGTGGCCGACCGGTCGATTTCGACCTGGATCTGAGGCTGCCCCCGTTCGGAGCCGATCCGCACATTGCCCATCGCCTCGACGGTCGCGACGCGCGCCGCGATCTCCTGCGCCCGTGCGTAGACGGCGTCGAGGTCTTCACCCCGCACCCGTACGGCCACGTCGGCCTCGGAACCGCCGAGCATGGCCCCCAGAGCGGTGGCCTGGCCCGTCTCGACCGACAGCTGACCGTCGAGGAAGCGATCGGAGAGCCGACGGGCCCGAGTGGCTACATCGTTCGTCACGGCCCCGGGGCGGACCCGGACCTGCAGGGACGCCGTGTGGAGCCCCGTGCCCTCCTCTCCTTCGGCGTACGCGCGGACATCACGTCCCACACGGGTGAAGACCGCTTCGACATCGGGGTCGGCAAGCAGCGCCTCTTCGATCATCGCCGCGGCGTCGTCGGTCGTCGCCAACGCGGTCCCTTCTTCCAGCTCCAACTCGATGCCAAACGCCCCCTGGTCGACCTCCGGGAGGAGGTCACGGGGGAGCGATGTCGCCACGAGGAGCGTGCCCGCCAACGTCACGACCGATCCGCCGAGAACCAGAACGGGCCGGTCGAGGGCCCATTCCAGGACCCGGTGGTACCGGTCCGCGAAACGGTCGAAGGCCGCGTCGAAGCGGCGCAGAAAGGGCCCCGCCACGGTCGACACGATCGACCCGATCGAGCTCACCCAGAAGACGACGAGCTCGACGCCGAGTCCACCCAGGTACCGCAGAAGCCGGAAGGGACCGACGACGATCATCGAGAGCCCCCAGACGAAGGTCTGTAGCGCGGTGCGGGACATCTCTCCCTCGTCCGCCGCGGATGCCGCTTCGTCCGACGAGGCTCGGCCGGTGCCGAACCGCGCCGCCAGCGAGGGGAGAAGGGTCAGGGCAACGAGCAGGGACGCGAGCAACGAGAACGCGACCGCCAGGGAGAGGTCCTTGAACAGCTCGCCCGCCACTCCCTCGACGTAGATGATCGGACCGAAGACGGAAATCGTCGTGAGCGTCGACGCGGTGATCGCGGACTGTACCTCTTCCGCCCCGCGCGCCGCCGCCTCCAGAGGTCCCTCCCCGAGCTCCTCGCGGTGTCGGAAGATGTTCTCCAGCACGACGATCGAGTTGTCCACCAACATCCCGACACCGAGCGCGAGCCCACCGAGGCTCATGATGTTGAGACTCACCCCCGCCGCCTCCATCAGCGCAAAGGTGCCGACGACCGAAATCGGGATCGCCAAAGCGATCGCGAAGGGATACCGGGTGTCCCTCAGGAAGAGGAAGAGCACGAGGAAGGCGAGCAGTCCACCGACGACGAGGGCCGACACGACATTCGAGATCGAATCCGAGATGAAGCCGGCCTGGTCGTCCGCGACGTCCACTTGGATCGTCGGGTATTCGATCGCAAGCTGATCGATCACCTCGGCGACGGACTCGGCCACGGTCACCGTGTTGGCCCCCGATTCTTTGAAGACGAGCAGTCCGACCGACTCCGAGCCGGCGTAGCGGGTGATCGACTCACGCTCGGCGAATCCGTCGACGACCCGGCCCACGTCGGCCAGCCGCACGATGCGCGTCCCGCTCTCCAGCACCTGTCGAGCGACGACGACGTCGGTGATCTCCTCGACCGTCTGAAATTCACCCAGCGTGCGCAGCGGATAGCGATAGCGCCCCTGCAGGATGGTCCCCCCGGGCGCCGACACATTCGCCTGATCCAGCGCGGTCGAGATCTGCTCGATCGTGACCCCGTACGACTCGAGGAGGCGCGGATCGACCTCCACTCGAATCTCCCGGTCGAGCCCGCCGGCGACCGCGGCTTGGGCGACTCCATCGAGTTGTTCGAGCCTACGTCGGAATACCGTCTCGGCCAGCTCCTTCGTCTGCCACAGATCTGCCCCACCCGCCACGGACAGCGTCATGACCGGCTCAGACTCCGGGTCGACCCGTAGGATCGTCGGCCTTGCCACCGTCTCGGGCAGAGACTCCCGGACGTTGTCCATCCGCTCGCGCAGGTTGAGCATCGCGAAGTCCATGTCCGTGCCCCACGCGAAGCGCAGAGTCACCAGACTCACGCCGTAGCGCGACGTGGACGTCACCCTCTCCACGCCAGGCACAGCCGCGGCTGCACCCTCGATCGGCTCCGTGATGCGTCGTTCGACCTCAGCCGGTGCGACCTCTTCGTACACCGTGTAGACCACGAGACGCGGATAGCTCACGTCGGGGAGAAGGTCGATCGGAAGCCGGACGAAGGAGATGCCGCCCAGGAGCACGATCGCCAGGAAGAGCATCCATACCGCGACGGGACGGGCGGTCGAGGTCGACGGGATCGACACGGCTCAGCGCCCCCCGACGCCAGAGGCGGTCGTCGGACGGATCGGCGCCCCCACCGCTTCCTCGAGCGACAGGAGGGCGTCGACGAAGCTGTGTCGCGCCGTGATCACGGTACGCCTCGTGTCGGCCTCCTGCTGGAAGGCGGATCGGAGGTCTTCGAACGTCCGCGAGCCTAGCCGGTACTCCTCACGCGCCAGTCGCACCGCCTCACCGGCGATGACCGCCGCGCGCTCCGTGATCTCGTACGACGCCCACTGGTTCTCGAGTTCGAGCAGGGCGCCACGGATCGTGGCTTCGAGCTCGAGTCGGGTCTCGCGGTCCGTCTCCCTCTGGTTGTTCAGCTCGATCGAGGCGCGCTGCTGATCGAGGCGCTGCGTGAAGAGGTTATTCAGGACCGGCAGTGAGAAGGAAATACTGAACTGCCCCTCCAGATCAGAGCCGACCGAGGGGTCGAAGAGCGCCTGAGTCTGCGGCTCATACGCCCTCCGAAAGACGTCCACTCCGACGGACACGGCTGGCCACCAGTTGGCTCGTTGTTCCGAGACGCCTAGCGCAGCAGAGCGGACAGCGAGGTCCGATCTAGCTACAGATGCGTTGCCGTCGATGGCTCGACTGATCAGCCCGGTCACATCCAGGTCGACGGGGTCGAAGAGCGGGAGTGGCTCTTCGGAGACGGTGATCGCTCGATCGTCCTCCAACCCGAGCGCCGTCCGCAACGCGAGCAGTGCTCGCTCGTAGCTGGCCGACTGCTGCTGCCGAGTCAATGTCTGTCGTTCGACCTCGAGTTCTGCGTTCAGAACGTCGACTCGAGTCCGACCGGCGAGTTGAAAGAGACGCTGCGCCACGTCCAGGTCCGTCTCGCGGGCGCCGATGAGTTCCTCCTCAAAGTCGAGGAGCTGGAGCTGTTCCAGTGCATCGAGGTAGAGTCGCTGCACTTCGACGTCGAGGCTCGACCGGGCCTCGACGTAGGCGAGTTCTCGGTCCGCATTCGTCAGCGACTGGCGGCGATGGGATTGGAACAGGGACGGCCCCTGAATCTCCCACGTCAGCTGCAGCGCGTGCGTTGTTCGCGAGAAGTAGTTCCAGTCCGCGGTCGGGTCTTCAATGGGATTGTTGAAGTTGTCGAACGCCCGCCTCTGGAGGTTTCCCGTGAACGCCGTGTTGAAGAGCGTGAGATTGGCTCTCGGCAGGAGATCATTGAACCACAGGGTCCGCGACTCCGTGGGGTTCAGGTCGGCCTGATTCAGCGCGCGCCGGAGCGCTGGATTGCCGCCCTCGGCCAGCGACAGGGCATCCGTCAACGTGAGGACGACCGGCTCCGCTTGGGCGGAAGCCAGGGCCGGTCCCAACGCGACGGTCCACAACCCCACGAAACCGATCGTCCGTGCAGCGAACCGCCATCTCCTCGCCGACGAGTCGCGTCCCGCCGTCATCGCCCCGGCCTCCCACCTTCCGCCGCCACGTCTTCGACGATCCGCACCGCCACGTCGTGCGCGAGGTAGTGGTGTCCGTCGACGAGGACCATCTCGCCGGGTTCGACGAAGCCTTGCTCCGATCCCTCCCGCAGGAGTTCGACGTGGGTGCCGTTCTCCCGACCGGGGTTCACGTAGCGCCACTTGGCGACGCCGCCTCGCTCCGTCTCTTCGTAGACGAAGACCATCGAGCGCCGGTCCCGCTCGAGAACAGCGCTCCGTGGAATCAACACCCGGTCCGGCAGAGCCTCGGCATCCAGGGAGATCTCCGCGTACATCCCGGGCTTGATGCGCCCTTCGGGATTCGGGAGAAGGACCGTGACCCGCCCCGTGCGCGTCTCCGGGTCGACCAGCGGATTGATCGTCTCGATCTCCCCCTCGAACGTCTCCCCGGGGAACGCTGCAAAGGTCACCACAGCGCCCCGCCCCGCGGACAGAAAGCCCAGCTCGGCCTCGAGGACGTGAACCTCGACCTTGATCGGGTCCAGATCGACGATCGTGAGGAGTTCGGTCCCCGGCGAGACGAGCTGCCCCTCGACGACCATCAGGTTGGCCACTCGGCCACCGAAGGGCGACTCGACCCGCGCACGCTCGAGTTGGAGTTCCGCTTGCCGAAGCTGCACCTGAGCCTGGTCGAGCCCGCTTTGGGTTCGCGCGATCCGCTCGCGCTCCGCTCGGACCTGAGCGTCTTCGATTTCGTCGTCGAAGAGGATCCGTTGACGGTAGTCTGTTTCTGCCGCGGTCAGGTCCGCCGCCGCCTGCGAGACCCCCAGGGCCAACTCGACGGTGTCCAACTGCACGAGTTGCGCGCCGGCGCCGACCCGCTGGTTTTCTCGGATCGGCACGCCCGTGACATACCCCTCGACCTGAGCCGTGACGGCCGTTCTTCGGATCGCTTCCGCCTGCCCCGACGCACTGACGCGGATCCAGAGCGTATCGCGGGACGCAGCCGCGCCGGAGACGGGCTGCGCCACGGTCGGCGAGAATTGCGCCGGGACGACGCCGTCCGGAAGTGCTTCGGCCGCCGTGGCCTCCGTCGGTTCGGCCCCGTCCTCGGAACCGTCACCGACCAAGCGCCACGCGACGCCGCCTATGGCGATCGCGAAGACCAAGAAGAGGGTGACGAGGCTGAGCGTGCTGCGTGAGTGACTCATGCGGCCTCTCCTGGCGCGCGAGGACGGCGACCGTCGATTCGGATGAACGAACGTGTGATGCCGCAGCCCAGCGCGAGCGTTGCCGACAGGTGTAGTTGATAGCGCGGGTCGGGCCGCTCGCGGGATAGTCGCAGGCGCCCCTCGTCCTATACGACGGGCCGACCGGCCTTTTGTCTAGCCGACCTTCGCCGCGTCCCCGTAGGTGCGCGCCACGTAGTCATTCAGGATCTCTTTGAACTCGTCGACCAAGCCCTCGCCCTTGAGCGTCACCGTGTGCGCTCCGTCGACGTAGACCGGCGCCTTGGGCTCCTCGAAGGTCCCCGGCAGCGAGATCCCGATGTTGGCGTGCTTCGACTCGCCGGGGCCGTTCACGACGCATCCCATCACCGCGACGTCCATCTCCTCGACGCCCGGGTAGTTCACCCGCCACGCCGGCATCATCTCGCGGATGTAACTCGTGATGTCTTCCGCCATCTCTTGGAAGAAGGTGCTGGTCGTACGACCGCACCCCGGGCACGACGTCACCTGGGGCTCGAAGTAGCGGATCCCGAGTGACTGGAGGACCTGCTGCGCCACGCGGACCTCTTCGGCCCGGTCGCCGCCCGGCGCCGGCGTGAGCGAGACCCGAATCGTGTCGCCGATTCCGCGGAGGAGTAGCGGAGCCAGCCCGGCCGTGGTCGACACGATGCCCTTGGCGCCCAGGCCCGCCTCGGTCAGCCCGAGGTGCAGCGGGTAGTCGCACCGCTCGGCGAGCATCGAGTACACGTGAATCAGCTCCAGGACCGAAGACACCTTCGTGCTGATGACGATCCGGTCATGCCCGAGGCCGACCTCTTCCGCCAGCTTGGCCGAGCGAAGTGCACTCTCGACGAGCGCCAGCAGCAGGACTTCTTTCGCTCCCTTCGGGTCCGAGCTGGCCGCGTTTTCGTCCATCATCTCGGTGAGGAGGCGCTGGTCGAGCGAACCCCAGTTCACGCCGATCCGGACCGGCTTCCCGTACTCGATGGCGGCTTCGACGATCTTCGTAAAGTTCGCGTCGCGATGCTTCGTCCCGACGTTGCCCGGATTGATCCGCAGCTTGGCCAGCGCCTTGGCCGCCTCAGGGTAGCGCGTCAGGAGAAGGTGCCCGTTGTAGTGGAAGTCTCCGACGATCGGCGTGGCGTAACCGTTCGCGCGAAGGCGCTTCACGATCTCGGGGACCGCGACAGCGGACGCGTCGTTGTTGACCGTCACCCGGACCAGCTCGCTCCCTGCGTCGGCGAGGAGTTGGACCTGAGCTACGGTCGACTCCACGTCTGCCGTATCGGTATTCGTCATCGATTGGACGACGACCGGGGCGTCCCCCCCGATCTTCACCCCGTCGACATCGACGACGGCCGAACGTCTCCGCTCGATTCCGATCACGGCTCTTCCCTATGGCTGGGCGAGTAGATGCGCCCAAAGGTACCCGCCGCCGTGACCCCCACCAACCGCGGAACCTCCGATGCCCAGTAGGGTCTGCGGTGGTTCGGGCCGGCTCGAAGCGGCCTCGAATCCGCGCGTTTTGGCTGCGTCCCCACCGAGGAGTTCCCGATGTCCGACATCCGCATCACTTGCATCGAGACGGGCCCGTATAAGGTCGAGCCCGGCACGCCGATCGTGGACCACGAGGGCAATCCGATCGAGACGCGTGAAGGGAAGGCGTACTTCTTGTGCCGGTGCGGCCACTCGGCGAACAAGCCGTTCTGCGATGGGGCCCACAACAAGATCGAGTGGGATCCGTCGCTAGCGGGATAACACCATGCTGGACCGCACGGGCCCGGGTACCTTGAGTCGCCGCACGGCGCCCGCCAACTCCACACCGTCATACCCTGTGAACCGCTCCGCGTCCTCGACCCGAAGCTCGAACCGGCCGACGCTGGTGTTGCCTTCTTGCGGTGCGCAGCCCACGACGTCGACGTGCCACCATCGGGGCCTCGTGACGTAGACGAGCGGCCGGAGACGGACCGTCACAGCACGCTCCTGAACCCGACCCGAAACGATCAAGGTCGAGGCTCCGGTACGCCAGTTCCACTCGAACCGCGCCGACTCGAAGTCGATCCGCCCGCATCCGTGCAGTGACGACGAGCTCTCTTGAGCACGAGCGCTCCCCGAGAGGGTGACGAACGCAAGCAGACATGCCGTTGCCCAGGGGCTCGAATACGTCCTCTTCACCTGCTCCTCCGTATGGGGAGACAACCGTCGGGCCGAGGCCTACTCGATCGAGAGCACTCCTCCGCTGGTGTCGCCGTCGTCCTGAAGACGCGTAGCTCCACCGAAGTCTGTCACGGACACCCGTCGTCGGTAGAAATAAACATTTGTTCCTGTGCGGGAGGCGGCCCTATCTTGCCGCCAGATTTGTCCCCGCACCCCACGTCGTATGTACGCGCTCACGCCTCCGCAGGTCGCTCGGCTCCCCCAGGCTTCGCGACGCGCCGCTTCCCTCGTCTCGATCCTCGCCGCCGTTGCACTCGCGGGATGCAGTTCGGAGGGCGGCGTGCCCTTCGAGGAGCTCGTCCGAGACGGAGAGCGCTTTCTGACTCCGGAGACCCTCGAGCCGTACTCGGGCATCGCCTTTGCGACCTTCCAGGGCCAGCCCGGCATCGTGCAGCGTCGGTCGCGCCTCCGGAACGGCGCCTACGACGGCCCCTTCGAAGCCTTCTTCGTGAACCAGAAGCTCAGCTCGAAGGAGGTCTACGCGGACGGCGTCCTGAACGGGCCGTACGAATGGTACTTCGAGAGTGGCTCTCTCTTCGAGGAAGGCACGTACAAGAACGGCCTACTCGAGGGCCCGTACCGGGCGTACTGGGAGAACGGCGACCTGTATGAGGAAGGCTCCTACCGGGCAGGACAGTTCGATGGACCGCGCCGTTGGTTCACCGAGAACCGGATGATCGAGATGGTCACGTACCGGGACGGGATCATCGAGGGGCTCTACGAGCGCTACCTCGAGGACGGCACCCTGGATCTGAAGGGCATGCTCTATCAGGGACAGCCGTGTGGGACGTGGATCGAAGGTCCGTCCGAGATCCACTACCCCTCGTGCGGGATCCGCGTCACCGAGTAGGGGCGCCCGAGCCGTCCGTCGATCGCCAGCCCTGATCCGCCGCTTCGTCGGGGTCCGAGCGAAGGAAGTCGACCAGGTCGGCGTGGAACTCCTCCGGATTGTCGAGATGCGGCGAATGCCCGACCTCCGGATACAGGATCAGCTGCGCGTTCTGTAGCGACTCAGCCACGTTCCGAGCGAGCCCCGGGAAGTCCGCCACGAGTCGGTCGTCTTCCCCGCCGATCACGAGTGCCTTCGTCTCGATGTGCTGCCATTCGTAGACGACCGGATCCTCGAAGAGAATCATGCGCTGCGCCGCGCGAATCCTCGCCATCCGCGGCCAGTCTCCGTTCAGGGTGAGGCCGTACTGGACCTGCACCCACTCGAGATACTCGGGCTTCCACCCTCGCGGGTAGTATCGAACGTGCCCGCGGAGCACCGACTGGTACGTGGTCCCGAGCGCACTCTGGTAGGCCGCCTCTGGATCCGGCCAGGCGCGACCCGGTCGAGTGTCCGTCAGGCCGATCTGGTTCACCATCACGACGTGGGACGTGACGTCCGGATACGTCGATGCGAATCGCGTCGCGACCATACCCCCCATCGAGTGCCCGACGATCGCGGCACGCTCGATCCCGAGCTCGTCGAGGAGCGCCTTCGTGTTCCTCGCCGGAATGTGGAGGTTGTAGTGGATGAGCGGCTTGGAGGAGCGACCGTACCCGAGCCGATCGACCATGATCGTCCGGAAGCCCGCCTCGGTCAGGGCGCGAATGATCGGCTCGTACGGCGCGCCGAAGAAGTTCATCCCGTGGAAGAGGACCACAGTCTGGCCATTCGGTGCCCCGGTCGGCGCGACGTCCATGTACGCCATGCGGAGGTCGAGCCCGTAGAGCTCCAGCTCTAGATACTCGACCGGAAAGGGGTACGGAACGTTGCTGTAGTCGATCGCCGTCGGCCCCCAATCAGCCGGTGGCTGGCTAGGTGGCTCGGCCTGTGCGAGAAGAGGCAGCGGCGCGGCGAGCGCGAAGAGAAGGGCGAACGTCGTGGGAGCTGCGAGGGTCCGGCGCCTCATCGGTGGTCTCCGGGTCAGCGATTCGTCCAGAAGAGGAGCGCACCGCACTCCTCGAACGCGAGGTCCTTGAACTCGGTCTCGATCTCGAAGGGAGCGCGGTAGATCTCGACGGCCTGGACTTCGTCCATCGTGACGAGGTCCGCAAGAGCCTCGTACTCGCCGAGCATCTTGATGCCGTCGAGGTAGACGCTGGGGGTACAGTACCCCCCGATCACCGTCGGAATGGTCACGAGGTCGGCCCACGGCCCGAATGTCGTGGCCCGGGCTTCCGATCGCGTGTAGTTCCGGCCCGTCCTCGGCTCCGCCGTCCGCGTTTGCCAGACCCGCGTGAACTCCTTCTCGTAGAAGAGTTGCTGCACGTACGTCGCCTCCGACATCGCGATCTCACCCGGCGTGATGTACTCGCCCTTGCCCCGCCCCATGCGGTCGTAGAATCCGCTGCTCACGAGGTGGTGCACCCGAGGCTCGTACTCGGAGTCGGCTTCGACCGTGACCCCCTGCACCGGGATCGGTCGAGCGGCGACGCGGGCCTCGAAGATGCGGTCCGAGCCCTCCTCCAACGTGATCGGGCCGATGAGGGTCGACCAATATCCGAACGCATCGGCCACGATCGAGTACGTGCCTGGGAGCGGGGCTTCGAGGAGATAGAAGCCCTCCTCGGTGGTCAGCGTCGCGGTGACCGAATCACGCTCCGGCGTGACGAGCATGACCTTGCCCAGGGCGATCGGTTCACCGGTGTGTTCATCCACCAATAGGCCGCGCACGGATTGAGCCGCGACGTTCTGCGCTCCTGCCACGAGCAGGAGTGCGGCGAACGCCCCGATCCGAGCCCAGCGGTTCATCGTCGGATCAGAACTGGAAGATCTGGGTGTCGGGGCCCGCGAGTCCGGTGATCGGGTCCGGGGTCGTCGTGAAGAACTGGGCCACGAACGGCTCGGCCAGGCCTCCCGTGTTGCGCTGGGTTTGGATGTGCCCGCCGGTCGTGAACGTCAGCACGTCGAAAGCGATCCCATTCATGTTGAGGGGCGTGTTCACACCACCCGGCAGCTGGAGGAAGAGCTGGAAGTCGGCTGGGTCCATGCCGGAGAAGCTGAGGTTGTCCATCGTGTGCCCGGAGCCCGCCGTCGTCGAAATGAGGCGCACCGGCATCCCGGCGAAGCTCGCCCCGTCGATGTTGGCGACCCCTCGGATCTCGAGCGTCGCGGGCTGGATCCCGCGTGACAGGGCGACGGCCCCTGCATCGAAGTCTCCCGAGACGAAGGCATCGGACTCGAAGGTGAGCGTCGCCGACGTGTTCGTGATCTGGAGGTCGTTGAAGCGCATCCCCGTCAAGCTGGGGTTCGTGAAGCTGATGGTCTGGGCCGTCGTACCATCGAGGATCGTCTGGTGCGTTCCCGTGGGCCCGAAGCTGCTCCCACTCTGCGACCCGTCCCCCGTAAGATCTCCGGCGACACGCAGGGTGCCCGCGGTCATGAAGCCGACCGTCGTCCCTCCGTTGAAGGCGGCGTCACCCTCGATGTCCAGGATGCCCGCACCGTCGAGCATCGTGAGGTTCGCATTGAACCCAGACGCCGTGAAGTTGCCGCTCACGCTGATCGTCCCGGAGCCCACGACGAAGTCGTTTCCGTTGAGGAGAACGTCACCGTTCACGACGAGGTCGGCGCCGAGGTTCAATGTCGTGCTGACCGTCAGGTTTGCAGGCAACGGCGACGTGATCGAGGCGATGCTCCCGATCGCATTCAACGTGCCGAGTGTGGCCGTACCACTCTGATCGTTCCACGACCCACCTGCAGACAGCGTCTGCGCCGGGGCGTCGAAGTCGGTGCCCGCCGTGACGACGACGTTGCCACTCGCGACGAAGTCGGACGTGAAGGTCAGCGTCCCACTGGCCTTGTCCGCAGTCAGGTTCTGGAAGCGCATCTGCGTCGTGCCCGGCGTGCTGAAGTTGACCGTCTGCGCACCGGTCCCGTCGAAGATCGTCGTGTGCGTCTGGTTCGCGGCGAAGCTCGTCCCGGACTGCGGCGAAGTCGCCGTCAGGTCGCCTGCGATCCGGAGTTCGCCCGCGGTCATGAAGTTGAGGGTGGTGCCGCCGTTGAAGTTTGCGTTCCCCGCGAGATCGATGACTCCGGCTGCGTCGGTCATCGTGAGATTCGCCCCGAAGCCGGACGTCGTGAGGTCCCCGCCGATCGTGAGGGTGTTGGCCCCGACCACCAGATCGTCGCTGTCGAGAAGCACGTTCCCGGGGACGACCAGATTCCCCGCCAGGTTCAGCGTCGCATTCACCGTGAGGTTCCCTGGAAGGGGCGAACTGATCACGGCGAGGTCGCCGATCGCGTTGAGCGTCCCGAGCGTCGCGGCTCCACTCTGATCGTCCCACGACCCCAGGACGGTGCCCGTCTGCGCCGGCGCGTCGACATCGGTCCCTGCCGTGATCACCACGGCCCCCGTGGCGGCGAAGTCCGAGGTGAAGGTCGCCGTTCCGCCGGCTTTGTCGATCGTGACGTCGTGGAAGCGCATCCCGGTCGATCCCGGCGTCGAGAAGTCGACCGTCTGCGCCCCCGCGCCGTCCAGAATGGTCTGGTGGTTTCCGCTGCCCGCGAAGCTGGTCCCACTTTGCGGACTCGTGGCGGTGAGGTCTCCGGCGATGCGAAGAGTCCCATCCGTCATGAAGCCGAGCGTCGTCCCGCCGCTGAAGAAGGCATCACCCTCGATGTCGAGCACACCGGCAGCGTCCTGCATCGTGAGATTGGCACCGAAACCAGTCGTCGTGAAGTTGCCCGCGACGCTCATCGTGGTGGTCCCGATCACCAGGTCCTGACCGTTCAACAGCACGTCGCCCGAGACCGCGAGGTCGGCGGGGAGGTTGAGCGTGGTCCCGACCGTGAGGTTCCCCGGTAGGGGGGAGCTGATCGTCGTCAGGTCGCCGATCGCATTCAGCGTGCCCAGGATCGCGGCCCCGCTCTGATCGTCCCACGAACCTTGGACGGTCCCCGTGAGGCCCGTCGCGTCGAAGCCAGAGCCCGCCGTGACGACCACGTCGCCCGTCGCCGCGAAGTTGGTGGCGAAGGTGACGGTTCCCCCCGCCTTGTCGACGGTCAGATGATGGAATCTCTGCCCCGTCTGTGACGGTGTGCTGAAGTTGACGGTCTGGCCGCCCGAGCCGTCGAGGATCGTGGCGTGACTCCCGCTGGCCGCGAAGCTCGTCCCGCTCTGAGGGCTCGTCGCGACGAGGTCCCCCGCGACTCTGAGCGTGCCGTCGGTCATGAAGCCGAGCGTCGTTCCCCCGTTGAACTGGGCATTGCCGTCGAGGTCGAGCACGCCCGCGGGGTCTTGCATCGTGAGGTTCGCCCCGAAGCCTGTGGTCGTGAAGTCTCCGACCACGTTCAACGTGTTGGCGCCAATGATGAGGTCCGCTCCGTCCAGCTCCACGTCGCCGTTCACGGTGAGGTCGGCCGGGAGCGTCATGTTCACGCCCACGATGAAGTTCGCATCGAGGGGCGAGCTGATCGTAGTCAGCGGACCCACCGCCTCGAGCGTTCCGAGCAGCGCTGCGCCACTCTGGTCGTCCCAGGAGCCCTGGATCGAGGCGGTCTGCCCGGATGCATCGAATGCCGAGCCGGTGAGGATGACGACGTCCCCCGTCGCCACCAAGTCGGAGGTGAAGATGGCCGTGCCGGTGGCCTTCAGGACCGTGAGATCCTGGAAGCGCATTTGGTTCGTGCCCGGCGTGGCGAAGTTGATCGTCTGGTCTCCGTCTCCGTCCAGGACCACCTGATGAGCGCCGGTGCCGGCGAAGCTCGCCGAGCTCTGGGAGGCCAGGCCGGTCAGGTCACCACCGAGGAGCATCGTGCCGGCGTTCAAGAGGCCCGCGGTGCTTCCATTGTTGAACGTCGTCGTACCCCGGACGTCCACGATACCCGCCACGTCCTGCATGATCAGTCGGCCGCCGAAGCCGGTGATGGTCAGATCACCCGAGACGTCCAGGCGCTGGTCATTGATGACGAGGTCGACGCCCTCGACCGAGACGCTCCCGGTGACCGTCAGTTGAGACGACAGCGCGATAGGCGTGGCCAACTCGAGGTCATCGACCGTGCCTTGGAAGAGGGTGCCCGAACCCGTCATCCGGATCGTGCCATTCGTGATCGGCTGAGCCGCATCGAGGTCACGACCGACAGAAAGCGTCTGACCACCCAGATCGACCGAGCCCGTATTCTGAACGGTGAGCGCCAGCGCGGAGCCCGGCGCACTCAATACCGGCCCCGGAGCGCTCTGGACGAGGACTTCGTCGGTCGCGCCCGGGACCCCGGCGCTCGTCCAGTTGTTCGGGTTGTTCCAGTCGGTGGGCCCGCCCGCGTCCCCTCCGATCCACACCTTGCTGAAGCCCGCGGCTCCGCACGGCTGTGTACCCGACCCACTGATGGTCGCGCCCTGGTCGATACAGGTACCCCCGACCTCGACGGTCCCGTCGACTCCGAAGTTCGAGCCCGCGCCGAGCGTCAGGTCACCCGCGACTTGCATGAGTGAGCCGGTCGGGACGGTGAGCGTGCCGCTCGACGTCGTGTTGGCGGCAACCTGAAGGAGGAAGCCCGCCGTGTTCAGCGACCCCGTGACCTCGAGGCCAGAGCCGACCGACACGTCCTCAGCCTGGTCGGCCCCGCCGATGATCCGCAGCGCGTCGAACGTCCCGGAGAACGACCCCGTCAACTCCGTCGTGCCGTTGTCCAGCGAGCCAGCGACCTCCGCCCCATTCGTGATGGAGAGGATCGTGCTGCCCTGATCGACGGCGCCGCCCGCGCCGACGACGAGGTTTTCAATCGCCGTCGGCACCGTCAGAGCCGGCTCGTTCACCGCCGCCTGGACCTCGACGAAGTCCGTGGCGACCGGCGCCCCGAACGGCCGCCAGTTCTCATCGGCCTCCCACGCTGTGGACAAAGCGCCTTCCCAGAGACGGTCCGGGAAGTCCGAAGCACACGGCTGACTCCCTCGCCCCGCGAAGATCTGGCCGCCCTGCCCGGCGTCGCATGCCCCGGTGAGGGTACCGTCGACGTACAGCCCGACGTTCGACGCCGTGAGGTTGATCTGTCCCGCGTCGACCGTGACACCGTCGAGGATCTCGAGCGATCCCACGGACAGGAGGAGGAAGCCAGAGACCTGCACGCCGGTCGTCACCGTGACCGGCCCGTCGGCCAAGAAGTCGATATTCGCCAGTACGGGAGATGCGCCCGTGATTACCGCGCCGATGCCCGTCATCTCGACCCAGTGACTCCCCGATGCCTCCAGAGCGTCCGCGTTCACCCCACCCTCCGCGAGATCCCCGCCGACCCGGAGGAACCCGTTGGTCAGGAGCCCTGTGGTGCTGCCTCCGAAGAAGGAGGCGGGGCCGCCGACCTGGAGCGTGCCGGGGCCGGTCATCGAAAGAGCCCCGGATCCGGTCGTGAGCAGCTCCGAGCCGACATTGACCTGTTGGGCACCCACCTCGAATACGCCGGTGCCCTCGATCGTGAGGTCCGCGCCGAAGGTCGTGGTGCCGTTTGCAGTCACCGTTCCACCGACGAAGACGTCCGCCCCGATCGTGCCGCTGACGACCGTTCCGGTGCCCTCCAAGCGTACCGTTCCGCCTCCGGAGATCGTCTGACCGGCGTCGAGATCACCGGTGACCGTGATCGATCCTCCTTCTAGGCCGAGCGTCACGCCCGTCTCGACGGTGAGGTCGCCGACCGTGACCGTGGAGAAGAGGGTCGGCGCAACACCCGCCGTTCCGATGTACACGTTCTGCGTAGGCTGAGGGACTTGGCCCGTGTTCCAGTTCGTGCCCTCGTCCCAATCCGACGTCAGTCCCAACCACTCGACGTCGAAGCCCGGCGGCGGCGGATCTTCGACGGTGATCGTGGCGGAGCCGGAGACTCCGGACGATGTGGCTACAACCTCGGTGCTCCCGATCGCGACCGCCGTGACGAAGCCATCTCCGTCTACGGTCGCGATCGCGGGGTCATTGGTGGACCAGCTGATGGTCGCGTCCGGATCCGGGTTCCCGAAGCCGTCGATGACCTCTGCGTCGAACTGTCGCACCGTGGCCAAGGACTGGAAGGTCCAGCTGTCGGGCGTCACGGTCACCGACGAGACCGCGGGCAGAACCTCGACGCTCGCCGTCGCCGTCTCCGATCCCGCCACGACGATGAGCTCCGCCGTGCCTGCGGCCACGCCCGTGACCGAGGCGGTCAGTCCTGGCGAGTCGGCGGTGAGGACCGTCTCGTCATCCGAGCCCCAATAGAGGACCGGTGATGCGGTCGATCCCGTCGGCAGCTCCACCTCCGCTGTCACGTCGACCGAACTCCCGGCCAGGATCTGAGCCGGTGCATCGAGGATGGTGAGCGACACGACGTCCAGGTTGTCGAGCGGACCGGGGAAGACCGGGATCTCGAGCGCTGCAGGAGCCGACCCTACCTCGACGCGCACGGGGCCACCGCGGCCGCTCCAGGCGATCGACCCACCAGAGTACAGCTCGACCTCGACCAGGACGTCTACCGGCTCGGTCCCGGTCTCGACCGCCAAATCCAACCCCCACTCCTGGGCCGTCGGATCGACCTGTTCGTCCGTGGTCCCGAGCACGTCTCCCGACGTCGATTCGATGGCGCGAATCACGATCCGGTCGACCGGACCCGGTTCGAACGAGCCCCCCACGATCTGGAAGCTGGGTGCGATGCCGAGTTCTACCGAGCCCACGCCACCGGTGACGGACCCGTCGGTGCACGATCCGACGAAGACGCCCAGGAGTAGCAGCGATCCGAGGAGGGGACCGCGCCGAAGAGGAAACGTGAGCACCGCGGCACCTGCGTGGGGGGAAGGCGAAGGGCTGTATGGCCCCTGTTCTATGTTCCGACGATGCCGGGGGGATCGCAACCGAACGGGGGCCGACTCGATTGGGCTCGACCCGAGGGGGCACTTGCACGGATCAACAGCGAGAAGCGTCCGGGTGTCATGAGGGAAGAGGCGTGTTCACCCGTAGGAAGGCGAGGTGAAGAGTGGCGAAGATCTTGATCGTCGAACCCGATGAGTCGACTCGCGACGCGATTCGCGCACTCCTCGAGTTGGAAGATCACCTCGTGACGGGTGTCGCGAACGCCGGCTCCGCCTTGCTCGAGATCGAGCGGAACATCCCCGATCTGGTCCTCACCGAGCTGTACATGGAGGGGATGGACGGGCTCGAGCTCATTCGCGCGTGCCGGCGTCAGTGGCCCGGACTCCGCATCCTCTCGATGACGCTCGGAGCCCGACCCGGAGCGACCGACACGATTCAGATCGCGAAGCTGCTGGGTGCCTCGGCGTTCCTCGACAAGCCGCTCCTCGACGACCGGGTGGTCGACGCCGTGGACGTCGCTCTGGCGAGCTAGGACTCAGCCGAGGGTAACGCGAGCTCGCCGCCCCGCTTGGCGATCGAGATCGTCCCGGCGGCCAACGCCGCGGTGATCGCCCCGTAAGAGAGGGCTCCGGATGCAATCGCGCTGACGAACCGCGGTTCGAGAAGGACGCCTGCGCCCATCATCGGGACGAAGATGCTCGCCATGACCGCGATCGGGGCGACCGCCCCAACGCATGCGCCCAGGACGGCGGCTCGGCCGGTCGAGAGCTCCTCGAGCTTCCGACGTCCTTCGATTGCGGTCAGCATGGTGGCGAAGCCCGTTCCGAGCGCGAAGCCCAACCCTGCGGCGCCGAGCATGATCTCACCGGCCTCGGCGAAGGGGAACGCGCCCAACAGCGCCGCACCGACGGCGAGCACTCCGCCGACGATCCCCGAGAAGCCACCCCAGACGGCCCCGATGCCGACGATGCCGCGGAACCTTCGCACCCACCCACTCATTCGAACCTCGCTCGCAAGACGCCCTCGGAGTGGTAGGGGTCGCGGCGCACTGATGTTCCCGGCGTGACGTTGGCCGACGAGCCTGGTTGCGACGTCGCTCGACTCATGGGTCCCGGCGAAGCGCCCCACGAGATCGAGCAAGGGCAGACAACCTTCTTCGGCCTTGGATCATCAAATAGTGCGATTCGTACTAATCCAGGAGACCTCATGACACCGTCCGCCCTGAACCGCTCTCCGGCGTACTCCAGCGTCCGAGCGGCCGTCACACTCCCCGTCCTCCTCCTCTTGACCCTCGCCGCACCGATTGGGGCGACCCCGGCGCACGATTGCGAAGACTTGTCGGGCGTCTACGAGGTACGCGTCAACCTCCCGGGGGGAGGCCCGACCGACATTCAGCTGGACCTCGAGCAAACCGACTGCGACCTCACGGGCTTCGTGGGCGCCATGTCCCGGACCGCCATAGACAACGGCACGGTCGAGGACTCGACCGCCTCGTTCACATTCCAGACGCCCAACCAAGGAAGTGGGGGCATGCTAGAGATCCGCTGGACGATTACTCTCGACGGCGACACCGTCACGGGCACGTTCAGCCACAGTCTGTTCGGCGACATCCCCGTCAACGGGACCAAGGTCAGCCAGTAGCACGCGGGGAGCCGCGCGGGCCCGTACGTGGGTCCGCGCGGCCTCCCCAACGATGAGAGGCGCCCGATTGAACACCCTGAGTGAGCTCGAAGGCGTTGTGCTCGGACTCGTCTCCTTACGGCAGCCGTGCACGGCGTACGGGGTCCGCCGCGCCCTGACAGACTCGCCGTCGACCCACTGGAGCGCGTCGTCAGGATCGATCTACCCTCTGCTACGAAAGCTCGAGTCCCGCGGACTCGTGGAGAGCTCCGAAGATCCGGACGACCGCCGGGGCCGCCGACTCCTGCAGGTCACCGATGCGGGTCGCGCGGTCCACTCGGACTGGATGTTCCAGGCGTCTTCGCCCGCCGTGACCGCGGCCGTGTCGGACACGATTCGATCCCGCGCCTTCTTCCTGGGCTCCCTAGCGCCGGCAGAGCGGGTACGATTCATCGAGGAAGCCCTGGCTGCACTCGACGTCTTTCTCGCCCGCACGCGCGACGACCTCGAAGCACGCGAACGGTCCGAAGACACGTACGGAACGTGGGCCGCGCGCGGCGGCGTGTATCAAGCCGAGGCGCGGGTGCGGTGGATGTTGGAGCTGAAGCGCGAGGTCGAGCGCGAGTCGAGCGGCGCCTAGCCGACGACCCTCACCGGCACACTACTCGACGCGTCCGTTCCGTCGCCCAGCTGCCCTCTCCCGTTGTCGCCCCAGCAGTAGCCATCACCGTCCGTCGTCACCCCACAGGCATGGTCGGAGCCGGCGGCGATCGATTGGAAGGTATGCCCGCCTGTAACGGCCACGGGCACGTTGCTGTCGCTGGTGCCGCCGTTCCCGAGTTGGCCGGACTCGTTGCTCCCCCAGCAATGAGCCTCACCGGCAGCGGTCAGGCCGCAGTTGAACGCGCCGCCTGACGAGACCTCTTCGAAGGAGAGTCCCCCTGATACCGCCACGGGCACGTTGCTCGCCGAGTTCGATCCGTTCCCGAGCTGGCCGGACGTGTTGTCACCCCAGCAGTAGGCAGCCCCGGCGTCCGTGAGACCACACCGGCCGCTGAGTGCCGCAAAGGCGAGCCCGCCCGCGACGAGGACGGGTTCGAGGCTGTCGTTGTTCGTCCCGTCTCCGAGCTGCCCCATATCGTTCGCGCCCCAGCAATAGGCCACGCCCGCAGGGGTTCGGGCGCACGAGTGATCCGCACCCGCCGCGACCGTCTCCAACGTCAGATCCCCGAGAACCGGCGTCGCGTCGAACTGCAGGACCGTCGTCCCGTCGCCGAGCTGGCCCGAGGCGTTGTTCGCCCAGCAGTACGCATCCCCGTCCTCGGTCACCATGCACCCGTGCTTGTCCCCGGACGCCACTGATCGAGCACGAAGGGGGAAATTCTGCGCGTCCCGGATCCAACGCGGCGTGCCGACCGTGCCGCTCGGACCCGTTTGGCCGACCTGCCCCACGTCACTGCGCCCCCAACATGCG
>JBCCEZ010000017.1:0-72557 GCA_039030015.1 Gemmatimonadota bacterium | reverse complement strand
AGTCCGCTGAGGGCTTCGTGCTATCCACGCCGGGACCGCGTACGGTGATGGCTCGCTCCCGTATCAACGGAAGGGCGCCCTGGGGAACCCGACGAGGCTCCTGGTCCAGTGGGTGCGGAGTCGCGCCGGGTGACCGAACCGACCTCACCAGGTCGGACGCCTCGCCCACGCTGGACGGGCGGGGCGTCAGTGCGTTGGGGCGCGCTCGTCGTGGCCCTCGCCGTGCCGTCTGCAGTCACCGGCCAGGAGCCGCCCGACACCGTGTTGGTCGCAGACTCGCTCGCCACCGATTCCCTCGCCGTCGACACCATCGCCATCGGCGACACGCTCGCCGCGGACTCGCTGTCGGCCGACACCATCTACTACAACCTCCCTCGACCGACGGGACGTCCGCCGAGCGGTTTCGCCACGGGGATCTGGTCGTGGGATCGCCATGAGATCATGGCGAATGGCGCCAACACACTCGCCGAGCTCATTCAGGATCTGCCCGGTGTCATCGCCCTACTCGGGGGCGACTTCGGGACTCCGACCGCGGTCAGCGCGTTCGGGCAAGGCGGCGGTTCGTACCGCGTCTTCCGCGACGGGATGGAGCTCTACCCCGTCGACGGCGGCGTCGTCGATCTGCAGAGAGTGCCGTTGGTCGGCATCTCCGAGGTGCGTATGGACCGCGCCATGGGGCAGATGCGTATCGAGATGACCTCGTATCGATACGAGGAGGGCCGTCCCTTCTCGATCATCGAAGCGGGCACCGGTGATCTGGATACGAACATGTTCCGCGGGATCTACGCCGACCCGACGGCTCTCGGCGGGTCCTTCGGCGTCGGCCTGGAGCGAGTGGATACACGCGGCCGATCCCCGGACCGCACGGAAGGCGGGAATCGAACCGGGAGTTGGCTGCGGTATCAGCTCCACGCCGGAGACCGGTTCGGCATCGGCCTCGACTACCGGACGAACACCGCTCAGACCCGGGCGGACGAGTACACGCCCACCCTCTCTCGCTCCGACGTGATGGCCAGGGCGTCGTACCGACTCCGGGACGGCTTCGTCGTCTCGGCCCTCGCGGGTCGGTCGTCTCTCCGTTCGGAGATCCCCGACGTGGCGACCCCGGAGGGCGGGAGCCGCTCTCAGCTCGCCGCTACGGTATCGGCGGACGTGCGCGGACTCTGGGCCGAAGGGACGGTGCGTCGCTTCGCCGGGGAGGCTCCATCCACCTCCTTCGATGTCACGGGTGGCTATACCCATCCCGAGTTGGGGGGTGTGCAGGCTCGACTGACTCGGGGGTCGTGGGAGGGGGTGAGTCGGTCGGCTGGGAGCGCGCGTGCGTGGTTCTCACCGATCCGCCACGTCACGGCGTTCGCTCAACTGTCCGATGGGACCTTCGGAGCACGGGGGGGACCGATCGCGGATCTCGCCGACCCGCCGCTGGAGCCCCCGGATGGGCCGGGCCCCGAGACGCTGTTCTTCACAGAGCGGCGGACGAGCCGCTTCGGCGGAGCGTTCAAGCTCGGACAGTTCGAGGTTGCGGGGGCGCGGCTCTACGCCTGGTCGGACCAGGTCGTCCCGCTCGGTATCGAGCTCGACGCTGGGAGCCTGCCGGTGACCGGGGTCCATCGGAACGGCTACGAGGGGACGATCGTTCTTCCCACCCGCTGGCGCGCCTTCACCTTCCATGGCTCGTATCAGTGGTGGGATGAAGTCGGCCCGTATCTCCCGGACGAGATCTACCGCGCCTCGTTCGAGTACCACAAAGTCTTCAAGGAGACCGGGAACCTCGAGCTGTGGGGTTCCCTGGGTGTCCGGGGCCACAACCCGATGCCGACGTTCGTGTCGACGACCGGGTCGACGCCCTCGACCGAAGTGGTGCCCTTCTTCCAGAGCTGGTACGCTCGTGTCCAGGTGCGGGTCGTGACGGTGCGGTTGTGGATCGGCATCGACAACGCGTCTCTGCGCCGATTCAATCAGACGTACCCGGACCGCCTCTTGCCCCTGACTCGGACCTTCTTCGCCTTGCGATGGGATCTGTGGAACTGATGCAGCGAACGTACGGAGGACGTCGGTGATCCGGAGCATGACGGGATTCGGGGATGCCGAGCATGACACCCCGGCCGGTAGATTGCGGATCGAAGTGAAAACCGTGAACCATCGGTTCTTCAACGCGAACGTGAAGACGCCGCACGGCTTCGACCGATTCGAGCGAGCGATCGTCGACGTGCTCAAGGCGCACATACAGCGGGGGCACGTCTCCGCGTCGTTGTCGATCGATCGCAGTCACGCCGAGGCTGGACCGGGCGTGAATGTGGATATCGAGAAGGCTCGCGGGTATCGCGACGCTCTGACTGTTCTTCACCGCGAGCTCGAACTCGAGGACGCACCCAGCCTCGCGATGCTCGCCCGCTTCACAGACGTCTTCCGAGCGCCGGATACGGACCGGACTGCGGGGGTCGAAGCCGACGATATCGCACACGTCGCCCACGTGGCGGCGGAAGCGTGCAAAGCCATGCGATCACAGGAGGGGGAACGCCTCCATGCCGACCTGGCGGGCCGACTCGAAGCGATCGGCCGTCAGCTCGACGTTGTCGAGACCCGGGCTCCCGAGCGACTCGTGGAGCATCGAGACAAACTTCGGGAGGCGGTGCGGGCGCTGAGCGAGCAGGTCGAGGTCGATGAAGAGCGGCTCGCGAGGGAGATCGCATTCCTCGCCGAGAAGTGGGACTTGAACGAGGAAGTCGTGCGCTTCCGATCCCACATCGAGCTCTTCGTCGAGGCGCTCGACGGGTCGGCGGAAGAGCCGGTCGGGAAACGGCTGGGCTTTCTCGTTCAGGAGATGCATCGCGAGGCCAACACGATCGGCTCCAAAGCGAACGACACCGAGGTCGGCCACGCGTCGGTCGCCATCAAGGAAGAGATCGAACGGCTGCGCGAACAGATCGAGAACGTCGAGTGACTCGACGCGCGGCTCCGCTCGTTCTTGCGGCGACCAGCGGCACGGGCAAAACCACGTTGGCGCGTCGGCTCGTCGGCGATTCCGACCGCTTCGTCTTCTCGATCTCGGCCACGACGAGGCCGCCCCGGCTCGGGGAAGAGAACGGCGTCGACTATCACTTCCTCTCCGAGGAGGACTTCGAGCGTCGGGCCGAGGCAGGGGACTTCGCGGAGTGGGCGCGGGTTCACGGTCGTAGCTACGGGACGCTGCGGTCTGCCATCGACGGGGCGGCGGACGGTGGACAGCACGTCGTGTTGGACATCGACGTGCAGGGGGCCCGCCAAATCGGAGAGGCGATCCCGGACGCGACGCTCGTTTTCGTCCTTCCGCCTTCGGTCTCGACGATGATGGCTCGACTGTCGGGCCGGGGCACGGAGCGCCGAGCCGAGGTGGCGAGACGTCTGCGCTCCGCGATCGACGAACTACAGGCGGTGCCCGAATTCGACTACGTTGTAGTCAACGACGACTTGGAGGCGTGTCTCGACGAAATCCGCCGGATTGTCGAGAACGGCGTCGGGCCTACGGGGCCGTCGCCGGATGCGTCTGCCTTCCGGGACGAGATCGGACGGATTCTCGACTCGGAGTATCACGACGAGCTGAACGAGCAGAGCCAACGATGAGAGTTTTTACACCGAACGAGGTCGCCACGGGCACTGAGAGCAAGTACCTCGGGGTGCTGGTTGCGGCCAAGTACACCCGTGAGCTGAACGCACTTCCGCGTGAGGCGATGCCTCTCGGTGAAGAGAAGAAGCTCACGACTCGCTCGTTGGAGGCGCTGACCTCCGGGCAGATCGAGTTCCGCCTCGTGAAGCGCCGGCGCCGCGACGAGCTGTAGCGCTTCCACGTTGAGCGCTTCCCTTCAGCCCCGGCGCCCTTGGGCCGGAGCGCGGGTCGTGCTCGGCGTCACGGGCGGCATCGCCGCCTACAAGACGATCCAGGTCGCGCGTGACCTCACCCGGCTCGGCGCCGAGGTGCAGGTCGTCCTGACGCGATCCGCCCAGAAGTTCGTCGCGCCTCTGACCTTCGAGGGAGTCACGGGCCGGCCCGCGCTCACGGACCTCTTTTCTGCCCAGGGCGCGGCGTTGCACATCCGACTGGGCCGTGAAGCCGACGTCGTCTGTGTGGCTCCCGCCACCGCCGATTTCCTGGCACGAGCGGCGCAGGGCAGGGCCGACGACCTCCTGTGCACGACGCTCCTCGCGACCCGCGCCCCAGTCGTCGTCTGCCCGGCCATGAACGATCGGATGTTCGCGCACGCGCAAGTTCAGGCGAATCTGGAACACGTCCGCTCGGAGCTCGGCTACGTCGTCGAGGGGCCCGCCGAGGGGGCACTCGCGGTCGGCGAGGGGGAAGGGCCGGGACGCATGATCGAGGGGTGGCAGATCCAAGAGGCGATCGGACGAGCGCTCGCTCGTTCCGACCGCTGGGCTGGGGTGTCGGTCCTCGTCACGGCCGGGCCGACTCAGGAGCCGATCGACCCCGTGCGGTACGTCGGGAATCGCTCGTCCGGCCGGATGGGGTACGCGATCGCCCAGGCCGCGTGGCGCCGAGGAGCCGACGTCACTCTCGTCTCCGGTCCGTCGAATCTGCCTGCCCCGTACGGGGTGCGCGTCGAACGCGTCGAGACGGCTGTAGAGATGGATGCCGCAGTCCGAACCCGAATCGGAGAGGCGGACGTCTCGGTCTTCGCGGCGGCGGTCGCCGACTTCCGACCCACTGATCCCCGGACCTCCAAGATGAAGCGCGCCGCGAACGCCGACGGGCTCGCCGTC
Organism: Gemmatimonadota bacterium; assembly: GCA_039030015.1. Taxonomy (GTDB): domain Bacteria; phylum Gemmatimonadota; class Gemmatimonadetes; order Longimicrobiales; family Gaopeijiaceae; genus UBA2589. The sequence continues at coordinate 67,802 of JBCCEZ010000017.1, read as the reverse complement.
TCCTTCGAGGAGAATCCTGACATCGCGCTCGGCACCCGGGACGGCCGGAAGGCTCCCTCGGTCGCCGTAGGCTTCGCACTCGAAACCGACGACCTCATCGAGAACGCGCGCTCCAAGCTGGAGCGGAAGGGCTTCGACCTCATCGTGGCGAACCGCGCGGACGAGGAAGGGGCGGGCTTTGGCACGACGACGAATCGGGTGACGATCCTGGACGGAGCCGGGGAAGGGGAAGCCCTGCCACTCCAGTCGAAGGACGAGGTCGCCGAGGAGATCCTCGACCGGGTCGAGGCGAAGCTCCGGGCCGAGGCGTAGTCACGGTGTCCGACCGACCGCCCCCCTCCGAGAGCGCTCGGCTGCTCCGGCAACGGCTCGAGATGGGGATCGACGATCTCGTGCTCGATTCGATGTCGACCGAGGATGCTCTGGCCGCGCTGCGGGCCGCAGCGCGGAACGCTCCCGTCGAGTCCGCACACACGCCCGCCGACGCGCCAAGGACGACCGCCACCGCCCCGGCCTCCTCGCCCCCGCCGAGGGTCGAACGTCCTGAGATTCTAGAGACGCCCGCGCCGCCGAAGGCCTCGGAGCGGCGCGCCCTCCCTGTGCTCCCGGACGACTACGAGGGTGTCCGGCAGATCGCTCTCGGTTGCACCGCCTGCGGCTTGGCGGACGGACGCACCCAGGTGGTCTTCTCGGACGGTCCGCCCGATGCTCGCCTCATGGTCGTCGGTGAGGCACCCGGTGCGAACGAGGATCGGACCGGGGTGCCCTTCGTGGGAGCAGCCGGGCAGTTTCTGGACCTCTTGCTCGCCACCGTCGGCTTGAGTCGAGAGGATTCTGTCTACATCGCCAACGTGTTGAAGTGTCGACCGCCCGGGAACCGGGACCCCCAACCCGACGAAATCGAGGCGTGCTCTCCCTTGCTCCGGAAGCAGATCGAGCTGGTGAAGCCGGACGCACTGCTCGCCGTCGGCTCGTTCTCCGGCCGGCTCCTGGCGGGGCAGGAGAAGTCGTCCCTGGGACGACTCCGGGGCACGGTGCACAGCTACCACGGGGTGCCCCTCGTGGTGACGTACCACCCGGCTGCTCTGCTTCGAAACGGGAACTGGACGCGGAGTGTCTGGGAGGACCTCCAGCTCTTGCGAGACGTCATCGATCGCGCCTGATCGCGACTACGCTGCGCGGGTCCGCGAGGCTCCGGCGCTGACCTTCGATTCGAGGTGACGACGGGTCGGTGACTCGCTAGGTTGCAGCCCCCACACCGGCCACCCCGCCCACGAGGTCATGGAAGCCTCTCCACTCTTCCCCAACACCGTCTTCGATCGTACGCCGCCGGCGTCCGTTCAGGCCGAGAACTCGGTTCTCGGCGGGATGCTGATCGATGGCAGTGCCGTGGACAAAGCGTTGGAGATCGTCTCCGACGGCATGTTCTACCGGGAGGGGAACCGTCGGATCTTCCGGGCCATGATCCGCATCTTCGAGCGCGGCGCCGTCATCGATCCGGTGACGATCGTCGAGGAGCTCAAGAAGACGGATGAGCTCGAGGGTGCGGGAGGGGTCGACTACGTCGCGCAGCTTCTCGACGCGGTTCCGACAGCCGCCAACGTGGAGTACCACGCGGCCATCGTCCGTGAAAAGGCACTCCTGCGACGGCTCGTCGAACAGGCGAGCCACATCATCCAGGACGCGTACGAGCAGGGGGAGCGATCGGTCGAGGAGATTCTCGACCAGGCCGAGGGCCGAATTTTCCAGGTCGCTGAGAGCCACAACCGACAGGGCTTCGTCTGGATCAAGGAAATCCTCTGGGAGACGTTCGAACACATCGAACGACTCCAGGAGTCGAAGTCGGGCATCACGGGTGTACCCACGGGCTTCGCCGATCTGGATCGCATGACAACCGGTCTGCAGAAGGGCGACCTCTGCATCATCGCCGCGCGCCCGTCGATGGGGAAAACGGCCTTCGCGCTCAACGTCGCTGCGACGGCGGCGATCCAGCATCAGCAAGCGGTCGGCATCTTCTCGTTGGAGATGTCGTCCAGTCAGCTCCTCTCGCGACTCCTTTGCGCCGAGGGACGAGTCGATGCCCAAAGGCTACGAAGGGGCCGACTGTCGCGTGAAGAACACGAGCGGCTCGGGAATGCGGCGGGCCACCTGAACACGGCTCCGATTTGGATCGACGACCAGCCGGGTGCCAACGTGCTCGAGATTCGCGCGAAGGCCCGACGGATGAAGTCGGACTTGGAGGCCAACGGCCGCGAACTGGGGCTCCTAATGATCGACTACATGCAGCTCATGTCGGGTGTCGGTCAGTCCGAATCGCGAGTCCAGGAGGTGTCTCAGATCTCACGCGGCCTGAAGGGGTTGGCCCGTGAATTGGAGGTGCCCCTGATCGCCCTCTCACAGCTGAGTCGGGGGCCTGAGCAGAGGACGGACAAGCGCCCCATGCTCTCCGATCTCCGGGAATCGGGTTCGATCGAGCAGGATGCCGATGTCGTCATGTTCCTGTTCCGTCCCGAGTACTACGCTACGGCCGAGAATCGCGCCGAGTTGGAAGGGAAGGCTGAGTTGATCATCGCCAAGCAGCGAAATGGCCCCACCGGAGTCGTCCCCCTCGTCTTCCAGAAGGAGTACACCCGCTTCGAGTCGGCCGTGATCGGCGCGGGGGCCGAGGGCGGCGACGACTTCGGGCCGTGATCGACGAGGAGACCGGAGCCGCGAACACCTCGGTCGGGGTCGCGGTCCCCGCAGCGGGCTCGGGACAACGGATGGGAGGCGTGCGCAAAGCCTTCATGGAGCTCGACGGCCGCCCACTGCTCCGGCACGCCCTGACCCCCTTTCTCGACGACGCGCGTGTGTCGGACATCGTGGTCGCCGTCGATGAAGAGCTCTTCGACGACATCCCCGTCTGGCTCGCGGAGCTGGCGCCGCGTGTTCGTGTGGTGCGGGGCGGTGACACGCGAGCGGAGTCCGTACGGCGGGCGCTGTCGGCCCTTCCGGATACGCTCGCCGTCCTCGCCATCCACGACGCAGCTCGACCACTTGTCACGTCGGACGTCGTCTCCCGATGCGTCGATCGTGCGTTGTCCGGTGTGGGGGGCGTTGCGGGTTCGCCCGCGGTAGACACGATCAAAGAGGTCGAAGATGGAGTGATCGTCGGTTCTCCCGACCGGGCCCGCCTATGGCACGCTCACACTCCTCAAGTCTTTCCCGCGGCCATCCTTCGGGCTGCGTACGCTTCGGGCGTGGACGCGACCGATGACGCGGCCCTCGTTGCGGCGGCCGGGGGCATCGTCGAATGCGTCGACGATGGGGGGTGGAATCTCAAGGTGACGAGGCCGTCGGACATCGCGGTGGCGGAAGTCCTGCTCCGTACTCGAGGTGGAGCTCCGTGATCGAGCGGACGGTCGATCTTCGGGGAGACCCCGAGCGGGAGCTGGCGGATGTCGCCGAACACATCCGCTCTGGTGGGACGATCGCCTATCCCACAGAGACCGTGTACGGCATCGGGGCGCTCCCCGATCCGGCGGGGGTCGCGGCTGTACAACGCGTGAAGGGGCGGGCGGCGGACAAGCCGTTGATCGTCCTGGTGCCGAGCGCGCGCGACGCAGAAGGACTCCGGTGGACCAACGAGGCGAGAACCCTCGCCGAGATCTTTTGGCCGGGTAGCGTGACGCTGGTGCTCGAGGACCCGGACGAGATCTTCCCGGACGGGATCCGTTCGCCGGTCGGGGCCGTCGGCGTCCGCCTTTCGCCCCACCCGATCGTCTCTCGTCTGCTCGCTGCCCTAGGCGCCCCGCTCACCTCGACGAGTTTGAACGCGCCCGGTCGTGCACCGGCCCGGTCCGGAACGGAAGCGGTGGCGGCATTGACGGAGATGGCGTCGGAGGGCACCTGGTTACTCGATGTTGGTACGCTTCCACCGTCGGCCCCTTCGACCGTGGTGGACTGCACGGGCCAGGCGCCCGTGGTGCTCCGTGAAGGATCCGTCCCCGTCGGACGGCTGCGCTGCGCTCTCCCAGAGATCCGAGGATCATGACGACGCCCGAAACAGAGCCTTTCCGGCTGCTGTTCGTCTGTACCGGAAACACGTGCCGGTCCCCGCTGGCGGAGGTGATCGCACGCCGCCTCGTCTCCGAACGAGGCTGGAACCACGTCGAGATCGGATCGGCAGGGGTGGCCGCCTTCGACGGAGCGCCGGCCTCGGGAGGGTCCGTGCGCACGGCCGAGGCGAATGGCCTCGATCTGTCCCGTCACGCCTCGAAGGCGTTGGCGGCGCGGACACTCTCGGACGCGGACCTGATCCTCACGATGTCCGCGAGCCACCTCTTCCGCGTCTTCGAGATGGGGGCCGGTGACCGAGCTGCGGTCATCACCTCCTTCGCGGCTGGCGAGGAAGGGGAGGACGTGGGAGGGGTCCCGGATCCGATCGGCGGCCCCGACGAGGAGTACGCCGAGACGTATCGCGTCTTGGAGCGCCTGATCGAAGCGTCGTTGGCCCGACTCGAACCGGTTCTCTCGCCATGACGGTGACCGCCAGTACCCGGGTACTCACTCTTCTCGGCGACCCGGTGGGACACTCCGCCTCTCCCGAGGTGCAGAACGCCGCCTTCCGTCACGCCGAGGTCGACGGGGTCTACGTCGCGGTTCGATGCGGTGCCGACGACCTCCAGGGCTTCATGAGAGGGCTCGCGCGCGCCGGGGGTGGGGGCAACGTCACGCTGCCTCACAAGGAGAAGGCGGCGTCTCTACTCGACGTCCGGTCCGACGCCGTCCGGAGAACCGGGGCGTGCAACACCTTCTGGTCGGACGATCAGGGGCGACTGCACGGCGACAATACCGACGTCGAGGGATTCCGCCGGGCGCTTCGGCACTTCATCGGCGGACATGCCCGGGGTCTGCGCGTCCTGCTCCTCGGGGCTGGTGGGGCCGGTCGGGCCGCACTGGCGGCCCTGATCGAGGAAGACGTCGATCAGGTGCTGCTGTACAACCGGACTCAGGATCGCGCCCGTGCCGTCGCGCGTCGGATCGGTGGTCCTCGGACTCGGGTCGTTCCCGTCTTCAGAGAGTTGGAGGGGGAGGGCTTCGACTTGGTCGTGAACGCGACACGTCTGGGGCTTGAAGCGGATGACCCGTCGCCGATCGACGTCGGAGCGATGCTTCAGCGGGCGGGCGCCGCGATGGACCTGGTCTACGGGCGCCACACCACCGCGTTCGTGCGTTCCGCAGAGAATGCGGGTGTGCGGGCGTGCGACGGACTGGAGATGCTCGTCCAACAAGGAGCGGCCTCGTTCGAGCGCTGGTGGGGCCGAGAGGCACCGGTCGATGTGATGCGGGAGGCCGTCGCCGCCCTACAGCCGGGTTGAAGGCAGCTCGAGCGCTCCGGCGCGTGCCGAGGCGCCTGCGCGGAGTCCTCGACTTCGTCCTTCCCGCCGGGTGCGTCGTGTGTCGCGCATGGATCCCCGACGGTGGACCGGCACTCGTGTGCGGAGCGTGCCGCAGTCGGCTGGCCCCGGCTCCCTGGCCGCGATGCCCTCGCTGCCACCACCCGTCGGGAAGTGGTCGAGCCCTTTCGGCGACGTGCTTCGAGTGCGCTGATTGGGCTCCTGAGATCCACACGCTCCGGTACGCCTTCACCTTGGCATCGCCGGCGACGCAGATCGTGCATGGGCTGAAGTACGAGGGCTGGCGTGCGCTCGGAGAGATGATGGGGATCGCAATGGCCGCGTCTGTGGAGCGATCCGCCGAGTACGACGTCGTCGTGCCGGTTCCGACGACTTCGCGGCGTCTCCGTGCGCGGGGCTACAATCAAGCCGAGGTCCTCGCTGCCTCGGTAGCCCGGCGATGCGGCATCGCACTCGAGGTACCACTCGTCCGAGTCGACTCCAAGCGGTCCCAGACCGCGCTCGGACCACGGGAGCGGCGCGCCAATGTCGACAGGGTGTTTCGGTCGGTCCGAGGGGTGGCCGGAACGGCGCTCTTGGTAGACGACGTCCTGACGACCGCCTCTACCGCAGGCGAGGCGGCGCGGGTGCTTCGTGCCGCGGGTGCGGCTCGCGTCGACGTCGTGACGTACGCTCGAGCGCTCCCGAGACTCGAAGCCCGCAACGAACGATCGTCGAGGGGGTGAGGGTAGCGAAAAGAGAAGGGCTGACGCGGCCGAAAATCGGTTATCTTGAAGGGCTGACTCAAGTCGCGGCTCCCAACCCTCGGAGATCCCCCAGCTATGGCCATCCGCGCCGCCATCAACGGTTTTGGACGCATCGGTCGCAACGTACTTCGCAGCGCCAAGCAGTCCGGCCAGACCGATATCGACTTCGTCGCCGTGAACGACCTCACCGATTCGGCGACCCTCGCTCATCTTCTCCGCTACGACTCCGTGCACGGGAAGTACCCCGGCACGGTCGAGGTCTCGGACAACGGCCTCATCGTCGACGGGGACGAGATCCGGGTGCTGTCCGAGCGGGATCCGGCGAAGCTTCCGTGGGCCGAGCTCGGCGTGGACATCGTCATCGAGTCGACGGGTCACTTCCGCGACCGTGACGGTGCCGGCAAGCACATCGAGGCAGGCGCCAAGAAGGTGATCATCTCCGCGCCCGGCAAGAACGAGGACATCACGATCGTTCTGGGGGTCAACGAGGGCCAGTACGACCCGGACCAGCATCACGTAGTGTCCAACGCGAGCTGCACGACCAACTGCCTCGCGCCCGTCGTGAAGGTCCTGACGGAATCGTTCGGTTTCCGCCACGGCCTGATGACGACGATCCACGCGTACACGAACGACCAGCGCATTCTCGACCTGCCGCACAAGGATCTCCGGCGGGCCCGCGCCGCGGCCGTCTCGATGATCCCGACGACGACCGGGGCCGCCAAGGCCACCGGCTTGGTCCTTCCGGAAGTCCAAGGCCGCATCGACGGCATGGCGATCCGGGTTCCGACCGCCGACGTCTCGATCGTCGACCTCGTGGCCGAGGTGGACCAGGATGTGACGGAAGACGAGGTGAACGCGGCCTTCCGCGCTGCCGCCGACGGGCCCATGAAGGGCATTCTCGCGGTCTCGGACGAGCCCCTCGTCTCGATCGACTACACGAGTGATCCGCACTCGTCGACCGTCGACGCGCTCTCCACGGCCGTCATGGATGGCCGGATGGTGAAGGTGCTCTCCTGGTACGACAACGAGTGGGGCTACTCCTCGCGCGTCGTCGACCTGGTGGCGTTCATGGGAAAACAGCTGTAGTCGAGGGTGTAACACGGTGGCGGACGGGGCGTACAACTCCATGATGCAGACCGAGCAAGACGTATCCCGTCCTGGGACCGTGCGCCGCCAGCCGATGACCGAGGCCCCCCTGCCGGGGGACTTCGGCGCGTGGTATGAAGAACACCAAAGCGCGGTGTATCGGTATGTGCGCTTCCGGGTCGCCACGCGTGAGACGGCGGAGGATGTGACCTCACTCGTCTTCATGAAGGCACTTCGGTCCTTCGAGAAGTACGATGCCAACCGGGCGTCTCCTCGCACGTGGCTTCTACGGATCGCCAGGAATGCGGTCACGGATCACCTCCGCTCACTCAAGCGGAGGGGGTCGTTGCACGTGTCGCTCGACCGAATTCCCGACCTGGTGGCCGACGTGCCGACCCATGAAGAACGGGTCATCAAGCAGGAAAGGATTCAGCGTCTGCTGAACGGAAGCCAAACGCTTCGGAAGGCGGATCAAGAGATCCTCAGCCTCCGTTACGGCTCCGGTCTCGACCATGCCGAGATCGCCGAGCACCTCAATATCAGCAACAACGCGGTCGCTGTCCGCCTGCACCGAGCCTTGAAACGACTCAAGGCTTCGGTGGAAGAGATGGCGTCCGAGCACATAGAAGATCGATGACGGACCGACACGACGAGGACGTTCAGCTGCCCGAGGACCTTCGGGCGCTGCACGACGAACTCCTCTCCATTCAATACGAAGAGCGGCCCTCCTTCGGGCCGGAGCTTCGCGCTGAACTCGCCCACGAGTGGGCGACGATGCCACGGACGCGACCGCTGGGTATGCGTCGTCACCTCGCCGCGGCGGTCTTGGCCGCCGTACTCGTGGGTGGGGCCTCCGTGCCTTCCGCCCGCGCCTCATTCATTCGACTGATCGAACAGATCGGCCCGGAGCAGGTCGCGATCCCGGTGTCTCCCATCGAGGTCGTGGCGCCGGCGTACGCCGCGCCGGCCCCGGAAGGGAATGCGCCCGTCGCGGAGGCCCCCGAAGCCGAGGCGGTCGAGGAGTCCGAACCCCCGCCGGTCGAGCCGACGGTACCGGATCTCGTCACCCCGCCGGTGCTCACGCCGCCCGAGATGATCGATCGAGATCGCTCGTCCCGCCTTCTCCAGTCGGCCTACCCGAGGCACCTGCAACGACGCGGTGTCGGTGGAATCGTCTGGCTACGACTGTGGGTCGACGAGTCGGGGCTTCCGGGTCAGGCGTCGGTCCTGCACACGAGTGGCGTCGATGTGCTCGACCGAGTCGCGACGAACATCGCCCCGCGCTTCATGTTTGAGCCCGCGCTCGAAGACGGGGAGCCGGTCGGGAAGTGGATCGAGTTCCCCGTGCTCTTCGAGCCCGATTCGGTCATGGTCGAGCGCCCGTTGCGTCCTGCGGTCGATCCGCTGTCGCTGCCGATCGTGCCGCAAATCGAGTGGTGGCAGATGCGCGAGCCGATCGTGGCGGCAGAACTCCCACCCATGCACGAAATCGGAGCGAGCGAGGTACCTGCGCGTGAAGAGGGACTCGCGATGCTGACCGAGGCGTTCCTCGATCCCGCGATCGTGGACGCGCACGGGCCGGCGGAAGCCATCCTATCCGCCGAGCCGCCGGCGGGCTTCGAGCCCCTCGCGTGGCGCGGTGTCGTAGGCGAAGCACTCGAAGCGTCGATCGCGTCCGGTGGTGAGAACGCGGCCGCGATGTTGGCCCTCGGTCGCATCCGGGCACGTCAAGGGCTACGCACGGAAGCGAGAGCGCTCTTCGAAGGTGGCCTCCAATCCGCCGTGGCCGATGCGGACGCCGGCGTGGACGTCTCGCCGTGGATCGTGGCCGAGTTGCACTACGAGCGTAGTGCGATCGTTCGGGGCTCCTGGCTGTCTTCGCAGGGGGTCGGCAGGGTCTTCGCCGAAGCGTTCTCCGAGGTCGAGTGCCGACAGGCCTCGTCGACGGGCGGTGCGGGAAGCGGATACGCGTCGACCTCGCGTCTCGTCGCCTGGAACTACCTCTGCCCGGCCGAGCTGGCGGGGATCTTCCAGAGAGGGTTCGAGGAGACGGATCACGGCAGCGCCCGAGATCTCGGCCTGATGATGGGATCGCTCCGTGCCGCGATCGAGTCGTATCCGGCCCACGTCGGCGCCAATACCGACCTTCTGATGGCGTTGGTCGACGCCGACCGTTGGGACGACGTTCTCCGCGGGGCTCGACGATTCGTCCACGTGAGCGGTGGACACCCGAACGGACTCCTCCTGGCCGGCATGGCGCTCCAGCGGCTGGACCGGAGTGCCGAAGCCGAGCCGCTCTTCCGAGCCGCTTTGGCGCGGATGGACCAGCGGCGCGCCGACCAACTGTCGTACGTCGGCTACCTGCTCGACGAGAGTGACCTGCTCTGGTACCGCCGCGTGGCATCCGACGAACGTCGGAGCTGGGAGGCCGAATTCTGGGCGGAGAAGGACCGTCGGCCCAACACGGAGGTCAATGAGCGCTGGGTCGAGCATCTCACCCGAACGACGTATGCGTCGCTTCGGTTCGGGAGCGTTTTTGGCGACGCACCGGAGGTGTGGGTACGTTTTGGAGGACCCACCACCATCCATGTCGTCGAGGACGGGTCGGGGCGGCTCGCCGAGTTCTGGGACTACGGTCGCGGCCCGGACATTACCTTCATCCGTTGGGACTCCTCCGCGCGGAGGGATCTGACGCCTGAGGGGCGTGCGTACGTCGACGATCTGGGGAAGATCTTCTCTCCACAGTGATCAAAAAGACCCTCGCGGACGTCGACGCGACGACGCTCCGAGGACGCACGGTCATCGTCCGTGCGGACCTGAACGTGCCCCTCGACGACGGTACCGTTGCCGACGACCAACGCATCGAAGCCTCGCTACCTTCGCTCGAGCATCTGAATGCCTCCGGGGCGCGGTGCATCGTTCTGTCTCACCTCGGTCGGCCGAAGGGCGCGCCGAATCCGGACTACTCCCTCGCCCCGGTAGCAGAGCGGCTGGGTGAGCTTCTGGGCCGGCCGGTCTCCTTCGTGCCGTACACCTCCGGGCCACAGGCCGCGGCGGCGTTGGACGCTCTTCCGGACGGTGTGACCGCCGTGCTGGAAAACACCCGGTACGAGCCCGGCGAGACGAAGAACGACGCGGGCCTGGCTGAAGGGTGGGCCGCGTTGGGCGACCTCTTCGTCAACGATGCGTTCGGCACGGCTCATCGCGCGCATGCGTCGACCGAGGGGCTCGCAAGGGCGATGAGGGAACGAGGCGGCGAAGCCGTGGCCGGCCACCTCTTGGCGACCGAGCTTCGCTTTCTCGAAGAGTCCCTTCGCATGCCGGAGCGGCCCTTCGTCGCGATCGTGGGGGGCGCCAAGATTTCGTCGAAGATCGGCGTGATCTCGGCTCTCCTCCCGCGGGTCGACCGGCTTCTCATCGGCGGAGCGATGGCGAACACCTTCTTCCGGGCCCTCGGCCTCGATACGGGCGAGTCGCTCGTGGAGGAGGACGCAGTGGACGTCGCTCGCAAGATCTTGGAAGAGGGTGGGGAGCGCCTTGTGCTGCCCACCGACTGTGTCATCGCCGACGAGCTCTCCTCGGATGCCCCCTTCTCGGAGGTGGATCGAGACGCGGTCTCCGGTGCGCAGAAGATCTTCGACATCGGTCCGAAGACGCGCGAGCTCTTCGCCGAGATGGTCCGTCGGGCGGAAACGGTCGTGTGGAATGGACCGATGGGCGTCTTCGAGGTCTCGCCGTTCGACCGCGGAACGGTCGAAGTCGCCGAAGCGATCGCCGATGCGTGTGACTCGGGCGCGATGGGCATCCTGGGGGGAGGGGACTCCGCGGCCGCGGCCGAGCGTGCGGGGGTCGTCGATCGACTCACCCACGTGTCGACGGGCGGCGGAGCCAGTTTGGAGCTTCTGGCCGGGGGAGAGCTCCCGGCCGTCGACGCACTTACGCCCAGGAGCTGACATGGCGGTCATCGCCGGGAACTGGAAGATGCACCACGGTCCGGATGAGGCTCGTGACTTCTTCGAACGACTGGACCTGTTCGACGTACCGTCGGACAACGAGCTGATCATCTTCCCGCCTGCCGTCTCGATCGCGAGCGCGGTCGGCGCGCCGGGACGTGATCCTCGGGTGATGATCGGGGCCCAGAACGTCTACTGGGAGGCCCTCGGGGCCTTTACGGGTGAGACCTCCGCGCTCATGGCTGCCGAGGCGGGTGCATCGTTCGCTCTGATCGGACACTCCGAACGGCGTCACGTCTTCGGCGAGACGGACGATGAGACGGCTCGAAAAACGGCGGCAATCGTCGCGGCCGGGCTCACTCCGGTCCTGTGCGTAGGGGAAACGCTGGACGAGCGGAAGGCTGGGCGCGTCGACGAAGTCATCCTGCGGCAGCTCGACGCCGCGTTGGATCGCCTCAACCACGGCGGGGGCCGGTTTCTGGTCGCGTACGAGCCGGTCTGGGCGATCGGGACCGGAGAGACGGCGACTCCCGAAGACGCCTCTGCCGCGCATGAGACGCTCCGCGCGCGTCTCGAAGAGGTCATGGGTGCCACGGGCGCGGCGCGGGTACCCTTGCTCTACGGTGGAAGTGTGAAGCCGACAAACGCCGCGGAACTGCTGGCGGCGTCCGACGTAGACGGAGTACTCGTCGGGGGCGCGAGCCTGAGTCCGGAGTCGTTCGCGGCCATCGCGGCGGCCGGGGTATGAAGGGGCGCTAAACCCGCCCGTTGACACCGTTTCCGGCCTCTCCGACGTTTATCCTCCATCCCGAACGAAGAACGTCACGATGTACAATCTCCTGCTGTTCGCCCTGATCCTCGACGGGCTCTTCTTGTCGGTCGTCATCCTGCTTCAGGCGGGGAAAGGCGGCGGGCTTGCGGCTGTCGGTGGATCCGGAGGCACGATGGCCGACGGCGTCCTCGGTGGACGCCAAGCCACGACCGTGCTGACGCGAGCCACGTGGGGAGCGGGCGCGGCCTTCATGGTCCTCGCTCTCGTGCTCTCCATCCTGTCGTCGCGCGCTCAGGCGCCGACGTCCGTCATCCAGGTCAATCCTCCGGCGGCCGCCGCCCCGGAACCCGTGCTGCCCGGTCTAGGCGAGCAACCCGCGGCGGTTACCCCCGCCGGTGACGCCAACGAAGGCAACGAGGGCAACTGACCCCTTGAGCCGCGACAGCGGGGACACGTACGGGCTCGGCAACGCCGAGCTTCAGGATCTCTACCGGGCGCTCTGTTTGACGCGCACGGCGGAGGAGCGACTCGAGCTTCTCCAAAAACAGGGTCATGTCACGGGTGGGCTGTACCGCTCGCTCGGACAGGAGGCCGGCGCCGTGGGTGCGGCGTTCGCCCTCCGTCGACGCCGTGACGGGACGGGGGACTTCCTCGCCCCGACGGTACGTGCCGCCGGCGCCCTGTTCCTCTTCGGCGGCGAGCTCGTCGACTTCTTTCGGCAGTACATGGCGCGGGGCACCGGGCCCACCCGAGGGCGTGAAGCCAACGTCCATTGGTTCGACTTCACCCGGGGCTTCGTAGGTCCTGTCTCACCCCTGGGGACGATGATCGAGGTCATGGCCGGGATCACCCTCTCCTTCAAGATGCGCGGCGAGGATCGGGTGGGGATGGTCTTCTACGGCGACGGCGCGTCGTCGACGGGCGCGTGGCACGAAGGACTCAACTTCGCCGCCGTTCAGGAATGCCCGCTGATCCTCATGGTCGAAAACAACCAGTGGGCCTTTTCGACGCCGACCCATAAAAACACACGGGTCGGCAGCTTCACGGAGAAGGGGCCGGGGTACGGCATCGGTGCCGAATCGGTGGACGGCACCGACGTGCTCGCCGTCTTCGACGCGGTGCGTCGTGCGTCGGCGCTCGCCAGAGCGGGCCATGGCGCCCGCATGGTCGAGCTGAAGTATTTCCGCCGGCGCGGTCATGCTCAGCACGACCCTCAGGACTATGTCGATCCCGAACTGATCGCCGAGTGGGAGAAGAAGGACCCGCTCGATCTCTTCCGTGCTCGGATGCTCGAGCACGGGTGGGCGACCCAGGACGAGATCACCCGGATCGAGCAGGAAGAGTTCGAGAAATGCCGTGTCGCCGCGGAGCAGGCGATCGGTGAACCGATGCCCGAGGCCGAGGACGCAGCGCTCGACGTGTACACCGACGTCCACGTGGACCGCCCCTGGACCCGAGCCCCCGACCCGACGACCCGCCGAGGTGTTCAGGCATGACCGATCGCGAGACCCCGGAGCACCTCCTCAAGACGAAGCGAGGGGAGCCGGTCACCTTCCTCGAGGCGATCAGTGAGGCGTTGTTCGAGGAAATGACCCGGGACGACTCGGTCTTCCTCATGGGGGAAGACATCGGGGTGTACGGGGGTGCCTTCAAGGTGACCCGCGACTTCCTCGGCCACTTCGGCGAGTCACGCGTCATCGACACACCGATCGCAGAGGGCGGCTTCACCGGCGCCGCCGCCGGGGCCGCCCATATGGGTCTCCGACCCGTGGTCGAGATCCAGTTCATGGATTTCATCTCGCCGGCGTACGACGTGATCACGAACTACATCGCGACGTCGCTCTACCGCGGTGCGGGCGCGATGCCGCTCGTGATCCGCGGTCCGGTGGGCGGGGGGAACCGGGGTGGGCCGTTCCACTCGCAGAACGTCGAGATGGCGTTCTTTCACACGCCCGGGCTCAAGATCGTCTACCCGAGCACGGCGTACGACGCGAAGGGGTTGCTGAAAGCCGCGATCCGGGACGACAACCCGGTGATCTTCGAGGAGCACAAAGGGCTGTATCGTGCTCCAGCGCTGCGCGAAGTCCTGCCGGACGAAGACTACATCGTACCCTTGGGCGAGGCCCGGACGGTGCGAGAGGGTGGCGACCTGACGATCGTCACCTACGGCGCCATGGTGCACAAATGCACGGAGGCTGCCGACACCCTGGAGAAGGAAGACGGTGTGAAGGTCGAGGTGATCGATCTCCGCACCCTTCTCCCTCTCGATGACGACGCGGTCGTCGAGAGCGTGAAGAAGACGGGAAGGCTGCTGGTCGTGCATGAGGACACGCGAACCGGTGGAATCGCCGGAGAGATCTGCATGCGCGTCAGTGAACGAGCGTTCGAATGGCTGGACGCACCAATGCTCCGAGTCACGGCGATCGATGCGCCGGTGCCTTACTCAGGGTCATTGGAGGATTACTTTTTACCACAGACCGACGACGTACTGACGGCTGCGAGATACCTGGCGGCCTACTAACCCAGCGGAGTGACCGAGCGTGGCTCGTATCGAAGTGCCGATGCCCCAGATGGGCGAATCGATCGCAGAGGGTACTGTCTCCCAGTGGCTCAAGCAGCTCGGTGACGCGGTAGAGCGCGACGAGCCGATCTTGGAAATCTCGACGGACAAAGTGGATGCCGAGATTCCCGCGCCCGCATCCGGAACGCTCGTCGAAATCTCCGTGCAGGAGGGTGAGACGGTCGAGGTCGGGACCGTCGTCGCGTGGATCGACACCGACGGTGGAGCGGCCGTCGCGGCTCCGCCGGCCGCGGAAGCGGCGGCACCGGAGCCGGAAGCGGCTCCGGCCCCTGCCGCACCGGCGGCGGCGCCTGCTGCCCCGGCGGCTCCCGCTGCCTCCAGTGCGGATCAGAGCGCCGAGGAGCGTCTCCGGACTCGGTCCACACCGGTCGTGCGGAAGATTGCCGAAGAGCACGGGGTCGACATTGCTGCGGTGTCCGGAACCGGCCATGCCGGTCGGGTCACCAAGCAGGACATCCTCGACTTCATCGAGGGCGGGGGCGCCGCGGCGGCCCCGGCCGCTCCTGCTCCGGCGGCGACTCCGCCTGCTCCGGCAGCGCCCGCTCCCGCCGCGGCGCCGGCGGGTGGTGCGACGATGTGGGACACCTTCTACAAGGACGTCCAGCACCCCGAGTACCCGGTCCGCGGGAACGACACCGTCGAGCCGATGGACAAGATTCGCCGGCTCACGGCCGAGCACATGGTGCTCGCCAAGCGTGTCGCCCCCCACGTGCACTCCTTCATCGAGGTCGACTTCTCCGCCGTCGACAAGGTTCGCGCGGAGATGAAGCCGAAGTGGAAGGCTCAGGGCGCTCGAGTGAGCTACACGGCCTTCGTGGCGTGGGCGGTCAGCCGCGTTCTCCACGAGTTCCCGATGATCATCTCGGCCGTGTCCGGTAACAACGTGATCTACAGGAGCAACGTGAACCTGGGGATGGCTGTCGACCTGAACCCCGGACTCATCGTCCCGGTGGTGAAGGACGCCGATCACCTCAGCCTCGTGGGAATCGGGAACAAGATCGTCGACCTGGCGACTCGGGCGCGCGATCGGAAGCTCATGCCCGACGAGATTCAGGGCGCGACCTTCTCGATCACCAACCCGGGTGTCTTGGGTACGTTGATCGGCCTGCCGGTCATCCCGAAGGGCACGTCGGCGATCCTGGGACTCGGGTCGATCGAGAAGCGGGTCATCGTGGTGACCGATCCGGAGACGGGGTCCGATTCGATGGCCATCCGGAAGCGGTGCCTCTTCTCCCTGGGCTACGACCACAGGATCGTGGACGGCGCAGACGCCGCCCGCTTCCTGGCCCGTCTCAAGGAGATGATGGAGACGTTCCCCGAGGACGCATAGCCGTCCGATGGGTGGAGTGACGTTACGCGCCCCCGAGAGCCCGAGCTCTCGGGGGCGTCGTGTCAGGAGGGTGACATGAGTGACAGACCGCTCGAAGTCCGCGATGTGGGCAGGATGGGGTACGGCGAGGCGTTGAGCCTCCAGAAGGAACTGGTCGTTCAGAGACGGACAGGGGAGATCCCGGATACCCTGATCTTCGTGGAGCACGACCACGTCCTGACCATGGGGTCGAGCACCGACCCCGATCACGTTCTCGTCGACGAAGACGAGCGTGCGCTCCGCGGGATCGAGCTTCATGCGGTCGGGCGAGGCGGAGATGTCACCTACCATGGCCCCGGCCAGCTGGTGGCCTACCCGATCCTCGACCTCAAACCGAACCGCAAGGACCTGCATCGCTACCTGCGAGACCTAGAGGACGTCCTCATGCGGGTTGCCGAAGAGTTGGGGGTTCAGGCCTGGCGGAGCGAGAACGGGACCGGTGTGTGGACGGAGAAGGGCAAGTTGGCCGCGATCGGGATCCGGGTCTCTTCCGGTTGGATCACCTCACACGGGATCGCGCTGAACGTTCGAACCGATCTCTCCTTCTTCGACACGATCGTTCCGTGCGGCATCCGCGACCGGGGCGTGACCTCGCTCGAGCAGGAACTGGGTGTGGCTCCGGACGACGCAACGGTGCGCTCCGTCTTCGCGCGGCACTTCCAAGGCGTGTTCGAGCACTCTTTTCTTGTCGGCACGGCAACAGGTACGGCTCGCTGAACCGTACGCCGCTGAGCACGGCCCAGGCGGCCTTTTCTCAAGTGACGTTCGGTACGATCCGCATTACACGGTGTGATCCCACACTGTAAACGAACGTTTTTCGACGTACCTGATCACGGCCCAGACAAACAAATGTATATCCCGTAAGTACAAGTGTATATGTGACTTACACGCTGTGGTGCGGTTGCCACCCGAGATGTTTGTAGGCCCGTTGCCATCGGGTCTCCAGTTCGGTAACTATCCTTCGCGTTTCGGATGCGGTTCATGAGACGATGGCGTTGGTCATCCCTCGGTGAATTCGAAACGTGAGCGTGTGGGCGCGACGGCGCAGCACAGGCACGGCGAACCGGGGCTTGGGAAACCCGGTGAGCACGACGGGGGAGGTCGCTGGCCCCCGCCGAACTGCCCCTAAACGATGAGCTCGGGGCACCCTCGGTCACGGACCGCGTGACACGACGAGGGAGAGGGAATCAGGTCCAGCCGCCTTCACGAAGGCGGACCCAAGCAAGGACCCGGATCCCGCCAGCGTGATCGTGAGATCGTCGAGACTCGTGAAGTCTCCAGACGAAATCGATCGATAGAAGCGGCCCAGGATGCAGTTCGCTGCAGCCTGGGCCGTTTCGCGTATGCGGGGCTCGGCCGAGCGCCTCGGCACGAACCCGACGCGACCTTACGGGAGGTCCCAGCGCTCCCCAGGGGCCGCGAATTCGAAGACGTCGAGGTGCTTGTCTTTCTCCCGCATCGCGTCGAGCCAGCCCCCGTAGTCGGACGGGAGCAGACCGTCGGAACCTGTCTGCTCGGCGGCGGCCGTAGTGGCCAGGTGATCGGCGTACTCATTCTCCGGATGACCGTCGTGCCCGCGCACCCAGTGCGCGGTGAAGTCGTGCCGATCGATCAGCTGGTCGGCCGCCTTCCACAGCTCGAGGTTCTTGATGGCGCCGGTCTTGCGCTTCCATCCGCTGCGCTTCCACCCGTGCCGCCACTCGTTGATCCCGTCGACGAGGTACTTACTGTCCGAGACGAAGACGACCCGGCAGCGGCGACGGAGGAGGCGCAGTGGCTCGATCACACTCCGGATCGCCATGCGATTGTTCGTCGTGTCGGGTTCGGAAAGCCAGTAGTCTCGGCGCTCCCACACGCCGTTCCTCCAGACCTCGACGAGGCCCCCGGCGCCGCCCGGTCTAGCCTTCTTCTGAGCCTGATTCCCGAGGCACGACTCGTCGGCGTGGATGTACACGGTGTCCATGGCATCAACCTAACCCAGGGGCGGAATGGTCCAACCCGGTTGACCCCCTCCGGGCCTCGGGTAGACTAGGTGGACCGCCGGACTTTGCCGTCCGCCTTTGACCTGAGACGACGAGGTACTCCCCTGGACCGCACCGCCTACCTCCTGCTCGAGGACGGCCGCCGTTTCGACGGTGTTCAGCTGGGTTCGAGCGACGTGACCTTTGGCGAAGTCGTCTTCAACACATCGATGAGCGGGTACCAGGAGGTCCTTACGGATCCCTCGTACACGGGCCAACTCGTCACGATGACGTACCCCTTGATCGGGAACTACGGCGTGAACGACGAGGATCGGGAGTCACCGGTGCCCCAGGTGAACGGCTTCATCGTGCGGGAGGCGTCACGAGTCCACTCGAACTGGCGTTCGAACGGGGACCTGGACGGCTACCTCAAAGATCACGGGATTACGGCGATCGCCGAGCTCGACACACGGGCACTGACGCGACACATCCGCGCGCAGGGCGCAATGAGGGGGGCGATCGCTCCCTCGGGGCACGATCAGGTCGCCCTCCTCTCCGAGATCCTGACCCAGCCGGAGATGGAAGGATTGGATCTGGCCTGCGGGGTCTCTACCGATTCGCCGTACGAGGTCGCCGCGGTCGGTGAGGAACGGTTCCACGTCCTCGCCTACGACTTCGGGGTGAAGGCCCACTCGCCCAAGCTCCTCGCCGAGCGGGGATGCCGGGTCACGGTGATCCCTGCGGAGACACCCGCGGACGACCTTCTCGCGGACCCGCCGGATGGGCTCTTCGTCTCGAATGGCCCTGGGGATCCCGCCGCGGTCGAGGCCGCCGAGGCGAGCATTCGGGCCTTGGCGGACGCCGACGTCCCCATCTTCGGCATATGCCTGGGACATCAACTGATTTGCCGGGCGTTCGGGGCCGACACCTTCAAGCTCCCCTTCGGGCACCACGGGGGGAACCATCCGGTGAAAAACCTCGACCTCCAGACGGTCGAGATCACCTCTCAGAACCACGGCTTCGCGGTGCGTGCAGACGAGGACGGTTCGATTCCCGGGGCCCCTGATCTGCGCCTCACCCACGTGAATCTGTACGACGGGACCGTCGAGGGCGTGGAGCATCGGACGCTACCGGTCCTCTCGGTGCAGTACCACCCGGAGGCCGCTCCGGGACCCCACGACAGCCGGTACCTGTTCGACTCCTTCGTCACCCTCATGGAGGAGCGAAAGGGCGACTGACCGACCTTCGGTCGAACATCGCAAGTCGGTATCCTGCAACAACTCCGGCACGCTTGCGATGCACGTCGCCCCTCGCTACCGTCTCTGCCCGCGCGCGGGAAACGTACCTGCGAAGGGTCTCTGGAGAGGACAATGACGAAGGCAGACTTGGTCGAGCAGGTTGCCGAGGCGATCGGTCCGGGCATCACGAAGAAGGACTGTGCCCTGGTCGTGGACGGCTTCCTCAACGCGGTCAAGCTCGCGCTCGCGAATGGCGAGAACATCGAGATCCGGGGCTTCGGCACGTTCAAGGTCCGGAAGCGGAAGACGCGCATGGCTCGGAATCCCCGCACGGGGGAGGCGGTCGAGGTGCCCTCCCGCTCCGTCCCCGTGTTCAAGCCTTCGAAGCACCTACGCGCCCGGGTCGAGCGGCTCGACAAAGTCGCGCTGTAGTCCGCGTTTAACGACTCCCCCCCTGCGGGCGTCCAATCTCCGGTGAGTGACGGAGAAGAGGGGCTGACCCGTGCGCCCGACGCGCAGCTCGTTCAGCGGGCCCGTGGGGGAGATCCCACGGCCTTGGACACGCTGGTCCGAAGGCACACGGATGCCGCGTTCCGCGTGGCCCTCTCCTTCGTCCGGGATGAAGACCGGGCTCAGGACATCGTGCAGGATGCCTTCATCAAGGCGTTTCGTGCACTGGACAGGTTCAGGGGCGACGCATCCTTCAAGACATGGTTGCTGACGATCACGACGAACGAGGCTCGCGGCGCGCTCAGGAAAGTAAAGAGATGGAACGAGGCTCCGATCGAACACACGGAACCAGTGGCGGACGACCGCCCCGGGCCGGACGAAGGCGCCGTCCTGGCCGACGAATCCGCCCGAGCGAGAGCCCTTTTGGAGCGTCTTCCGGAGAAACAGAGGTTGTCCGTTACGTTGCGGGTCGACGAAGGACTGTCCTTCCGAGAGATCGGCGACGTGATCGGGTCCAGTGAAGGGGCGGCACGCGTGAACTACTTTCACGGTATACGTCGCCTGAGGGAGTGGATGGAATGAACGAGCCGACGTGCCCAGCAGAAATCAGCGAACAGATCTCCGTCTTCGAGTCGGGCGAGATCGGGCCGGAGGCCCGTCGAGAGCTCGAGGCGCACCTTGCCATGAGCGCGGAATGCCGGGCGGAGCTCGAGCTCGTTCAGGCGCTTCATCGAGCGCGACCCGTCGCGCCGTCCGACCTCGCGGATCGCGTCGTCGGCGCCGTCCAGAGGCACGCGTCCCGTCCGCAGACTCGATGGGCGCGGCCGTGGTGGGGTCTTTCCGCGGCGGCCGTTGCGGCGCTCGCGCTGGGGATCGGCGTGACATCGAACGATGTCGGCAGCGAGGTGCTCGACGCCCCGGACTTCGCCACGGAGCTGGAAGAGGAGGACCTGTGGTTGTCGGGCGACGGCTTGGTCGCGGGGGCGCCCGCGTTGGACGGGCTGTCGGACGCGGCCCTGGCCCAGCTCCTCGAGGAGTTGGAGACGGGCGACGGAGGGTCAGCATGAACCGTTGGCTACGAGTGCTCATCCTCGCGGTGGTCGTGTGTGCCACCGCTGCGCCCGTCGAGGCGCAGAACCGTGGGAACCGTAGGGGCGGGCCTCAGGACCGCGAGGAACTCATGGAGCGCATACGCGCTCGGATGGCCACCATGATGCAGGAGCGTCTCGGTCTCACCGAGGCGGAGTCCGAGAGATTGTCCGAGATCGTCCAGGGCTTCGAAACGCAGCGGCGCGAGCTCGCTCGGGCCGAAATGGCGGCACGGCGACGGGTCGAGGCGGTCGAGTCCGACGACGACATTACCGACGCAGAGGCCGAGCAGCTGATCGCGCAGCTCGTGCAGCTGCGGCGAGACGAAGTGCTCCTTTTCGAGGCGGAACTCGAAGCGCTCCACGAAGTGCTCACGCCGGTCCAGGTACTCGAGTTCCAGGCGCTGCGAGAACAGATGGGGCGGCGGATCCGCTCGCTACGAGGCGGGGACCGGGATCGCGGGCGCACTCCGGAGGATGGACGGAGTCGGCGAAGAGGGCGGGGCGGAGGGCACTAAACCGGCGCGCAGTGCGTTGATGTCGGCAGGCGGAACGTTGACGCCCCGAAGGGGGTGGATCAATCTCCTCCTTCCAGCGTGACTCCACGAACCTCGGCACGACCTCGTGAACTTCTCCGTGCAGGCACTCTTCTTTGCGGCGTACCGGGACCTCGTCGGGACCGGCGAAGTCCAGGTGGAGCTCGCATCCGGTGCCACCGTGGGCGATCTCGTGCACTCCCTTCGTTCGCGGGGTGCACCCTTCGATGCGTTGCCCGAAGAGCCCGCGATTGCAGTGAATCGGACGTACGCGTATCTCGACGAGCCGCTCGCCGCGGACGATGAGGTTGCGTTCATCCCACCGGTGGCGGGTGGCTGAGATGGTGCACGCCGCGATCACGTCGGACGTCATCGACCCGGCGGCCGTCTTGTCTCGAGTCGGACACGACGAAGATGGCGCGGCGCTTCTCTTCGTCGGCGTGGTGCGCAATCACGCGGATGGGCGTTCGGTCTCCGGCATGCGCTACGACGCGTATGTCGAGATGGCCGAGCCGGAGTTGGCGAGAATCGCCGAGGAAGCCGCAGAGCGGTTGAGCACCGATCGACTCGCGGTCGTCCACCGAATCGGCGAGCTCGACATCGGTGAGGTCTCCGTGGCGATCGCCGCGTCGTCGCCCCACCGGGCGGAATCGTTCGACGCCACGCGCTATGTGATCGAGGAGATCAAGAAGCGGGTGCCGATTTGGAAGAAGGAGCACTACGTCGAGGGAGACGCGTCGTGGGTGAAGGGCACCGTCCCACCGGGGACCGGTGTCGCCGAGCCGGGAGCGGTCGGATGAGTCGGATCGACTTACCCCAGCACCCCGAGACCGGCCCGGAGATGACCGACACCTTCGGTCGTCGCGTCGAATACCTCCGCGTATCGGTCACGGACAAGTGCAACCTGCGGTGTGTGTACTGCATGCCCCTCGAAGGCCTTCCGTGGTTGAAGCGCGAGGCCCTTCTCAGCTACGAGGAGATCACCGAGATCGTCCGGGTGATGGCCGGTATCGGCTTAAAACGTGTCCGTGTGACGGGCGGCGAGCCGCTTGTGCGACGGGACCTTCCCGACCTGATCCGCATGATTGCCGCCGTGCCCGGGATCGACGACCTGTCGCTCTCCACGAATGCGGTTCTACTCGACGATCAGGCCGAAGCGCTCCGGGATGCCGGGGTGCAGCGCCTCAACGTCTCACTGGACTCGTTACGCGCCGACCGCGTCGATGCGATCGCGCGTCGGCCCGGGTCCTTCCCGAAGATCATGGCCGGGCTGGACGCTGCCGAGCGTGCGGGCTTCGATCCGATCAAGGTCAACGTGGTGCTGATCCGTGGTCAGAACGACGATGAGATCGAGGACTTCGCGCGCATCACCCGAGATCGGCCCTGGCACATCCGCTTCATCGAGATGATGCCGACCGGTGCGAACCTCGACGTCAGCTCGAACCAATTCGTCTCGTGCGACGACGCTCTCGCTCGCATCGAGACGATCGATGCCCTCGAGCCGGTCGCGGGGCCCTTCGGAAACGGCCCGGCCCGTTACTACCGTTTCCCGGACGCCCCGGGCACGATCGGCGTGATCACGCCGATGAGTCACAACTACTGTGACCGGTGCAACCGGATGCGTCTGACCGCCGATGGGCAGCTTCGGCCGTGTCTCTTCGGGGACATCCAGACGAACCTCCGAGACCCCCTCCGTGCCGGTGACGATCTCCTCCCTCACATCCAGGAAACGCTTCGGATCAAGCCCGAGCGACACCACCTGGTGATGGGAAGCGCGGCCGGCTCCGGAGGCCTCGTAGCCCTCTCGCAGACGGGCGGGTAGACCTCCTCGGGGAGCGCGTTATACTCCTGCGGGCCGCCGTCGATCGTGCGGTTCGGCGCGGTGATCTCCGACCGGAGTGAGCGCGCCCGACGTCCACTGAAATCGTCGCGGAGCTACGTCCGTCATGAAGAAGATCACCGTCGTTGGAGCCGGCCACGTCGGCGCCACCTGCTCGCAACTCCTCTCGCAGAAGGAACTGGCCCGCGAGGTCGTTCTCGTCGACATCGCCGAGGGCATTCCGCAGGGTAAGGGCCTCGACCAGTGGGAGAGCGCGCCGATCGAGGGGTTCGACTCTCGGGTGATCGGGGCGAACGACTACGAGGCGGCAGCAGGGTCGGAGATCTTCATCGTCACCGCTGGGATCGCTCGCAAGCCGGGCATGAGCCGGGACGATCTGCTGAAGACGAACGCGAACGTGATCCGGTCGGTGACCAACGAGATCAAGCGTGTCGCCC
Organism: Gemmatimonadota bacterium; assembly: GCA_039030015.1. Classification (GTDB taxonomy): domain Bacteria; phylum Gemmatimonadota; class Gemmatimonadetes; order Longimicrobiales; family Gaopeijiaceae; genus UBA2589. Next base: position 44,346 of record JBCCEZ010000017.1, on the reverse strand, counting down.
CGGACTCGATCATCATCATGGTGACGAACCCGCTCGACGTGATGGCCCAGGTGGCGCTCGAGACCTCCGGGTTCCCGCGTGAGCGCGTGATCGGGATGGCCGGGGTGCTCGACACCGCGCGGTACCGCTCCTTCATCGGCCTCGAGCTCGATGTGTCGATCGAGGACATTCAGGCGCTCGTGCTCGGCGGCCACGGAGACACGATGGTTCCGCTGGCGAGCTACACCTCCGTCTCGGGTATTCCGCTCACGCAGCTGCTCTCGCAGGACCGGATCGACGCGCTTGTCGAGCGGACGCGAAAGGGTGGCGGTGAGATCGTCGGTTACCTCAAGACCGGCAGCGCCTACTATGCGCCGGCTGCGGCCGCCGTCCAGATGGCCGAAGCGATCGTGAAGGACAAGCGTCGGATTCTTCCTTGCGCCGCGTGGCTGCAGGGCGAGTACGGCTTCAACGACCTCTACCTCGGCGTGCCGTGCATGCTGGGCGAGAACGGCCTCGAGCGCATCATCGAGGTCGAACTCGACGCCGACGAGCAGGCCGCGTTGGCGACGAGCGCAGAGCACGTCACCTCGACCGTCTCGGCGCTCAAGGCGATGGAAGCCGAGGGCTGAGCCGATCGTGCCGTCGGTTCGGTATCACGGGGTGGAGCGGTTGACGCCGGTCCGGACTTCCACGAAGCTGGTGGCATGAACGCTATGGTCTGCAATCCGAATTCGAATCCGAATCGCAACCCACTCGGGGGGAGCGACGTCGTCTTCGCATAGCTGACCAGACAGCACACGAAACGGCCGCGACCCCCGAGGGTCGCGGCCGTTTTCTGTTGTGATGGGGTGTAGCTCAACTGGCAGAGCGCCTGGCTGTTAACCAGGAGGTTGGAGGTTCGAGCCCTCCCGCCCCAGTGACCCGCGAGGGTCTCCCCTACATCGGCTCCTCGAAGGTCTCCGGCCCGAGCTCCGGGTTGAACTCGAAGTCGTGCGTGTAGAGCACCTTCGTCAGCCCGCCCGCTTCGTTGTAGTGCACGCGACGGCCCACGAAGGTGTAGCCGTCGACCGTCCGGATGTCCTCGAACCGAAGCAGGTTCCAGTTGTCCTTGTCTTCTTCCATGTAGGCGACCTGGACCGGCCATGTCCGACCGTCTTCGAACCAGTACTGCCAGGTGTCGCCGTCGTGGAGACCGACCCCTTCACCGAAGCTCACGCCGACGATCGTTCGTCCCTGATCGTCTTCGCCACGGTCGTGCAGGTTCACACCCGGGTCGTGGAGCTTGAAGGGCAGAGAGATCCAGTAGTGGACATCCCCCGACACGTAGCGTACCTCGTCGAAGTCCTTGTCCCCGGCCTGGAGCACCTCGCCGTTCATGCGCGCCCACTCGGACGTCCCGTTCCAGCCCTGCGCGATGAAGTCGTTGCCCTCCCACCGCTCGATGCGGGTGAGCTCGCCGGCCTCGGTCCGCTGTAGGGTGACGTAGCGGGGCCGGGTTCGACGAAGGCGGCCGCTCACGGGATCATAGATCTCCGTGGTCAGCGTGTACCGTGCCGACTCGAGCGGCCAGTACGCTTCGAGCCCTCCCAACGCGTCGATCCACGCGGCCACCAACTCTTCGGCTCGTTCATCCGAAGCGGGGCGAGCTTCGGTGTCGGACGGGATGAGCGGTGCGGCCGCAAAGCCGACCAGGAAGAGGAAGAGGGTCACCGGGAGGGCGAGTCGTCGGGCCTCGAACGTCATGGACTTCTCCGTCGTGTCGTTCCGCACTGGATCGGGTGGGAGCCTACGCGTCCGACCCCCGGAACCCAACACACGGTACGCCCGTCTTGCTCCCGCGCGCGAGGGCTCGGAAGATGGATGCGAATCTATCGTTGCATGGGGATGAGGATGCCGAACGTCAGGATGCTACTCGCAGCCGCCGTATTGTCGGGTGTCGCAGCGTGTTCGGGGGGGCAGGGCACGAGCGCGGACGCGACGGACCGACCGCTACCACCGTCCGACCCGAGCATGATCTTCTTCGCCCCGGAGCTGGACGTCGACCTCACGGAATTCGAGCAATCCTCTTCCGGCCTGTACGTCCAGGACGTCGAGATCGGGGACGGCCCCGTTGCGCGTCGAGACTCGCGGGTATGGATCCACTACGTCGGTTGGCTTCCGGACGGGACCGTCTTCGACGGTTCACTCGGGGGTGACCCGTATCACCTCCGGCTCGGTGGTCGCGAGGTCATCCGTGGCTGGAACGAAGGGATCGTCGGCATGCGCCGCGGGGGCGAGCGGCGCCTCGTGGTCCCACCCGGGCTCGCCTACGGATCCAGGGGCAGCGGGGACGTTCCCCCCGGTGCGACCCTGATCTTCCATCTGCAGCTGATCGACGTCGACTGACGGGGGCGTCAGCCCAAGCGGACCTCGTCGAATCGGATCAAGCCGGAGGTCTCGATGAGCACGGAGGAGTGCGGCTGAACGACGGTCCATCCCTCGGCATTGGGATGGGTCGGCTCGGATGCGAGCACGACGCCTCCGGGTGCGAAGCTGGGGCGGGCGTTCAGGTAGAGCGAGTTCGTTTCGGGCTCGGTACCTGTTCGCACCATCGCGACCCCCGCGCCGTCCGAGAGGACCATGTTGAGCTGGGCCTCCTCCGACCCGACCCGCGCGGCGACGAGACGGGCCGTCTCGACGAGCGACTCCGTGAGCGTCGCGCCAGCCTGGAGCGCCCCCAACGCGAGGAGGAAGAGAGTCTCCGAATCCGACGAGCCGATGAGCTCTGCGTAGAGCTCATCGGATAGATGGGAGCGGAGCGCACGCATATGAGATCGTCGGAAGTCCGGGACGAAACCGTTGAGCGCGAACGAGTATCGCCCTGAGACCAGGGGGAGGAGACTCGACCGGTCGACCATGAGCCCCGGCGTTCCGTTCCTCAGTGCGCCCAACACGACGTCGCTGCGCACGGAACGGAGCGTGGACTCGAGATCCGAATCGTGCCAGATCGGGCGCGGGTCTGCGATCCGAGCCGGCTGGCCCTCCGCGTACCAGACGACGCCATACCCGTCCGCGTTGACCGAGCCCGAAAGGAGTTCTCGGGGAGCCCACGACTGGCGCGCGAGCGAGTGATCCCCACCGAAGACGAGCTCCGCAGGGGATAGCGGTTCGCCGACGTACGCGACGAGACGGCACATCAGTCCCGCGTCCTGAGGAGCTCGCCGAGCTGGGCGAGGTCGGCGTTGCCTCCACTGAGCACGACGACGATGTCTCGGTTCGGGTCGACGGGTATCGCCTCCGCGAGGACGGCGGCGAGTGCGGCCGCGCCGGACGTCTCGACGAGCAGCTTGGTCCGTTCGAGCAGGAGGGTCATGGCGTCCACGATCGTGTCGTCGTCGAGAACGGCGATCCCCTCGGCGCGGGCGGCGAGAATCTCGTAGTTGAGTGCTCCGGCCATCGGTGCGGCGAGGCCGTCCGCCACGGTATCTACGGAGGGCAGGGTGACGGCCCGCCCTTCGACGAAGGAGCGGTGCATCGCGTTCGCCCCAGCGGGCTCGACGCCCCAGATGCGCGCGGTCGATCCGGACGCTTCCAGCGCGACGGCGATCCCCGAAGACAAGCCACCCCCGCCGACGGGCACGACGACGTCGAACGCATCGTTCAGGGCCTCGACCACTTCGAGGCCGCACGACGCATGTCCGGCCACGACCTCTTCGTCGTCGAAGGGGTGCACGAAGGTCAGCCCTTGCTCGGCACTGATCTCCCGGACACGGACGAAGGCTGCGGCGGCGTCCCCATGAAGGACGACCTCCGCTCCATACCCCTCGCTCGCACGAACCTTCGTCGGGGATGCGTGCTCGGGCATCACGACCACGCACCGCGTATCGCTGATCGCCGCCGCCCACGCGACGGCTTGCGCGTGGTTCCCGGCCGAGATCGTAGCGACCCCGCGAGCGCGCTCGTCGTCGGTGAGCGTCGAGAGGCGGTTGAGTGCTCCACGCACCTTGAAGGCGCCGGTCTTCTGGAGGTTTTCGCACTTCAACCACACGTCCGTGCCGACGCGTTGCGACAGGGTCCGGGAACGGAGTAGGGGGGTGTGGTGCACGGCGTCGGAGACGCGTGAGCGGGCCTCCGTGAGGCGCGCCTTCGGGAAACGATTCAGAACCATGGGGGGAAGCTAGGCAATCGACGTTGGAGGCGCCGCTCGTCGCGTCGAAACGCCGATAAGACGCGGGGCCGATGGTCGACGCCGAGCGCCGAAACTGATTGCATTTCAGCGCTTTAGCGGCGTAGCTTCCCGTGACGAAGTTGGTCGGAGCACCCCGTTCCCGAGGGCCCTATGCGCACGATCTCCCGCCTCTGTATTCCGCTCGCAGCCGTACTGATCGCCTCGACCCCGATCGCCGCCCAGCAAGGCACGCTCACGGGAAGAGTCACGGACGAGGGGGGCATGGCGCTCTCCCAGGCCACGGTCCTCGCCTCAGGTGCCGCGGGCACCTCGGCCCTGACGGACAACCAGGGCGTCTACAGGCTGCAGCTCCCGGCCGGCACGTACGACCTGACCGTCAGCCACATCACGTCGCGCGGCCAGGTCTACTACGGTGTCACGGTGACGGCGGGTGGTTCGACGACCTTCGATATCCAGCTTCCGACGCGTGCGTTCGAGCTCGACGGGGTGGTCGTGACCCCTCGCCGCGGTGTTCAGGAGCGCGCGAGTGAGTCGGCTCCGATGACCTTCACCGTCAGCTCGGCCCAGATCGCAGAGCGGCCGGCACCGACGATCGCCGACCAGCTCCGTAGTGCGCCCGGCGTCGACATCATCACCCAGGGCGTTCAGTCGACGAACGTCACGGTGCGGGGCTTCAACAACATCTTCTCTGGCTCGCTCCACGTGCTGTCGGACAACCGACTCGCCGGGGTCCCGTCCCTGCGCGTGAACCTGATGCACTTCATCCCGAAGATCGAAGAGGACGTCGATCGGATCGAGGTTGTGCTCGGGCCTGGCTCCGCACTGTACGGCCCGAACACGGCCAACGGCGTGGTTCACATCATCTCGAAGTCCCCCCTCGACCATCAGGGCACATCGGTCACGGTGGGTGGCGGTGAGCGCAGTGTCTTCCAGGGTGCGTTCCGCTCGGCCTTCCTCGTCAACGAGAACGTCGGACTCAAGTTCTCGGGTCAGTATCTCCGTGGCGACGACTGGGAGTACACGGATCCGACCGAGGCCGCGGCCCGTTCGCAGGCCGACGCCGACCCGCAGAGCTGCATCGACGACAAGGTGCTGCGCGGACTGTCCGCCGCCGTGGCGCAGGTCGCGTGCGCCCGCCTGGGGTCACGGAACTTCGACATCGAGCGCTACGGATTCGAGGCTCGGGCCGACGTTCGACTCGGCGACCAGGGAACGCTCGTCGGCACGTACGGTCGGACGGATGCGACCGGGATCGAACTGACCGGGCTCGGCGCAGGTCAGACGGAGAACTGGGTCTATCAGTTCTTCCAACTCAAGGGCACGTACGACCGCCTCTTTGCGCAGATCTACCACAACACGAGTGACGCCGGCACGAGCTGGCTTCTCCGAGACGGCGTGCCGCTGATCGATCAGTCGACCCTCACGGTCGGGCAGCTTCAGCACGGCTTCACCGTGGCCGACGGCCGTCAGGACTTCACGTACGGCTTCGACTACTTCGCGACTCGTCCGGAAACGCAGGGGTCGATCAACGGCTCGTACGAGGCCACCGACGACATCAACGAGTGGGGACTGTACCTCCAATCCAAGACCACGCTCTCGGAGCAGTTCGACTTCATCGGGGCGCTCCGGGTGGACGATCACTCCCTCCTGCCGGAGCAGGTGTGGTCGCCGCGCGGTTCGCTGGTCTTCAAGCCGGCGCCGCAGCAGAACTTCCGCTTCTCGTACAACCGGGCGTTCTCGACCCCATCGACCCTGAACTTCTTCCTCGACATCAACGGGGGAGCAGCACCGTCGCCGCTCGGGCCGCTCGGGTACTCGACCCGGGCGTACGGCACCGGGTCGACCGGATATGGCTTCCAGAACCCGGACGGTTCGCTTCGCGGCGTGCGGTCGCCCTTCAATCCGGGTGGTGCGGACCAGCTTCTGCCGGCCGACGCGGCGGCCCTGTGGCCCCTCGCGGTTGGGGCGATCGCGGCCAGTGGTCAGCTCGATCCTGCCTACGTCGCGATTCTGCAGGGGCTGGCGCCGACCGGCTCCGACGTCGGGATCGTCGCCCTCGACCCGGTGACGCAGGACGTGCTCCCGATCACCCCGGGGCTGATCTCTGATGTACCGGTCGTCGAGGAGAGCAACACCGAGAACTTCGAGCTCGGATGGACGGGTGTCTTCAACGACCGCGTCCGGATCGACATGTCGGGCTACTACCAGAAGAAGAACAACTTCGTATCCCCGCTGATCCTCCAGACACCCCTCATTCTGCTGAACGGTCAGGACATCGGGGCGTACCTGGGTGCACCCTTCGTCGCGGCGCGCGTGCCCTTCTACATGGGCCTGGGTCAGGACCTGGCGACTGCGACGGCGAGCGCGCAGGCGGAGGCCGCCGTGGCGGTGCCGGCGATCGCGACCGCTGTGGGGAGTTTGCCGGTCGGCGTGGTCTCGTCCGAGGACGTGAACGCGCAGGGAGCCGAGCTGATCCTCGCCTACCGGAACGTCGGTGACATCGACCTGTTCGGCGCGGATGTGGCGATGCAGGTCTTCCTGAACGACGAATGGTCCGCGACGGGGACCTTCTCCTGGGTCAGCAACGACTACTTCGCGAGCGTCGAGTACCCGATCGCCTTGAACGCGCCGAAAGCGAAGGGATCTCTCGGGCTCGCATACCGGAGCGTGGAAGGCTTCAACGCTTCGGCACTTTTCCGTCTTCAGAAGCAGTTCCCGGCGGAATCCGCGGGCTTCGTCGGCACCGAGTGTGTGACGGGAGACCGGGGTGGTCTCTTCGACGAAGAGTGCGTGAAGGGGTACGGCCTGCTCGACCTCAACTTCGGCTACCGAATCCCGCAGACCGGGCTCACGACGATGCTCTCGGTAACGAACGTGTTCAACACGGACTATCGCTCCTTCGTCGGCGTTCCGGCCGTCGGCCGGTTCGCGATGGTACGGATGCGGTACGAGATCTTCTAGCGGACCTCGTGACTCGCCTCGACCCCGCCGTCCTCCTTCGGGGGGCGGCGGGGTTCGCATAGGCTACCCGCCCGACCATCTTCAGGGGCGGCTCCAGAGATCTCCCACGCGGACGGCCATGCCCGAGACACCGACCCAACAGCACGTCACCGTACGGTGCGGCTTTTGCCTGGAACTCCACTCGATCGACGTGGCCCAGGCGGAAGACCGACCCCCATGCCCGGCGTGCGGCAAGCCGACCTTGCTGGATCGCCCGCTCAAGGTGGCCCAGGAGGATTTCGACGCGACGGTGTTGGAATCGGCGGTACCGGTCCTCGTCGACTTCTACGCCGATTGGTGCGCGCCGTGCAAAATGGTCGCCCCCCTCGTCGACGAGATCGCTCACCAACAGATCGGCAAGATGTTGGTCGTGAAGGTCGATACCGACGCAGCCCCCGACGTCGCCATGCGGTACGAGATCCGGAGCATCCCGACCATCGTGGTCATCCAGAACGGTGAGGAGACGCATCGGTCTCTTGGGTTCGAGCCGGAGCGCGTGCGAGAGTTCGTGGTGGAGGCCCTCTCGTGAGCAAACGGGAACGCCACGCGCTGATCCTCGAGGTGATCCGAACGAATCGGGTCTCGAGTCAGGAATCGCTCCGTGAGCTGCTCGGAGTGCGCGGCACAGAGGTGACGCAGGCCACACTCTCACGGGACATCCGTGAGCTGCGCCTCGTGAAGGCCCCGAGCGCCGACGGCACCAGCGTCTACTCCTCCCCCGACGAATGGGACAGCACCCCGTCACTCGACAGTCTTCTCCCCGCCTTGTTCCACAGCGCGGACGGCGTCGACCACCTGCTCGTCGTACGCACGATGAAGGGCGGGGCGCAGACCGTAGCCGCTGCGATCGACTGGGAGGAGTGGCCCGAGGTTCTCGGGACGCTGGCCGGCGACGATACGATTCTCCTGATCCTTCGGGATCCGGCCAAGCTCGATGAGATTCGCGCTCGTCTGGAGGCGATGGCGACGACCCGCTGAGCTAGCGGTTGACGGGATCGGGTGGTTTGCATATTTATTCTTTCGTCCTGCATAGAACCATGCGGACCAGCTCGGACCCATATGAAGGGGACCGGGGGCGGAAGAACGGGGCATTCGGCCCCCCGGCGCTCTGGCGGGAAGTCGTCGGCCTTCCGACCCCCGGGCCTCTTTTTCACAAGATGACCAACTGGTCGACAGGGGTAGGGAAGATGAAGGTCGTACTCGGCTACTCGGGCGGACTCGACACGTCGGTCATCGTGCCGTGGCTCAAGGAGAACTACGGCGCCGAGGTCGTCTGTATGGCCGGCGACGTGGGCCAACAAGGTGGCCTCGAGGGCCTCGAGGCCAAGGCGATCCGCACGGGAGGCTCGGCGTTCTTCGGCGAAGACCTCCGGCACGAGTTCGTGGAGGACTTCGTCTTCCCCACGTTGAAGATCGGCGCCGTCTATGGTCGCAAATACCTTCTCGGCACCGCGATGGCCCGGCCCCTACTCGGGCGGCGCCAGGTCGAGATCGCCCGCCAGGTCGGCGCGGAAGCCGTCGCCCACGGGTGCACCGGCAAGGGGAACGACCAGGTGCGCTTCGAGTTGGCGTACGCTGCCCTTGGGCCGGAGCTCAAGGTCATCGCCCCTTGGCGCGAGTGGGACCTCGAATCGCGCGAGGCGTGCGTCGCGTACGCGCGTGAACGGGGTATCTCCCTCGAAGGCGTGGACGAGACGAAGCTGTACTCTCGCGACGAGAACCTCTGGCACATCTCCCACGAGGGAGGGCCGCTCGAGGATCCCGCGTACGAAGCCGAAGAGGCGATGTACCTCTGGACTCTCGCTCCCGAGCTCGCCCCGGACGACCCGCAGTATGTGACGATCGGCTTCGAGGCCGGCGTGCCCGTCTCCGTCGACGGTGAGGCGATGTCTCCGGTGCAGCTGCTCGAGACCCTCAACGCGATCGGATCCCGGCACGGCGTCGGCCGTGCGGACATCGTCGAGAATCGACTGGTGGGCATGAAGTCGCGTGGGGTCTACGAGACACCCGGCGGGACGATTCTCTACGATGCCCTCAAGGACCTCGAGTCGATCACGATCGACCGGCGCTCCGAAGGCCTCAAGGATGAGATGGCACAGCGTTGGGCCGACATGCTCTACGAAGGCCGCTGGTGGACGCCCGAACGGGAAGCGCTCCAGGCCATGGCCAACGTGCTCTGCGCCAACGTGACCGGTTCCGTGCGCATGAAGCTGTACAAGGGATCAGCGAAGGCGGTCTCCCGGCAGAGCCCGGTGTCCCTCTATCGCGAGGATCTCGCTAGCTTCGGTGCCGCAGCGACGTACGATCATGCCGATGCAGCCGGCTTCATCCGGCTGTTCGGGCTCCCGATCCGCGCCGCGGCCGCTCGCCCTTCACAGGAGGGTGATCACGTGGCCCGGCTGATCGAGGAGGTCATCGAAGCGGGGGCCATCTGAGCGGGAATCTCTGGGGAGGACGATTCGAGGAGGGAATGGCACCAGCGATGGTGCCGTTCAACCTGAGTCTCTCCGTCGACCAACGGCTGTGGCGTGAAGACGTGCGCGGTTCCGTCGCATGGGCGAAAGCACTCGGCCGGGCCGAGGTACTGACGCAGGACGAAGTGGATCGAATCGTCGAGGGGTTGGGCCGGGTTGCCGACCGGATCGAACGGGAGGGATTCGCCGACGCACCCGACGAGGACATCCACTCGATGGTCGAGCGTCTCCTCGGTGAAGAGGCCGGGGACGTCGCGGGTAAGCTCCACACAGGACGCTCCCGGAACGACCAGTCGTCGACCGGTGTGCGGCTGTACGGCATGGCCGCCTTGGACCGCGTCCGCGACGAAGTCGTAGCCCTCGGACACGCGCTCGTGACGCTGGCCGAGCGCGGGCAGGACACGATCATGCCCGGCTACACCCACCTGCAGCAGGCGCAGCCCATCCGCGCCGCCCAGTGGGTCCTGAGCCACCTGTTCCCACTCCTTCGAGACGTGGAACGGATCGCCGCGGCGCGCCGAGCGGCGTCCGTCATGCCCCTCGGGTCGGGGGCCATCGCCGGATGTCCGTTCCCGATCGATCGGGAGGGGCTCCGGGAAGAGTTGGGCTTCGACGCCGTCTCGGAGAATTCGGTGGATGCGGTGTCCGATCGCGACTGGATCGTCGACACGACGTACGCCGGGGCGATGCTCGGCGTTCATCTCTCTCGCCTCGCCGAGGACGTCGTGCTCTTCTCGAGCGTCGAGTTCGGCTTCCTTCGGCTTTCGGACGGGTACAGCACCGGCTCGTCCCTCATGCCGCAGAAGCGGAATCCGGACGTCGGTGAGTTGGCGCGTGGCAAGTCGGGCCGCCTGGTGGGCAACCTCATGTCGATGCTCACGCTCTTGAAGGGGCTCCCGACGAGCTACAATCGAGATCTCCAGGAAGACAAGGCGCCTCTCTTCGACACGCTCGACACCCTCTTCATGACCTTGCCCGCGATGACCGGGGCGATGGCCACGGCCACATTCGTCGACGATCGCATCTCCCAGGCGCTCGACAGCCAACTCTTGGCGACGGACCTCGCGGACTACCTGGTGCGACGCGGCGTACCCTTCCGGACGACCCACGAGGTGGTGGGGAGGTTGGTGCGAAGAGCGGAGGAGCAGGGCGTGGCGCTGTCCGATCTCTCCCTCGACGACTTGAAGGCGGAGCACGCGGCGTTCGAAGCCGATGTCGTATCGGCATTCGAGTGGACCGCGTCGGTGGACGCTCGGGCCGCCGCCGGCGGGACGGGCCGCGAGTCCGTCGAGGCCCAGCTGGTCGACGCGCGCACCCGTCTGGCTCGAGTCGCCGAAAGCTGACGCACCCGCCGCCCCAGCCGGGCGCGAGTGGATCGTCGGTGGGGCGCGCCGTACATTCCGGCGCCCACCGGCCTCTACGCCCCCTCGCATGTCATCCACGGTGACCCTGGACTCCCTCAAGCGAGACGCGGCCGCGGAAGCGCTTCGCCTCGTCGACAGTGGCATGGTGCTCGGACTCGGAACCGGGAGTACCGTCTATCATCTCGTCGATCTTCTCGGTGAAGCACTCCGAGAGGGCCGACTTCGCGACATCGTCGGAGTGCCGACCTCGGTCCGCACGGAGCAGCAGGCCCTCGAGTTGGGCATCCCGCTCGCGGAGCTCGGGGCCCACCCTGAACTCGACATGACGATCGATGGCGCCGACGAAGTGGCGCCGAACTTGGACCTCATCAAGGGGCTCGGGGCCGCTCTCCTCCGTGAGAAGATGGTGGCTCAGGCGTCGAAGCGGCTGGTCATCATCTCCGACGACACGAAGCTCGTCGATCGACTCGGACAGAAGGCTCCGCTCCCCGTAGAGGTCGTCGATTGGGCGCTCGATGCCCAAGCGCGCTTCATCGAGGGACTCGGCGCTTCGGCAACGCTCCGGCTCGATGCGAACGACTCTCCGGTCCGGAGCGACAACGGGAACGTCTTCCTCGACGCACGCTTCGACGACGGGATTCCCGATCCTTCCGCACTGGAGCGGGCGCTGCTCTATCGGGCAGGCGTCGTCGATACAGGGCTCTTCCTCGGGATGGCGGACACGGCGGTCATCGCCAGCGCGGATGGGGTGTCGACGATGACTCGAGGGGGTGTGGGTTGAGCGCCCCGAAGATCGCGCCATCGATCCTGTCCGCAGACTTCGCACATCTCGCTCGCGACATCGGTGCGATCGAGGAGGGCGGTGCCGACTGGGTTCACGTCGACGTTATGGATGGCCACTTCGTCCCGAACATCACGATCGGCCCCATCATCACCGCGGGGGCGCGCCGGTCCACTGCGTTGCCCCTCGACGTACACCTGATGATCGAGAACCCGGACCGATACCTCGAGGACTTCGTCTCGGCCGGCGCCGACGTCGTGACGGTGCACGTCGAGGCGTGCCCGCACCTCCACCGCACGATCCAACGCATCAAGGAACTCGGCGCGAAGGCCGGTGTCGCCTTGAACCCCGCGACACCGCTCGCTTCCGTGCGCGAGGTGGCGGCGGAGCTGGATCTTCTCCTCGTGATGTCGGTGAATCCCGGCTTCGGTGGACAGAAGTACATCGAGGCCAGCACGGACAAGGTCGCCCGAGCTCGAGCGATGCTCGATCGGGCGGGCTCAGCCGCAGAACTGGAGGTCGACGGGGGGGTCGTTACCGGCAACGCGCGGGCCTTGATCGACGCCGGGGCCACGGTTCTCGTGGCGGGTTCGGCGGTGTACGGTCACACGTCGGGAGCGGCCGAAGGGGTCCGCGCAATGCGACGCGCCATCGGGGGCTGAGCCGGCGACTTCAGTCCATCGCCCCTTCGGCCGAGAATCCATGCGTGGCGTGGCGTGGGGCGGCGTTCGAAATCATGGCCTTCGCGACTGCGGATCTTTACACTGCAACAGCGGTACGGCCCCCCAAGAAATCGCCAACTATGACCGACACTCAAGTCATCGATCCCTCGGCGCTCGAGCGCCTGAAGGAGTGGGGCGGGGACAAGCTCGCCGCCCAGATGGTTCGTCTCTTTCTGAAGAACTCAGGGATGAGAATGGACCAGATCCGGACAGGGGTCACGCAGGATGATCCTGAGGAGACCGAGCGCGGAGCCCACTCGCTGAAGTCGAGTGCCGCGAACATCGGTGCGGAGCACCTCCGCACCCTCGCCACGAAGATCGAGAGCGCCTCGTTGGATCAGAATCTCGAGGCCATGCGAGAGCTCCTTCCGGATATCGAGAGCGCCTACGCGGATGCGATGACCGAGCTGAAGTCGATCGAACAGGGAATGCCGCATCATGAGTCGTAGAGTCGCCGTCGTCGAAGACAACCCGGACAACCGGATGCTCGTTCAGGCCCTCCTCGAGGACCGTTACGAGCTTTCTGAATACGAGACCGGCGTGGAGGCCGTGGACGGCCTCCCGAACAATGTGCCGGAGCTCATTCTCTTGGACATCTCGTTGCCGGAGATGGACGGAACCGAGGTGCTCGCGTGGTTGAAGACCCGCGACGACCTCAAGGACATTCCTGTCATCGCGCTGACCGCGCACGCGATGGCGGGGGACCGGGAGAAGTATCTCTCGATGGGCTTCAACGAGTACGTCACGAAGCCCATCATGGACGAAGACGTGCTCATCGATGCGATCGAAGGTTGCCTGAACCCGACGAGTTGACGCCCGACTCTGCTCCGCTCGACGTCCGCACCGCCGACGATTTCGTTTCTCTCGCCGGCGGGCTGACCGAGAGTGAGCTCGCAGGCCCCGACCGGGGCCTCGAACACTCAGCGCTGTATGCCGTCCTCTTCTTGATGATGGTGGGCGGCGCGATGGGCCTCAGTGTCGGCCCCGACGACTGGATCAGCACCGGCACCTCCCACACGATCATGGAGTCGGTGGCGACGGTGTTGGCCTTCATCGTCGGAGGGCTCGCGCTCGTTCGATACTACAGCCGCAAGCAGATCACCTTCCTGCTCATCGGCTGTGGATTCCTCGGCGCGGCCATCCTCGACCTGAGTCACGCGATCGGGACCGCGCCGGGCGTGCTGGATGCCCAGGTCCGTCGGGAGGGGATCGACCCCGCTGCGTACGATCAGTGGGGGTGGACCGCGGGCCGGTCCTACCTGGCGCTCTTCCTCTTCGGCAGCCTCATGGCGTGGCGCCAAGACGGGAAGGAGGAGTCCATCCCGGAGATGTCCGTCTACGTGACGGCCCTCGTCCTCACGATCACGTACCTCCTCTTCTTCGAGGCGGTCGATCTGGCCGGCCCGTCCACGTGGGACCTCCCGTTCAAACGGCCGTTCGAGTTCGTGCCTGCGGTCTTCTTTGGTTTGGCCTTCGTCGGCTTCTACCGGAAAGGGAGTTGGCGCAGGGACCAATTCGAGCACTGGATGATGGTGTCGCTGCTGATCGCGATGCTGACGCACGGCGCCTTCATGGCGTTCTCGGCCGTTCGGTTCGACGCGATGTTCGTCGTCGCGCACCTACTCAAGATCGCGAGCTACGGCGCGATCCTGACCGGGCTGATGTCGAGTGTGTACGCGACCTTCACGCGCGAGGCCGCCGTTCTCGGTGCGTTGACCCAATCGAACTCTGCGCTCGCCCGAGAGGTCGAGTTCCGGTCCAAGACGGAACAGGCGGTGAAGGAGAGCTCCGAGCGGCTCCAGCGCTTCCTCGACAACGCGAACGACTTGATCCAGTCGGTCGACGAAGAGGGCCGCTTCCTCTATGTGAACAGCTCGTGGAAGCGGGTCCTCGGCTATACGAACGAAGATCTCGACCGGATCCGGCTCTACGAGATCGTTCATCCACAACACCGGGCCGCGCTCGAAGCCGAACTCGGTCGAGTCATCCGCGGCGGCGAGCCTCGACCCTTCAATACGGAGTACGTGGCGAGCGACGGCCGTCTCGTCATCCTGTCGGGTAGCACCCAGGCCCAGATGATCGGAGGCAAGGCCGTCGCGACGCAGAGCATCCTGCGCGACGTCACGGAGCAGCGTCTGGCCGAGCGCCAACTCGACGAATCTCAGCGCAACCTCGAGGCCCTCGTCGAGAACACGGGTGACTCGATCTGGTCGGTGGATCGTGACCATCGCCTCATCACGCTGAACTCGGCGTTCAAGCTCGCACTCGAGGCGAACACCGGGCGGGAGCCGCGAGCCGGGCAGCTCCCCAAGGAGCTCTTCGACGACCAACACGACGTGGAGTGGTATCGCGACCTCTATGCCCGAACGTTGGCCGGGGAGCGAAGCGTGGCCGTGCGCTCCGACCAGGTCGAAGGGCATCTCCGTCACTTCGAGGTCTACGCGAACCCGATCCAGTCGGCTGCGGGCGTGTCGGGCGCCGTGTTCTTCGGGAAGGACGTCACGGACCGGGAGCGCGCGCAGGAAGCGCTCCAGCACGCCAAGGACGAGGCGGAGGCCGCAAACAAGGCCAAGTCCGACTTCTTGGCGAACATGAGCCACGAGCTGCGCACGCCGCTCAACTCGGTGATCGGCTTCACCAACATCCTGCTCAAGAACAAGGACGAGCGGCTCAACGACAAAGACCTCGGCTTCCTCCAACGGGTGCTCTCGAACGGAAAGCACCTCCTGGCGCTGATCAACGAGGTGCTCGATCTCGCGAAGGTCGAAGCCGGGCGGATGGAGCTGATCATCGAGGAGATCGATCTCGCCCATCTATGCGTGGAGACCGTCCAGCAGCTCGAGGGACAAGCGAAGGCGAAAGAGGGCAACATCGGCCTGGTCGCGGAGGTCCCCGACTCGGTGGAGCTGGTCGAGACCGACTCTGCGAAGCTCAAGCAGGTCATCATCAACCTCGTCGGGAACGCGCTCAAGTTCACCCATGAGGGCTCCGTAACGGTCCGCCTCGACACGGCTCCGGACGGGAAGACGCCGACCGGCATATCGGTGGTCGATACGGGCATCGGCATCCCTGAGGATCGACTCGAGGCCATCTTCGAGGCGTTCCAGCAGGCGGAGGCCGGGACATCCCGCAAGTACGGTGGTACGGGGCTAGGCTTGGCCCTGTCCCGCTCGATCTGCCTCCTCATGGGGTACGACCTCATCGTCGAGTCGGAGGTCGGGAAGGGGTCGACGTTCCGGATCGTGATCGGGGAACGCGCCGAGCGACCCGTGCACCCGGATCATCACGAGGAGACGGCGGTCGCGGCGGACGCACCACGGGCGGCGGTCGCGGCTCCCAAGGGAGACGAGTCGCAGGCGGAGTCGGACGAAGGGGCGGTCGAAGTGGCCGACGATGCCGCGGATTCGGCAGAGGCGAACGGGGCCTCCGATGGCCGCCCCAGCTGGAGCGATTTCAAAGTGCTCGTCGTAGACGACGAGACCGACTCCCGGGTCTTGATCCAGCACTTCCTGGAAGACTTCGGGTGCCAGGTCTTTACGGCGGCCGACGGAGTGGAAGGGCTCGAGATGGCCCGGCTACACGAGCCGGACCTGATGACGCTGGACCTCATCATGCCGAAGATGACGGGCTGGGAAGTCCTGAAGCGCATCAAGGCCGACGCAGCCCTCCGCACGATTCCCGTCGTCGTCGTGAGCGTCGTCGCCAACGAGGGGCGCGGGAAGCTGCTCGGAGCCGTAGATCTCGTCACGAAGCCATTCGAACGGGAAGATCTGCTTCGGGTCCTGTGGCGGAACCTCGGCCGGAAGCGGGGCGGCCGGGTCCTCGTGATGGCAGCCGAGGGGGAGTCGCGGGACAGTCTCGAGGACGTGGTCGAAGGACGGGGTCTCGAGGTCGCCGTCGAAGGCGCGGGCGATCTCATGTCGATCGTCGGCCGACAGGCGCCGGATGCCGTCGTGCTCGACCTCACGCTGCCCGATCTCCACGGTGTCGCAGAATTGCTCGCCCTTCGGGACGATCGCCTGCACACCGGACTGCCGGTGCTCGTCGTGACGCATGACGGGTTGAACGAGAAGGAGCAGGAGCTCGTCCGAGAGCTGGCCACGGTCCATGCGGGCGCCGAAGACGCCCCCGCGATGCTCGCGAAGCTGTTGGACGCATCGTTCCCCTTGCCGGTGGCCCAGGACTCGGAGGCGTGAGCACGCCCTCGTGGGGCCTCCTGATCGTCGAGGACGATCCGGAGATCGCGTATCTGTTGCGCGCGATTCTCGACGGACCCGCACGGACCCTTCACACGGCGGCGAGCGGCGAAGCCGCCATCGATATCGCCCAGCGCGAACCGATCGACCTCATCGTGCTCGACCTCATCCTTCCCGACGTGGACGGTCGAGCGCTCCTGACCCGCTTCCGGAGTGAGCCGAGGACGGCTGGCGTACCGATCATCGTCGTGTCGGCGCGTGGCGGCTCGGACATCCGCCAGGACTGCTACTCGCTGGGGGCCGACCTCTACGTCGAGAAGCCATTCGATCCGGATGTGGTCTCCACCGATGTCCGCACCCGACTCGAACGTTCGGCCGCCCGAACCCGAGCGGCTGAAGTCGACGAGATCACCGGACTCCCGAATCGAGCGGGCGCGCGCGCCCGCTACCAACAGGACGGTGCGTCTTCGGCGCTCGCCCTGATCCAACTCGACGGATTCCTCTCCGTGACGGAACGATGGGGCTGGGATTTCGGGGAAGAGATCCTCCGCTCGGTCGCCGGACCGATGCGGGACGCGATGGGGGAGGGGGGCTTCCTCGCGCGCCTCGGTGCGGGTGAATTCATCTTGCTGTCCGGTCGCACGGACGACCCGTCCGCGGTCGAACGTGCCGAGCGGATTCTGGACCGGCTGCGCGAGGTGTCGATCGACGCTCCCGACGGTGAGACCTTCCGCCTGACAGCGTCGATCGGAGTGATCGACGTGACCGACGGCACGACGCTGAACCAGGCACTCGACGAGGCCCGGGTTCGGCTCTTCCGCGCGCAGGAGGCCGGCCGGAACCAGGTCGTTGCACGAGACGCCGCACCCGGCCACACCTCGGGACGGGTCCTCATCGCGGAAGACGATGAAATCTCGGCGACCATCCTGGTGCATCGACTCGAGAAGGAAGGTCTCGACGTCGTCCGGGTCGACAACGGGAGCGAAGTCTACCAGTTGGCGCTCGACGACACGCCGGACCTTCTGATTCTCGACGTGAAGATGCCGGGGATGGATGGCTTCGAAGTGCTCGAGCGGCTTCGACGCACGCCGTCGTTCTCTGCGGTGCCGATCATCATGCTGACGTCCATGGGCAGTGAGGCGGATGTGGTTCGTGGCTTCCAGCTCGGGGCCGACGACTACGTCCTCAAGCCATTCTCGCCTGTCGAACTGTCCGCGCGCGTGTGGCGCCTCCTCCGGCGCGGTCGCTCCGACGTGTCGGCGTAGTTCGTGTTCTTCACGGACCTCGTTCGAGCCCTCGAGCTCACCGTCGCGGACACTGCGCTGCTGGTGATCTCCGGTGTGATCATCGCGCTCTTCGGGGTCACCGTGGTCTTCTCTGCCTACGCGGTCGTGCTCCGGTATCGGCACGCGCAACGGGACAGGCTCTGGGCAGAGCTTCGGAATCGTTGGGAGAAGCCTCTCCTCGACGCCATCGCCGACCCGGAGTCGATCCCCGCGCTTCAGCGCCTCGTCGAAGAGAAGCACCAGCTGTACTTCGTGAACTACATCCTCGAATTCAGTCGTCGGATGCGGGGCGAAGAGCGGGCGGTCCTTCGAACACTGGTCGCGCCCTTCCTGGACGAGATCGGACGCCGGGCGAGCCACCCCAACTCGCAGGTACGTACCCGGGCGATGCAGACGCTGGGCACCCTCGGTCTTCCGGCGTACGAGAGGGAGGTCCTCGCGGGCCTGGAAGACCCGTCGCCCCTGGTGAGCTTCGTCGCGGCTCGATACCTGGCCCGCGCCGAGTTTCCCCAGTACGGACGAGCCGTACTCGACAGCATCTCTCGCTTCGACGGGGCCAACTTCCGCTTCTTGGCCTCGATGCTGGCCTCGATCGGGCCGACGATATCTCCAGAGCTCCGGGCCCGGCTGGCTGATCCCGACCGCCCCGACTGGGAGCGGGCCGTGATCGCCGAGGCCCTGATGATGCAGCGCGAGCCTAGGTCGGGTGACGTGGCGGCCGACGTGCTCGTGCAGACCCGAGACCGAGAGCTGTCGATCCGGCTGCTGCGACTCCTCGGGACCGTGGGCCGACGAGAGCACCTCGAGGCGATCCGAGCGCGCAGTACCACCGACGACGTGTTCGTGCGCGCGCAGGCCCTGTCGGCGATGGGACGACTGGGAGACGAGCGAGACCTTCCGGTCCTCATCGCCGGGATGGACGACGAGTCGCCGTGGGTTGCCCTTCACGCGGCGCGCGGGATCCGTGAGGCGGGCGGTCGAGGTGTGCTCTTCGAGCTCGCCCAAACCGAGTTGGCGTACGCCTCCTTGGCTGGCCAAGTCCTCTACGAGGAGGTCGAGCCATGAGTGAGGCGGTGTGGAGCGTCGTCGAGTTCTTCAACTACCTCGTGCTCGGCTACTTCGTCGTCCTGCATGCGATCTATCTCGGGACGAGCCTCTTCGCTTTCGGAGCTCTGAAGCGTTACGCGCTCCGGCTCAAGTCGCTCGACCTCGGGGACCTCATCACATCCGCGTCCGCGCCACCGATCACCCTACTGGCTCCCGCGTACAACGAGGAGGCGACGGTCGTCGAGTCCGTGCGCTCACTCCTCACGCTGGAATACCCCGAGTACGAGATCCTCGTCGTCAACGACGGGTCCAAAGACGAGACGCTGGCGCGCCTTCGGCAGGCCTTCAATCTCCAAGAAGCCCACCGCGTGCCCACCGCCGACCTGCCGTCCGCGGAGATCCGGGGGGTGTACCGGTCTAGGAGGCACCCGCACCTCTGGGTGATCGACAAGGAAAACGGTGGGAAGGCCGACGCCCTCAACGCAGGGCTGAATCACTGCCAGACCCCGACCTTCTGCGCGATGGATGCGGACTCCCTCGTCGAGCCGGAAGCCCTCATTCGGATCGTGCGTCCCTTCATGGAGGACGCGTCGACGATTGCGGCGGGTGGAGTGCTCCGGATCGCCAACGGGTGCGTGGTGAGTCAGGGGCGGGTGGTCGATGTCCGCATGCCCAAGAACTTCATCGCGCAGCTCCAGGTGCTCGAGTACCTGCGCGCCTTCCTCTGCGGCCGCATGGGGTGGGATGCGCTCGACTCTACGCTCGTGATTTCGGGCGCCTTCGGGATCTTCAAGCGGTCGGTCGTCGTCGAAGCCGGCGGGTACTCCACCGACACGGTCGGGGAGGACATGGAGCTTGTCGTGCGACTCCACCGGTACTGCCGGGAGCGGGACATCCCGTATCGAATCCACTTCGTTCCGGATCCGGTCGCATGGACGGAGTGTCCGGAGTCGATACGTGTGCTCGGGCGGCAGCGCGAGCGATGGCAGCGCGGGTTGTACCAGTCGCTGATGCGTCATCGAGTCATGCTGTTCAACAAGAAGTACGGTCGCGCGGGCCTCATCGCCTACCCGTACTTCTTCTTCCTCGAGATGCTCGGGCCGCTCATCGAGCTCCTCGGCTACCTATCCTTCACGGTGACCGTGTTGGCGGGTCGAGCAGACTGGCCCTTCGTCGTCGCCTTCTTGAGCGTCGCCGTGATTCTCGGCGGCGCCCTGTCTCTGTCGGCGGTCGCCCTGGAGGAGCTTTCCTTCCGGCGGTATCCTCGGATTTCCGATCTCGTCCGACTCTTCGTGCTCGCGCTGGCGGAGAACTTCGGATATCGGCAGCTCAATGCATGGTGGCGTCTCCAAGGGACGGTGGCCGCGATCCGCGGAAAGGAAGGGTGGGGCAAGATGACGCGTAAGGGCTTCGCGACGGCGCAGACGCCGGAGGCCACCTGACCACGCTCCTCGAACTCGTGCCGAGCTTCGACGTCGCTCTGCGCGCGGGGGCGAGCGGAGCGATCGTGGCGCTGATCGGTGCGCTGATCGCAGGACGCCTGCGGCGTCGCGACGTGCGCGTGGCGTACACGCGCAAGGTCTTCCACTTCGTCGTCTTCACGGCCGCCGCCGGCGTCCATCTGGCGTGGGGACCTCCCGGCGCGGTTGCCTACGGCACGGTGCTGGCCGCCGTGGTCCTGTTCGCGGTCGCGCGAGGGGAGGGGAACCTCCTCTACGACGTGATGGCCCGTGAGAAGGACGCTCCTCATCAGACGCTCTTCATCCTGGTCCCGATGATCACGACGGCGGTGGGTGGACTTGCCGCCGCATGGATCACGGGCCCCTTCGCCGTCGTCGGGTATCTCGCCGCGGGTTGGGGAGACGCGGCCGGCGAGCCGGCGGGAGCGCGGTTCGGGAAGCACCCGTACTCCGTCCCCTCTCTGGCAGGGGTCCACGCGACGCGAACCCTGGAGGGCTCTGCGGCCGTCTGGATCTTCGCCACGCTCGGCTCTGCTGTCGCGCTCGGCGCGGTCGGCGGGATCCCCTGGTGGGGCGCGCCGATGTGTGGCACGGTCGCCGCGATCGTGGAAGCGGGAAGCAACCACGGGTTGGACAACCTCACGGTTCAGCTGGTCCCGTCCCTCGTCGCGTGGACCGTCTTCGGATAGCGCCGGCAGCAGTAGACACCTGCGTACACGTCGGGGGTATCTTTAGCGACAGCCTCCCCCACGCGTACCGCGTACGCACCGCCTGAGCACGCATGCGCTTCTCCTATCGCACCGAGTTGCCGAAGTACAGCCCGGAAGAAGTCTTCGATTGGCACGAGCGGCCAGGAGCCCTCGAGCGGCTGACTCCGCCGTGGGGGGACGTCGAAGTGCTCCACAGGTCGGGGGGGATCCAAGACGGCGGGCAGATCAGTCTGAAGATCAAGCGCGGCCCTACCACCTTTCGGTGGGACCTGCGGCATCACGGGTACGAGTACGGCCGGCAGTTCAAGGACGAGCAGGTCAGTGGTCCGATGCGGAGCTGGCTGCACACGCACCGATTCGATCCCCGGGAGGGCGGGGGTACGATCGCGTCGGACGATATCGATATGGAGCCGCCACTCGGCGTCGCGGGCGCTGCAGTGGGGCCCGCCTTCATCCGACGTGAGCTCGATCGTCTCTTCCGGTTTCGCTACCGACGGCTGTTCACGGATCTGGCGCGGCACGCCCGTCATGCGGATCGGCCGCGCCTGAAGGTCGCCATCACGGGGGCGTCCGGGCTCGTGGGGAGCAACTTGAAGCACTTCCTCACGACCGGCGGGCACGAAGTCGTCAGCCTCGTTCGCGACAGTCGGAAGCTCGAGGACGGGACGGCGTTCTGGAATCCCGCTGCTGGAGTGTTGGACCCCGAGGCGCTCGTCGGCGTGGACGCCGTTGTGCACCTTGCCGGGACGTCGATCGCGGCCGGTCGCTGGACGGAGGCTCGGAAGCGATCGATCAAGCAGAGCCGAGTGCGGGGCACCGAGCTGATCGCGCGAACGATGGCGTCGATGCCGAACGGCCCGAGGGTGCTCATTTCGGCGTCGGCCGTCGGCTTCTACGGGGATCAGGGACAGACGACGATCACCGAGGCCGCACCGGCGGGTCGAGGCTTCCTCGCCGAGGTGTGCCGGGCGTGGGAGGGGGCGACGAAGCCTGCCGAACGGGCCGGAGTACGAGTCGTCACCCTACGCACCGGCGTGGCGCTATCACCGGCCGGCGGTGCCATCGGCCAGATGCTCCTTCCGTTTAAGATGGGGGCGGGTGGACGGCTGGGGTCCGGCAAGCAGTACATGAGCTGGATCGACCTGGACGACCTGATCGCCTCGATCGTGCATGCCATCTATGCCGAGAACCTCAGCGGTCCGGTCAATGCGACGGCGCCCAACCCCGTGCCGAACTCGACCTTCACCGGAGCCTTGGGACGTGCCCTGGGGCGCCCGACGATCGTGCCCGTGCCCGCGCTGGCCGTGAAGGCGGTCTTCGGAGAGCTGGGAACGGAAGCGCTCCTGTGGGGACAGCGTGTCATGCCGACGAAGCTGCTCGAGTCGGGCTTCGAGTTCTTCTACGAAGGGGTGGAAGACTCGCTTCGTTTCCAACTGGGACGCATGACCGACTGACGGCGGTCACGCGTCAATCTCGAAGCAGCTCCCCGTCCTCACTCAGCTTGGGGTAGGGCCGTCCGTCCCCCCGTCGCGCCTTCGCGATGCTCGGGTACGCCCATTCGAACAGCTTCCGCTCGAAGTCGGCCGGGTCGAGTCGGCTGGTCTCGTACATGCCTGCGGCTTCCCGCTGTCGTCGTGCCTCGAAGAGGAGTAGCGCGGTCGCCACGGAGACGTTTAGCGAGTGGACCATACCCATCATCGGGACCATGACGTGACCGTCTGCCAGGCAGCGCGCACGCTCGGATACGCCCTTCAACTCCGCTCCCATCACGATGGCCGTGGGTCCGGTGTAGTCGACGTCGCGATAGTCCAGAGACGTCGCGGAGGGGTGGGCCGCCCAGATACGAAAGCCGCGTTCGTGGAGCGTCGAGATCGCGTCGTCCACCGCGGTGTGGCGATGGACGGAGATCCACTTCTTCGTACCGGCCGACGTTCCGTGGTGGAGGTCGAGCCCTTCCTCCGGGGGCACCACGTGGGCCTCTAGGACGCCCGCCGCGTCGCAGTTCCTCAGGATCGCCGAGAAGTTGTGCGATTTGTTGACCTGATCCATGAGAACCGTCAGGTCGGGCTGTCGGCGCGCGAGTGCGGCTCGGATACGGCGGAATCGGCTCGGATTCATGCAGGGAAGCTACATCTCGGGTGCCGTCGGTGGTGGAATCTCGTATGCTTGGGGCATGATGTTCTCTGCTACAGGGTCTCGACGTAGGCGCTCGTTCTACATGGCGTGGGTGTGCTTCGCGACCGGTCTCACGGGCTGTGCGCCCGACAACATCGGGCCGATCGAGCGGGTGGCGACTCCGGTCCTGCTGCAGCCGTCGCTGATCCCCTCGGCGGCGGATGCCGATGCGCTTCCCGTCCAGCGCATCCGTACGGTGACGCTTCGGGACTCCGATGGTGCCGTACTTGGGGAGAGCCGCGACGACGTCGATCCGAACGCGGATGAGTGGGTCCTGGATCTCGTGGTCGGGACGCCCGGGCCCGTGGTCGCCGTGATCTACCTCTACCTGATCCACGTCGCGCAGGACGGCACCGAACTGGTCCAGTTCAGTGGCCGCACCGACCCGCTGTCGCTGGTGCCGGGCGAACCGATCACCCCCGAGGTGCCCTTGGTCCGCGGCCCGTTGTCGAATTTCGGTGTGACGTCGGTGCAGATCACGACGGCACCGACCATTCTCCTGATCGGAGAGTCGGCCGGCATCGCCGCTTCGGCCACGACGGACGGTCCGGTCGCCGAGGTGTTCTGGACGAGCACCGACCCCGCCGTCCTCGAGGTGGACGGGACCTCTGTGGAGGCTGTGACCTCGGGTCAGGTCCAGTTGATTGCGTCGGCTGGAGCGTTCGCCGACACCGCCGTCGTCGATGTGCGTCCGGCGGACACCATCCCTCCGGTCGTGGTGGCGACCGTTCCTGCCGACGGAGCCGTCGGGGTCCCGACGGCAGCTCCGATCACCATCGAGTTCGATGGCGCGATCGACCCCCTCTCGGTGAACGCCGCGTCGTTCACCCTCGTAGACAGCCTCGGGGTCCAGCTGCCGGCCACCGTGACGGTGCAGGGCAATACCGCGACCCTCACTCCCGATGCCGCCCTGGACACGATGGCGGTCTACACCGTCGACCTCGACGCCGACGTGCGAGACGAGGCCGGCAACGTCGCCGCGACGGCGCTTCAATGGACGTTCGAGACGGGCGTGGGGGCGACGCTCGTCTCCTCGTTCGACAGCGGCCGCGGACAGCTCGTCGCGATCGCGAGGGATCCGCAGTCCGGCAACCTGTACGTGCACGACGATTTCTCCGCCGTGATCAACGTCTTCACAGCCGCGGGTGTTCAGACCACCGACTCCATCACGCGTCCGGGCACGAGCTCCAACGACATCGACATCGACGTGCTGAACGTCCCCGCAACCTTGGGTACCACGGCCCTTCCGGCCGGAACCGTCCTGGTGTTCAACGGGGAGACCACCCCGGGGACGATCTACGGGATCGACCCGGCCACGGGGATCGTCGTGGACTCGCTCACCGTGCAGTCGCCGAGTCAGCCGGTGGGCGGGGCGCACCATCCTCAGCGGGGGACCTTCTACGCCGTCCACTGGAGCGTCGACCAGATCGAAGAGATCGACATGACCACCGGTGCGGTGCTCAACACCTTCCCGGTTGCGGCCCCCGGTGCCCCGACGCCGTGGGACGTCTTTTACGGCGACATCGACGTGAATGCGGTCACCGGCAACCTCTATGTGGTCAGCGACGCACAGGCGTCGATCCGTGTCTTCTCTCCGACCGGTGAATGGCTGCGGGACATCGATCTGTCAGGGACGGGAGTCACGGGTATGTCCGGCGTTGCGCTCGATCCGTCGACGTCCAGTGCATGGGTCTCGAGTCGGAACGGCTTCGTCTACCAGGTCGGTGGCGTGAACTGAGGAGCGGGGGTGCCCGCGCCGCACAGCAGCCGTTCTATTTCTCCGCCGAACGCCGGGGTGGTGAAATCGGTAAACACAGGGGACTTAAAATCCCCCGGGCTTCGGCCCTTGCGGGTTCAAGTCCCGCCCCCGGCACTCGTCCCGACCGTCCGCAGGATCCAGGAATTCCGATGCGCTTTCGTCTACTGCCCGCGACCATCCTCGTCTTTCTCGTCGGCTGCGCCTCGGCGGCGCCCGTGGCGGACGCTCCTCCCCCGGCACCGCCGGCTTCGGAACCCGCTGAGGCCACACCGGCACCCGACGCCAGGCCCGGCATCGCGCCGGATGCGGGACCGGCGATCCATCCGATGGCTCCCAATGCAGAGCTTCCGCCCCTCGAAGAGGCGCCGGACGCTTGGCAGCTCCTGGATCTGGAAGAGGACCGGGTACCGGGCGTCAGCGCGACGCGCGCCTACCGCGAGCTCTTGGCCGGGCGCACGCCCCAGCGTGAGGTGGTCGTCGCGGTGATCGACGGAGGCATCGACACGACGCACGTCGACCTGCGGGCGAATCTGTGGACGAACCCTGGGGAAACACCGGCCAACGGAGTCGACGACGACGGCAACGGGTATGTCGACGACGTCTACGGCTGGAACTTCATCGGGGGTGCCGACGGCCAGAACGTGGGGCACGAAAGCCTCGAGGTCACGAGACTCTACGTGCGCTGCGAGGCAGGAGAGACCCCGCCAGGTGGGGACAGCTGCGACGAGATCGAGACCGCCTTCGGAGAGCGCCGAGCCGAGACGCAGGGCATCCTCGAGCAGATCGGACAGATCGGCGGTGCGTTGGACTTTGCCGAGCCCGTGCTCCAGCGGGCGACCGGGCAAGACGAGCTGACCCGTGACGTCGTGGAGGGCGTGAGCTCGCTCGACCAGCAGGTCGGGCAGGCCCGAGCCCTGTGGCTGCAGCTCGAGGATGCTGGGATCAGCCGAGACATTCTCGAGGAGGCAGAGGAAGCGTACGCGGGCCTCATGGAGTACGGCCTGAACCCCGACTTCGACGCGCGCTCGATCGTCGGCGACGACTACGCGAACGGGTCGGAGAGGGTCTACGGGAACGCGGACGTGATGGGGCCGGACGCCTCGCACGGCACGCACGTCGCAGGGATCATCGGCGCCGTCCGGGGGAACGACGAGGGGATCGATGGGATCGGCGCGAACGTGCGCCTGATGACCATTCGCACGGTTCCGGACGGTGACGAGCGAGACAAGGACGTGGCGAACGCGATTCGGTATGCCGTCGACAACGGGGCCCACATCATCAACATGAGCTTCGGAAAGACGCACTCCCCCCGTAAAGAGCTGGTCGACGCCGCCGTTCGGTACGCCGACGAGGCGGGGGTCCTGATGGTTCACGCCGCCGGGAACGACGGCGAGGACATCGAGACGGCGGACAACTTCCCGACGCCGGTTCTCCAAGACGGCGCCCGGTCCGAGCTCTGGATCGAGGTCGGAGCCGCGAACTGGATGGTCGACACTTTGGCGGCGTCCTTCTCCAACTACGGCCAGACGGTCGTCGATGTCTTCTCACCTGGCGTCGACATTCTCTCGACCGTGCCGGGCAGTGAGTACGAGCGAGAGGACGGCACGAGCATGGCGGCACCCGTCGTGAGCGGGGTCGCCGCACTGCTCATGGCGTACTTCCCGAACCTGACGGCGGCCGACGTGAAGCGGATCCTTCTCGAGTCTGCGATCGACTACTCCGGGCAGGAGGTCACGTTGCCGGGATCGCTCGACGGGGAGCGCATTTCGTTCGGTCGCCTCTCGGCGACCGGTCGTGTCGTCAACGCCTACGAGGCGGTTCGCATGGCCCTAGAGCGGATGCAATAGGCGAAGAGCTATCGCCACGCCTCGACGAGATCCTGAGCGATGAGGCCGAGGGTGGCCTCGAGCTCGAAGAAGTCCCCGGTGTTCTGGGTCGCAAAGGCGGAGACGATCGTCGGGCCCCCGTTGTAGAAGAGGATGCCCACATCGTTGCCGGCGATCGGGGGCCAGTCGCCGGTCTTGTGCGCGATTCCAACGCCGCTCCACCGTACCCGTTGGGGTAGACGGCTGGAGTATAGTTGCCCGCGAAGCATGTCGACCATCTCGGCGGAGTCGGCCGGCCCAGCCACCTCCTCGTGAAGGATCTGGGCGAGGAGGCGAGTCATCTCTCGGGCCGTGGTTCGGCCGAGCCACGCCGTCGAGTCTCCTTCGAGCGCGAACGACCGGGTCGACGCCTCGGCATCCGCGGGGAATCCACGCTCGAACACCTCGCGATCGGTGAGCGTGGCGTGTGCTGGGTCGGCCCGAACCCAAACCTCTCGGAAGAGGTCTCCGGTGGTCATCCGGAAGGCGGTCTCTTCGTACCCCTCACTCTCCAGCCACGCATTGACCCGGTCGAGGCCGACGGCCTCGGCCACGAGGTCGGTCGCGGTGTTGTCGGACGTGATGATCATCTGCCGCACCAGATCGCGTAGGGTGGGCTGCAGCCCGGGCGCGAACGTCTGCACCAGCCCTGACCCTCGGCGGAGGTCGTCCTCGCCGATCGTGACCCGCGCATCGAGGTCGATCCGGCCCGCGGCGTGGTCGCGAAACGCCAACACCATCGCCGGAATCTTGATCACGCTGAGCGTGTTCATCGGTTGATCCGCGCGGACGGCGACCTGCCGGCCGGTGGGAAGGTGGAGCGCGAAGACCGACGTGTTCGCGTCGAGTGCATCGAGCCGAGCCTCGACCCTGGCTTCCAGCTCCTCGGGGAGGGGATCCGCCCCACTCGGGCTTCCCCCGGCCGGTCCGCAACCCGTGAGAGGAAGGGCGGCGATCAGGAGGAGCGTCGATGAGCGGCGCATGGCATCGTCGGGCTACGGGGGACGGCGATCCGGAAGGTAGGGCGGGGAGAGCGGCGACGCATCGAATCCGCGGCGGCTGAGCGCAGAGGACTTGCACGGATCCACCGGCCCCCTCACGATCGGGCCGGTGACCGAGGAGGTGACTCTCATGGTATCCAGACGCGTGCTGAACCCCGGCCGAGTGCTCGGTGTGCTCGTCCTACTCCTCACGGCCTGCACGCCGCGGCCGGGCCCGCCCGACCCCTTTGCCGGCGGGGCATCGGCGCGCCGCGACGGGGTCCGGGTCACCCGGGTTCGGCTGGAGGTCGTCTGCGACGGGTGCTCGATCCGGTACTTCGTGGGCTCGAACAGCACCCAAGCCTCCGCCGACCAAGTGTGGAGTCATTCGCTGAATCTGACCCCTCTGATCCCGACCGCGATCCGGTTGCTCGCGACGCCGACCGTCGACGGCAAGCCGGTGCGCGAAATGCGTATTTGGGTCGACGGAGATGTACAGGCGTCGATGGGCTGCTCCAGTTGCAGGGACGGCACCAACGAGATCATCAACACGGATCGATCGACGAAGACGATCGAGGTGGTGATTCCGCTGGAGCGATAGCGCAGGTCACCGTCTGATGTCGCGTTCACAACCGTAGACGCCGACGGACGGAGCGCGGTACAATCCTGCCGTCGCGCCCCATCCCGCCCATGGGCATCATGACCGGATTCTATGTCGGGTCGGAAGTCGGCCGCCTCCGTCGAGTCCTGCTTCATCGACCCGGACTCTCTCTACAGCGTCTGACTCCGTCCAATGCGTCCGACCTGCTCTTCGACGATGTCCTGTGGGTCCGTAAGGCCGGAGAGCAGCACGACGAGTTCGTGAGCCTCCTGCGCGATCGAGAGGTCGAGGTCCTCCTGCTCGAAGAGTTGCTGGCCGAGACCCTCGAGGCGGTGCCTGAAGCGCGGCGTGAGATCCTCGACGGGGTCGTACACGAGCTGACGGTAGGCGTCGGGCTGGCCGACGAGCTGCGTGCCTTCCTCCGAGAGATGGATGCGTCCCTCCTCGCTCGCCACCTCATCGGTGGCTTGTCGCCGGGGGAGATCCACGACGTCGACCTGAGTCGATCGGTGACGGGTCAGATGTACACGGAGAAGGACTTCATCCTGCCGCCTCTGCCGAACTCGCTCTTCACTCGTGACTCGTCCTGCTGGATCTACGGAGGGGTGTCGCTCAACCCGATGTACTCGAAGGTGCGGCAACTCGAGGTGGTGAATGTCGGCGCGATCTACCGTCACCATCCGTCCTTCGCCAACGGGGACTTCAGCTACTGGTATCCGCCGGACGGCGGCCACGGTGGCTTCGATCTCGAGGACTTCGGCCACTCCTCGCTCGAGGGCGGGGACGTGATGCCGATCGGGAACGGGTGTGTCCTCGTCGGGTGCTCCGAGCGCACGACGCCGGTCATGGCCGAACAGCTCGCGAAGTCGCTCTTCGAGGCCGGCGCGGCGGAGCGTGTGATCGCCTGTCAGATGACGAAGGACCGCGCCCACATGCACCTGGATACGGTGTTCACCTTCTTGGACCGCGACGCCGTGACGGTGTACCCGGCCGTCGTCGATGGCATCGTGGCGTTTTCGATCCGGCCCGGTGATGCACTGGGGTCCTTGGACGTCCGGAGAGAGCCCGATTTCCTCGGCGCCGTCGCCGACGCATTGGGCCTCGGGAAGCTCCGCGTCGTGACCACCGGTGGCGACGAGTACCAGGCCGAACGAGAGCAGTGGGATGACGGAAACAACGTCGTGGCCCTGGAGCCCGGCGTGGTGGTAGGGTATTCGAAGAACGAGTTCACCAACCGCAAGCTTCGCAACGCCGGGATCGAGGTTCTCGAGATCGACGGGTCGGAGCTTGGCCGCGGGCGTGGAGGAGGGCACTGCATGACGTGTCCGATCCTTCGGGACCCGCTCGAGACCTAGGACGCCAGGCCATATGACCGTCGACCTTCGTGGGAGGAGCTTCCTGAAGCTCCTCGATTTCTCGCCCGAAGAACTTCACCACCTCCTAACGCTCTCCGAGCAGCTGAAGCACGAGAAGGCCTCACGGATCGAGCAGAAGCGGCTCGAAGGGCTCAACCTCGCCCTGATCTTCGAGAAGGGCTCGACGAGGACACGGTGTGCGTTCGAGGTGGCGGCGCTGGATCAAGGGGCGCACTGCGTCTACCTGGGGCCTTCGGGCACGCAGATCGGGCACAAAGAGACGATGAAGGACACCGCTCGCGTCCTCGGGCGGATGTTCGACGGCATCGAGTATCGAGGCTTCGCGCAGAGCATCGTCGAGGAGTTGGCCGAGCACGCGGGCGTCCCGGTGTGGAACGGTCTGACCGACGAGTACCACCCGACGCAGATTCTCGCGGACGTCATGACGATGAAGGAGCACGCTGCCGGCGAGCTCGGGGACGTGGCGTTCAGCTACCTCGGTGACGCGCGCTTCAACATGGGGAACTCGTT
Source organism: Gemmatimonadota bacterium (assembly GCA_039030015.1). Classification (GTDB taxonomy): domain Bacteria; phylum Gemmatimonadota; class Gemmatimonadetes; order Longimicrobiales; family Gaopeijiaceae; genus UBA2589. The sequence goes on along the minus strand of JBCCEZ010000017.1, from coordinate 13,890 downwards.
GATGGTCGGGGGCGTGCTCTTCGGGATGGACGTCCGGATCGTCGCACCCGTCGAATTGTGGCCCGAGTCGTGGCTGATCGAGCGGGCCCGTGCGATCGCGAGCGAGACGGGTGGCTCGGTGACGGTGACCGCCGATGTGGAGGAGGGGGTGGCCGGATCCCACTTCGTGCACACGGACGTCTGGGTCTCGATGGGTGAACCCGACTCGGTCTGGGCCGAGCGCATCGGGTTGCTCCAACCGTACCAGGTCAACCGAGCCGTGATGACGGCCACGGGGCATGCGGACGCCAAGTTCATGCACTGCCTCCCGGCCTTTCACAATCGGGACACGAAGATCGGTGAAGAGGTCTTCCAGAAGTTCGGTTTGGACGGGCTCGAGGTGACCGAAGAAGTCTTCGAGTCGGAGCACTCGGTCGTCTTCGACCAGGCGGAGAACAGGCTGCATACGATCAAGGCCATTCTCGTCTCGACGCTCGGCTGACGATGCGGGTCCTGACTGCGCTGGGGGGCAATGCACTGCTCCGGCGCGGCGAACCTCTGACGGCCGCGGCGCAACGGATGAACGTGCGTGCGGCGGTGCAGCAACTCGCCCCGGTTGCGTTGGAGAACGAGCTGGTCGTCACCCACGGGAACGGACCTCAGATCGGCATGTTGGCCGAGGAAGCGGCCGCGTTTCCAGGGACCGGTGGCAAGTCGTTGGATGTGCTCGGTGCCAAGACGGACGGGTGGATCGGGTACGTGATCGAGCAGGAGCTCGGGAACGTCCTGCCCTTCGAGAAGCCATTGGCGACGGTCCTCACCATGGTGGAGATCGATCCGGACGATGACGCCTTCGCCAACCCGCAGAAGCCGATCGGGGCCGTGTACACCGAGGCGGAGGCGCGCACCTTGGCCGACGGCCGGGGGTGGGTGGTGGCGCCGGACGGAGATGGCTGGAGACGCGTGGTCCCTTCGCCTCGCCCCCTCCGTGTCTTCCAGGTCCGACCGATCGAGTGGTTGCTCGAGCAGGGTACCGTCGTGATCTGCGCAGGCGGCGGGGGTATCCCGACGATGTACGCGAAGGACGGCACGCTCATCGGGGCGGACGTGGTCATCGACAAGGATCGGGCGAGCGCGCTGCTCGCGCGACAGCTCGATGTGGACGTCCTCGTGCTCGCGACCGATGTCGCGGGCGTGTACGTCGACTGGCGCGGCCCGAACGAGCGTTTGATCGGCCGGACCACCCCGGACGAATTGGAGACGCTCGAGCTACCTCCGGGTTCGATGGGCGCGAAGGTGGACGCAGCCCGCACGTTCACGGCGGAGACCGGACGGCCGTCTGTGATCGGGTCGCTCGATCGACTGGCGGACCTCGTGCGACTCGAAGCAGGTACTGTCATCCTCCCGGAGTGACCTCCGAAGATGTTCGACTTCTACGACAGCGACGACACCGATGAGCCGGAGGAGGGGCCCGATGCGTTCGACCTCACCGATGCGGCCAACGTCTCGTGCCCGTATTGCGGGGAACCCCTGGAGCTCGGGGTCGACCCTGCCGGGGGAGAGCTGCAGGAGTACGTCGAGGATTGTGTGGTGTGTTGCCAGCCCATGTCCGTTCGGGTCCACGTGGACCGGGACGGAGCGCCGTCGGTGAGCGTCGACACTTTGGACGGCGAGTAGACTTGTGCCGAACGCGTCGGAGCTACGCTTTCTCCTCCTCCAGGTGCGGGACGATGACGACCCAATGCGTGAGCACGAGATCGGGTGCTTCGAACGCTGCTTCGCGTGCGATCCGGCTCAGATCCGAATTTTCGACCTGCTGTCCGGCGCTCCGTCACAGGCCCTGATCGACGACGTCGACGTCGTCTTGCTCGGGGGCAGCGGGGACTATTCGGTCGTTCGAGGAGGTCCATGGTTGGCGGGGGCCCTCGAGGCGATGAGAGGGCTGGTGGACACCGCGAAGCCGACCTTTGCGTCCTGCTGGGGATTCCAGGCACTGGCGCGTGCGATGGGTGGTGAGGTCGTCACGGATCGGGACCGAGCCGAGGTCGGGGCGACGTGGATGGCGCTTACCGATGCCGGGCAATCGGATCCGGTGTTCGGGCCCTTGGGAGCGCGCTTTCAAGCGATCGCGGGCCATGAGGATCACGTCGTGTCCCTTCCCGAAGGCACGGTCCTCCTGGCTACGAGCGAGCGATCGGAGCATCAGGCGTTCCGCTTCGAGGGCAAGCCGATCTATGCGACGCAGTTCCATCCGGAGCTGGATCGGGAGGGCTTCCTCGACCGGATGCGTCGGTACCCCTCGTACGTCCCGCTGACCGGCTCTGCGTCGCTCGACGAACTGGCCTCCACCATGCCGGACACGGACCACACGACCGCGATCCTCGAGCGGTTCCTCTCGGTCACTTTTCCGGCACGATGAAGGCGCGGAGGGCGTGGCTCCTGGCCGGCGCGCTCATCGTCGTTCTCGCGGGCTTCCAAGAGCGGCCCCGACGGTATTGGGGGAGCGGTGGCTGGCGTCCCGACCCGGTCAGGGAAGGGCTCCCGGCCGCGGAGAACGGCGTGCGAGACCGGGGATTCACCTTCTGTCGTCTCCACTACCGGCACGTCCGCCGTGAGCCCCTCGGCCACGGGTGGAACACCGACTACCCCGGCTCCGACTGGAACTTCATAGAACGCCTCGAGGAGCTGACTTCCGTGCGACCGTCGGAGTGGGAGGATGGGTGGCCCGGCTTCGCCGTGGTTCGAGCCACTCAGGAAGAGCTCTTCGAGTGCCCCTTCCTCTTCATGTCCGATGCGGGGACGGTCCGCTTCTCCGACGAGGAGGTGGAGCGGCTCGCGCTCTGGTTCGCGAAAGGCGGAGTCCTCTTCGTCGACGACTTCTGGGGGCCGTGGGCCTCCGACCAATGGATGACCGAACTCGGTCGAGTGCTTCCGGGACGCGCGTACGTCGACATCGGACCGGATCACCCGATCATGAGCACGCTGTACGCGGTCCCCGAGGTCCCACAGGTCCCGTCGATCCAATATTGGCGGCGGAGTGGACGCCGAGACACGTCCGAACAGGGCGGCTACAGCGACACTCCTCACCTGAGGGGCATCTTCGACGACCGGGGACACCCCATGGTGTTGATGACCCACAACACCGACATCGCGGACGGCTGGGAGCGGGAGGGAGAGGACGACGAGTTCTTCTACCTCTTCTCACCCGATGCGTACGCGTTGGGAATCAACATCATCCTCTACACGTTGAACCACTGAGCGGGGTCGGCCTCGCGCCGCCCCGCCTCACCGGACCGCGTGCTGCGGTCGGGTGGCCGCCTAGGCCGTGGCGGGTGCGTCTGACTTCGATGCTTTCGGCCTGGACTTCTTCTTCCGCGCGAAGCGGGGGTGTCGCAGCGCGAGGAGCACCACGAGGATCACACCGAAGGTGATCGGAAGGCGGGGGAACGCCTTCACGAGCCAGAAGTAGTGGAGGACGGCCAAGCCGGCCGCGACGTACGACGCCTGGTGCAGTCTCGTCCATCGCTTGCCGAGCCGTCGGATCCACCCCGTGGTCGACGTGATGGCGAGCGGAAGCATGATCACGAGCGCGGCCATGCCCACGGTGATGTACTTCCGCTCCATGATGTCTTCGAACATGTAGCCGAAGTCGAAGAGCGAGTCGAAGACGAACCAGACCGAGAAGTGCAGGACGCCGTAGAAGAAGGCGAAGAGGCCGAGCGGTCGCCGAAGCTTGATGATCGGGTTCCACCCTGTCAGGCGACGGATCGGGGTCACGGCGAGCGTGACGAGCAGGAGAACGATGGCGGTCATGCCCGTCCACCGCGTCATCTTCTCGATCGGATTCGCGCCGAGCCAACCCTGGAAGTAGCCGACCGTCAGCCATGTCGCCGGGGCCAGCGCCGAGATCCACAGGAGGATCTTGAGCGCGAGGACCGCTCGCTTCGGATTCATGATACGCTACGCCGTCTTCGACCGACTCGTCGCTACTTCCAGCGCTCGAGGTCCATCCCTGCGTACAGATGCTGGACCTGATCGGCGTACCCGTTGAACATCATCGTGTCGAAGTTGCGGAACGCGCTGGGGAGGCGACGCTCGCGGGCCTGGCTCCACCGCGGGTGGCTCACGTTCGGGTTCACGTTCGCGAAGAAGCCGTACTCGTACGGATTCTGCTGCTGCCACGTGTTCAGCGGCATCTCTTCGACGAAGTCGATGCTGACGATCGACTTGACCCCCTTGAAGCCATACTTCCAGGGCACGACGAGCCGGAGCGGAGCTCCGTTCTGGTTCGGTAGATCCATGCCGTATACGCCGGTGGCCAGGATCGTCAGCGGGTGCATGGCTTCGTCCATGCGCAACCCTTCGACGTACGGCCAATCGAGGATCGGAAGGTTCTGACCGGGCATCTCTGCCGGGCGAACGACCGTCTTGAACTCGAGATAGTTCGCGTTGCCCGTCGGTTCGACTTTGTTGATCAGCGACGAAAGCTGGAAGCCGTACCACGGGACCACCATCGACCAGGCTTCGACGCAGCGGAGGCGGTAGACCCGGTCCTCCATCGTCAGGCCAGACACCAGGTCCTCGAGGTGATACTCACCCGGCTTGTTCACGTGGCCACCGATGCGGACGGTCCACGGGCTCGGGTTGAAGTCATCCGAGTTCTTGTGAGGGTCGTCCTTACCGGTGCCGAACTCGTAGAAGTTGTTGTAGGTCGTGACGTCGCGGTACGAGTTGAGCTCCTCGTCGAGCTCGGAGCGCAGCGTCGCGAAGCGCGCCGGGATCTCCTGCGACTGCCGAACCCCGTGCTCGCTCGCGCCCAAAGCTGCGGGACCCATCGCGAACCCTGCGGCGCCGGCCGCTGCGGCCTTGATGAACTTCCGGCGGTTCACGTACACGGACTCCGGGGTGATCTCGGAGGACGGGATGTCGTTGGGGCGTCGGATGATCATCGGATGCTCCGGCGGTCTCGATTCGGGAGTGTGGTCCAACGTAGGTGCTGCGTTTGGGTAACGAACACCTTCTTCCCGAATCCGGTTCCGTGTCTGGCCGCCCCGGGCGTCAGTCGAGCACGGTGCCTGGGCGCGTACGGGTCGACTCGACGGCGGCGTGCACGGCCGATCCGATCGAGAGAACCGACACGCATGTCGCCGCCCACAGATAGGGGGCGACGCCGACCGACGACTCGCTCAGCATCAGCGCCGACAGGGTGGTACCCAACAGGGCGAAGCCCAGGAGTCCCCACGCGACGATGCCGATGCGCTCTTTCAGCGCGAGGGCGATGAGGTCGCCGGGTTTCGCCCCCACGGCCTGACGCAGCGCGAATTCGGCGCGTCGTCTCCGTGTGGACTGAAGGGATGCCATCCACGTGCCGTGGCCCGCGAGAAGGAGGGCGAGGAGCGCGAGCACCGAGCCGACGACACCGAGCCATCGAAAGGCGTCGGAATGGCGCATCCTGTACTCCGAGAGCCCTCCCGCGAACGTCACCTCCATCCCGGCGGCCTCGACGATTCTCATTGCTTCGTCCAGCCCGTCATCGGACGCGCGAAGGATCACGCGTGGATCCTGAACGTGGAGCTGCCTACTCGACAGGTAGACCGTCTCGCGACGGCCATCTTCCCCCACTACGGGGCGCGAGTGGTCGGCGACGATCCCGATCACGGTGTACCACGTCTCGTAGTCACGCCCCACTCGAAGCCTCCGGCCGATCGCTTCGCCGTCTTCGAAGGCGGTGGCTGCCAAGAGTTCGTCCACCACAGCCACCGGGCCGATCTCGGTCGCATCGACTTCAGCGAAGGTCCGACCGGCCACGATCTCGACTCCCGCGTGGTCGAACCAATCGGGCCCCACGACGTGATGATCCGCGAGGGCGCTCCAGAGAGGGGCGGGGAGCATGCTTCGCCAGCAGTTCCCGCACTCCGTGACCACGAGATCTCGCAGTCCGAGGCCCACCAGGGCCCCCGGGGCCGAGTCGCTGACGGAGGTCACGCCCTCGGCCTCGCGGAGCTCCCCGAGTAGGCTGCCGAGCGGTCGGTCGGATGTACCGGACAGGGCCAGCACGCGCGTCTCGTCCGATGGTCCGGACTCGACCGGATCGGGCAAAGTGGCCCGACTGAGGAGGGCCACCAGAAGAGCCGAGGCAGCGACGGCGACGTGGGCCACGGAGAGGGCGCTCCGCGCGAAGACGGCCGCCGGCTCGTCGCCGGCCCGACCACCGCTGCGGAGTAGGCTCGCCGCCGCTCCCGGACGTCGCACGTAGCGGAGTCCGGACGACTGTGCCCCGACGACGACGCACACGGCCAGGATCAGTCCGACGATGGTATCGATCGCCCCGGGCGCTCCCGACGCCAACGGTGCCAGGGAACCGGGCCAACTGGCGCGCATCGCCGAGCCCGCGGCCAGCCCAGCGACCACACCGAGCCCCGCTGCGGCCCCCCCGATGACGGCAATCGGCCGGAGCAACGCCCGAAGGTGCGCTCGGGGGGCGATGCCGAGCGCCAGCCGGACGGCTTCGCGCTGCCGTCGCCCCGATGCTCCCTCCGCGAGGAGGACGACCGTGTTCAACAACGCCACGATCAGGACGCACGAGGCCATGACCACCAGCGACCGGACCAGCGCGTCCGACCCGATCATCTGGAAGTCCGCCGGCCAGAGCGCCCCGTCCGTCCACGCGAGCCCGTGGTCGACCCGGGGAAGGGTCTCTGTGCGAAGGAGGGGTGTGGGCCCGCCCGCCGTTACGGAGGCGATCGCTCGGATCCCGGTGAGCGCTCCGACCGCAGAGGCCAGCCCGACCCCCCACGCCACACCGGTGTCGCAGTGCCTCACGAGCCGATGGCCCACCCTGGGAAGATCTCGGACAGTCCCGACGTGATGAACTCGACCGCGGTAGCCGCGAGGATCAGCCCCATGAAGCGCGTGGCGACGTTCATCCCGGTCGTGCCCAACCCTTTCGCGATCGGTCCGGCCGCCTGGAGGATCGTCCACGCAATCGTGGCGAGCAGTGCCGCCGCCAAGATCACGAGCACGTGGTCTTGGAGCCCCTCGGCCTGCCCGGCGGCGATGATCATGAGCGAGATCGCACCCGGTCCAGCCAGAAGCGGCATCGCCAACGGAACGACCGCGATGGCCCGGTCGCCGGTCTCGGCCTTGGCCTCGGCCCGCTCGGCCGCTGTCTGCTTCTGCGGACTGATGCGTGCCTGGAGCATCGACCAGGCCATGCTGAAGATGACGAGACCACCGGCCACCCGGAGCGACGACACGCTGATCGAGAAGAAGCGTAGGAGCCCCTGCCCGGTGAAGTACGACAGGGCGAGGATCACGAAGACGGCGGTCGCCGTTTGAGTGATCATCCCCCGCCGCTCCTTGGGCGGGACGTGCCCGGTGAGGCTGACGAAGGTCGGGATCGCCGAGAACGGATTGACGATCGAGAAGAGAGAGGCGAAAAAGAGCACGAATTCGGCCATGGAGCCGCTCCGCGACGCAGGTGCATCTGAAGGCGCGGAAGGCTACCGGAAAGAGCGGGTCCGATCAATCTCCTCAACGTCTTGCTTCCTCCGGCCCCGGCCGATCTCTACTTTGTCCGGGCCGACGCTCTCCGACAGCCCCTCGACCTGATTTGATCCGCGCCCTTCGCGCCCTGTTGCCTGGCGGTGCCGTGCTGCTGCTGGCGATTGGCTTCATGTCCCTCGCGTCGGACGAGTACGTCGAGAACTTCGCCGAGACGTACGGGCTCGTGGCGTACGGAGCCGGGTTGGCGTTGGCCTGGGTCTTCTATCGGAGTCGTGCCTTCATCGCGCTCACGATTCTGGCGTGGATGGATATCGCGATCGTGGGGAGCCCCAACCCGGTCGAGCTCCTGATGGGACTCGGTACGGTCGTGATCTTGCTGATGGGGATGCTCGGTGTCGTGCGGGATCGCGGGGTCGCGTCGCAGATCGGCGTGATTCAGGCGGTCATCGTGAGCGTGGTCGCCGCGATCGGAGGGCTGTACTTCGCCGGATACGAGCGGGTCCAGAACTTTGCGACGAATCTGAAGGTCTTACCGCTCGAAAACGTCGTGTGGCCCGGGTACCCCCTGCTCACGCTTGTCGTGACCGGGCTGGCCCTGCTCGGCGTCGCGTACGGCTTTCACCGGTACCGGGGGCCCGTCGAGCGATCCTTCGTATGGGCCGTGCTCCTACTCCTCGTGGCGATGCATCCGGAGATGGGCCGCGCGGGGTCCGCGCTCTTCGTCATGGCGAGCGGCCTGACCCTCACGCTGGGGATCGTCGAGACGTCGTACGTGCTCGCCTACCGAGACGAGCTCACCGGGCTGCCGGGTCGCCGAGCCCTGATGCAGTATCTGGACGGTGCCAAAGGCACGTACGCGATCGCGATGGTGGACGTGGATCACTTCAAGAAGTTCAACGACAAGCACGGACACGACGTCGGAGATCAGGTCCTGAAGCTCGTCGCCTCCCGCTTGCAGAGGGGGCCCGGAGGCGGGCGCGCGTACCGCTACGGCGGGGAGGAGTTCACGCTACTCTTTCCGGGGCGCACCCGTGAGCAGGCGATGGACCACCTCGAGGCGATTCGAGAGAACATTCAGGACGCCCGTTTCCACATCCGGTCGTGGAAACGCCCTCGGGATCGCCCCGACGGGACGACAGAGATCCGCAAGTCGAAGGAGCTCCAGGTCACGATCAGCCTTGGTGTGGCGAGCACCGATGGGAAGGACCCGTACGAGGTGGTGTTGAAGAGGGCCGACCAGGCGCTGTACCGAGCCAAGAAGAAGGGGCGGAACCAGGTCTCCCAGTAGTTCCGCCCCGCTTCTACCGCCGGTTTGACGCTATCGGCAGACGGCTTCGCTCCCCGCGGCGGCCGCTTCCAGCATCTCGACGAAGGTTTCGACCGTCTCGTGGCCGGAGTCCGTGGCGTACCACTCCATCTTCTCCTGGTACACCTGCTCACTGGGCAACTCGTCGTTCTCCAGGATCCACGTCTGGAGGGTCAGCGGCCGCTCGATGAAGCAACCGGCTTCTTCGTACGCGGTGTTCAGCAGCAGGACCGTCGGCGTCGCTGCCCGCCCGTCCGGGGTCCGATGGCTCTCCATGATCTCTCGGCCGACGGTCGAATCGACGATCCGCATGTCGAGGCCGGGGACCTGGGCGACGAGCTCGGCGAGGTACGGGATCGTGCTCACGGAGTCGGAACACGAGTCGACCGCGACGGCGAGGAAGTACCAGGTTCCGCCGACCGCACGGGCCCGTTCGACCAGGGCCGCGTCGATTTCCTCGGCCTTCTCGGTGTTGCCGTGCCAGAGCTCGGCGCGACGTGTCGCGTTGTCGAGGAAGTCGGTGTAGCTGCGCCCCTGCTCGAAGATCACGCGGAGATCGTCGTCCACGGGTCCCGTGGCCTCGGGTGCACAGACGAGGGGGCGATCCGCTCCGAAGAGGATCAGGCCGGCGAAGGCGAGGGCGTTCAGCATCGTGGAGTTCCCAGAAGGCCCGGTCTAGGACACCGGGCGTGTGAGCTTTCGGTCGAAGAAGGAGAGCGTCGCCTCGAAGGCTCGCACCCAGTTCTCGTGTAAGAGAAAGCCGTGGACCTCATCAGGGAAGACGAGTTGTTCGTATTCGACGCCCCGACGGGACAACGACTCCGCGAGATCGACCGTTTCGCTGAAGGGGACGTTCCGGTCGTCGTCTCCGTGGATGAGGAGGACCGGAGAGCGCCAACCGTCGAGGAAGGCCATCGGGGACGATGCGTAGGCCAGCTCCGCGAATTCGGGGTAGTCCTCAGGCTCGTACGAGGGGCGGAAGCCGTTGATCACCACGTTCCAGTCGTGAACGCCGTGGATGTCTACGCCGGCCTTGAACAAGTGGGATGCCCGAGCCAGCCCCAGTGCCGTGAGATAGCCGCCGTACGAGCCTCCCCATAGGCCGATCCGCTCCGGATCGACGTCGTCCCGGGATTGGAGGTACAGGCCTGCTCCGACGACGTCGTTGAATTCGCTCGCCCCGGTCGCTCCGTACTCGAGCGCCTCGCGGAACTCCATCCCGTAGCCGATGCCGGACCGGTAGTTCACCGACAGGACCACGTATCCGGCGTTGGCCAGGAGCTGGTTCATCGCGAACGAGCCGTGGTAGTAGCCGCGGTGGTGGAAGCCGAGCAGCATCTGACGGCGGGAGCCGCCGTGGAAGAACAACACCGCAGGCCGGCGCTGGCCGGGCTGGAGGTCGGGCGGGACGAAGAGTTGGCCTGGGATCGACATCCCGTCCGCGGCTGTGAAGTGGATCGCCTCGGGCTCGACCATGCGCGCACGAGGGAAGCTCGCGGGCACCTCCGGGCTGGCTCGAATGCGCCGCCCATCGACGACGACCTCGGTATGCGCCGGGTCGGACCACGTCGAGGCCTGGTACGCCACCGCGCCCTCGGCGAGCTGGATCGGATTCCATTCGACGCCGGTGCCTGGAGTCAGGAGCTCCGCTGCACCGCCCCCTACCGGCACACGCCAGGCGTGCTTCCGCTCGATGTCGTCGGCGTTCGAGTCGAAGAGCACGGCGGTCCGATCTGCCGACATCGAGGCATGCTGGACTTCGCCTTCGCCCGGTGTGATCCGCTGGGCTTCGCCTCCGGCTGCAGGCACGCTGTACAGGTGCTTCCAGCCGTCGCCCTCCCAGGGGAAGACGATTCGGTCGTCCGCGCCCCACAACAGCTGGTTGGAGGCGGTCACCCCGCTGAAGACGCTGCCCACACCGTTGCGGGCCCTGAAGATCTCCCGCGCCGACCCGGATCCGACCTCCACGACGCGTATCGAGAAGGGCAGGGCCTCTCGTCGCGGGGCGAACATATGCACGACCCGTTCGTTGGGGACGCGCAGGAAGGCGATCTCGCTCCCGTCCGGGCTCCACGCGGGATTGGAGTCGTTCGCTACACTCGGGTCGAGGTAACGGACCGTACCGTCGCTGCGTTCGACGATCCCGACGAACGCGTGGTCGCCTCGGGCGCTCACGAAGGCGATACGGCCTCCGTCCGGGGCCCAACGGAAGGAACCCGCCCCCCCGCGAATCCGGGCCAGGCGAGACGGTTCGGCCCCGTCGGCCAGCTCGAGGAGCATGATGTCGCGGCCCGCCCCCCAGACGACCGCCGTCCCGTCGGGGGACAACGTGAACGAACCGGCTTGAGCGACTTCCTCCGGAGCGCCGCCCGCGACGGGAACGCGCCAGACGGCGCGCCCCTCCTGCTCGGGGGTGAAGCGTGGATCGGGTACCTCACCGGCTCGGTTCGGCGCTCCGCCGCGCACGAAGTAGACGTGATCGTCGTCCGCGCTAAAGCTCAGGGAGGAAACCTCTTGACCGTCGTCACCTCGAAACGATGTGATGGGTGAGCCGTTCCACTCGGGGTGCTCGGCAACCCACACGTTCCGCTCCCCTTCGACGTTTTCGATCCAGGCGATCCGCTCGCCGGACGGAGACCCGACGAGGCCCGACGCGAAGGAGTAGGACATCACGGCTTCGACGTCGAAGGGCGCCTGTGCGGCCGTCCCTCCCGCGAGGCTCACGAAGGCGAGGAGGGCGGCTGCCGCGACGCGCATGGTGTCTCCGATCAGGTAGGAATCCCGTTCCGCGCGACGTGGCTCATCACGTCGACGAAGCGGTCGAGCTCCGGCAGGGTCGTGTACACACTCGGGCTGATGCGCAGCCCCTGAAACTCCGCGTGGTTGATACTCACCGTGATGATGCGGTGCTCGTCCCAGAGGTAGTCCCGGAGGGCGTTCGGTTCGACTCCGACCACCTCGACGTTCGCGATCCCGCAGGCGAAGCCCGGTTCGAGACTCGTGTGGAGCCGGATGTTGTCGTGCTCCAGCAGCGGTTTAGCCCAGTAGTCGCGCAGATACACGAGCCGCGCCGTCTTGCGGGCCGGCCCCAGCCCTTCGTGGAAGGTCAACGCTTCCCCGATACAGAGGTACGGCGCCTCGGGGTGCGTGCCGATCTCCTCGAACTTCCGGATGTCGTCGTCCTTGGCCTCCGGGGCGGCCATCAGGGGCCACACGTCCTCGATCTTGTCTCTACGCACATACAGGAAGCCGGTCCCGTGCGGCGCGAAGAGCCACTTGTGAAGGCTCGACGAGTAGTTGTCGACGTCGAGCTCACCGAGGTCGAAGTCGAAATGGGCGAGCGAATGTGCCCCGTCGATCACGAGCGGGATCCCGTGCCGACGCGCCATCGCCGTGAGTTCGGTGACGGGGAGGATCTGCCCAGTCAGATTGATCATGTGGCACGCCAGGATCATTCGGGTACGTGGCGTGATGGCCTCTTCGAAGAGCCGTACGACCTCCGCCGGATCCTCGGCGGGCACCGGGATTTGGATCTGTTTCAGCACGATGCCTTCTCGGCGCTCACGTTGCCGGAAGGTCGTGATCATCCGCCCGTAGTCTTGGGTCGTCGTAAGAACCTCGTCTCCCCGCTGCAGATCGATGCCCAATTGCAGGGTCTGCAGGCTCTCTGATGCGTTTCGCGTGAATGCGACCTCTTCCGCGTCGACGCCCCACGCTCGGGCCATGCGTTCTCTCGTGCCTTCCCGCTGTGGCTCGAGGATCTGCCACATCGTGTAGGTGGGAGCCAGGTTCGAGTAGTCCTGATGCCGCTTCATGGCGTCCTGGACGAGCTTCGGCGCTGGGCTCACGCCACCGTTGTTCAGGTTCACGAGGGTCCGGTCGACCGTAAACGCGCCCTGGACCTCGAACCAGAAGTCCTCGTCGTCGACGACATCGGCGGCCGAACCGGGGTGCCGGGCCAAGCTCATAGCGATATGGAGGGCATCGGCACGAAGCTCGGTGGGGCGGAAGGCGAAGCCACTGGCGGCGGCCGCGGCGGGAAGGGACACCGTACCGAGGAAGGAACGACGGTTCAGCATTGGGCCTCCAAAGTCAGGATCGCCTCAGCATACGGGGCGAATCGCCTCAACACCAGCAGAGGTTCGGGTGCCCTTCATGGGGCTCGAGATCGTTGCCGCCGTTCGGGGGAACAAACGACGTTTCGGGCCATACATACCGCTTCGAACCCTCTCCCTCTGTTCCTCACTCGCGTGTCGACCCGACTTCGTATTCCCGTCGCCGTGGCCCTCGCCTTGGCCTTCGGCGCCGAAGCCGTGGAGGCTCAAAACCCGCCGGACTCTGTGGCCGCCGACTCCGTGCAGTTGGGCGGCATCACCGTCTCCGTCGCCAAGCCTGCGCTTACGAGTGGCGGGTCGAGCAGTGTGGTGATCGATCTGGACTCGCTCGGCGCGATCCCTGCGCCGACGATGGAAGAGGTGCTGCGGGCGATGCCGCTGATCCAGATTCGGCAGAACAGCCGGGGTGAGATGCAGCCGGCGCTCCGGGGATCCGAGGACCGTCAGGTGGCCATTCTCATGGATGGGGTGCCGCTGACCGTCGGCTGGGATCATCGGACTGATTTGTCGATCATCCCCCTGACCGCAGCTCGCAACGTGACCCTCGTGAGAGGTCTGTCCTCAGTCCTCTACGGGCCGAACACGCTCGGTGGTGTCGTCGAGGTCGACGTAGCGCGGGCCGAACGGCGGGTAGGGGCGGTCGCTCCCGTCAGCGTGGGACTTTCGATGGACCACACGGGGGCGACGAACCTCGCCCTCAGCGGGGGCGCTCTGGTCGACGAACGGGACCATCAGTGGGTCTTCCGCGGCGGCCTCGGCTTCCAGGATCGGAACGGTTTGCCCGTGGCCGGTGCGGCGTTGAGCGACCCGGAGCTTCGGGGACAGTTCCTTGCCGACGGCGATCGGCGCTTGAACAGCGACGTGCGCCGGGTCGATGGCTTCTTTACGGCCCGCTACCGGGCCGATGAGGGCGTGTGGGGTTCGCTTTCCACGTCGGCGTACGACATCGAGCGAGGTGTTCCGCCGGAGGCCCATCAGGATGGT
>JBCCEZ010000016.1:0-75917 GCA_039030015.1 Gemmatimonadota bacterium | reverse complement strand
CTCTTTCATTCAGATACAGTCCAGACGATGGGGACATTGCGTTATGATCTGAGTTCGCTATCTATTGACTTTCTCGCTGCTTCTGCGCATAAATTCTATGGTCCCAAAGGCGTCGGATTCCTTTAGGGACGAGGATCGGGGCGGTCCCACCGGCCACGCGGCCAAAGGACACGTACATCATGATCACGGCCGTCTGGAAGATGTTCAGGCCGATCAGCTTCTTCACGAGGTTGTCTCGAGAAATGAGCGTGTAGAGCCCAACCATCATCAGGACGACGACGATCCAGTAGTTGAAGACGCCGAGAGCGGTCACGGGTCGATCCTCCTACGTCCCGCGAAGGCGTAGAAGAGAGAGAGCATCACCCCGAACACCGTGACCAGCACGCCGACCTCGATCCCGATGATCCCGTAGTGCTGTCCCTTCACCGGATCGTAGACGAGGACGCTGTAGTTCAGGAATTCGCCGCCCATCGCCATGGCGAGGAAGCCGACGCCCACGTAGATGACGACCCCCATCGCGCCGCAGAGCACCGCCACCTTCATCGGCATCGCTTTGAGGGCCTGATCGAGGCCGAAAACGAGAGCGTAGAGGACGAACGCGGCCGCGAAGATGACGCCGGCCTGGAAGCCGCCGCCGGGCCCGAAGTCCCCGTGGAACTGGACGTAGAGCGCGAACAAGAGGATGAACGGGATGAGGATCTTCGTCCCCACGCGGAGGATGACCCGATCGTCCATTGGCAGCTGGCCCACGTTGCGATCATCCATTGGAGCCTCCTGCGTTCCCATCCTTCGCTCGGAGTTCGGCGAGGAGTTCGTCCCGTGTCGTCCCCGGCGGGACTTTGTGCCATCGACCGTGGTAGTGCACGCGCTTCGGGAGTGGGCCCTTCACCAAGAGGAGCAACACACCGACCATCGCCGCGAACACGACGACGGTTTCACCCATCGTGTCGTAGCCTCGGTACGACCCGAGAACCGTCGTAACGACGTTCGGGATGTGAGAATCGTCGTACGACCGGTCGAGGTAGTACCGGGACACCATCTCGTGTTGGTGAGCCGGGTTGAGTGCCTCTCCGAAGGGCGGGATATCCGACGTGCCGTAGATCAGGATCCCGCCCGTCACCAACACGACGAAAAAGGGCAGGATCGGTTGATGCTCGGGCTTCTTTTCCTTGTACCCCACGATAGAGAGCGTGCCGAGGAGCAGTACCGTCGAGATCCCGGCGCCGACGGCTGCCTCGGTGAACGCGACGTCCACGGCGTCCATGACCACGAAGAGCACGGCGGAAACGAGGGAGTAGATCCCCGCGAGCATCACGGCGCCGAAGAGGTTCCGGGTCCGGATGACCGCCACGCCCGTGACGGCGAGCACGACGAAGAGCACCATGGTGACGGCGCCGATCCAATCCATCACTCCACCTCCCCGTCGTTGGTCCACGGCTTGACGCCCCCCGCCAGTCCGGCTCGGGCGAGAGCGTGGGTCGCGATCGGGCTCGTGAGCAGCAGGAAGCCGTAGATCAGAGCGAGGCGCACCAGGGCCATCCACCACGTCGTATGCCCATGCATCATCCCGACGATCGTCTGACACGCCATCCCGAAGAGGAGGAAGCCCGCCCCCATCGTGTCGGTCATGCCGGCAGCGTGGAGGCGCGTGTAGACGTCGGGCATCCGGATGACACCGTAGGTGCCGACGAGCATGAAGAAGAGGCCGAAGCCGATCGCGACCCAGCTGACGATATCGAGGACCAGCTCCATCACTCGGCCTCGCGTTCGAGTCGGGTGATCAGGCCCAAGTCACCGAATTCGAAGAACTTCAGTACCGCGATCGTGCCGATGAAGTTGATCAGCGCATACACGAGCGCGAGGTCGAGAAACTCCGGCCGTTCGGCGAGATAGCCCGCGACCGCGATCAGCAGGACCGTCTTCGTCCCGAAGGTGTTCACGGCCATGACGCGGTCGTACACCGTCGGACCGAGCAGCGCTCTCGTGAGCGCCATACCCATGGCGATGAGGATTCCGATCGCGGCGACGACGAACATCGGTCAGCCCTTCTCCACGTGGCAGCAGCGACCGTCCATCGCCACCTCTTCACCCGTTTCCAGGTCGGCCGCGCGGAGGGCGTGGATCTCGAATTCCTGCCCGTGCACCCCGGTGGTGATCGTACCCGGCGTCAACGTGATCGAGTTCGCGTAGAGCGCTCTCCCGACGTCCGTCTCCTGGTGCCCATGGAAATGAACGATGCGCGGGGAGATGGGCAGCTTCGGATCGAGGATCACCTTCGCCACCTCGAAGTTGGCGACGAAGATCTCCTTCATCAGCCACGGCACGTACGTGAGAAGCCGCAGCGTGATCTGTATCGGTACGCCTTCCTCGTCGACCACCCGCATCCGGTGGCACAGGTACACGACGAGGGCGCACGAGCCGACACCGAAGGTCAGCAAAAGCGGGTTCGTGAACTGGCCCGACAGAGCCAACCAGAACCCGAAGAGTCCGACGCCTAGTCCGATCGCTCGGAGCAAGCTGACTCCTGACGTAGAGTGGTGAGAGAGGGCGGAGGTGGCGGCTCCTCCGATCCGAAGCGAGGCGAATCTACCAGTTGGATTGAGCCCCGTCCACAATCTCCTGAACAAGAAGTTCGATGGCCCGCTCTCGGCCGTTTTCCTCGGGCGCGCCCTCAGGATATTCGCCCAACGCCGTCACGCTGGAGGACTCCCAGAGCACCACGTTGTCCACCAAGTCGATGATCTCGACGGAGACCGAGATGTTCACCTGACGCTGGAGAACCCGGGCGGCGTCACCCGATTGGCCCGCACGATAGTTCGGGGCCGTCACGTCATATCGACGGATCGAACCCCGAACGATGGCGTCGGCCACGTCCGCACCGGCCTGACGAATCCCAAGCGCACCCGGAAGATTCTGGAGGAGCTCGTCGAAGAGCTCGCCGGTCAGCTCGAAGCGCGTCGTCTCGTTCTCGAACGGCTCGATCGCAATCGTCCGGATGTGCGGAGGCGGAAAGGAGCCGGCACGGAACGAATAGTTGCACGACGACGACGCGGCCGTCGATGCTATGACCACGCCGAACGCGATGCGGCGGATCCAGCGGGTCCGAGGTGCTCGGGGCTCGAGACGAGTCATGCGAGAGAATCTACACTCAGCGGCCCAGCGTCCAGATCGCTGGATCGAACGGCTCGGCGTCGGACACACCGGTGCGGGTGATCGTGAGTTCCCGGTAGTCCACCAGATTCCGATACGTGGCCCGGAGTGGATACCTCCCTTCCGGATCCGTTTCGAGCCTCACCCATTCGACGACACTCCCGTCCTCGACGACCTCGGCCGCCTCGACGCGCTCGCCTCTGAGGTCAAAGTGGAGCTCGCGTCCACCCGGTGACTGGTAGCGGAGCCGTTCTCCATCGTCGACCAGTCGGTCCCCTCCGATGAGTTCGGTACCCGCGAAGGGCCGAAAGACGCCGAGCGTCGCCCACATCAACTCGACCGGAGGGAGCACGTCGTCCGGCGCCCCCGGCGGCAGCCGAAGATCATCTCCGACGAGCGCGGCGGTCACCGCCGTCTCCATGTTGTGGAAGAGGTCGAGCCGCGCCCGGTACGGAGGCTCGATCCGCGCCACGCCCTGCCCGCTGACCCGCGATCCTTGCTCGTTGAGCTGCCACTCGAAGTCGATCCGGGTAGGGCCCTCGAGTCGGGTCTGACCCAGGTACACGTCGGCTCTCGACGCCGGAGCCGGCATCGGGCCCGCAACGGCGACTCGACCCGGAGTGCACCCGGACAACCCGAACATCGACAGAAGGGCGACGCCTGCGGCAGCCCGCGCCCCCAGGGAGTGGAGGGGGCCGGCGCGACGGGTCGGAACACTCCGCCGCGTCGAGTCTGAGTCTGATCGGTTGGGTCGCATACCCGCCCTACCCCTTCCAGCCGTCGACGGTTCGCTCCTACCTTCGTGCGTGCCAGAATCCAAGCCCGTCCTCATCGCCTCCGACGTTCATCTCGGCGCAGCCCCGCCCGAGCACGAAGCGGCCTTCTTCGAATGGCTCGACTTCGCGGCGGAGTCGTCGTCCGAGATCATCGTGAACGGCGATCTCTTCGACTTCTGGTTCGAGTACAGGAGCGGAGTAACGCGAGGGCACGACCGCGTCCTCACCCGACTTCGTGAGATCGTGGAGAGCGGGCTGCCCGTGACCCTCGTAGGCGGGAACCACGATTGGTGGGGCGGTCGCTTCCTCACGGAAGAGGTCGGCGTACGCTTCAACCACGACGCCATCACACGTTCGATCGCCGGC
Source organism: Gemmatimonadota bacterium (assembly GCA_039030015.1). GTDB lineage: Bacteria > Gemmatimonadota > Gemmatimonadetes > Longimicrobiales > Gaopeijiaceae > UBA2589. The sequence goes on along the minus strand of JBCCEZ010000016.1, from coordinate 71,625 downwards.
TTCCGCACGTACCTCGCTCACGGGGATGGGTTGGGCGCCGGAGACCACGGATACCACGTCATGAAGGCCGTCCTCCGCTCCCCGGTCACGCGCTTCGCCTTCGGGCTACTTCCGGTCGGCGTAGGCGACCACGTCGCCTCTCACGTCTCGAACACCAAAGAGCGATGGGACCAGTGGGGACCTCGACAGATCGCGCGCTCGGAGGCGATGGAACGGTGGGCGATCCGCACCCTGGACGAAGACAGGGAACTCGACCTCGTACTCCTGGGTCACACGCACCTGCCGATGATTCGGGAGGTCGGACACGGACAGTGGTACGTGAACTCTGGAGATTGGGTGTTTCATCAGACGTGGGTCACCCTGCGCCCCGGCGAAGCGCCGCGAATCGACGACTGGAGGGAACGGTCATGAGTCGTTGGTGGATCAGCATCGCGCGCTTCGCGGCCGCGGGGAGTCTCGCAACGGCTCTCCTTCTCACCCAGGCAACGGCCGTCGTGGCTCAGGCACCGCCCTCGGATACGACATCGGCCACCCTACCGCCACTCCCTCCACCGCTCGCGATATCACCCGGCGGCGCACTCTGGCGGGCCTTCCTACTCCCCGGTTGGGGTCACCTCTCGATCGGGTCGTACGGCCGCGGTGCCTTCTACTTCGGGGCCCAAGCGACCACCGTCTATACGCTGCTGAGAGCGCGGACGCGAATCGGCGAGACGCAGGACCGGGTCCGTCTGCGCGAATCGATCCTTCGGGCCGCCGCAACACGGGAGGGCGTCACCGATCCGGACGAGATTCAGACCCGTCTCGACGCGGACGGGGAGCTGACGGAGTTGAGCAATCTTCTCGACTCCCGGCAGGATCAGCAGGAAGATCTGGTCGCCATGACACTCTTTCTGATTCTGATCAGTGGCGTCGACGCCTACGTCTCTGCACATCTCGCGCGCTTCCCGGAGCCGATTCAGCTCGAAGCCCAGCCGTCGACGACGGGGGGCCTGGACGTGGGGATGCGGATCACGCTGCCCGGCGGCTGACATCCCTTCGGCGCACGACGGCCGGAGTCCCGCTTGCGACGGGGACGCAGGCCAGACCTGCGTCCCCGTGCGCATCAGCTGGCGGGAACGTGTGGGAATCGAACCCACCTACCCGGGTTTTAGCCGGGCTGCACGGTTTTGAAGACCGCCGAGGACACCAGTCCTCCTCCATTCCCCGAGGGGGTGTGACGATACCCATCCCCCAAGACCCGGCCAAGCCCCGGGGCCGCGGTGAGATCAGCGGAAGAGGACACCCTGGTGGAAGAGCCCGACCTGGAGCGGCGGCCCGGCCGGGTAGTTCCTGCCGCGCAACGGGATCCGCAACGCCACCTCGAGTAGTGTCGAGGCGGTGACATTGAAGAGCGCGGTCGGGGCGACGTAGAGGATCTCCCTCCGATCGTCCGGCCCGAGCGCCACCCCTTGGATTCGGCCCGCTCGGCCGAAGATGCCATCGACGACGACCTTGCCTCCGAGGCCGCCGATCAACTCCGTCCCTCCGATCTCGGCGAGAAAGGCGACCTCGTCACCGGGCTCCCTCGTCGTGCTCTGGTTCAGCGACCGCCATCGATATCCGAGCCACACGACGGTGTACGCGGGCAGCGGATAGAGGGACAGCCCGCTCTCGAGCCACGCTTCGTAGTCCCACTGCCCCTCGCCCACGGGGATCACTTCGGCGTCCAGGGTGACTTCTTGCACCGGTACCTTCGCGGTCACCCGGGCCGACACGGGCCAACTCCCGTTTCGGAACGTCGCCAGATTGTACCGCGCCGAGATCCGGACATCACCGACACCGGCGCGATGTCGATCCTGCACGTCGTCATCGAAGTTCAGATTGAAGTACGGCGCCTGGAGCCACAGATCGAGCTTCGGTGTGAGCCCGACGGCTGCGTCGATGAAGATCGCGTCGGACACACTCTCGGCGTTGGAGTTGAGGAAGATCCGCTTCTCGCCGTTCGACCTGAACTGTTCGGTCGTCTCGTGGTGAAACCAGGAGACTTTGGCCCAGAAATTCCCCGTACCGATCGGCCACTGGGCGCTCACCGGCTCACAGAGCACGGCAAAGGCGACTAGGGCGAGAAGGCTTCGACTCACGGCGCGGTGAACGTCTGCCCGCCGGGCTGGAAGTGACGCCATGCGAACCAGAAGACGGTGTACGCGTCTTCTCGGGTACGAAGCACCTCTCCGGCGAGCGGGCCACCCGTCGCCGTCCCATCGAACTGCCATGTCGAGTTCGTCTCCTGATCGACCCACGTGCCGCCGGGCTGCGCGTCGAAGGTGAGCGTCTGGCCGTTGACGCGCGCATCGAAGGCGAGCGCTGCATTTCCGAGCCGCGACTCGAAGAAGACCACGGTGGGAATCCCACCCACGTCGTCGTTGATCGCGACGACGTCTCCCATGTCTCGAAGCTCGCCGTACGGGTAGCCTCGGCCGCCAAGCCCGTCCCGAATCGCCAGGACTCGCTCCTTGATCGGGCGAGAGTTGTCGACCGTCATCTGCATCAACAGATCGGTGTTGTTGATGTTGTCGTACGAACCGTAGGGGTACGATCGATAGTTGCGCGCAAAACCGAGCTCACCGCTCACGACCCTCGTGTTCGGATGCAGTTCTTTCCACCGACCCCAGGACATCTCCTGCACGGGCATCAACTCGAGCGACGAACCACGGAAGCCCTCGCACGCGCCCGCGATGCTGAGCTGTGGGCCGTACACTTCTCCGTTCGTCCGATCGTACATGACGAGGTTGTTGGCAAAGAGAAGCCCCGACACCCCGACGTCGAGCGAGCGGCCGGCGAGTTCAGGGCTGAACCCCAACCCGGAGCCCGTCAGCGGGCAGAAGGTCACCGAGATGCGCGTCCCAGCGATCTCGTCGTTCACGATCTCGTGGTGCCACAGGACGTTGTGCGGGTAGGCCCGCGCCTCGCCATTGATCACCACCCCCAACACCTTGTCGGTGTCGAAGAGGTAGTCGACCGACACGTCGTCCGGATCGACCAAGGGCGGGTTGTTAATCGCCGGGATCGCGTTGGGCGCCAAGCTGGCGAAGAGGAGGTTGTTGTCGAGATCGCAGACGATGTCGACCACGGGAGGGGTCGGACTCTCGGTCCCCTGACACGCGGCAAGCAGGCCCGCCCCCATCAAGAGGAATACGGGTCGGGTCCGAATCCGTGTACCTACGCGCGCTGTTGCCATGTTGGCCTCTGACTAGGGCATCCTTCGACGACCCAACCCGGAATCACCCCGCCCCGGTTCCCAGCCAACCTACGTGCTTCGACCCTCGGCTTGTAGCTCGGCCAGTCGATCGAACTCCGCGACCAGAGAACCTCGGAGCTCCGCCAAGCGATCGCGAGACTCAGAACGCCGCGATGCGCGCAAGAACACACGCAGATCCTCGCGGACTACCGCTTGCCGATCGCGCCACGCAACCGCCGCAAGCCCCAGGACGGGCAGCACCACCGCGCACGCGCCGGCGACCCGCACCCCCTCCAGGTAGAACGCCATTCCCGTCCAGAGCGCCCACCAGAACGGGAAGGCGACGAAGCCGACGGAAAGCTTGTACGTCGCGATCTGATCATGCTCCGGCCGAAAGCGGAAGGCCGCCCACCGAGTGAAGGCCGAAGGCAGAATCCACACCACCATCCCCGCGATCGCAAACGGGAGCACGACGGCGAGCACGAAGAGCTGCCGCAACGAGTAGCGTACGACCGCGCCGAACCGATATCGACGCGGAACGTCGCCGTCGGTGGCTCCGAACAGCGTGACGAGCCGGAGGTATCGGCTCACCGAGAGACGCAGCCGCTGGAGACGCTCCGGATCCTCGTCCCGGAGCCAACGCAATCCGGCGGTAAAGCGCTGGAGGCGCGGCAGGCGGTCCGACATGCGATCTCGTTGGCGAGGCCGCGCGAGCCCCTTCTGACGGGCGTACAGGCGCTCGGCGACGTCGACGAGCTCGCGGTCCCGCGCGCTGTCGTAGTTCAACGTGAGCGCCTCGAGCCCCGTGCGAACGTCGTCCGTGAGGGCTCGGACGGCATCCCTCTCATCAACCTCATATCGATCACGGTAGCCCGCGACGACGATGGGATCGCCAAACGCGGCGATGACCCGACCTCGAAAGAGGTGCTTCTTCGCGTACGTGAGGCCCACGGGCTGAACCCGTAGTCCCACTGCCCACCCGGCGCGCGCCTCCGCAAGGAGCGCGATGCGCGCCGCGCCGGTTCGTAGCGGGGTCAGCGAGGGTTCCGAGTGGCTCTGCCCCTCGGGGTAGATCTGAACGGCCCCACCCGCCTGGAGCGCCTCGATGGCAGCGTCGAAGGTGCGATCGTTGAGGTGCATCAACGCCGGGTCGTCTCGTTTCCGATACACCGGGAGCCCCCCGAGCCCTTTGAGCACCGTGCCGACGAGGAGCTGCTCGAAGAGTGGGGCCTTGGCCAACGGCCTAGTCGGTCTCCCCGCGGTGCGAAAGATCACAAGCGGGTCGACGAGCGCGTTCGGATGATTCGCTGTCACCAGCACGGGCCCGTCGACCAGCTTCGGACCCGTGCGCTCGACGTCGTAGAAGAGCGCGACGGCCCAGCCGACCAGGGTCGTGATGATCCTGGACAGCATGGGCCGTCGCTCGCGGGACACCCCGCCGGTCTCTCGAACTATGTGATCAATCGCTCAGCGTCGATCGGGTCGAGTCCCAACTCGCGCAGCAACTCGTTGAGTCGAGCCAGGTCCTGCTGGATGATGAGGCTCATCTGATCGAGCTCGCCTTGGAGCTGCGTCGAGAGCATCTCGAACACCTGGTAGGACTGATCCGTCGGGCGAGTCTCGGCGCCTTCGACGAGGTTCTGCAGGGCCGCGATCTTGTTGTTCAGCTTGATCGGGAAGTTGAGCGGATCCTGGTTCGACTGGTTCCGGACCTGGTAGATCTCGCCCTCCACCTCGTCGAAACGCTCACCTACCGACGCGCTCAACGAGCGGAGTTCGGCGTTGTCGCTCTCCTCCAAGCGCTCCGCGATCTGAGACTCGATCGATCGGATGCGAAGCACCGCTTCGTTCGCCTCGCTGACACGATCCCTGATCTGCATCGTGAAGTCGAACCGCTCCTGCAGGTCGGCCATCGTCACGCCGCCCGACTCGGCCCGCGGGTTCATGCGGATCTCGAAGTCCTGGACCATCGACTCACCGTCCACGGTCAGCCGGACCTGGTAGCTGCCCGGGAGCACCGCCGGCCCCTGGTTGCCCGCGGCCCAGAAGATCCGACCATCGAAGTCGGTCCAGCCCTGAAGCCGCATGTTCCAGCGGAAGCGGTTCGAGCCTTCGGCGGTCCCGACACGCGGCGCACCGCCTCCGAAGAACGGATTGAACGCCGGCGCGGCGCCCTCCTCCTCCTCGTCCTCGGGCTCTGACTCGAAGGACGCAAGCACCTCACCCTCCGCGTCGAGGAAGTCGATCGTGACCTGCTCCGCTTCCTCCGCGAGCACGTAGTCGATGCTCACCGCATTGTCGAAGCGGCGCACCGGATCCTTCGGATCGAAGAGCCAGAAGTCCGCGTCGGCCACCTCGGACGTCAGCTGACGTAGGGGACCGATCGAGCGCATCACCCAGAACGAGCGGCCGTGCGTCCCGATTACGAGGTCGTGGTCCTCCACGACGAGGTCGGAGACCTGCGTCACCGGCAGGTTCATCGTGAGCGGCTGCCACGCCGCACCGTCGTTCCACGAGACGTACACCGTCCGCTCCGAGGCCGCGTAGAGGAGCCCTGGACGAACCGGATCTTCGCGTACCGCGCGGATGAAGTCGTCACCGGGTAGACCATCGATGATCTTCGTCCACGTCTCGCCGTAGTCCTCGGTCTTCCAGATGTACGGTGCCCGGTCGTTGTCGACGAGATATCGAATTCCCGAGACGTATGCCTTCCCGGGTGTGTTCGGGGACGCTTCGATCGTATTGATGCGCACGAAATCGGGCGCGTCCGGTGGCGTCACGTTCTCCCAGTCCGGGGACGTGGCCCGGGCATTCCGGGTGACGCTCACGTACCCATCGTCCGAGCCCGCCCAGATGACGTTCGGGTCGTGCGGCGACGGCGCGATGGCGAAGACGGTGGCGTACGTCTCGACGCCCGTTTGGTCGAGGGTGATCGGCCCACCCGACGGACCGACCGTCGACGGATCGTTCCGCGTCAGGTCGGGCGAGATCTGTGTCCAACCCTGACCCTCTGTCGTCGTCTTCCAGACCTTCTGCGTGCCGGTGTAAACGATACCCGGATCGTGTTTGTCGAAGACGATCGGGAAGGTCCACTGCACACGCTCACGGAGGTCCTCTGCCGACTGGCCCATCGGGTTCTCGGGCCACACTTGGATGGCTCGACTCAGCCCCGTCGAGTGGTCGTACCGAGACAGAGACCCGCCATAGCAGCCGGCGTAGAAGATATCCAACTCGACCGGATGCGGCGCGATGTAGCCGCTCTCACAGCCGCCGATGGCGTAGTAATGCCCGCCACCCCCGAATCCGCCGGCCGCCGACAGGTGGTTCCACCCGCTGGACGGCGTGCACGCGGTCGAGTTGTCCTGCTGGGCACCACAGATGTGGTACGGCTCGTGGTTCGTGGTGATCACACGGTAAAACTGCGCCGTCGGGTACCGCTGCCCCGTCCACGACTGGCCGCCGTTGAAGGAGACGTTCCCTCCACCATCGTTGGCCTGGACCATGCGATCCGGGTCCGACGGTGCGATCCATAGGTCGTGGTTGTCCCCGTGCGGCACCTGTATCGACTGCGGGAAGGTCACCCCACCGTCGGTCGACTTCCAAAAGCCGACGTTGAGGGCGTACACCACGTCCTCATCCTGGGGGTCGGCGTAGATGCGGGTGTAGTAGAAGGCCCGCTGGCGCAGCTTGCGTTCGTCGTTGATGTACTCGAAGGTCTCCGCCCCATCATCGGAGCGGTACACCCCGCCTTCGGCGTGCTCGACCTGAACCCAAACCCGGTCCGAATTCGCACCGGACACCGCGACGCCGATCTTCCCGATCGGTGTGCCGGGCTCGAGCCCGATGTTCGCCGTGATGTCGGTCCAGTTCTCCCCACCGTCGGTGGACTTCCAGAGACCGGAGTCCATCCCGCCGGAGCTCATGCCCCAGCTCTTTCGCCACGCCTCCCAGATGCTCGCGTAGAGCACGTCGGGATCGTTCGGGTCGACGACGAGGTCGGCGGCACCCGCACGGTCACTCTTGAACAGGGTGAGGTCCCACGACTCGCCCCCGTCCGTCGTCTTGTAGACGCCGCGCTCGGGGTTGTCCGCCGAGTGCTGACCGAACGCAGCCACCCACGCGACGTCACAGTTCGTTGGGTGCACCCGGATTCTGGAGATGTTCTGCGATTCGAGGAGTCCGAGGTGCTCCCACGTCTCGCCGGCGTCCGTGGATTTGTAGACGCCGTCTCCCTGCTGGATGTTGCCGCGGAGCTGCGTCTCGCCCGTACCGATGTACACGACGTCGGGATCGGCCTCACAAACCGCGACCGCCCCGACCGAAGCCGACGTGATCTGGCCGTCCGTGACGGGGCGCCACGTCGTACCAGCATCGTTGGTCTTCCACAGGCCGCCGCCCGTAGCGCCGAAGTAGTACTCGAGGGGTCGGCTATCGCTGCCGCCTACGCCGGTCGAGCGACCGCCTCTGGCGATGCCGGCGTTTTGCCAGCTGAGCATATCGAACAGCCGCTCTTCATACTGCTGGGCGTCGAGGGCTGAGGTACTGAAGAGGGCCGCGACGACCGCGGCCAACGCGACGAACGAACGTCGGATGAGCATCCTGGACTTCCTGGGGATTCAATGGAGGTGTCCGCGCTCCATCTCGTGCGCGGAGGGTCGAACCCCGGGAAAGTACGGCGTTAGCTCCCGCCCAACAGACCCAAGATGCTACTGATCAGCCCATTGCTGATCACAATCGGCTGCGGGGGCGGAGGCCCGCCCGGGATAGGAGAGTCATCCCCGCCGCCGCCGCCGAAGGCCGTCGCGGCGAGAAGGGCCGCTCCTCCCGTGATCGCAAGTCCAAGTGCTACCGACTTGCCGGTCGAAAACTCCGACAGCTCCACGGAATAGCGCTGGTCTGGACCGAGACGCACCGTGTCGTATTGCACGATCTCGCGAAACGCCCCGTATTCCTGACGGTTCCGGGTTGCGAGCACGAGTGTGTCTCCCGACTCGACCACCTGACCCTCGATCGACGCGGTCTGCGGCGGTGCGTTGGGATCCGCCAGCGCCGACGCAACCGGCACGCGCACACGAACGGTCGAGCCAGGCATGGGTGTCGACACCGGCGTGTAGCTGTGGCAGCCCGCCGTGCCCAATACCGTCGCAATGAGGAAGGCCGTTCGAGCGTTTCGCGCCATCAGAGCACCACCTCGACCACCTCGGTCAGGAGCTGGTTGAACTGGTAGACGTAGTTCCACGGGGAGTCAGGGAAGATGAAGCCTTCGTTATCCAGGACGTTCCTACCGTCGATGTCCACGCGAGCCTGCACGTCCACGGTATCCGCCGGTTGGACTTGGACGAAGAACTGTTGATTCGCCGCGATGCTGATCACGGTGTCGATCGGGAGCGTGTGTACCACCGTATCCGATCCGAAGACCCGCACCGTCGTGACACCGAATTCGTCCACGCCCGCCACAAAACGGGTCGAATAGATGGCGGTGACCTGGGTGCCCGCGGAGCCGGTGAGTCGGAACGAGAGATTCTCCGGACTCTGGTCCTCGAAGATCTCGCACGCGGAAACCGCGACCATCAATGCGAGGAGGGGTCCGAACCGGCGCGTGATTTTCATCGGAGCGTCATGCTGAGGTCTGCTGGAAAAAGGCGAGGCGCACCCGCACTAGGTACGGGTGCGCCTGCCCACTGCTTACTTCTGTACTACTCCACTACAGTACTGATCGATCCGATCAGCCCCCGCAGCCCTGCCCATTCAAGTGGCAGTTCGCGCGAACCTCGATGATCGTGATCGGCAGCATCGATCCCACACGGAGAACCGCATCCGAACCACCAGCCCAACGGGCGGCGGGATCGGAATCGGCACCCGGGGCCAGGCCCCACCGGTACATGTCCGGCAGGCGCAGACCCATGAGGACCGTGTTCACCCGACGGTGGTGCTGCAGCATCGCGACTTCGTCCCCAGCCGGGGTGTAGTCGTACGCAGCATCCGAGTCGTCGAGGTCACGAATCGCGTTGATCTCCGTGGCGAAGTCACCCGCGCCACCGGCCAACGCATCCTCGGCCACGATCATCCGAAGCAGACGCTCCGACACGATCGCGAGATCCGGGTATTGGTTCCCGGAGTCGAGGTAGCTGCCGCCCTTCCACTGGTCCAGGCGGCCGATGAGCGCGAGGTCGTCTGCGCCCGTAACCGGATCCTGAAGGTTGATGCCATCGATATCGTTCGACGCATCCACCGTGACCAGCGAAAGATCGATCTGGTTCTCCTTCCGATCGTTGACGTTGCCGCACATGCCGCAAGCCGACGACGACGAGGAGTAGCTCAGGTTGAACGACCAGTCGCTTCCGCCGACGTCCGCGAGGACCGCGTTAGCGTCTGCCACGGCGTTCGGGAACGCGAGCGCCCCACCTGCCGTGCTCCGGTTCTGCATGATCACGCGCGAGTGGTACGCACGTGCACGCAGGGCCCGGGTGTTCGTAATGAGATCAGCATCACCCTGAGCGGTGAACTGAGTGATGGCGTCGGTGAAGGACTGGATCGCGAGATCCATGACGGCCACCATCGTCGGGACAGCGAGCTGCCCTTCCGATCCGATCGTCGCCTGTCCGGAACTCACCGGCGGGCCATCCACCATCTTGTAGGAGAACGTCATGTCGTCTTGCGACTCGGCCGTCACCATAAGGATCAGACCGCGGAACATGAGCGCGCGACCGTAGTCGGTCTGGAAGTCGGCTCCACCTTCGGTGAAGTGACCCTCCAAGATTTCTACGGCGTTCTGAGCCATCCACACCGCACGCCCGAGCGTCGGGAATGCAGCATCGGTGAACTCGTTCTCCGGGTTCGAAATGAAGCCCTGATCGAGCTGGCCCCACGCATCACGGGACCCGATCCAGTACAGCTCGTCAGCGGTAACCGCTGGGCCTTCCCAGACGTCTGCCACGGCTTCGCTCACCAGCTGCAGTGAGCCGTTCGCCACACCATTGGCAGCAGCTTGTTGCCGGATCGATTCTTCGACCAAGCTGTTCGGGTTGTCCACGTCGAGCAGTCCACAGCCCGACAGAACAACCACCGTAGCCACCGCCGTCAGCGGAGCTTTGATGCGATTCATCATCGTCAAATCTCCTTAGAACGTGATGCGGGTCGAGAGGGTGAACCGACGCGGGATCGGAATGCTCCAACCCTCGGTCGAGTTCAGGAAGTTGCAGTTCAGACCGCCGTTGCAGCGACCCTGCACGTTCGTCTCCGGATCCATGCCGGGATAGTCACCCATCATGAAGAGGTGGAGGTTACGAGCGCCAAGGTTGACCGTAGCGGTCGACAGGCCCCAACCCTCGACGAGATCCGCCGGCACACGGTACGTGAGCGAAAGCTCCCGCCACCGGATGATCGACGCGTCGAAGATGCCGTTGAGACCCGACATCGGAGCGAGGCCCTCGACTTCCGAGGCCCACGCAATGGCAGCGTCGAGACGCTCCTGCGCGGAGGAACCCGGGTCGCCCATGATGGCACCGAGCTCGGCGGCACGCGGCGTGTTACGACCGATGACCGCGTTCGCACGACGGAACATGCCCGACAGATCCTGGTTCTGGATCCCGGCCTTGTACTCGAAGAGCGAGTTGAGCTCGAAGTTGCCGGCAAACGCCATGTTGAAGCCGAAGGAACCGGCCCAATCCGGCGTGGGCTTGCCGAGGTAGCTGTCCAGCGAGCCGCTGCCGCAGTTGTGCGACGCGAGGCTGCCGTCCGGCGTACCGAAGTCACTGTTACCGACCACGAGCGGCTTGAAGTCGCTCGGGCTGCGCGGCGTCGAGAAGTACGTCAGCGCGTCCGCCTGCGACGGCTCGGTGCAGCTACCGTCGATGTTCAGCGGAATGGCAACGTCCGCAATCTGAGCACCGAAGAACGCGCCGGGCGCGTAGCCTTCGAGCAGGAAGTTGCGGTAGCGGGGGTATGAACCACCCGTCTTGAGCGGCGGAGCGCCACCCATGCTGGTGATTTCCTCGGAGAGGTAGGCACCGTTGGCGAAGACGTTCAGCGAGAGGCCTTCCTGCTGGAGGACCGTCCCGCGGATGCTGGCTTCGAGGCCACCACCCGTGAGCTCGCCGATGTTGACGAGCTGCTCGGCCGTGAAGCCGCCGGTGACCGAGAACTGACGGGCAACCATCGCGTCCGTGACCGTACGGTCCCAGTACGTGAGGTCCACCGACCAGCGGTCGTTGAAGAGGCCCATCTCGGCACCAACTTCCCACTCGGTCGAGACTTCAGGCTTCAGTGCGTCGTTACCGAGGTTGTCCGGCTCAACACCAGGACCCTCTTCGGACGGCGCGGGCTGATACGTCGTGAACTTCGCGAACGCGTCAGGCTGCAGACCGGACTTACCGATCGCGGCACGGACGCGGAACGTCGAGAAGGTCTCGTTCTGCCAGTCGAGGCCCTGGCTGGGCACGATGGAGATCGAAGCCTTCGGGTAGAACGCCGTCGAGAAGTCCTCACCGAACGCCGAGTTGGCGTCCCAGCGACCACCGACGGTCAGGAAGACCCAGTCGTTGATGCCGACCTGGTCCTGCAGGTATCCGCCGAGCTGCGTCACACGCGTCCAGTTCTCGAAGGTACCGTCGTTCGCGAGAGCGGAGAGCGTCTCGAGCCCAGGGCCCGGGAACGTGTCACCGTTACCACCCGCCCGCTGGTTCTGGCGCAGGAAGCCCTGACCACCGAACAGAAGGGTGTTCTCGATGTTGTCACCGAAGTTGCTGATCAGCGAGCCTTTGACATCGGCCGTGACCTCGCGGCTCCGGTATTCCTCGACGTTGCGGGAGCCATCCGGCGTGGAGCCGGAGAAGCCATCGACGTTCCACGCGTACGGACGGAACGAAACCGCGTCATCGGAGGTGAAGTCCACACCGAACGTACCGTCGAGACGGAAGTTGTCGGTGGGCGTGAAGCCAACGTTCGTCGAGCCAGCGAAGTGCTGGGCGTTGACGAAGTTCAGCTGGTACATGTTCTCACGCGTCGTCGCGAAAGCCGGGTTCCCGTAGTAGTTGGAACCAGCAACACCCGGATCCGACTGGGGGGTGGCGCGACGCAGCTGCGTCATGAGAATCGAGGAGAACACGCCGTAGATGTTGTTTCCGTTGTCCGGCGTGTGGTGCTCCATGTCCGAGTAGAGCGTCGACACGCCGATCCGAACCTTGCTGTTCGGGATCACCGTGAAGTTCGAGGTGAAGCCCACACGACGGTTCGTGTCGGTCTCGACCTCGAGTGCCTCTTCCTCGGGGAAGTTCTGCTGCGGGTTGTACGGGCCGTCCTCATCCGTGAGGCGAGCCGACACGAAGTACTGGAACGCGTCGGAACCACCCGTGACAGACGCCGAGTAGATCTGGCCGAAGCCGGTCGTCAGCATCTCGGGAATGAGGTCCTGCTGGAACGGCTCGAAGGCGCCCGGCGAAACGCCGAAGCGCTGCTGCATGCGACCCTGGATCTCAGAGATCGTCGCCGCATCCGCTGCGTCGGTACAATCGATCGCATCACAGTCACGACCGATGTAGTCGGCGATCGGGAGGATCCGGTTCGTCGGAACCGAGATACCCGACCAGTCCGCCTGCGCCGTAAAGCGCGGCGCACCAGCGCGACCCCGCTTCGTGAAGACCTGGATCACGCCGTTGGAAGCCTCGGTGCCGTACAGCGTCGCCGCAGCAGCACCCTTGAGGATCTCGACGCGCTCGATCGACTCGGGCGGAATGTCATCCAAGCGGCTCGGGTTACCCTGACCGTTGTTCGCATCGACGGCCGAACGGTCGACGCGAATACCGTCGACGTAGATGATCGGCTCGTTCAGCTGCGAGAGAGAAGCAGATCCGCGGATGCGGATTTTCGCGCCCTCGCCCGTGTAACCGGACGAAGGAAGCGCGACCACGCCTGGCTCACGACCCGCGATCATCTGAGAGAAGTCAGAGATCGGAGCGTTGTCGAGCGTGCTGGCGTCGAGCGTCGCGATCGTGTTACCGAGTTTACGCTTCTCGGTCGCGATACCGGCACCGGTAACGACGATCTCGTTCAGCGTGATCGCGGTCTGCTCTAGACCGAAGTCGGCGACAACCGACTGACCGGCACCGACCGTAACGGTCTGCGAGCCGGCGCGGTACCCAACGATCTCAGCAACGAGCGCGTGCTCGCCAGCCGGAACGTTGAGCAGGAGAAAGCGACCCGCGGCGTTCGTCAGCGCACCGATACCGGTACCGCCGATGTACACCTGGACCGCCTCCAAGGGACGCTGCGACGCAGCATCCCGCACCGTACCGACTAGCGTGCCCGTTGATTGGGCCGCCACCGGCGCCGGTGCCCATCCGAGCATCGCCGCGAGGGCCAAAACGAGGCCTCCGCGGAGCATGCCAGATGTGAGACGTCCTGACGTTGTTGACGTCATGTCCGTCCTCCCAGCTTGGGTTGGACTGTTGGTGAACCACCCTCTATGAACTGCGCGAGGCTGACTGCGCCCCGAAAGGGTGCATATTTGAAATGCACCAAACCCCCACTGCTGCAACCACTTACGCGACTGCCTCTGGCGGGGGGAGTACTCCGGCTGTTCCACTTGCTACACATCATCACAAACACACTGATTCCGGAGGATGATGCCAAGGTACCGGGGGGCCGAAAACCGCGCAATACGGCGAAAAATCCCGGTCACGAGGGGAGGTCACTCCCCGCGAACTCGTGCGACGCACTCGATCTCGACGTCACAGAATTTCGGTAACGCGCCGGCCTGCACCGCGGCGCGTGCCGGGCGGTGCTCGCCGAAGTGCTGCGCGTACACTTCGTTCATCTCCGCAAAGGTGTTCATGTCGGAGAGGAACACCGTCGTCTTCACGACGTGATCCATCGACGAGCCGGCCGCCTCGAGGACGGCTCGCAGGTTCCGAAGAACAAGCTCCGTCTGTTCCGTGACCGAGCCGGTCAACAATTCGCCACTCTCCGGGTCGAGGGGGATCTGCCCGGAACAGAAGACCCAGCCGTCGGTCACGACGGCTTGGGAGTATGGGCCGATCGCCGCAGGCGCGTGGTCGGTGTGCACGGATTGGAGCGAAGTCATGGATCGAGCCTCCTAGCTTCCATCATTGAAGTACGAACGATCAATCAGGGGTGTGACACTCCAGCGGAGTCGTCGGGGAAGCTCTCGAGTAGCTCCTCCGGCGCAACCGGCGAGACGCCCGATTGGCCCACGGCGACTCCTGCCGCAGCGTTCGCCAAGACGGCCGCGTCTCGCACACTCCCGCCCCCTCCGAGGACCACGCCCGTGACCGCCGCGACCGTATCCCCTGCACCGGACACGTCGAAGACGGCCCGCGCAGTCGCCGGAAGGACGGCCAACCCCTCGTGGTCGAAGAGGGCCATCCCTCGGTCGCCACGGGTCAGAAGGAGGTGGGCGCATCCGATCCGCCGGAACACGCGTTCCATCCACGCGGGGTCCTCGGAGCGCACGGGCTCGCCGAGCGCCTGACCCAGTTCGCGAACATTGGGCTTGAAGAGTGTGGCGCCCCCGTACCCGAAGAAGTGCCGCAATTTCGGGTCGATGACCACCGGGACCCCCAAGGCCTGGCCGGCGCCGACCACCGCGTCGATCACTGATGGGGTCATCACACCCTTGTCGTAGTCCGCCACCACCATGACGTCGGACTCCGGGGCACGCGCGCGGACGGAGTCGATGAGGGCTCGCTCCTGCGCCGGCGCGACCAACTCGTCCTCCTCTTCGTCGAAGCGGGCGATCTGCTGGTGCCGAGACACGAGCCGAGTCTTGGTCGTCGTCGGTCGGTCCCGATCGATCACGACCCCCGACGGGTCCGCGCCGAGTGCCTCCAGTCCGTCCCGGAGCCACGCGCCAGCCGGGTCGCCTCCGACGACACCGGCCACGAACGCGCGAGCGCCGAGGGCCGCGAGATTCGCGACCACGTTGGCTGCACCTCCCAATGACGACGCCGTGTCGTGTACGCGTACGACCGGCACCGGCGCCTCGGGCGACACGCGGTCGACCTCACCGCGGATGTATCGATCGATCATCAGGTCCCCGACGACAAGGACCCGAACCCCCTCGGCGATCAAGGCTGCTGCGCCTTCTCGGTTCAGGACGGCCAGCTCCCCCGCCCTCGCCCTTCGAGAGCGAGGCTCGACCACGCGTCGCCGGAGACGCCGAGCAGATGGTCGTTGAGATTCACCGACACACACACGTGGTTGGGCACGATACGAACGCGCTCGCCGATGGTCGGCGTCCACGTCGTGTCGGAGATGTCGAGGACCCCGTGTTCCTCCGACAGTCCGAGCACCACGACCTCGGGTCGATCGAGAAGGACGCCGTAGCCTCCTCCGCCACCACCCCGGTCTTCTTTCGACAGGGCCTTGGAGCCGGCATCGACGACGGCACGCCCGGGTACCGCAGTCGACACCACCGTCGCCAGCACCGTATACGCGATGTCATCCGCAGACGCGAACCCTAGGTCCAACCCTTCGCGATCGAAGTAGATGCACGACCCCGACCGAATCTCGGTGAGGTGGGGAAAGTCGTGACTGCGCCACAGCGTCGGCGTCGAGCCACCCGACACGATCTCGGGCTCGAGCCCAGCCCGGCGCAGCTCGTCCACCGTCTCCTCGATCCGCCGGGCGACGATCTCGATGTGCTCCGCCTGCTCGGCCTCGGGCATGCGGATATGCCCGGGATAAAGAAGGACACCACGAAACTCCACGCCGTCGAGCCGGGCCACCGTCGACGCGAGGTCCACGACCGCGGCCGTGTCCCGAACCCCGACGCGACCCATGCCGACGTCCTGCTCGACCAGGACGCCGATCGTTCGCCCGGCCTCGACCGCGGCCTCTGCCATCGGCCGCAGTGCATCCTCCGAGTCGATGGCCACCTTGAGGTCGAGCGCCGGAGGGAGCGCAACGAGGCGGCGCAGCTTGGCTTCTCCGATCTGCGGGTACGCGAGCAAGAGGTCGTCGGTCAGCTCAGCCATGACCTCGGCCTCCCGGAGTGTCGCGACCGTGAGACCGCGAGCCCCCGCCTCCAGCTGAATCCGAGCGATGTCGAGCGACTTGTGGGTCTTGATGTGGGGACGCCACGCCAGCCCGTGCTCGGTCGCATACGCGACGACCCGCTCCGCATTCCTGCGCGCCCGATCGACGTCGACGACGCCGATCGGTGTTTCGACCACCTGAGGGTCGATCAAGAGATGACGTCTCCGAGGGCCTGTAGGAAGTCGGGGTCGCCCTCGGGGATGGGGCCGTATCGAACCCAGCGAAGCACGCCTTCGCGATCGATCAGGAACGTCGCGGGCAGCCCGAGCACGTGGTACGTGTCCATCTGCTGCATCGTCCCGTCGTGGAGGATCGTGTACGACACCTCGTACTCCTCCACGAACATCGCGACGTCGTCCGCGGCGTCGCCCGTGTCCATCGAGATACCGACGATCTCGAAGCCCTGCTCCTTATGCTCGTCGTAGATCTCCTGGAGATACGGAGTCTCGGCTCGACACGGCGTGCACCACGTCGCCCAGAGGTTGAGCAGCACGACGTCGCCTCGCAGGGACTCCAACGTCACCTCTCGGCCATCGAGCGTCGTCGCAGCAAATTCGCGAGCGGCCTCGCCGACCTGTGGCGGCCCCGCGCTGTCGGCGGGCAAGCACGCCCCGATCGCGAGAGCGACCGCACCCATCGCCGGTAGCCAGCGTCTTCCCCTCATGATCCGTCCTCATCCTCGAGTGTGAATTGCGTGACGTGCACCCGGGCCCACTCTTGCGACGCGTCGGTCCACGCGAGCAGGTACGAGCCGTCCGGCGTCTCGACGAGCCTCGGAAAGCCGCTCGCCCGATCGGCCGTCGACGCGGACAACACCCGGCTCTCGGACGCAGTTCCGCCCGGGTGGACCCGACGCAGGCGCACCTCCGCCCGTGTGGACTCCGGGTCGTCCTCCACCGGAACGCGTTCGAGCCAGGTGACGAGCGCGGAGCCATCAGAACGCAGCGAAACGTCGACGCGGCCCGACGGGTCTCCGTCGTCCACCACCACCGGTGGCGAGAAGGTCGCACCGGCATCGCCCGAAAACGCGATCTTCACCCGCGCGGTGTCGGCAGCCCCAGTGAACCACGCGACCGCGACGTCGTCCCCGGAAGCCGCCACGGAGGGTCCGTTCACCGGACAGCCTTCGATGTACCATCCGTCGTCATGCACGGCGGTGCCTTCCGTCCAATGCCCGTCGACCATCCTGGCTACATAGATGTCCCGGATCTCGTCGGGCGACCGATCGCGGTACACGACAAGCGGCCCCGAGGAGGTCATCGCGGCCGACGTCTGGCAGCAGTCGCAGACTCGACCATCCAGTAGGGTCTCCGCCCCCGGCTCGACGTCGGCCCCAGCCGTCCGGTAGCGCAGGGTCATCTCTCGAGTCGCCGTGGTGCCGTCCGGACCATCGACGAAGTTCCGCCCGTCCAACCACACCAAGCCGACCCGCTCGGCGTCGGAGACCATCGAAACGAAGCCGTGCTCAGTGGGCGAATCGTCGTCGTGAGGCGTCCACGGCGTCGACCACGTCGCGCCTCCATCACGAGAGTGCACGACGCGCACACCGTAGTCGTAGCCACCCGCGGCACCCCGCTCGAGCCAATGCGCCCAAAGCGTGCGGCCCGGCCCGGGCCGCACCGACGGGAAGTCCGCCCAATTGACGAAGAAGGCGTCACTCTGCTGGACCGTCACCGGCTCGGACCAATCGGAGCCATCCCACGTCGAGAGCTTGAGGTCGTGCCCCAGGGCAGGGTCCGATTCGTCCGTGCGCTCCAGCCAACTCATGTACACGAGCTCCTCGGAGGCCGAGAGAAAGGGCTCGCCGCTGAAGAGACCCGCCGGAGTCGGGTGTGACGAAAGGGTCAACTCGATCGTCTCGGGTGTATCCGAAGCATCGGAAGAACACGCGACGACGAGGCCCGAGACCGCGACGATGGAAAGCAGCCGTTTCGCCGGTACGTACATGAGAAGCCGGGGATTGTGGTGCGGTGGAGAGGGCGCTGCGGCAATAGAACCAGGCCGCCCGCTGGCGTCGAGTGGAACCCCGTCGCTCCAGTGTGGTTTGCCTAAGGAGCCGGGGTCGTTTCTAACAACTGCCTCCCCGGCTCGTCCGTACAGCATCCGAGGGGGATCGTGGTACGGGCCACCGGTGAGGACATAGGTTGGGAGTCGAAGGGTCGACCGGCTGTGCAACGGCCAGCGCTCGAGGCGTCCTAAGGTGTGTGGGATCGGGTGGCGGACTATCCAGAGATGATGAGGAATTCATGAAGATGCCGGTTTTGTCGGTGGGGCTCCGCAGGGCGTCGTTCGCGACGCTCGTCGCCGCGCTCGCCGCGTCCTTCGCGCCGGTCGACGTCGCCGGACAATACTTCGGACGGAACAAGGTCCAGTTCGACGACTTCGACTTTCAGATCTTGTCGTCCGAGCACTTCAACTGGCACTACTACCCCGAGATGGAAGAGGGCGTCATGGACGCCGTCCGCATGGGTGAGCGCTGGTACGAGCGGCTCGCGCGGACCTTCCAGCACGAGTTCGAGTCGCCGAAGCCGGTGATCCTTTATGCGGATCACCCCGACTTCCAGCAGACCAACACCCTCTCCGGCTTCATCGGGGAAGGAACCGGTGGTGTCACCGAGTCCCTCAAGAACCGCGTCATCATGCCGTTGACGGGTTCGTATTGGGACACGGATCACGTGCTCGGGCACGAGCTCGTCCACGCCTTCCAGTACAACATCGCCCAGTCCCGGCGAGGCGGCGGCCTGCAGGGCATGGCGATGCTTCCCCTGTGGCTGGTCGAGGGGATGGCGGAGTACATGTCGGTCGGTCGCGACGACCCTCTGACGGCGATGTGGATCCGCGACGCGATCCTCCGCGACGATCTCCCGACGATCGAGCAGATGACGAAGGACCGCAGCTTCTTCCCGTACCGCTTCGGACAGGCGCTCTGGGCCTACGTCGGCGGCACGTACGGGGACGACGCTGTCGTCCAGGTCTACCGCCGCTCGCTCCGAGTCGGCTTCGAGGGCGCCATCCAGGGTGTGCTCGCGATGTCCACGGACACCCTCTCCGCACGCTGGAAGGAGACCGTCGAGGAAGAGGTCCTCCCCTTCCTCGAGGGCCGTGACACCCCCGCCATGTCCGGCACGCCGATCCTCTGCCCCTGCACCGGATCGGGTAAGGTCAACATCTCTCCCTCTCTGAGCCCGGACGGCAAGTACGTCGCCTTCCTCTCCGAGCGCGATCTCTTCTCGGTCGACCTCTACATGGCCGAAACCGAAACCGGCCGCGTCATCCGCAAGCTCTCCAGCGCCAACTCCGACCCGCACATCGACGCGCTTCGGTACATCGACTCGTCGGGGACGTGGTCTCCGGACGGATCTCGCTTCGCCTACATCGTCGTCGCGGGAGGGGACAACCAACTCTTCGTCGTCGACTCCGAGAACGGCCTCGTGCAGGAGCGGATCGACTTCCCCGGCATCGGCGCGGCCACCAACCCCGCGTGGTCGCCGGACGGGCGCCACATCGCCTTCTCCGGATCGGTCGGCGGCATCTCCGATCTCTTCCTGTACGACATGGAGACGGCCGAACTCACGCAGCTGACGAACGACAAGTTCGCCGACCTGCAGCCCACGTGGTCACCGGACGGAACGCACCTCGCGTTCACCACGGACCGCGGCCCTGAGACAGACTTCGAGCAGCTGGTCTACAGCAAGTTCCAGCTCGCGACCGTCGAGGTCGCGACCGGCGACGTCGAAGTCCTCCCGGTCTTCGGGAACGTCAAGCACATCAACCCGCAGTACTCGGGTGACGGACAAACCATCTACTTCGTCTCCGATCAGGACGGCGTCAGCGACATTTACGGGCTGAGCCTCCAGAACGGTCAGGTGAGCCGCCACACCCGTGTCGCCACGGGGATCAGCGGGCACACCTACATCTCGCCGGCCATGTCCGTGGCTCCGGACGGGACGGTCGCCTTCACGATCTTCGACCAGCGCGAATTCCACATCTACACGAACAACCTCGAGGCCCCGGCGCCCCGAGTGACCGTCGTGGAGAACGCCGAGAACCAGCTCGGCCGGAAGCTCGTGCCGGGCACGCCCGATCGCTTCAGCCGCATCCAGACGTACCTCGCGGACGCGGAGACCGGGTTGCTTCCTTCGGGCACGTTCACACCGCAGGACGCGGAGCCGTACTCGTCCTCGCTGTCCCTCGACTACGTCGGTCAGCCGACGATCGGTGTCGGGACGGACAGCTACGGCAACTACATCGGCGGCGCGACGTCGGCCTACTTCTCCGACATGCTCGGTGACAAGGTGCTAGGAGTCGCCCTGCAGGCCCAAGGCACCTTCAAGGACATCGGTGGCCAGCTCTTCTACGCCAACCAGAGCGACCGGTGGAACTGGATTCTGAGTGGCGGCCGGATCCCGTATCAGTTCGGGCAATTCGGCTTCGGCACCGACGAAGGGGGTGACTATCAAGGACTGATTCGCCAGAGGATCTTCATCAACTCGGCGAACGGCCAGCTGCACTACCCCTTCTCGACGACCGAGCGGGTCGAATTCGGCCTGGGGCTCACGCGGTACAGCTACGACTTCGAGCTGGAGAAGTTCTACTTCAACGGCTTCGGTCAGACGATCGGCTACGATCGCGAGGACCTCGACGCTCCCGATCCGCTGAACCTCGTTCAGGCCTCGGTGGCGATGGTGGGAGACAACGCCTTCTTCGGCTTCGTCTCTCCGATCCGAGGCGGACGGTACCGCTTCGAGATCGAGCAGACGCAGGGTACGGCGAACTTCACGACGATCATCGGTGACTTCCGCCGCTACTACGCCCCGCACCGGAACCTCACGATCGGCGTGCGCGGGCTGCACTACGGTCGCTACGGCCTCGCGGCCGAGGAGCAGGTGCAAGACGGCTTCGGCATCCTGAACCCACTCTTCCTCGGCTTCGAGACGTTCATCCGCGGCTACGCGTTCGAGAGCTTCGAGCCGTCCGAGTGTGCCGCGGGCGCCACGGTCCAGAACACCTGCCCGACACTGAGCAGGCTCTTCGGAAACCGTCTGGCGCTTACGAGCCTCGAGCTGCGCGTCCCCTTCATCGGGGTCGAGCAGTATGGGCTGATCAACTTCCCGTTCGTGCCCGTCGAGCTCGTCGCCTTCGCGGACGCGGGCCTCGCCTGGGACAACCCGACCTGCTTCCAGGACCTCGGTTCGGGCGCGCAGGTGTGCGGGGATGGCGGCCCGCCGGTGCTCGAGTGGAGCCGCTCGTCGGCCGAGCGTGTGCCGGTCGTGTCGACAGGATTCTCCGCCCGGGCGAACATCCTCGGGTTCATGATTCTCGAGACGTACTTCGCCTACCCGTGGCAGCGCCCCGAGAAGGGCTGGCACTGGGGCTTCAACCTGGCACCGGGCTGGTAAGAGCCAGGAACACTGCAAAAGTCAGCGGGTGGTCGCGACAGCGGCCACCCGCTTCTGCGTATAGACATGTGGTGACCGGCCTACCGAAAGGAGGTCGTAATGAAACGCTCGATCATCGTGCTGCTCGCGGGCCTGATCCTGTTCCCTGCGGGAGCCCACGCCGAGCGCACGAGCTGCTGCGGGTTCTACCGCGCCTTCGATTCCTCCCGCCCGCTCCCCTCCGGTCTCCTCTTTGAGGGCCGTGTCATCGCGGTGCGACTCGTGCCCGAGTCCGAGCGGCTCGGCGATCTCCCGGAGGTCGAGGTGGAGTTCGAGGTCCGCCGGTCGTGGAGCAACCCCGTGCCGCGCATCGTGACGGTTCGGAGCACCCGCGAGGGAGACTGTGGCCTCTCCGTCCTCGTCGGAGAGCGGTATCTCGTCGCCCCCTTCCGAGACGAAGCCGGGGTGCTTCACGCGGGTGCGGGGTCGGCACTCTCCGTATGGGATCGAGAGGCTCCGGCCTTCCTCGATCGACTCGGCACGGGCCGGGCGCCGACACCGTTGTCCCTGCCCGTATCACGCAGCCAGATCCCGGGACTCGAACCGCGCCCGGCGCTCACGCTTCGTGCGATGCTGCGGCCCGACCGGGACACCTTCGCCCTGCTCTACTCCGTCTTGGCCATCGTCAATCTGATGGCCATCGGATTGTTCCTGCGCCTCGACCGCGACCGCGGATAACCAACCACGGGCGGGTGGTCGCGACAGCGACCGCCCGCTTCCGCGTATAGAGGAGTGGTGACCGGCCTACCGAGAGGAGGTCGACATGCGACGCTCGATCATGGTCGCAGCAGTGTTGGTTTTGAGCGGCAGTTCGCCGGAGGCAGCCGAGGCGACGGAGTGCGTGTGGCCTTCGTCCGTTGGTCATGCGCTCGATGCGGGGAGTCGTCCCACGGATGTGATCCGGGGCCGGGTCGTCGGCGAGCGCACGCTGTCGCTCGCTCACGGGTGGACAGAGGTGGAATGGGCGGTCGAGGTGACGTCGTCCCGGGGGGTCCAACTCCCCTCCCTCGTCACCATCCGGTCTGCGGGAACGGCGCGCTGCGGTAATCCTATCCGCACCGGGGACGAGTACTACTTCTTCACGCACCGCGACCGCGGCAGGCTGGTCGCAGGTCTGCACGATGTCGTGCCCATGGACGCGACGTGGGAGCGGCGCCTCACCGCGGCGTTCGGTCGCGCGCACGCCGCGAGTGGCGAACGGTGCGCTCGGATCCTTCGGACCAACGTGAGCCCTGAGTGGCGCACCGTCGACCGGGGAGTCCGCATGCCGCGGGTAGGCGTCACCGTGATGATTCTCGCCTACTCGATCCTCGCCGTCCTCACCTTGGCCGGCATCGGGGTCGCCCTCAGACACGGGGACCGGCGGTACGGTCGGTCGTAGCGCCGCCTCGACCGACGGGCACAGAAAAGGCGGGTGGGGTCAGGCCCCACCCGCCTTTGGCGTCCTGGACGCGTGACCCGCTAGAAGATCGAGATGTTGATGTATTTGCCGGGGTTCGCCTGGAGGTCGGCCAGCAGCGTCTCGAGAGTTTGTAGCGTGCTGGTCATATTCACGTACAGCGCCTCGTCGGTCGACAGTCGACCCAACGTACCCTCGCCTCGCTCCATCCTGCCGAGAACGGTGTTGAGGGACTCGATCGCCGAGTCGAGGGTCTCGCTCGTCTCCGCCAACACAGCCATCGTCGAGTCAGCCGAGGCGACCGCCGACGCGATGTCGCTCCCCGCTGCAGAGGCGTCCTCGATGCCCTCGGCGGCCCGGGCCAAGCTCGCGGTGAGTGCCTGCAGTTCACCACGCTGCTCATCGACGAGCCCGTTCAGCTCGCCGAGGAGGCCTTCGAGCTCTCGGGCCGTACCCTGTACCGACGAGACGGTGGAATCGCTCAGCATCGCATCGATCGATCCGAGCACAGACTCCGCGCGTGCCGAGAGCTGATCGACGGACGCCAAGATGCCGCCCCCCGGCGCCCCCTCTCCCGTGATCGTGTCCTGGTCGGCGTAAAAGCCGGGCCCGTCTCCGCGGACGACCTCGAGGGTGCGTCCACCGAACATGCCCGACTCACCCATGCGCGTCTCAGAGCCAATCGGAATGCCCCACCGTTGGTAGATCTCCATGGTGATCACCACGCGATCGTCGTCGAGCATTTCGAAATCGTGCACGCGACCGATGTTCACGCCCTGCATCTGGATCGGGTCACCGGCCCGGACGCCTCCCGCGTGGTCCACTTGGGTCACCAGCATGTAGCGACCCCGGAAGGTCGCGGGGTCCGTCATCCAAAAGAGGATGATGACGAAGGACACGAGTCCGAGGATGACGAACAGACCGAGCTGCGCGTCGTTGCCCCCCGAACCCCTCGGCGTCGCAGAGTCGAGCTCCGCGTCCGTGACCCGTCCACGTTCCTGACCGCTATCGCTCATGTCACCGCCATATCGAGGGCAGCCTCGGCGGCCGCCCGATCCACGAAGGCCCGAACCACGTTGTCCGGACTGTTTCTGAACTCGCCCGGGCTGCCACAGAAGCGGAGCGATCCGCTGTGCAGCATGGCCACCCGGTCGCACATCTGAAGACCACCCTCGACGTCGTGCGTCACCAGAAGAGAGGTGACCTCGAGCTCCATCGAGAGCCGCTTGATCAGCCGTTCGACTGCCGCCGTGTTCACGGGGTCGAGACCGGTCGTCGGTTCGTCCCACAGGAGAATCTGCGGCCGTCCTACGATCGCTCGGGCGATCCCGACTCTCTTCTTCATTCCACCGGACAACTCCGAAGGAATCTTGGAGAGGATCTCACGCGGCTCGAGGTTCACGATCTCCAACGCGTCCCACACCCGACGGGCGACGTCCCGTCGTGGGGTCTTGGCGAGCTCCGCCTCGGGGAGCCCCATCGCCACGTTGTCGAACACGTTGAGCGAGTCGAACAGCGCGGCGTGTTGGAAGACGTACCCGATCTTCTTTCGGATCTCGTCGAGGTTGGACGGCGGGCCGAAGTACACGGAGAGCCCATCGACCTCGACGTCCCCTCGATCCGGGATGATCAGAGAGAGCGTCGTCTTGAGCAGGACGCTCTTGCCGGTCCCCGAGGGGCCGAACAAGGCGAACATCTCCCCCGTCTCGATCTCCAGGTCGACTCCGGAGAGGACCGGGAGGTCGAACGCTTTGTAGATGCCGCGATACCGAATCATCTCGACCTCTACTGGAGCAGGAGGGGCGGGAACATGGCGTCGAGGATCAGGATCGTGAGGATCATGAACATGACCGCCTGCGTCGTCTGGAGTCCGACGCCCTCGGCGCCCCCGCGGGTCCGCAGACCCATGTGGACCGAGATCAACGGGATCACGAAGCCGAAGACGACCGACTTGGCGAAGCCGTAGAAGAGGTCCCAGTTGTGCCAGAAGAGACGCGCTCCGTAGTAGAACCGTTCGGGTGCCAGCCCGACGTCGAACTGCGCCATCTTCATGCCCGCGTAGATGCCGACCAGGTCGGCGAACCCGACGAGTAGCGGCATCGTGATCAGCCCGGCGACGATCCGGGGTGCCGCGAGGATGGCCACCGGGTCCCGGCCCAACGACTTGAACGCGTCGATCTGCTCCGACACCACCATCGTGCCGAGTTCCGCGGTGATGCGGGCACCAATCCGCCCGACGAGGACGATCGCGGTGAGAAGCGGCCCCAATTCGAGAACGACGCTCTGCACCACGAGGGTGCCGAGCACGTACCCGGGTGACGACGAGATCAGCTGATATCCACCCTGCTGACTCGTCACGATGCCCGCGAGCGAGGCGGTCACGAAGACGATGGGGAGACTCTGGATCCCCATGATGTACATCTGGTTCAGCACATCACGGAAGCTGACGCGGAGTCGGACGACCGCGACCGCGGAGTCCCAGGTCAGGCGACCGAGTCCACCCGCGTGATCGAGGGTGATGCGATAGCTACGTCCGATCTTGGCGAACCAACCGGTGATGACGTCGGTGATGAGGGCCACGGCCCAAGCAGTGTCCGGTCGGGAGGATGTAGGTTTCGGTCAGTGCCGGAATTTCGGCGAAGTTCCGCGCAAACTCAACCGCGCGGCGCAGTCGTGAGCCGACGAAGGGTGGACTCGATCCGAGCGACGAAGAGGCGGGGATCGATCGGCTTCCGGATGTAGTCGTCCGCGCCTTCCTCCATGAGCTGAGTCTCCAAGATCTCGTCCTTCTCCCCGGTCACGATGATGACGGGGAGATGGCGGTGCCGATCGGAGTCTCGGATCGCCCAAATGAGCTCGAGCCCATCCATGCGGGGCATGTTCAGATCGGCCAGAACCAAGGCGAAGGACTCCTCGCTCCCGAGTCGCTCCAGCGCGTCCATGCCATCCGGTGCTTCCACCACGGGGTGACCACGCTTCTCGAGCAGCGCACGCACGAGGACACGAGCCGACGGCTCGTCGTCGACCACGAGCACGGGTTGGTCCGCCGGCTCGGCGGACGACCGAAGTTGGGGAGCCGTGGCATCCGTCGACGCCACGGGGGAACGCCCGGCCATCTCATCGAGGAGGGCGTCGATCCACTCCGGCGGCGCGACCTCGAAGACGGGCTTTCGCCCCGTCAGTCGTTCGAGCTCCAGCTCCGTCGCGAGAGCCGTCGGGTCGGCCGTCGCGACGGTAATCGTCAGCGAGTCTTCGCGCAGCGGGATCAGGCCCGCACTCGCCGCCAACGCCTCCTGCACGAGACGACGTGCACCGGACGTACGATCCTTCGGATCGACGGGTTCGAGGCCGAAGTACCGGGCGACTCGCGCAGCCAATTCGGATTCGTCACAGCCACCGGCCCGAGCGGCGCGTGTCCACGCGTCCGATAGACCGTCGGCGGAGAGCGGCGCCTCGGCGTGTACCCTGGCCGCGGCGAGCAGCCACTCGGGGACGCCACCCGCTTCACCATTCGTAAATCGAAGAAGCTCGACCACGAGCCCTTCGACCCGGCGGAGGACCTCGTCGTCGCGCGACGTCTCAAGCAGACCTGCCACCGCGGTGATGTGGGGGAAGCCGAACGTGGCCCCGGAGCCTCGCAACGACATTCCGATCCGACGCGCCTCGTCCTCCGCCCGGTGGTTCCCGGCGGAGAGGTCGTCGCGGAGCGCACGGAGCTCGGTGATCCGGCCGCGCATGGCCTCGCGGTACCACTCCTGGAGGTGAGTTCGGTCTCCGTTCACCGGTACCTGGGTGCGCGCGGGGGTCGACGCCGAACGATAGACCTCCTCCGATCCGAGGCCAAGATCGCAGAACGCGTTGTCCAGACGTCACGCACAGCGTACCGTGCGCGCCTTCGTTTTTCACCGTGTGTCCAGGAGTCGTCGATGTCGGAGGAAACCAGCCTCGAGGGGCGTGTGGTGCTCGTCACCGGAGCATCCGCGGGGATCGGCGCCGCAACGGCCCGGCGCCTTGCGACTCGCGGGGCATCGGTCGGCCTGACGGCGCGCCGGGTCGATCGGCTGGAGGCGTTGCGCTCCGAGATCGAAGCCACCGGTGGACGCGCCGCCGTGGCCGGGGCCGACGCAGCGTCTCTCGAATCGGTACGCGCGGCGGTCGCGGAGATCGAGCGCGACCTCGGCCCCATCGACGTGCTCATCAACAATGCCGGTGTCATGACGATCGGTTCGATCGTGGACAACGATGTCGAGGCGTGGACACGCATGGTCGACGTGAACGTGAAGGGTGTCCTCCACTTCGTGTCCGCGACGATGCCCGCGATGGTCGAGCGGAAGAGCGGTCACATCGTGAACGTGGGTTCGGTCGCGGGCCGCCGCCCTTTCCCCAGCGGCACGGTGTACTCGGCCACCAAGTTTGCGGTCCGAGGCATCTCGTGGGGCCTCCACTTGGAGCTGGGCAGCACGCATGGCATCCGCGTCACCGACATCCAACCGGGCTACGTCGAAACGGAGCTCCTCTCCGGCGACCCTGAGACGAAGTCGGCGTGGGACGCGTCGTGGGAGGGGCGGCGCACGCTTCAGTCCGACGACGTCGCGCGCACGATCGAATTCGCCCTCACCGCACCCGACCACGTGTCGGTGAGCGAGCTCCTCGTCCGCCCCACCGACCAGCCAACCTGAGGTAGAACGACAACGGGCCGGCTCCCGGAAGAGCCGGCCCGCGCCAGGGTGCTGTAGCCGGGTCTACGAAATCGGACGGTCGTCTGCCGCCCCGTAGTAGATCCCGTTGAAGAGGAAGCCGAACGTTCCGTGGGGCTGGGCCCGGAAGGTCACCTTGGGGCCGAAAAGGAAGATCTTGCCCGAGCCGTAGTCCGCTTCGATCGCCCCGACCCCACCCTCGAGGTAGTGCTCACCCCACGCCCATCCCGAGCGCAGAGGGTTGGCGGTATCGAACCAGCCAATGCGCCGCACGCCCTGTGACTCCGCGCCGGGCTGGAGCGAGAACGTGGGCGAATGACTGAAGAGGACGTTGGCGCGATCCCCGAAGCCATGCGTGAGCGGGCTGACGTGATCGACCTTCATGTCCAACACCGAACCCGGGGTGAAGTAGTCCTCCCGCGTAAGCACCTCGCCGCCCTCCACGAGGTGATTGTTCACGGGCAGCCCGGCGTGGTAGGCGAGGCTCGCCGACGACCCGATCGCAATGACGGCGCCCCCCTCCCGCGTGAAGTCGAGAACCTCCGGGATCGTGGTCTCGACCGTCACGTTGCCCATCCGCTGCCGGTACTCCTCGGGCACGGTCGCCGGATCCGGTCCCCCGCCCCCGCCGAAGCCGCGGCCACCCGGGCCCATCTGTGGCGCGGAGGGGATCGCTCCGTCTTCGAAGACGAGCACGTCGTAGTCGTCGAGATCCCCTTCGTCGAAGTCGGGCGGGTACAACACGTCGAAGTCGAACTCGAAGTCTTCGAGGATCATTCTGGTCCAACCGGACGGCATCGACCCGCCGTACCGGTCCCACAGCCCTACCTTCACCGGCTGCAACTCCATCGAGGCACCCGCCGGGGGGCTACCGACCCCGATGAAGTCGAGGCCTTTCTTTTCGGCGAGGTCGGCGATCATGGCCGCCTCGGCCTCGAGGTAGAAGGCCCCTTCGGCGAACTGCGTTCCGCCCGCCTCGATCGGGTCGGTGAACCACCAGACTTCACCGCCCGCCGCCAAGACACGATTCACGGCGGCAAAGGCATCGTTGATGTGGTCGACGACCCAACCCGACGGGTTGCTCACCGCGTTGGCGACCATACCGGCGGGCGGCGCGTCGATGATGTCCTCGATCAGCTCGAACGGACCGTCGAAGCCCTCCGTGACCCGATCGACCTCGATCCCCATCTGCCACGCGAGCGTCCACCCCGTGTTGTCGTACGGGGCTGTCGGAGGTGCGCCCGGATAGGCGAAGTCGTTCGGATGTTGCTGCTTCTCGAACATGTCGAGGACGTGCGGTCGAAACGCCTGGTTCGCCTTCACGACGAACGATCCCGCCGGGTAGTCGCGACCGGCCAGCGAGAAGTCGGAGGTCGTCCGATGGACGTCGACCCCACCGTACAGAAGGGCGTTCACGAACTTGATGGCCGTGAGGAAGTTCTTCTGATCGCGGGGAATGACGAAGCCGCGCGGGTCCCGGTCAGCCGGGTCTCGCAGCACGCGCTCGAAGTCATCTCGCGACCCACGGAAGATCGTCTCCGCGGCTTCGTCGATCTCGAACGGCAGCGTGGTCCACGAGTCGGTGTTCCCCCGTACGATCGAGTTCTGCCCCATCTGCCAGATGTTGAACAGAAGGTGGTCCCGGTTCCGCGAGGCGTAATCCAGGACGGCCCAGTTCGCGGTCTGCGAGTACTCGACCGACTGCCGGAAATGCCAGGGTCCGGGCTCGACCGGGAGAGGAATGTCGCCCCTCGGCATCTGGCGCTGCGGGATGAAGGGGATCTCCATCGGCGTGGGGTGCCCGATCGTCTCGGTCAGGAGCCCGATCATGTTCTTGAAGTAGGGCGTCGTCCGGAGGCCGCCGTTCCACCACGTCGAGTACCCCGCCCCCGAGCGCATCGTCGTCCCCCCTTTGCCTTCGAGGACGAACCGCTGGTGCATCGCGGAGCCGACCCGGTCCAGCGACGTGATGATGAGTGGGTCCAGGTAGTGGTTCGGTGGATCCCGGAAGGGCGGCGCGAACATGACCGTCCCCGCTGGACCCGTCTGGTGATGGTTGTACACGATCTGCGGGAACCACTCTCGGTACATCGACCGGTTCATGTTCTGCGTTTCGGCCAACGCAGCCATGTAGAAGTCACGGTTGTTGTCGTGCCCCGCGTACTTCTGATAAAGCACCGGCGGACCTGCCGAGGACCTCTCCTCCGGATCGTCGATCCTCATGTACCAGTCGGACAACAACGTCATGCCGTCGGGGTTGGCGTGCGTCGCGAGGATGACCACGTCGTCCAGGATTCTCAGCGTCTCCGCATCGGTGAACTCGTTCAGCCGGTACACCATTTCGGTGAGCTGCGCGGCCCCCAGGACCTCGTTCGCATGCAATCCGCCGTCGATCCAGATGATCGCCTTGCCCTCGTCGGCCATCGCCCGAGCCTCTTCTCTCGAGACGCCGGCCGCCTTGGCCAGCTGAGCGCTGATCTCCCGGTACCGATCGATGTTTCGGTGATTCTCCGGTGACGTGATGATCGCCTGGATCTGCGGCCTACCCTCCTCGGTCAGCCCGATCGTATCGAGCACCATGCGGTCCGACTGATTCGCGACGGTCACCCAGTACGCGTGGAGCGCTTCGTAGTTGAAGAGCATGTAGTCGGCACCGATCTCGTGACCGAAGTGCTCGGTGGGTGGGGTCACCCGCTGCTGGGCGAACAGTGTCGCGGGTGTGGCGAGCGCGGCGAGGAGAGCGAAGCGGACGACGAACCTGTGCATGACCTTCGGCCTTCCGAGGATGAGACGGACACCACCTTCGTGTGGCGTCTTGCTCGGCCCGGGGGCGCTGGACGACCTTGCCGTACAACGCTCCTGGGACGAGGTGGGTAATGTATAGACACGTGCGTGCGCTTCTGCTGTTGAGCGCGATCTTCGCCTTCTACGCGGTTCCTTCATCCGCGCAGACGGAGGTTCGCCTCGTCGCCGAGCCGGAGGCGGTCGAAGTCACCGTCGGGGCGTCCGCTCCGCTCGAGGTGCGCGCGGTCGATTTGAACGGCGCGACGGTGGACCTCGCGGTGCGAATGGCCGCCCCGCGCGGCTCCCTCCGTGTCCGGGACGGGCGCGTGCAGGGCCTCGAGCCGGGCTCGTTCGAGATCGTGGCGACAGCCGCGATGCCCGGAGCGACGACCGGTGAACCCCCGACCGTGCGGATCCCGGTCACGGTCAGGTGGCCTGCGGTCGCCCGCGTGGACGTCGACGCCCCGGACGCGTCGCTGTACGTCGGGACCACACTCGACCACCGGGCCGACGCCTATCACGGGGACGGAAGCCGCCGGCCGGACGCGACGATGACGTGGTCGTCGTCGAACCCACTGGTGGCGACGGTGAACGCCTGGGGCTCGGTGACGGGTCGCTCGGCCGGAGCGGTCACCATCACCGCCGAGTTCGAGGGTGTGAGCGAGGACGTCGCCTACGCGGTGCGGGGCTTCCCCGCCGCGGGGCTGGCGATCGGAGGCGGCGCGGCGCGCGCGCGCACCGGCGACGTCGTGCACTTCGACGCGACCGGGGTCACCGAGGATGGCACGGCGGTGACCGATCTCCCGCTCACGTGGGCGTACACCTTCGTACCGGACGATTCGATTCGCGCTCCCGGAGCGGCGGCCACCCTGGAGGACGGAGCCTTCGTGGCCGAGGTGCCCGGCCGGTACACGATCTTGGCCATCTCCGGTCCGATGACGGCACGAGCGTCGCTGCAGGTCACGCCCCGCGACGTCGTGCAGCCGATCGAGCTGCAGGGACGCGGGTCGGTGACGAACTCCCACACCTCCGATCTCTGGGTCTTCGAAGGCGTCGATGGGAGAGACTACGCGGTGACCGGAACGTGGGCGGCGAGTGGATGGGCGTACTTCTGGGACGTCACCGACCCCACGAACATCGTCAAGACGGACTCGGTCCAGATCGACGCGCGGACGGTCAACGACGTGAAGGTATCGCCCGACGGGCGCTACGCGGCTCTGTCACGCGAGGGAGCGTCGGATCGGCGCAACGGAGTCGTACTTCTCGATATGTCCGACCCGGCCCATCCCGTCATCGCCTCCACCTTCGACTCCAACGGGGTGACAGGTGGCGTACACAACATGTTCGCCACGGACGACTACCTCTTTGCGCTCGCCGCCGGCGACAAGTACGTGATCATCGACGTCACCGACCTCGCCAACCCGCGTTACGTCAGCGAGTACAACCACCCCGACAGCCGCATCCACGACGTGTGGGTGCACGACGGCATCGCCTACTCCTCGGAGTGGCAGACCGGGGTCGTCGTGGTGGACGTCGGAAACGGGCGGTGGGGCGGCACGATCGCCGACCCGGTCTTCGTGACCGCCGTACCCTACCCCGTCGGCGCCACACACGCCGCATTCCCCTACCTCCAGGAGGAGACCGGGAAGTTTTACCTCTTCCTCGGGGACGAGATCGGCGGAGCGGCCGGAGGAGCCTGGGCGGGGGAAGGCAATGACAACCTCCCCTACAACCCGGAGACCGGAGAAGGGGGCGTGCAAGGCCGCATGGCGGGATACCTACACGTGATCGACTTCACGGACCCGGAGAACCCCCGTGACGTCGCCCGTTACGAGGTCCCGGAGGCCGGGGCGCACAACCTCTGGGTCGAGGACGATGTGCTCTACCAGGCGTACTACAAGGGCGGCCTACGTGTCGTCGACGTGTCGGGCGAGCTCATGGGCAATCTCGGGCAACAGGGGCGTGAGATCGCCGTGTACAAACCGCAGGACCCCGGTGGCTTCCTTCCGAACCAGGTCAGCGTCTGGGGCCCACAGCCCTACAAGGGCCACATCTTCTTCAGCGACATGAACTCCGGGCTGTGGGCTGCCAAACTCCAGCCGAAGGGGCGCCCGATCAGCTGACCGAGCACCCCGTGCCGGCTCAGCTCATGCAATCGGGCTCGAGGTATCGGACGACCGTGGCCGTGAGGCCGCGGTCGTCATCGTCGTCCACGTAGACCTCCCGCAGACCGACGAGGGCGTGGCCGCCGACCCGGCGCGCTTCGTCCTTCATCGCCAACAGCATGTCGTCGCCGAAGACGTCGAGGGTCTCGAACACCGTGACGAGCTGGAGCTCCTCGAAGGGGCACTGAGGGATTCCGACGCTCATCACCGCGACGGGTGCCGAGGACGGCAGTGGTGGATAGGGCCGAGCAATCTCGGTCGTCGTCATGTGCAGCCCGCACCCCGCCATCGTGATCCCGGCCATCGCCACCCAAAGGGCTCGTCCGCGCACCATCGTCCTTCACTCCACTCCGTAGTTGGAACGTCGGTGCCGAGTAGGGGCAGACGACGTGCCATCCAGATCTGTAGATTCTACGGGGCTTCCCGAGGAGCGCGTGTCCCCGGGAGTGGACGCTCCGAGCGACGAAGCGCGGACAGAAGTCCGGTTAGCCGGCCTCGTCCATCCGCCAGAATATGATGCCGCCGGCCTGCTGTCCGACCTCGACCGATCCGATCATCGCGAAGGTCCGAAGGTCGTACACGTCCACCTTCCCGGGTTCGGCACCCTTCCCCTCGACGCTCACGAAGGCGTAGCGAGAGTCCGGCGTGATCGCGACACCGTGGGTGATCGTGGTGGAGCTGGGGACGACGGCCCGGCTTTCCCCCGTGGCCGCATCGAAGAACTCCACCTCTCCGCTCCCCTTGAGGGAAGCCACGAGGACACGACCGTCAGGGGTCACACCGAGGTTGTAGGGGGCCCGGCCGGCCGGGAACTTCCGTGTCATCGTCCAGCTCTCGCGATCGACGACGACGATTTCATCGGATTTGTTGCACGCCACGAAGAGGGTCTGGCCATCGGCAGCCGGCTGAACCCACGTCGGCGAGCAGGACGGCTCCATCGTCTCCATCGCGCCATGTCCCATCGCTCCGTGCCCGGCCATCCGATCCATCGGGCGGATCAGGCCGTTCGGCCCGGTCATGATCTCCGGAGCCTCGTAGTCGGTGATGGCTCCCTCCATACCGGTGGCGACCGAAAAGCGGCGAGAGACCTCGAAGGTACGGGTGTCGATCTCGACCAACTGATCGTCCATCATGCAGTTGCTGTACGCGAAGATGCCGTCCGGAGCCATCCGAAGCCCATGGGGCATCGTGCATGTGGGGATCTGCTCGACCTCGACCAGGTCCGGCGTGTACACGACGGAAACCGTCGACGGCACATGCTCACCGTGCAGGTTGAAGTTCACGATGAACGCGTACAGCCCGTCCGGGGTGAGATCCAATGTCGCCGGGAAATTGCCCAGAAGGATGGGCGCCGCGACGAGCGTGTCCGGGCCTGCGTGGAACTTCCACAACTTGCCGTCGGGGACTCCGTGCGCCGTCGTCATGTAGAGGTGCTCACCGTCCGGTGAAACGTTCAGGCCGTGCGGCCCTTCGGTCTCGACCGAGATCTCCCCGACCGGGGTCGTTTGGTCGACCGAGACCCCCGTCGCGTCGAGCTTGATCCGGTGGATGAGATCGGCGGACTCTGCCCCGACGTAGACGTAGTACGTGGAGGAAGCCGGCTCCGACTCGGCCGGTCCGGGAGCGTTGGTCGACGTGGCCGCACCACCCGCACATGCGGAAAGCACGAGGGCGGCGGTGAAAAGAAAGGCGGAGCGAGGGAACGTCATCAGTCGACTGGCTCGAATCACGGGTACAGTTGCTGGCCTCGGAGAAGCGGACGATAGTTGCGCACGCCCGACGGTAGACCCCGATGCACCGGGTAATAGGCCGCCGGACCCGCACACGATCAAGGGAGTCACGAGGAATGAAGCGGATCATCTCGACCTACGCAGGAACGTGGCTCGCGGCCGCGGCGTTGCTGCCCGCTGCGGCCGTCGCACAGGACGCCTCGCTCGAGGCCGGCCTTCGCGTGGCCCGCATCGTCGCGGAGCCGGCGGAGATCCAAATCGAGGCCGGACAGAGCGTCCCGCTCTCCATCCGTGCGCTCGACGCCGACGGCAACGAGGTGGACGCCCAGCTCCGCATCTTCGGCCAAGGCGCTCAGTACGCCGACGGTATGGTCACCGCCGACCAGGGTGGCCAGGCGGCGATCATCGCCTCCGTGGTGCTTCCGCCCGATGCCGACGTCCGGCCGCAGACGATGATCATGCGCTTCGATGTGGCGTGGCCCGCCGTCTCGCGGATCGAGGTCGAAGCTCGATCGTCGGAGACGCTGTACGCCGGTACACGGACTCGCTACGGAGCGGCCGCCTTCTTCGCCAACGGTGGACGCCACGGCGATCCCACCTTCTCGTGGACGACGTCCGATCCGTCGATTGCGACGGTAGACGCGCGCGGCAACGTGACGGCGCATGCTCCGGGTCGCGTGTCGTTGGAGGCATCCTTCGACGGTGCCCGCGGAGCGATGGACGTCGACGTGCCCGCGCTGCCCGCCTCCCGACTGGAGATCACCGGAGGTAGTGACCGTGCCCGCCAAGGAGACGTCGTCTCCTTCGCAGCCGAGCTGACCGGGACCGGCGGTGGCGTCGCCGACGCCGCCATCGAATGGACGGTGTCCTTCCAGCCCGACGACTCGATCAACGCTCCGGGGGCCGCAGGTATCGTGCGTGACGGCAAGTTCGTCGGTGAAGTCCCCGGCTTGTACACCATCGTTGCCGCCGCGGGCGAGCTGATGGACCGCACGACTGTCGACGTATCTCCCCGTGAGGCGGTCCAAGAGATCGAGGTCCACGGACAGGGATCGGTGGCGAACGTGCACACGTCCGATCTGTGGATCTACGAGGGCAACGACGGCCGGGACTACGCCGTGACCGGGACGTGGGGCGGCGACGGGTGGGCGTACTTCTGGGACGTCACCGACCCGGCGAACATCGTGAAGACCGACTCCATCAACGTCGACGCGCGGACCGTGAACGACGTGAAGGTGTCGCCCGACGGCCGATATGCCGCGTTGTCCCGTGAGGGCGCGTCCAATCGCCGCAACAGCGCGGTGATCCTCGACCTCGCCGACCCGGCTCACCCAGTGGTGGCATCGACCTTCGAGACGAACGGCGTCACGGGCGGCGTCCACAATATGTTCGCCACCGAGGACCATCTCTTCGCCCTGGCCGGCGGAGACAAGTACGTGATCATCGACGTGACCGACCTCGCCAACCCGCAGTTCGTGAGTGAGTACAACCACCCGGACAGCCGCATCCACGATGTCTGGGTGCACGACGGCGTCGCCTACTCGAGCGAGTGGGGCAATGGCGTGGTCGTCGTCGACGTGGGGAACGGTCGTTGGGGCGGCACGATCGAGAACCCTGTCTTCGTCACGAACATCCCCTACCCCGTGGGCGCGACGCACGCAGCCTTCCCGTACTTCCAGGAAGACACCGGGAAGTTCTACCTCTTCTTGGGTGACGAGATCATGGCGCGCGGCGGAGAGGCGTGGAGCGGAGCCGGCCTCGGTTCGATCCCGCAGCAGGGTGGCACGCCGTCGGTCACGAACGGCTACATCCACATCATCGACTTCACGGACCCGGAGAATCCGGTGGACGTCGCGCGTTACCACGTGTCGGAGTTCGGGACGCACAACATGTGGGTCGAGGACGACATGCTGTACGTGGCGTACTACGAGGGTGGCGTGCGGGCCGTGGATATCTCGGGCGAGTTGATGGGCAACCTCGCGAACCAGGGGCGCGAAGTGGCGGTGTACAAGTCGTTCGACCCGAACGGCTACGTGTCCAACGCGCCGATGGCGTGGGGCCCGCAGCCGTACAAGGGGAACCTCTTCTTCTCCGACTTCAACTCCGGCCTCTGGTCGGTCCGCATCCGACCGAAGGGCCGCCCGATCTCGTAGCGGAACGAGCGCAGCCGACTGTCGGTTCTACCTGAGGCGGCAGCAGACACGCGGGGACGGTCGCCTTCGGGCGGCCGTCCCCATTATCTTGGAGACCGATGGCTACCCTGCTGACGATCGTCGGCGTTTCGCTGGCGATCTCGTTTCTCTGCTCGATCCTCGAAGCAGTCTTCCTCTCCATCTCCCATTCGTACGTTGCGATTCTAAAGAATCGCGGCGAGTGGGCCGGAGAGTGGTTCGAGCACGCCCGGAAGAATGTCGACGAGCCCATCGCCGCGATCCTCACGCTCAATACGATCGCGCATACGATCGGTGCCTCGATGGGCGGGCACGAAGCCGGTGAGTACTTCGGCAGCGCCTACGTCGCGGTCTTCTCCGGTGCGTTGACCCTCGCGGTCTTGCTGGCAACCGAGATCATCCCGAAGACGATCGGCGCCACGTATTGGAAACAGCTGGCCAAGCCGTCCGCGTACATCCTGCAAGGGATGATCGTCGTGATGAAGCCCGTTCTGATCCCGCTCGGCTACCTGGCGCGCTTGATCACACCCAAGGGCCACCACCCCACGGTGAGTCGGGCCGAGATCGAGGTCCTCGCTGAGATCGGTCGGCGTGAGGGCACCCTCGACGACGACGAGTTCTCGGTCGTGACGAACGTGATCCGGCTCGACGAGGTATCGGTCGGCGAGGTCATGACTCCACGCACCGATATGGTGGGGCTTCCCGCGAACTCTACGGTGCAGGAAGCGGCCGACCTCATGCTGGAGACGGGGCACCTCCGACTTCCGGTCTACCAGGACAACCTGGACACGATCACGGGCGTGGTCCTCGGCCGAGACATCTGGCGTGCACAGCGGAGTGGTCGATCCGACCTGAGTGAGGTCCTGCGGCCTGTGCCCTTCGCGCCCGACTCGAAGCGGGTGGAGGACCTCATCCCCGAGATGCGCGCGCAGCTCACCAAGATGGCGATCGTCGTCGACGAGTTCGGCGGGACGGCAGGCCTCGTGACCCTCGAGGACCTGATCGAGGAGATCATCGGCGAGATCCAAGACGAGCACGAAGGTGACGAGCCGGCGGCATTCGAGGAGCTCGATGCGGGCCGCGTGCGCGTATGGGGCGGAACGTCGTTGCGCGAGGCGTCTCAGCGTCTCGGCTTCGAGCCCGCGGACGACGAAGAGGACGGCTTCGATACGATCGCCGGGCTCGTCTTCGGTCGTCTCGCGCGTATCCCCGTGGTCGGGGACGAAGTGACCGTCCCGAGCGGGACGCTACGGGTCACGCAGATGAACGGGCGCCGCATCGAGTACCTGCTCTTCGACGCCTCCGAGAACGGAGGGGGCTGACCTCAGCCCTCTGCGGGAGCCTCGTCGGGCGCCGCCGCGTCCAGTGGGACATCCGCGGCCTCACTGCTGCCCGCATCTGGGGAGGCGGACCCTTCGACCGCCTCGGCCTTGGCCGCCGCCTCCCTGGCCGCTTCTTGGCGCTCCTCGATCCAGAAGGAAATGGCGAGGAGGATCGCGCCGCAGGTAATCGCCATGTCGGCGACGTTGAAGATCGGGAACGGGCCGAAGATCGGGAGCTCGATCGGTCCCAAGAAGTCGACGACGCCGCGGTCCCAGCGGACCCGGTCGTAGAGATTCCCCATCGCACCCGACACCACCAGCGACACCGACACGAGGCGCAGGTAGTCCTTCTGTTCGGCCTGCTTGTACAGGACGCCGAGCAGCACGAGCGCGACGATCGTCACAGGGATGAAGAACCAACGCGAGTCCTCTCCGATGCTCATCCCGAAGGCTGCGCCTTTGTTGAAGGCGAGGGTCAGCGGCACGAGACCGCCGAACAGCTCGCGACTCTCGACCATGAGCGTGTCCAGGGCCCAACTCTTCGTCGCCAAATCGAGCGCGAGGATGACCGGGAAGATCAGGAGGAAGACGACGACTTTCGGACGCACGTTGCTTGGCCGCTGCGGAGGGGTCGGACCGTGAAATATGGTGTCCCGGGAGTCGGCGTCCATGGTCGTGCCGATCCGGTGCCTTCAATCGACCTAAGTCACTCCAAAAACGTTGCTTGACAGGCGCGAAGGCGGGGGCGCAGCTTTGAAAAGCTGTACCGAACGCCCGGATCGGGGCTCTGCCCCCGGATCCGGGTCTTTTTGCCCTATAGCCATGCCCCCCAGGAACGTCCATAAGTGGCGCTCCGGCTTACGGTTCGGGTTGTTCCTCTTATGTGTTGCGGCAAGTGCCCCCAGCCTCCGCGCACAAGAGCTTGTGCTCAAGAGGGAGTACCCCGGATCGGGGCCGTACCAGTGCCCTGCGCCGTTGGCGGCGCCGCTACCGGCCGAGGATGGTCGGTTGCGGGCGGCCCAGCTGGCCACGGACGCCAACCAAGCGTTGGCGCTCGGTGAGGTCGAGCGCGCGCAGGAGCTTTTGGAGCAGGCTCGCGAGCTCGATACGACGTCGCCGGACTACGCCTACCGGCACGCGAATCTGCTCGAGGCGTTGGGGCGCACCGAGGCCGCGATCGAAGAGTATTGCAGCGCGATCGACCTCGACGTGCAGTCGATCGGCATCACCGGGGTGCGGCAGCAGATCGACATCCTCTGGACGCAAATTCGGCTGCAACTGCCCGAGGGGGCCCGGAACGCGTTCGCGGCCGGTGTCGCCGCAGCGGACGACTCTCTGTACGTCGAGTCGGTCGAGTCGTTCTCCGAAGCGATCCAGCTCGCGCCGGGGTGGCCGGATCCGGTCTACAACCGGGCCGCGGTGAACGAGGCCGCCGGCAACATCGCGCTCGCCGTCGTCGACTACCGTTCCTGGCTCCTCCTCGTTTCCGATCCCGACGCGTCCGACGCGATCGCGATCTCCCAGCGGATCGGTGAGCTCGAAGGCGCGGCGTCACTGATCACGCCCAGCCCAGCAGGCGCTCTGGCCTTGGCCGCGATCCCGGGGATGGGCCACTACTACACACGACGACCCGTCAGTGGCACGATCACATTGGCCGCGGCGGGGGCAGCGATCGCCGCCGGCGTCCTATTCAAGGAGCGCACGACCCTCTGCTTGGAAGAGGTTCCCTCCGGCTCGCCCTGCCCGGACGGGTCGATCGTCGATCAGATGACAGACACGCCCTACCTGTGGTACGGCGTAGGCGTGGCGGCCGCCTTCACCATCGCAGGGGCCATCGAGGCGTACATCAAGGCGAAACGAGTCCGGGACGCGACCAACGCCATCTTCGAGACGGCACCGGCGGCCCCCGATGAGGGACTGACGGTTCAAGGCCCGTCGATCTCGACGTACAGAGATCAGGTCGACGTGCAGTTCCTCAGGTTGAGGTTCCGCTGACGTGAGTATGCGGAGCTGGCCTCGGTTCTTCCGAAGCGCCGCCCTCGGGGCGGCGCTCTTCGCCTCAGGGTGTGTCACGGAAAACGTGATCACCGTCACGGTCGGCCAGGTCACGGTCACGCCGGTTACGGCGAACCTGTTCGAGGGAGAAACGGGACAGTTCGAGGCGACCGTCGAAGACGAATCGGGCCGAGCGCTGTCGCGTGCTTCGGTGACGTGGGTCAGCGCAGACCCCACCATCGCGTGGGTGGACTCGGTCGGCATGGTCACCGCCCTGACCGAAGGCACCGTGGAGCTCATGGCCGACTTCCGCGGGGTCCAGGACACCGCGACGATCACCGTGATCGCGGCCCCCGAGGTCGAATTCGAGGTCGACTCCGCCGCATTCAACGCCGCGGTCGGGACACTCGGGCCGGAGCCGGCTGTGGTGGTGATCCAGAACGGTGGCGGCGCGCAGCTCACCGATCTCACGGTCGCCGTCGTGTACCCTCCGGGTGGACCGACTGGCTGGCTCGACGTCTCGCTCGACCGCACACTCGCGCCAGCGAGCATGACGATCGCGCCGATGACGGCATCGCTGCCCGTCGGCTCCTACTCGGCGACGATCTCCGTGTCCTCTCCCGTCGACCCGGATAGTCCACACTTCCTTCCGGTGACCATCTCGATCGCCGGCATCACGGTCTCCGAGTCCGGGGGCGACACCCAGGTCAACGAGTCCGGCACGACCGACTCGGTGACCGTCGTACTCGACGTCGCGCCGGATGGACCGGTCGTGGTCGACGTCATCAGCGCGGACCCCGGGGAAGTCACCGCGGCTCCGTTGTCGCTGACCTTCGACCCGACCGACTGGAACATCCCGCAGACCGTCGTCGTCACCGGCATCGACGAGCTGGTCAGCGACGGAGATCAGATCACCCCAGTCGTCATCGCCGTCGATCCCGACCAATCGGACGACCGTTTCGACCCGATCCCGGGAGACTCGGTCCCAGTCACCACGGTCGACGACGATACGCCGGGCTTCACCGTCGTGGAGAGTGGTGGATCGACGAGCGTCGACGAGTCCGGAACGTCCGATGACGTCAGCGTGGTGCTCGACGTCGAGCCGCTCGGGCCTGTGCTGCTGGACGTCTCGTCCTCGGATCCGACAGAAGCGTCCGTGACCCCGTCCACCCTGACCTTCACACCGGGGAACTGGGCCTCGCCCCAGACGGTGACCGTCGTCGGTGTAGACGACGACCTCCTGGACGGCTCTCAGGCGTCCGCGATCGTACTCGCCGTGGACCCGGCGAATTCGGACGACGCCTTCGACACGCTGGCCCCGGACTCGGTGGCGGTCACGACGACCGACGACGACGACGCCGGCATCGCGATCACCGCGCCGGGTGGGCTTCCAATCGACTCGGTGACCGTTACCGAAACGGGGTCCACGGCAAACTTCGAGGTCTCGCTCACCGCGCAGCCCGCGTCGGACGTCGTCCTGTCGATCGTCAGCGCCGACCTCGGTGAGGCGACCGTCGCACCGGGTGTCATGATCTTCAACGCGTCGAACTGGAACGTGCCCGTTTCCGTGACGGTGACCGGTATCGACGACGACATCTTGGACGGGGATCAGATCACCCCGATCACGGTGGCCGTAGACGACGCGAACTCGGACGACAACTTCGACGCGATCCCGGACGCGGTCCTGCCCGCGCGCACGGTCGATGACGACACGGCCGGCTTCCTGGTCCAGGAGAGCGGCGGCGGGTCGTCCGTGGAAGAGTCGGGCACGACCGATGATCTCACGGTGGTCCTCCTGGCCGAGCCGACCAGCGATGTGGTGCTCGACGTCTCGAGCGCCGACGTCGGAGAGGTCACGGTCTCGACGACGTCGCTGACCTTCACGACCGCGAACTGGGATACGCCCCAGACGGTGACGCTCACCGGTGTGGATGAGCTGATCGATGACGGCGACCAGCTCACGGACGTCACGATCTCCGTGAACGACGCCGCGTCGGACGACGACTTCGACACGCTGGCCGACGAAGTCACCCCGGTGACGACCGTCGACGATGACACGGCCGGCTTCACCATCGTGCAGAGCGGCGGAGGCACCCAGGTCGCCGAGTCCGGCACGACCGACGACTTCACCGTCGTACTCGACTCGGAGCCGCTTTCCGACGTCGTCCTGACGATGCTCGCCTCCGACCCTAGCGAAGCGTCGATCGCCCCGACGAGCCTCACCTTCACGCCGGTGACGTGGAACGTGCCCCAGACCGTGACGGTCACGGGCGTCGACGACATCATCGATGACGAGAACCAGTTCTCCGTGATCGCCGTCGCCGTGAGTGCCGCGCTCTCCGACGACACGTACGACCCGCTCCCCGATCAGACCGTCCAGGTCACGACGACGGACGACGACTCCCCCGCTGGCTTCACGGTCACCGAAATCAGCGGTACGAGCGTCTCCGAGTCGGGCACCACCGACGACCTCACCGTCGTCCTCGACACCGAGCCGGCCTCCGACGTCGTCCTGAACGTGACGAGTGGCGACGTCGGCGAGGTCGTGGTCGATCAGTCGACGCTGACCTTCACGCCGACCGACTGGGCGACGCCGCAGACGATCGTCGTGACCGGTGTGGACGACGACGTACTGGATGGTCCGCAGCCTTCGGCGATCACCTTCTCCGTCGACGCAGCCGCATCGGACGACAACTTCGACCCGCTCCCCGACACGGTGATCACGGCGATCACCGCGGACGACGACGTGGCCGGGTTCACCGTCACCGAGTCGGACGGCACCACGGTGGTCAGCGAAGGGGGCACGACCGACGACCTCTTCGTCGTCCTGGACGCTGAGCCGTCCTCCAACGTCCAGATCTCCGCGGCGAGTGGCGACCTGGGTGAGGCGACGGTGGCACCACCGACGCTCACCTTCTCCCCCGCGTCCTGGAACACGCCGCAGACCTTCACCGTCACCGGTGTCGATGACGCCACGATCGACGGAAGCGCCAACACCGCGATCACGCTGGCGGTGGTGGACGCTCAGTCCGACGACGCCTTCGATCCGGTGGCGGACCAGGTCGTCACGGCGATCACGACCGACAACGACCTCCCCGGCATCTCGGTCGTCGAGACCGGTGGTTCGACCGAGGTGTCGGAGTCCGGCACGAGTGACGAGTTCACCGTCGTGCTCGACTCCGAGCCGACGACCGACGTCGTGGTGAACGTCACGAGCTCGGATCCAGGTGAGACGTCCCCCGCCCCGGTGACGCTGACCTTCACCAACGCGAACTGGAACGTGCCGCGCACCGTCGTGGTGAGCGGCGTCGACGACGCCATCATCGACGGAACGCAGAGCTCGACGCTCTCGGTCACCGTCGACGACGCGCTCTCAGACGATCAATACGACGGACTGTCCGCCCAGGTCACGGCGAACACCACCGACGACGATGGGGCCGGTGTCACCGTGGCGGTCACGGGGGGCACCATCACCGTCTCCGAAACCGGAACGACCGGGGACTTTACGGCAGTTCTCGAGGCTGAGCCGGCGTCCGCCGTGGTTCTGGACGTCGTGAGCGACGATCCGTCCGAGTCCAGCGTGAGCGTCAGCCAGCTCAACTTCACGCCCGGCAACTGGAACGTGCCCCAACAGGTCGTCGTCCAGGGTGTCGACGACGACCTCATCGACGGCACCCAGCCGAGCACGATCTCGGTGTCGGTGAACGCGCTGCTGTCGGACGACGCGTACGACGGCGTGCCCCCGGAGTTCGTATCCGTGAACACGACCGACAACGACTTGGCCAGCTTCTCGGTTACGGAGTCCGGCGGCGGTACGCTGGTCGCCGAGGGTGGTGCTCAGGACGACTTCGAGATCGTCCTCGGGGCCCAGCCCTCCAGCGATGTGGTCATCGACCTCGTGTCCGCGGACAACGGCGAGACGGTGGTCTCTCCCACGACCCTGACTTTCACCTCGGTGAACTGGAACGTCCCGCAGACGGTTCTGGCGACCGGCGTGGACGACGACATCATCGACGGAAACCAGTTCACCGTCGTCACGATCTCGGTCAACGACGCGAACTCCGACGACGATTTCGACCCGCTCGCGGACCAGTCGATCACCGTCACGACGGCGGACGACGACGCTGCCGGATTCGTCGTCGTCGAGT
This sequence comes from Gemmatimonadota bacterium, assembly GCA_039030015.1. Taxonomy (GTDB): domain Bacteria; phylum Gemmatimonadota; class Gemmatimonadetes; order Longimicrobiales; family Gaopeijiaceae; genus UBA2589. The sequence goes on along the minus strand of JBCCEZ010000016.1, from coordinate 27,506 downwards.
CGGGTGCGACGACCGAAGTGGACGAGAGTGGGACGACGGACGACCTCACGGTGTCGCTGACGGCTCAGCCCACCTCGAACGTCGTGCTGACGGTGATCTCCGCCGATGTGGCCGAAGTCTCCGTGTCTGCCCCTACCCTCACGTTCACCCCGGCGACCTGGGACACGCCGCAAGTCGTGACGGTGACCGGTGTCGACGAACTGATCGACGACGGAGATGCGACGACGATCGTGACGGTCGCGGTGGACGACGCGCTCTCGGACGACGACTTCGACGCGGTCGCGGACGAAACGGTCTCCGTGCTGACGACGGACGACGACACGGCGGGCTTCACGATCTCCGAAACGGACGGCGGGACGTTGGTGACGGAGGCGGGGTCGACGGACGACTTCGCGGTCGTACTCGACACCGAACCCGTGTCGAACGTCGTCCTCGACATCTCGAGCGCCGACATCGGAGAGGCGACGGCGAGCCCGGCGACCCTGACGTTCACGCCAGCCAACTGGCTGACGCCGCAGACGGTGACCGTGACGGGCGTCGACGACCTCCTCGACGACGGAAGCCAGTTCACAGCGGTCTCCGTGGCGGTCAATGACGCATCGTCCGACGACGCCTTCGACGATGTGGTCGATCAGTCGGTGTCCGTCACGACGACCGACGACGATGAGCCTGTGGGGATCACCGTCACGGCGATCGGCGGTACGACGGTGACCGAGGCCGGGTCGTCGGATGACTTCACGGTCGTCCTCGACGCCGAGCCCGCCTCGAACGTGCAGATCGACGTCACCACCGATTCGCCGGACGAAACGTCCGTGACTCCCAGCCCGCTCGTCTTCACACCCGCGAACTGGGACACGCCTCAAACCGTGACGGTGACCGGTGTCGACGACGACATCATCGACGGGACTCAGGCCTCGACGATCACGGTGGCGGTGGACGATCTGAACTCGGCCCCCGCCTACACGGTGGTGCCGGACGAAACCGTACCCGCGTCGACTACCGATGACGACGTCGCCGGATTCGTGATCAACGAGAGTGACGGCACGACGATCGTCAACGAGACAGCCGGGGTCGACCAAATCGGGGTCGTGCTCACGGCTCAGCCGGCGACGAACGTCGTCATCACCTTGGTCTCGGGAGATCTGACCGAGGCGACGGCGGCGCCGCCCTCCCTGACCTTCGGCCCGGGCACGTGGGATACCGAGCAGTTCTTCAACATCACCGGGGTGGACGACGCCGACATCGACGGCACACAGGTGACGACCTTCACCTTCGCGGTCGATGACGCGAACTCGGACGACGACTTCGATCCGCTGCCCGACCAGACGGTCGATGTCACGACCACCGACGACGATGCTCCGGGCATCACGATCACCCCGACGGGGGGCTCCACCTCGGTCGACGAATCCGGCACGACGGACGACTTCACGGTCGTCCTGGATCGCGGCCCCGCCACCAATGTCGTCCTCCTCCTCTCGAGCGCCGACGTCGGTGAAGCGACGGTCTCCCCGACGTCCCTGACCTTCACCCCGGTGAACTGGGCGACGCCGCAGAGTGTGACGCTGACAGGAGTCGACGACGCCGAGGCGGACGGCGATCAACTCACGACGATCACGATCTCGGTCGACGACGCGAACTCGGACGACGTGTACGATCCGCTCCCGGACGAGACGATTGTCGTCACCACCGTCGACGACGACGTCCCTGGCTTCACGATCACCGAGACCGCGGGCAATACGTCGGTCAGTGAAGCGGGCACAACCGATGACTTCTCAGTCGTGTTGGATGCCCAGCCTGCGACCGCGGTGTCCCTCACGGTGACGTCCGGAGACGTCGGTGAAGCCACGGTTTCCGTCGCGACCCTCACCTTCACGAACGCGAACTGGGACACGCCGCAGTCCGTGACGGTCACGGGTGTGGACGACGCCATCATCGATGGAGCCCAGGTCACCTCGGTGACGATCTCTGTCGACGACGTGAGCTCCGATGACGAATTCGATCCGCTCCCCGACCAGACCGTGTCGGTCACGACATTGGACGACGACCTCCCGGGCTTCGCCGCGGTGGAGACCGACGGCGGGACCCTGGTCACCGAAGCGGGTTCGACGGACGAGCTCCTCCTCTTCCTCTTGAGTCAGCCCGCGTCCGACGTGGTGCTCACCATCACGTCGAGCGATCCCGACGAGGCCGCGGTCGACCAGCCGTCCCTGACCTTCACGCCCATCACCGGGTCGGCAGCTCAGACCATCACGGTGAGCGGCGTCGACGACTCGATCATCGACGGGAGTCAGCTCACGACGATCACCGTCTCGGTCGACGACGCGAACTCCGACGACGACTTCGACCCGCTCGCGGACCAGAACATCTCCGTGACGACGAACGACGACGATAGCGCCGGCTTCCTGGTCTCCGAATCCGGCGTCTCGACGACCGTGACAGAAGCCGGTGGGCTCGACAGCGTTACCGTCGTCCTGACCGCGGAGCCGGCCTCCAACGTCGTCATCACGGCCACGAGCGCCGACGTCGATGAGACGACGGTCACCCCGACGTCGCTGACGTTCACGCCCGGAGACTGGGACACGCCGCAGGCGCTCGAGCTCACAGGTATCGACGAGCTGATCGACGACGGGGACCAATCGACCGACCTGACGCTCAACGTCGACGACGCCAACTCCGACGACGACTTCGACCCCCTCCCCGACCAGCTCGTGTCGGTGACGACGCTCGACGACGACAACGCGGGCATCACGGTGACGGAGACCGGAGGCGGGACGCTCGTCACTGAGGCCGGGTCGTCGGACGACTTCACGGTCGCCCTCGACTCCGAGCCAACGTCCGACGTCGTGATCGACGTGGCGTCGGGTGACGTCGGCGAAGCGACGGTGTCCCCCGCCGCGCTCACCTTCACGGCCGCGAACTGGGATACCCCACAGGGCGTCACCGTGACCGGCGTCGACGATCTGATCGACGACGGGAACCAGTTCACCGTCGTGACGATCTCGGTGGACGATGCCGCCTCCGACGACACGTACGACCCGGTCCTCGATGGGTCGGTGACTGTCACGACGACGGACGACGACGCGCCGGTCGGCTTCACCGTGGCCGAGATCGGCGGGACCCAGGTGACCGAGGCCGGGAGCACCGACGCCTTCGCGGTCGTCCTCAACTCCGAGCCCGGTTCCGACGTCGTCTTCACGGTGACGAGCGCGGACGTGGGTGAGGCTACGGTCGACCAGGCCTCTCTGACCTTCACGCCCGCCAACTGGGACACGCCGCAGACCGTCACGGTCACGGGTGTCGATGACGCCCTGATCGACGGGACCCAGAACACCGACGTCACGGTCTCGGTGGACGACGCGAACTCTGACGACGCCTTCGATCCGCTGGCCGACCAGGTCGTCACCGTGAGCACGTCGGATGACGACGTGGCCGGCTACGACGTGGTCGAAAGTGGCGGGAGCACGCTGGTGAACGAGAGTGGGACCACGGACGACTTCACCGTCGCCCTCACGGCCCAACCGGTGAGCGACGTCGTCTTTACGGTCACCAGCAGCGACACGGACGAGGCCACGGTCACACCGGGCACGTTGACGTTCACGAACGCCAACTGGGACACGCCGCAGTCGGTGACCGTGACCGGTATCGACGACGTCCTCGTCGACGGCAGTCAGACCAGTGTCATCACCGTCTCGGTCGACGACCCGGCGTCCGATGACGACTTCGACACGCTGGCCGATCAGACCTTCAACGCGACCATCACCGACGACGATGCACCGGGCATCTCGATCGCCGAGAGCGCTGGGACCACCTCGGTCGACGAGAGTGGTACGACGGACGACTTCACGGTCGTACTTGACCGCGCCCCGCTGACGGACGTTGTCCTGGACGTCAGCAGCGCGGACGTCGGAGAGGCCACAGTAGACCAGCCGACGCTGACCTTCACCGCGGCCAACTGGGATACCCCGCAGGTGGTGACGGTCATCGGTGTCGACGATGCCCTGAACGACGGCGACCAGGTCGCGCTCGTGACGGTCTCGGTCAACGACGCTGCGTCCGACGACACCTACGACCTCGTGCCGGATCTCACGGTCAGCGTCACCACGACAGACGACGACGCCGCCGGGATCACGATCGTGGAGAGCGCGGGGTCGACCCAGGTCACCGAGGCCGGCAGCACGGACGACTTCACCGTGGTGCTCGATGCGCAGCCGTCGACGAACGTCACGCTGAACATCACCAGCGGCGACGTGGGCGAGGCCACGGTGTCCTCTGCGACCCTCACCTTCACGAACGCCAACTGGGACACCCCTCAGAACGTCACCGTGACGGGTGTCGACGACGCGATCCTCGATGGAGATCAGGTCACGACGATCACCGTATCGGTCGACGATCTGACCTCGGACGACGCCTACGATCCGCTGCCGGACCTCCAGGTCTCCGCGACGACCACCGACGACGATCTCGCCGGCTTCACCATCGCCGAGTCGGGCGGAGGCTCGATCGTGTCGGAGGCTGGGAGCACGGACGACTTCACCGTTGTCCTCGACTCGGAGCCGGCGTCCAGCGTCGTCCTCGACATCACCTCCGGAGACGTCGGCGAGGTCACGGTGGACGTCGCGCAGCTCACCTTCACGTCGGCCGACTGGGCCACCCCGCAGGTGGTGACGCTCACGGGTATCGACGACGCCGTCATCGACGGGAGTCAGCTGACGTCGATCACCGTTGCCGTGAACGATGCCGCATCCGACGACGACTTCGACCCTCTGGCGAACCAGCTGGTGAGCGTCACCACGACCGACGACGACGTGGCGAGCTTCACCGTGACGGAGGTCGGTGGTTCGACGGCGGTGACCGAGGCTGGATCGACCGATCAGCTCTCCGTCGTGCTCGGTGCAGAGCCCACCTCCGACGTCGTGCTGACCGTCACGAGCGGCGACCTCACCGAGGTCACGGTGAGCGTGCCGTCCCTGACCTTCACGGCCGCCAACTGGAACACGCCTCAGCTCGTGACGCTCACCGGGGTCGACGACGACATCGACGACGGGGATCAATCCACGACGATTACCGTGGCGGTGGACGACGCGAACTCGGACGACGGCTTCGATCCGCTGCCCGACCAGACGGTCTCGGCCATCACGTCCGACGACGACACGGCAGGTTTCACCGTCACGGAGAGCCTCGGTTCCACGTCGGTGAACGAGACGGGCACAACGGACGACTTCACCGTGGTCCTCGACACGGAGCCCGTGTCGAACGTGGTCCTCACCGTGACGAGCGCGGACCTGACCGAAGTCACGGCCGCACCGACCTCCCTGACCTTCACGCCGGCCAACTGGGATACGCCACAGACCGTCACCCTCACCGGCGAGGACGATCTGGAGAACGACGGCAACCAGGTCACCACGGTGTCGGTCGCGGTCAACGATGGACCGTCGGACGACACCTTCGATCCGCTCCCGGACCAGAACGTCACGGTCACGACCGTCGACAACGACCTGGCCGGTTTCACCGTCACGGAGACGAGCGGCGGGACGTCGGTCTCGGAGACGGGAACCACCGACGACTTCACCGTCGTGCTCACGGCACAGCCGGCCACGAACGTCGTGATCGACGTGACCTCGAGCGATACGGGCGAGGCCACCGTTGCGCCGACGACGCTGACGTTCACGCCGGGCAACTGGGATCAGGCTCAGACCGTCACCGTGACCGGCATCGACGATCCGTTTGACGATGGGGATCAGTTCTCTACGGTTACGGTCGCGGTCGACGATGCGAACTCGGACGACGCCTTCGATCCCCTCGCCGACCAGACCGTGAGTGTGACCACACTCGATGACGACGGCTCCGCGTATGTCGTGGCGGAAACCGGTGGATCGACGGATGTCACCGAAGGGGGTGGCACGGACACGTTCTCCGTGGTGCTCAGCACCCAGCCGACCTCGAACGTCGTGATCGACGTCACGAGTGGCGACACCGGCGAAGTCACAGTCGACGTGACGTCCCTGACCTTCACGCCCGGCAACTGGGACACGCCGCAGAACGTGACCGCGACCGGCGTCGACGACGATATCGACGACGGTGACGTCGTCACCCTGGTCAACCTCTCGGTCGACGACGCGTTGTCGGACGACACGTACGACGCGCTCGCAGACCAGACGGTCGGGGTCACGACCACCGACGACGACACGGCCGGCTTCACGGTGTCCGAGTCGGCGGGCTCCACGTCGGTCACGGAAGCCGGCTCGACCGACGACTTCACCGTCGTCCTCGACACGGAACCGGTATCGAACGTCGTGATCTCCGTGGTGTCCGGCGATGTGTCGGAAGCCACGGTCGATCAGGCGACGCTGACATTTACGCCCGCCGACTGGGATACCCCACAGAGCGTTGTGGTCACCGGCGTCGACGACGACGTGGACGACGGGGATCAGGTAACCCCGATCACGATCGCCGTCGTGGACGGGTCCTCGGACGACGCCTTCGACGGGGTGGCGGACCAACAGGTCTCTCCGACGACGACCGACGACGACACCGCCGGATTCACGGTGACCGAGACCGCCGGCAATACCGTCGTCTCCGAATCCGGTACGACGGATGACTTCACCATCGTCCTCGACGCAGCGCCGGAGACCGGAGTCGTGTTCACCGTCACGAGTGGCGATCCCGGAGAAGCGACCGTGAACGCCGCGACCGTGACCTTCACGCCGCTGAACTGGAACACGCCGCAGACGGTGGTCGTGACCGGCGTCGACGATGCCCTACAGGACGGAGATCAGGTCACGACGATCACGATCTCGGTCGATGATGGCGCGTCCGACGACACCTTCGATCCCCTCCCGGATCAGACGGTGAGTGCGACGACGACCGACGACGACACAGCGGGCTTCACGGTGACCGAGTCGGGCGGCAGCACGAGCGTCTCCGAAGCGGGCACAACAGACGACTTCAGCGTGGTGCTCGACACCGAGCCGACGAGCAACGTCGTCCTCACCGTCGTCAGCGCCGACGTAGGCGAGGTCACCGTCGATCAGGCGACCCTGACCTTCACCCCCGGAAACTGGAACTCGCCGCAAACGGTCACCGTGACCGGCGTCGACGACGTCCTGACCGACGGCCCGGTCGTCACGGCGATCACGATCGCCGTCGACGATGCCAACTCGGACGACACCTTCGACCCGCTCGCCGACCAATCGGTGATCGTGACGACGCTGGACGACGATGCCCCGGGCTTCCAGGTCACCGAGTCCGGCCCTGGCACGACGGTGACCGAGGCGGGCGGCGGCGACACCTTCGACGTCGTCCTGACCGCGCAGCCGAATTCGGACGTCGTCTTCGATGTCTCGAGTGCCGACACGGGTGAGGCGACCGTAGGCACGGCGACCCTGACCTTCACGAACGCGAACTGGAGCACCCCGCAGACGGTGACCGTCACCGGGGTGGACGACGACATCGTCGACGGAGATGTCGTGACCCTGGTGACCGTTTCGGTGAACGATGCGGCGTCGGACGACGACTTCGACGGGCTGCCGGACCAGGCGATCAACGTCACGACGACGGACGACGACCTCGCCGGGTACACGGTGACCGAAACCGGCGGCACCACCGCGGTCTCGGAGACCGGGACGTCCGACCTGATCGAGGTCGTACTCACCGCCGCCCCGCTCACCAACGTGGTCGTGGCCGGCTCGAGCGCGGACACGGGTGAAGCGACTCTGTCCCCGGCCACGTTGACCTTCACCCCGGCCAATTGGGACACGCCTCAGAACTTCACGGTCACCGGCGTCGACGACGCGGTACTCGACGGCAACGTCGTCACGTTGCTGACCTTCAGCATCGACGACGCAGGCTCCGACAACGCGTTCGATCCGCTCGCAGACCAAACCGTCAGCGTGACGACGGTCGACGACGACGTCGCGTCGTTCACGGTCACCGAGTCGGCCGGGACGACCATCGTGTCCGAGTCGGGCACCACCGATGACGTGAGCATCGTGCTCGACGCACAGCCCTTGGCCGGCGTCGTCTTCGACATCAGCTCGGGCGATCCCACGGAAGCGACGACGGCGCCCGCGACGATCACCTTCACGACCAGCAACTGGGATACGCCCCAGTCGTTCATAGTGACCGGCGTCGACGATGCGTTCGACGATGGTGATGCGAGCACGCTCATCACCGTGTCGATCAACACGGCGGGTAGTGATGCCGCGTGGGACGCCCTGGCGTCGCAGACCGTGACGGCGACCACAACCGACGACGACGTGGCCGCATTCTTCGTGACGGAGACGGGCGGCGGCAGTGCCGTTTCCGAAACGGGTACGACGGACTCGCTCTCGGTGGTCCTCGGCGCCCAGCCGGCTTCGAACGTCGTGGTGACCGTCTCCAGCGCGGACCTCGGCGAGGTGACGGCCGCCCCCACCCCACTCGTCTTCACGCCGGGCGACTGGAACACGCCTCAGATCGTCACCCTTACCGGTGTCGACGACGCGCTGATCGACGGCACGACCGTCACGAACGTCACCCTGGCCATCAACGACGCGAGCTCGGACGACGACTTCGATGCCCTGCCCGACCAGATCTTCGCGGTCTCGAACACGGACGACGACGTCGCAGGGTACACCGTCACCGAGGACGGATCGACGACGGTCAACGAAGGAGGGACGACCGACAACTTCACCGTCGTGCTCGACGCGCAGCCGAGCTCCGACGTGGTCTTCACGGTGGTCAGCGCCGACATCGGCGAGGCGACGGTCGACCAAGCCACGCTGACCTTCACCCCGGCCAACTGGAACTCGGCACAGACGGTCACCGTGACCGGCGTCGACGAGGCCGTGGTGGACGGCGACCAGGTAACGACCGTGACGGTCTCCGTCGACGACGCGAACTCCGACGACGCGTTCGACCCGCTGACCGACACCACCGTCTCCGTCACGACGATCGACGACGATGGGGCCGGGATCATGGTGACCGAGTCGGGTGGGAGCACCGTGGTGTCCGAGGCAGGCAGCACGGATGACTTCACGGTCGTCCTGACGGCCCAACCGCTCACCAACGTCGTCATCGACGTCACCAGCGGAGACACGGGTGAAGCCACGGTCAGCACGGGTATGCTCACCTTCACCACCGGGAACTGGGACACGCCGCAGCAGGTCACCGTCACCGGCGTCGACGACCTCATCGACGATGAGAGTCAGTTCACGTCCGTCACCATCTCGGTCAATGATGCCCTCTCCGATGACACCTTCGATCCGGTCGACGACCAGATCGTGACGGTCACCACGACCGACGACGACGATGCTGGCTTCACGATCGCCCAGAGCGGTGGCGGGACGTCGGTCAACGAGGGCGGATCCACGGACGACTTCACGGTCGTGCTGACGGCGGAGCCGGCGACGAACGTCGTCTTCGACGTGACGAGCGCCGATCCGGACGAAGCCGCCGTAGCGCCGTCTCAGCTGACGTTCACCGCGGGTAACTGGAACACGCCGCAACAGGTCACGGTGACGGGCGTCGACGACGACTACGTCGATGGCTTCCAGTTCACCTTGGTCACCGTCGCCGTCGACGACGTGGCGTCCGACGATGCGTATGATCCGTTGGCGGATCAGCAGATCTCCGTATCGACGTTGGACGACGATGTGGCGTCGTATACCGTGACGGAGAGCGGAGGCACCACGACGGTCGACGAGTCCGGAACGACAGACGACTTCACGATCGTCCTCGGCGCCCGCCCCTTCGGGAACGTCGTCTTCAACGTGTCGAGCGCCGACGCCGGTGAGGCGACCGTCAGTCCGTCGACGGTGTCCTTCGACGATACCAACTGGGACACGCCACAGGCCGTCACCGTCACGGGTGTCGACGACTTCACCCTGGACGGGACGCAGATCACGTCGATCACGGTCTCCATCAACCAGCCGGGAACCGACCCCGAGTTCGACGCGCTCGCCGACCAATTCGTGTCCGTATCCACCACAAGCGACGACGTCGCCGGCTTCACCCTCACGGAGACGGCGGGCACCACCGTCGTGACCGAAGCGGGGTCGACTGATCAGGTCACCGTGGAGCTCGATGCCGAACCGGCGAGCAACGTGGTCATCGACGTGTCGAGCCCGGACCTCGGCGAGGTCACGGTCCTCCCTGCCCAGCTGACCTTCACGCCGGGCAACTGGAACGTACCGCAGCCGGTGACCCTGACCGGTGTCGACGACGACCTCGACGACGGTGACATCGTCACCCTCGTGTCCTTCTCGGTGAACGCTGCCGGCTCGGACGACGACTTCGACGGCGTCGCCGGGCAGACCGTCAGCACGACCACCTCGGACGACGACACCGCCGGCTTCACGATCACGGAGACGTCGGCGTCGACGGTGGTGACGGAGGCCGCGTCGACCGATCAGTTCGACGTCGTGCTCGATTCGGAGCCCTTCTCCAACGTCACGCTCGACATCTCTTCGAGTGATACGGGCGAGGCGACGGTGAGCACTCCCTCGATCACCTTCACGCCGGGCAACTGGAACACTCCGGTCACGGTGACGGTGACGGGTGTGGACGACGCCGTCGACGACGGAGACATCGTCTCTACGGTGACCGTGTCGGTGAACGATGCATCGTCGGACGACCAGTATGATCCGCTGGCGGACCAGTTCGTATCCGTCACGACGATCGATGATGACGGGGCCTTCTACACCGTCACCGAGTCAGGCGGCACGACCGTCGTGACCGAAAACGGCACCACGGACGACATCTCGATCCAGATCGGGACCGAGCCGGTGGACAGCGTCGTCATCGACATCTCGAGCGCAGACACCGGTGAGGTTACCGTCCTGCCGACATCGTTGGTCTTCAACTCGTCGAACTGGACGTTCCCGCAGGTCGTCACACTAACCGGTGTCGACGACGGCGACCTCGTCGACGGCGACGTCATCACGACGATCACCGTGTCTGTAAACGACGCGGCATCCGACGCGGTGTACGGGCCGCTCGCCGACCAGACCGTCGGCGCGGAGAACACCGACAACGACGCCGCCGGCTTCACCGTCACGGAGACGGCGGGCACGACGGCCGTCGCGGAAGATGGGGGCACCGATCAGGTTTCCGTCGTACTCACCGGCCAACCGGTCACCGACGTCGTATTGGACGTGTCGATCGACGACGCGACCGAAGCATCGGTCAGCGTCGGCCAGCTCACCTTCACCAACGCGAACTGGAACACGCCGCAGAACGTCACGATCACCGGCCTGGACGATACGCCGTTCGTTGACGGCGACCAGACGTCGACCTTGACCGTGAGCGTGAACGACATCGGCTCGGCAGACCCCTTCGATCCGCTCGCCGATCAGACGGTGACGGTGACGACAACGGACACCGATGTGGCGAGCTACACCGTCACCGAGTCGGGATTGGGCACCACGGTGTCCGAGTCCGGCTCGACCGACGACTTCACTGTCGTTCTCGACGCCCAACCGGCCACGAACGTCGTCTACCTTCTCTCGAGCGACGACACCGGTGAGGCTACCGTCAGCCCGTCCACGCTGACCTTTACGTCCGGCAACTGGAACACCGCGCAGACGGTCACCGTGACGGGTGTCAGCGACACGCCGTTGGCCGACGGAGACCAGGTTTCGACGATCACAGTAGCGGTCGACGACGCGAACTCGTTCGACCCGTTCGACCCGCTCGCGGACCAGACGGTTTCCGTGACGACCACGGACATCGATGCGCCGAACTTCGCCGTCACGCCGTCGGGTGGAACGACGGTGGTTTCCGAGTCCGGGACGACCGACGACATCGATGTCGTCTTGACCCGCCAGCCACTCACCGACGTGGTCATCTCGGTATCGAGTGGAGACACCGGCGAAGCCACCGTCGACCTCACTCAGCTGACCTTTACCAACACGAACTGGGCGACGCCCCAGACCGTGACCGTGACGGGTGTGGGAGACGCCCCGCTCGCCGACGGCGACCAGACGACGATCATCACGTTCGCGGTCGTGGACGCTCTCTCGGATGACGAGTTCGATCCGGTTGCGGATCAAACCGTCTCCGCGACGACCACGGACATCGAGGTCGCGTCGTTCACGATCACCGAGACCGGCGGCTTCACCGTCGTGAACGAAGACGGCACGACGGACGGGTTCTCCGTGGTCCTCGACACTCAGCCGGTCACTGACGTCGTTGTCGACGTGTCGAGCGGCTCGCCAGGAGAGGCCACGGCCGCCCCAACTCAGCTGACCTTCACGAACGCCGACTGGAACATCGCTCAGGTCGTGACGGTGACGGGCGTCGACGATTCCCCGCTCGTGGATGGTCCGCAGAACTCGACGATTACAATCTCGATCGACGATGCCGCTTCCGACGACGTATGGGATCCGGTCCTCGATCAGACCATAAACGTCCAGACACTGGATACGGACATCGCTTCGTTCACGATCGTCGAGAGCGCCGATACCACCTTCGTAGAGGAGTCGGGCACCACCGATGACTTTACGGTGGTGCTGGACGCACAACCTACGGACGACGTCGTACTCACGGTGACGAGTGGTGACCTCGGCGAAGTCACGGTCGACTTGTCGACGCTGACGTTCACGAACGGGAACTGGAACCTCCCGCAGACGGTGACCGTGACTGGCGCAAACGACGTGATCGACGACGGAGACCAAGTCACGCTTGTCACGATCGCGATCGACCAACCGGCGACACAGGATCTTTGGGATGGTCTACCCAACCAGACCGTGAGCGTGACGACGAACGACGAGGACGAAGTCGGCGTCACGGCAACCGAAACCCTCGGCACCACCGTCGTCACGGAGGCCGGATCGTCGGACTCCTTCAACGTTGTCCTGAACGCGCAGCCAGCCAGCGACGTCGTGATCACGGTGACGAGTGGAGACACAGGAGAGGCCACGGTCGACGTGTCTTCCTTGACCTTCACGAGCGGGGACTGGAACTCACCTCAAACCGTGACCGTGACGGGTGTCGATGATGTCTTCGCCGACGGGGACCAGAACACGTCGATCACGCTGTCCATAGACGACGCCAACTCGGACGACCAGTACGATCCGGTTGCGGATGTCATCGTCACTGCAACGACGACCGACGACGAAGTAGCGGGCTTCTCGATCAACGAGATCGGCGGGAACACCGTGACCGACGAGGACGGCCTAGAGCAGAACTTCGAGGTCGTCCTCGATGCCCAGCCCGAGTCCAATGTCGTCATTACGATCACCAACCCGGATCCAGGCGAACTCACGCTCGACGTGACTGTCCTCACCTTTACGCCCGCCAACTGGGATACGCCGCAAAACGTCCAGGTGAACGGCGTCGACGACGCCATCGTCGATGGTTCACAGTTCACCAATGTCGTCGTCGCGGTGGACCCCAACCTCTCGGCCGACGCCTTCGACTTGCTCGCAGGCCAGACCGTCGTGGTCGAGACGCAGGACAACGACTAGCTCACCAGCCGCGCCGAAGAGGGCGTGACACGGTCCCTCTCAGTATGGTCACCTGCCCGGACCTGCACCGCCTCGTACCTTGTAGATCTGTAGCCCATCCTCATCGCGGCACTGCATGACTGACGATCCGAAACCCACCGATCGCTTCGGCGACGAGATCGAGCCTCCGGCGACGTCTCCTCTCCTCTTCGTGGGAGGTGCGGATGACGACGACGAGGACGCGGGGGAAGCCGGGGGGTGGAGAGACGACGGATACGATCCCGTCGCCGCCGCGGCGCCCGCGCAGAAGCGAAACGGTGGGCCGATCGTGGTCGGGCTCCTGCTCGTCGTGCTCGTCGCAGGAGTGGTGGGGGTGGCGCTGTCGGGTGACGATCCGGACGACGAACCCGAGATCCGGCTCCCCGCCGAGCCGCCGCCGATGAGTCAGGGCGACATCCATATCGCTCCCTTCCCGTCCGGGGATCTCACGGGCGCGGTGCGCACCACCCTCCCCGTAGGCGTTCGGGTGACGTATGCCACGGGCGGGGCCGTTCAGGACACCGTCGTTCATTACGAGATCGAGAGCGGAGAAGGCGAACTCAGCGTCGTCGAGGCGAGAACCAGTCGAGAAGGCATCGCCATCTCCCGCCTCACCCTGCCCGATCGTCCAGGCACGACCGTGGTCCGAGCCCGGCTCCGAGCGTCCGGGACGGCCTACGCGCGCGTTCTGGCTTCGGCTCTTCCAGGAGCGGCGGCGACGTTCACCGCGACCGGCGGTCAGGGACAGGAAGGATTCGTGGGTGACCTGCTCCCCAATCGGGTGCGCGTCCGCATGTTGGACGGCGACGGCAACCCCCTGTCGAATGCTCGCGTCGAGTTCAACGTCCTCACGGGTGCCGGCGTCGTCGCGCCGACGCGAACGCGCACCGACTCCCTGGGCTACGCCTCGGCACGTTGGCGCCTCGGGATCGACGAGGGTGAGCAGCAGCTCGAGGTCTCCTCGCAGGACCTGCGGTCGAGCGCGCTGATGGTCACCGCGAATGCGCTGCCGCGCGCGACGCTCGAGCCGATCGAAACGCGCATCGAGACGCGGGAAGTGGTCGTCACCCCTCGTACCTACGCGGTCGGGGTTGGACACGTGTGTGAGCTCGTCTCCGGCACGATCCGATGCCGAGGCGGGGCGACCCGAGGGCAGACATCCGGAGACGGCGCCAGCGGCTTCGTCTTCGTCACCGCCGGCGCGTCTCACACGTGTGGACTCGACTCGAGTGGCCAAGCCACCTGTTGGGGTGCGAACGAGAGCGGTCAGCTCGGAGACGGAACGACCCAAGACCGGGCCGCAGGGGTGCAGATCCGCACCGACCTGAGGTTCTCCGTGATCACGGGGGGCACCTCGCACACGTGCGGTCTCGCGGGAGGCGGTGTGCCCGTCTGTTGGGGTCGGAACCTCAGCGGCCAGCTGGGAGACGGCACCCGCAACGACACGGCCCTCCCTCGCATGGTCGGCGGCGGGATGGAGTTCGTCGACCTCGTCGCGGGTTGGAACCATACGTGCGGCCTGACATCGAACGGCAACACCTTCTGCTGGGGCCAAAACCAGGCCGGGCAGGTCGGCGACGGGAGCCGACTCGATCAGCTCGAGCCGAAGCTGGCGCGGGGCTCCGTGGAGACCTTGGTCGCCGGTTCGTCCCACACGTGCGGGATCAGTCAGGGTGAGGTCCTCTGCTGGGGCGGAAACAGCCAGGGGCAACTCGGGACGGGCGACGCAGACGATCGCCTCTCACCGGCCGCCGTGACCGGCCTCCCCGGGCGCCCGACCGATCTGGCCGCAGGAGCGGTACATACCTGCGCACTCGTGGACGGCGGCCGAGTCTTCTGCTGGGGACAGAACCGTTCCGGTCAGCTCGGGTCGGGAACGACGCAGGGCACGAATCAGCCGGTCGAGGTCTCCGGCGGACAGCGCTTCGTCTCGATCAGTGCCGGCGGGGCCCAAACGTGTGGACGGACCGCCGACGGAGCCGACTACTGCTGGGGCTTGAACCAGGGTGGCCAGCTGGGAGACGGTACACGAACGAGCCGGTCCGAACCGACGAGGGTCCAGCGATAGTCACGGCGGAGGTTTCGTGACGGATCCGCCGAACCCGAACGCACTGTCGAACCGGGGTGCCCGCGCCGCAGCTACGCCGCTTCGCATCGATCTCGAGGCCCACCACGCGGCCGCGGCCGATGCCTACCATCCCGAATACAACCCCGCGGGCGCCCTCGCCCTCAACATCGCCGAGAACCGGCTCGGATGGCCCGAGCTCCGCGCGCGCATCGAGGAGATCACAGCGTCGGAGGAGATTCCCCCCTGGGTGCCGGGATACACCTCGGCGCGGGGAGCGACGCCCTTTCGGAGTGCGCTGGCGGACTTCCTGTCGACCCATCTGACGGGCGGTCCGGTCAGCCCCGAGCACCTCGGCGTCTCGGCCGGAGCGACGAGTGTCATCGAGATGACCGCGTACCTCCTCGCGGATGAGGGAGACGTGGCGGTCATCCCGGCGCCGGCCTACCCCGTGTACCGAGCGGATCTCGGCAATCTCTCGAGGGTCGAGCGCTACGATCTCGTCACGCACCACGACGTGACCGAGCTGCGGACGGGCCTTCCGCTCACGGTCGACCACCTCGATCGCTCGAAGGACGACATCGAGGCGTCCGGTCGCCGCTTCCGACTCCTGATCCTCACGACGCCCGACAACCCGACGGGAGGGATCTACGACCAACAGCAGCTCCGGAATGTCGCCGACTGGTGCGAGCGGCATGACGTGCACCTGATCGTCAACGAGATCTACGGGCTGTCGTTGATCGACACGAATCATGAAGAATTGGCCGAGGACTACGATGCCCCGGCCCCTTTCGTCTCGTTCGCTCGCCTCATGGCAGAACGAAAGAGCGATCGACTGCACCTCTGGTACGCCTTGTCGAAGGACTTGGGCATCTCGGGGCTACGTGTGGGCGTCCTCCACTCGTACAACGAGGCCCTGCTGACCGGGTACGAAAACGTGAACCTCACGCACTCGGTGTCCAACCACACGCAGTGGCTCCTCTCGCGGCTCTTGGCAGACGCCGCCTTCATGACGGGGTACGTGGCGCGCAATCGAGCGCGACTCACGGCGTCGTACGCATCGGTGGTGCGCCGACTCCGAGAGCTCGGTGTGCCCTACGCCCCGAGCCGTGGGTCCCTGTTCGCATGGATCGACCTCTCGGAGTTCTTGGACGAGCCGACCGAGGCCGGTGAGCTGATGCTGTGGGCCGAGATTTTCCGCGTGAGCCGGGTGCTTCTGACCCCCGGCGTCGGATTCGGGCACTCGAAGTCCGGGCTCTTCCGGGTGGTGTACCCGTGCGTCGACTACGAAGAGCTCGGGGTCGCGATGGATCGACTCGCGGCGTTCGTTCGCGCCAAGCGAATGGTCGGCTGACCACGTCTCCACACGTCTTCGACACTCAGCGGGTGGTGACACCGTACGGGCCAGTGGTCAGATCGGCTGTCGCACGTGTCGTAGGAGCGACGATCTTGTCGGCGGCATCCTAGACCATTCCCCCTGCGCGAGGGTCGACACGACATGAGTCCGACAACCAGCTACATCGGTGTTGCCCTCTCGGTCGCCCTACTCGCCGCACTGGCGTGGGCCGGTGGTCAGGGAGGTGCTTCGGTAGGCGGAGTATCGGTCTTCGCCGTGTGTGTCGGCGTCGCAGCGATCGTCCAGTGGCTCGCCTTCGTCCCGGCCTATCTCGCCCGGACCGAGAAGTTCTACGATCTGACCGGGAGTCTGACCTACCTCACCGTGGTCGCCCTCGCGGTCGCCTTGTCCGGTAGCCGAGACCTGGGGTCGCTCCTCCTCGCCGTTCTGGTGGGGGTGTGGGCAGCGCGCCTCGGCTCGTTCCTCTTCCTGCGCATCAAAGCGGATGGGAAAGACGGGCGTTTCGATGAGCTGAAGACGTCCTTCCCGCGATTCTTGCTGGCGTGGACCCTCCAGGCGTTGTGGATCTCGTTCACCGCCGGTGCCGCGCTCGCGGCGATTACGGCCGTGGGTCCTGTCCCCCTAGGCACGACGGCGATGGTCGGGCTCGCGATCTGGATCTTCGGCTTCGGCGTCGAAGTGGTGTCGGATCGGCAGAAGAGCGCATTCCGGAAGAACCCGGCGAACAAGGGGCGCTTCATCACGACCGGCCTATGGGCGTGGTCGAGACACCCCAACTACTTCGGCGAAATCGTCCTCTGGGTCGGAGTGGCGGTGATCGCGTCCCCGGCGCTCGGCGGATGGCAGTACGTCACCCTGTCCTCGCCTCTCTTCGTCACGGCGTTGCTCACGATGGGGAGCGGAATCCCCCTCCTGGAGGAGCGCGCAGACGCCCGATGGGGGGGTGAGCCCGAGTACGAGGCGTACAAGGCGAACACGCCGGTCTTGGTCCCACGTCCACCACGGGCAGGCTGAGCGAGCGAGGCCCCGGACGACGCAGCCTCGCTCGCCCGTTGCCTCGTCCTCAGCCGATCGGGCGTCGCGGCTGGAGTCGATCCTTCTGCAGTAGGTACGGCACCCCCCGCTCGATCCAATCCGGAGCCGCCTCACCCTTCAGGTAGTGGGCGAACCACTGCATGATGCGCCGCTGATAGTCCCGCTGGTTCGGTTCGCGCGCGAGGCCGTGGTTCTCACCGTCGTACGAGAGCATCACCATCTGCTTCCCGAGGCGTCGCGCAGCGTTGTAGAACTCTACGCCCTGGTTGTACTCGACCGCGCCGTCGTTCGTCCCGAACATCATCAAGAGCGGGGTATTCATGTTCTCGATGTGGTGGATCGGAGAATTGGCCTCGTAGCTGTCCCAGTCTTCCCACCACGGCACCTGCATGCGCCCCTGCGAGATCTCGAAGATCCGCGCGTCCGTCCCGCCGCTGTTCCAATAGAACGAGAGGTACATGCTCATCAGGTTCGTGAGCGGAGCTCCCGCGACGGCGGTCGCGAACATGTCGTCCTGCGTCACGTAGTACGTCGTCTGATACCCGCCCCACGAGTGCCCGATCAATCCGACACGGTCCGCGTCGATCGCAGGCGCTTGGGTCAGCGCGGCCGCGACGGCCGGGCGCAGCGTCTCGACGTTCGATTGACCCGGCCGACGATCGCGGTAGACGATGTCGGGGCGGAAGACGAAGTACCCGTCCTGACTCCAGATCTGCTGGTTGTAGTATTGGGTCGGATCGGGCACCTGATACTGGTGCATCCCCTGCGAGAGCAGCTCGTAGTGGTAGACGATCATCGGATACGAGACCGACGGATCGTAGTTCGCCGGGTACGTCAGGACGCCCTGCAGTGGGCGACCCCACTCGTTCTCGTAATCGACGAGCTCGACGCGACCCCACGCATAGTCGTCATGGAACGGGTTCGTGTGCGTCACCTGACGCGGATCCGATAGGTCGGCGTCGGCGACGAACCAGTCCGGTGAGTCGTCGAAGCCTTCCATGCGGAAGGCGAACACATCTGCGTCTTCGGCCTTCACGAACGGGGTGAAGAAGCCGCCAAACCGCTTGTCCTCCCACACGAGCGTCTCAGGGTCGTCCCCGAGGTCCGCTCGGGCGAAGCCAGCTTCTTTGGTCCACTCGGAGTAGAGCGAGTAGTAGACCGGCTCGTCCGATGCGATGCCGTCGTTCTCCTCATCCAGATCGACAATGCGGTACCGAACGTCGTCCTGCGCGCCCTCCGTCAGCCTGCGCGGCTCAGAACCGTCCATCTGCACGAGCCACACATCCCACTCATCGTAAACGAGCACGCCCTGATCGTTCTCGAGCCACCCCGCGATACCGTGTGGAGGCATCTGCTCCCGGGTCGGCGTCACGTCGAGGTTCACGAACTCTGTTGGCGCGCCGTCGGTTAGGTTCCGCGTCTCGCGCCGTTCCATGTCCCGCACGAACCAGTCGTCCCCCTCGAACCAGAGCGCGAAGCGGCCGGTCGGGCTCGCCGGCCCCAGAACCGAAATTCGATCTTCGATCAGCGCCTTGGCACCCGTTTCGACCTCGATGGCGTAGAGGTCGGAGAACTGCTGACGGAACATCCCGTGCTCGTCGTACGGCGTGTCGTCTCGTCCGAGCGCGTACGTGCCGTGTCCCATCACCGTGACCTGCTCCGTCAAATCGTCCGCGAGCTGAACGAACCGGTCGTTCTCGAGGTGCCACGCGGAGAGGTCGTTCTCCCGGCGCAGCTGGCGCTCACGCACCCGCTGCTGGGGGACCGGGTCCACGTCGAGCGTGTGCCAGATCTCGACCCCGGCCACGTCGTCCGAGTTACACGGTACGCCGTCGATGTCGTCGCCTTCATCGGCGCCCTCATCCGCGTCGTCGCAGGTGGGCGGCACAGGGATTCGCTCCTGCACGCCGAAGAAGAGGGTACGACCGTCTTCGGACCACGACGGTTGGCGATGCTCCACGATGCGCATCGTGGCCGGGAACATCGCGCTCTCGCGGGGATCGAGCGCGAGGGCCGTCGGCGAGTTGTTCGACGCATCGCGCCATACCATCGCCACGTGCGCCGTGTCCTCGAAGGCTTCGTCTTCGATCGTCTTGAGCACGACCAGGTCGGAAGAGTCGTCCCGCCACGCGAGGGCTCGATACTGCGCCGCATCGGCGTCGAGCGTCCGGATCCGCCCCTCGTCGGGATCGTAGACCGTGAGCCCGTTTCCGACCTGGCGGTCGGCATCGACGGTGAAGGCCAAGAGGGCTCCATCCTCCCGCCACGCGTAGTCCGCCACGTTTCCGAAGCTCATGTCGCGCCCGTCGGCGAAGCCGTGCACGATGAGATCGACGCCATCGCTCTCCTTGTCCTCGGGCTTGTACCGCATCAACGCCAGGTAACGCCCGTCCGCCGAGAAGGAGAAGGACTCGAAGGCGTCCCGCTGCGTGAGTTCGCCCGACTCGAGATCGAGGATTCCGACCGCGTTGTGGACGTCCTCGTCCCTTTCGCGAGCGGCCTCACGGTCGTCCGCGGACACGCCTACGCTGAAGGCGACGTGACCGCCGTCGTCGCTGAACGCCGCTCGACTCCCGTGGGGCACCACGACCACCGAGTCCGATCGGGTGTCGTGAATCCGGAGCTCTCCCTCCTCGTCGACGCGATTCACCGACACGGCCATCCATCGGCCATCCGGCGATAGGACACCGGCGCCCAAGCGCTCCCACTGATCGTAGTCCTCAGGACCCAGCGTCGGACGGTCTTGGGCGAGGACGCCGACTCCGGTGAGGGACGTGGCCGCGAGGCTCAGAAAGAGCGCCGGGAGAAGACGAGAGCGGCGGGGCATGGAGACTCCAGCGAGTCAGGGTCGACGAGGCTGCTTCGTGAGGCGATTCTGAGGGCCCCCGAGCGCCGTCACAAGTGCCCGGCGATACGACGCCGACCGAATCCGGACACGAGGGTACGGACTCATCGATCAGACCCATCCACCCGCCGAGGTCGACATCGACGCCGCCCTCGTAACGGCCCTCCTCTCCGCTCAATGTCCCGCCTTCGCGCACGACGTGCCCGAGCTGTTCGACGAGGGGTGGGACAACGTGACGTACCGAATCGGCCGCGCTCATGCAGTGCGCCTCCCGCGCCGGGCGATCGCGGCCGAACTCCTCGCGAACGAGCAACGTTGGCTGCCATCGATCGAGACGTGGATCGACGTTCCGGTACCCACACCCGTGTTCGAGGGGATGCCGAGCGACCTGTTCCGTTGGCCGTGGAGCGTCGTGCCCTGGATCGACGGGGAGCCCCTGGAGCTGAGATCGCTCGATCGGGGCTCGGCCCGTCGGCTCGCGGCCGCGCTCCTCTCCCTTCACCGTCCCGCCTCCACCGACATGCCCCTGAGCGAGGTGCGCGGCATTCCCCTCGCCACTCTCGACGCTCGGGTCAGCGATCGACTGCGGAGACTCTCGGCGCCCCACCTCGAAGAGGCGTGGGGGCGAGCACTCGGAGCCCGGCCCGAGGACCAACCGGTCCTACTCCACGGCGACATCCACCCGAGAAATGTCGTGGTGCACCGAGGAATGCTCGCGGGGCTCATCGACTGGGGAGATCTTTGCGCCGGTGACCGGGCGACCGACGTCGCGTGCGCATGGACGCTCTTCGACGCGACGACCCGCGACGACTTCCTCGACGCCTACCGGCCTTCGGGCGCGGAGCGACTGCGGGCACTGGGATGGGCCATCCACTTCGGAACCGCCCTGCAGCTCAGCGGCGAGCCGAGGCACGTGGCGATGGGGGATGTGATCGTCTCGCGCATCGAGGAAGACCTCGCACGCGGGCGCGTCTAGGTCAGCGCCACCCCAGTTCGATCACCTCGAAGTCGTCGGCCGTCAGCGCGTGGAAGGCGGGGTTCAGGACCGAGTTGTCCCATCGATCGTCCATCGTGCCTTGCACGAACATGTCCGAGCCGTTGTCGGCGATGATCAGCCCGTACCGCTTCATCGCGACGAAAATGCGTTGGACCTCGTCGGGGAATCCGGATTCGTCGAAGGATGCCTTGAGGCGCAAGCGAGCGCCGAGGGGTGGAGCCCCCGACGTGCTTCCCGCGGTGTGCGAGGCCGGCCAGACGTGTCCGTTCGTCGCCCGCGTCGTGACGCGGAAGGCGTGCCGGATGTCGTCACCGGACTCGACCTCGTGCGCCTTGATCAGCCCCGGGAGGACGGCCAGCCCCGCCGCGTCCGCCGAGGTCCATCCTTCAGGCCGTCGGTCGTTCGACGACAGATCGAACACCGCGCCGGATCCTGCCTCCCACGCGCCCCGGCTCGGGTTCCACCGAGTCGCCCAGAGCTCGAAGAGAAGCCAACGATCTCGATCGACGACGATGAGGTGACGGTCTCCGGAGTCACCACCTCCGGCTACGCCACCCTCGATCCACCCCTCTTCACCACGAGCACGCACGGGGATCGGATAGCCCTCTGGGCGCCCGGTCGCGCCGGCGTCGCTCTCCGAGCCGTACAACACGAAGTCGACGACCTCGAGGGGCTGATCTTCACCGACGCCGATGTACGGGATCCCGTACGGATGCGGGCCGAAGTCGGGGTGCAGCTCGGCGTCACACGCGGACCCGGAAGCCGTCCTGTCGCAGATCCAGTCGATCAGCGCATCTGAGTCCGGATCGACCGGGGCCTGACTGATGTCCCGGTTCCACCAGTTGTCGGCCGGGAACAACCGGCCCACGGCCTCGTTGAGCACAGGATCGGTCGCGTCGGTAACCGCCGTACTCTCACATGCGGCGAGGCACAGTAGACCGCTCGCCACCACCATCCATCGACTCTTCATCCTTCCAAGCTGTCCGACGGTGCGTCGCCCGTACAAGGATGTCAGCGCAGGGCCCAGCCCAGTTTCGCCCGGCGAGAAGGCACTAGCCGAAGCTCGTTTCGCGGGTCGCGTCGGAGGCGCACTAGTTTGGCTCGACCCGATCACCCTTCGAGACTCGGACTCTTATGAACCGCACCGCTCGGCTCGGCCTGACCGGCGCCGTGATCCTCCGGCCCGAGACCGACGCGCCGATCTTCACGCCTCGCGCGGTCGTCTCTGAACTACCGCCGGCCGACGAGGCACCGTGGCCGATGGGGGACGTCCTCCCCGATGGGCCGCTCGATCCGTCGATCAACGAGGACCTCCTCGACCAAGCGGCCGAAGTGTTCTTCGGAAACACGGAAGACCGGCGCGCAGCTTTTGTCGTGCTCTATCGTGGGCGGATCGTGAAGGAGGTGTACGGCTCCGGCGCCCACCAAGACATGCAGCTCGAGAGCTGGTCGATGGGCAAAAGCATGACCGCCACCTTGATCGGTCGTCTGGTCCAGATGGGCCACTTCGGGATTTGGGATCCAGCCCCGATTCCGCAATGGCAGACTACGCCCGGCGACCCACGCGCCGAGATCCGCATCGCCGACCTCCTGCGCATGTCGAGCGGGCTGCGCTTCAGCGGCGGCGGCTCCACACGAGAGCAGATGGACGCGTCGTGGATCCCCGGCGTCGCCGACCACGGGATGGGGTATCAGGCACCGATCGACATCTTCCAGTTCTCGGTCAGCCGTGATCTGGAGCACGCACCCAATACCGTCGGGCGCTACCGGAACTCGGACCCGTGGACGCTCGGCTACATCGTGCGCCGGACCGTCGAAAACGAACTCGGCGAGGAGTACCTGACGTGGCCGCAGCGGGAGCTCTTCGACAAGATCGGCATTCGCCGTTTCGTGGCCGAGACGGACATCTACGGCAACTTCATCCTCACCGGATACAACTACGGGACGGCCCGCGACTGGGCCCGTTTCGGTCAACTCTACCTGCAGCGCGGGACCTTCAACGGGGAACGGCTGCTTCCCGCGGAGTTCGTCGACTTCGTCTCGACGCCAGCACCTGCGTGGGAAGAGCCGCAGTACGGTGGGCTCTTTTGGACCAACCACCCCGACTCCGACGGCGACCGGGCGATCCCGAGCCTACCGGCAGACATGTATCGCGCCGTGGGCGCGGGTCGTCAGGCGACGTACGTCATTCCGTCGAGAGAGATGGTCATCGTGGTGATGAGCCATCGCGCAGGCGATCGACGATCACCGGATCGCAACGAGCGAGAGTTCGAGGCGCTCGGACTCGCGGTGAAAGCGATCGATCCCAGCTGGACATGGTGAACGAAGAGGTGGCGCCGTGGACATAGAGCAGCGGCAGCTCGCGGTTCTCCTCGGGGGTGGCCAGCCTCTCGATTCGCTATGACCCGTCCGCCGTCGCCTCAGGGTCCGCCCTCTTCGTCAGGATCACGAAGTCGCCCAAACCGGTGTGGTCTTCCGAGACCCATGCGTTCACATCCTCGACGGGCCGGATCACCACCGTCGTCACTCGAGTGCCGGGCCGGTAGTCTGCGATCCGCTCCGGGATCCCCAGACCGTGGTCGACGTGGAATGAGCCGGCATAGTGCACGACCAAGGCACCGAGATGCTCGACCAGTGCTTCGGTGATCGCGTGTCCCATCGAGGCGTCCCAAAGAGCCTGGGCGGCCAGCATTCGGTCATTGGCCTCTTCGTCCTGAGCCGCATGCTGGTACTCCGACATGATCGCGTCCCATTCCGCTCGGTAGGCCGGTGACGCCAACGGGTACGGGATCGGCGGCAGGAACGCTCGAGCGTCCGCCGAAAGCTCCTCGAGCGCCCAAGGCCCCTGACGCGTGACGCGGTTCACGTAGCGTCGGGGCGCGTTCGCGGCGACCACCGGGACGCCCGCGCCCCGCGCTGCTTCCACGAGCGGACGGTAGCGGACCTCGTAGTCCGTCCAAGGCCGCGAGCTGCTCATGAAGTGAGCCTCCGTCACGAGGTCGTCGAGGTATTCGTCGACGACGAGCTGCACATCGCGTTCGAACATCTCCATCGACAGCACGACAGGTCGGCCGGCACCCGCGCCCCCGGCGACGGTGTCGATGACGGCCTCGAGGAGCACGGCCTCGATCCGGTGTCCGATGAGATCTCCGTGCTCCTCACCGACCAGGAGGACGTCCTCGCCCAGCGCGCGCGAGACGATGCTCTGAAGCGACGACGAGTCACCGCCCGATGTGTAGACGCGGTAGTTCGCCCCTGGCTCGAGAGCGAGCGGAGCAGGCATGGAGTCAACCTGCGAAACCTCCTGGGCTCCCGCTGGCACGACGACGGCCCCGATGAGCGCGAAGACAAAACGGACCGAGAGTCGAGTCACAACGGCGCACTCCAGAAGGGTGGGTAGAACTGGTTCGGGAAGGTAACGCGCGGAAGGCCACTCGCTGCGACCCCCCGCCCCTCCCCTTCACACCGATAGAGACATAGGGTAGAATCCTGCCGTTGAAAATGGTTCTCATTCTCATGTAAGGCCTTCGCTACGGTCTGACCATGAGTTTCTCGAGGAGTAGCGCACGATGCGTTTCCTCTTTGCCGCTCTCGTTCTGACGCTCATGGGGTGCAGTGACGACCCCCTCCTTTCGCCGTCTCCGGATGCTCCTCCGGACGGAAGCTATGGGTCACTTCAGCTCCGACCCGCTCCGGCCGACGCCGACGCCGTTGGCGAGCAAGAAGAACCAACCGCCCGAACCACGGTTGCCGATCGCAACCCGCGGAGATTCTGAGGCGATGAGGAACCACGCCCGCACCACCGGATTGATCACCAGCATTACCCTACTGCTCGTCGCCGGAGCTCCTGGCTCCGGATTCGCTCAAGACGTGACCACCGTGAGCGGCCGCGTACTGGACGCCGACGCGCGTGAGCCCGTCACCGGGGCTACCGTCTCCGCCGAAGTCGGCGGGCGCGCCCGAGGAGTCGTAACCGACGCGGCAGGACGCTTCTCACTCGACCTCCCCGGCGGCGCGATCACTCTGGTCGTCACCGCGCTGGGATTCGAAGACCGTCGGGTGGATGTCGTCGCCGGCGCGGCTTCGAGCCGAGACGTCGAGATCGAACTTCTCACGGCGCCGCTTCAGATCAGCGGCATCGAAGTGCTCACGGCCCCGGGCCGGGCGTACGACCGCCTCCCCGGCACCGCAACGCAGCTTTCGGCGGTCCAGGTCGACCAGATCCAGCCCATGGGAACGCAGGAACTCCTCGAAGTCGTTCCTGGGATCTACGGAGCTGCCGACGATGGCTTCGGCAACGCACGCCTTTCGATTGGCATCCGCGGGCTGAACCCGAGGCGTTCGTCCCGCGTCCTCGTCCTAGAAGACGGCATCCCGATCCAGCCAGCCCTCTACGTCTACCCCAACATGTACTACAACCCGCCCGTGGATCGCATACGCGGGATGGAGGTGATCAAGGGGAGCGCGGCGATTCGGTACGGTCCGCAGACGATGGGTGGCGTGATCAACTACATCACCAGCCGTCCGCGGGACACGACGGGGGGCACCGCTCAACTGACGTTCGGAGAGAACGGATACGTCAGTGGGTTCGCTGAGATCGGAGGGTTCGGTTCCAATGGGTTCCAGCCCGAGATCCAGCTCCTGGCCAAGCGCGGAGATGGCTTCAGAGCGAACAACGCCTTCCACCAGCTGAACGCGACGCTCAAAACGACGATTCGCACGGGAGTGCGCAGTTCGCTCTTCCTCAAAGCCAACGCCGACTACGAGGACTACGAGGCGACCTACACAGGTCTCACGGAGTTTTCCTTCGACAACGACCCGACGTTCAACCCGAAGGAGAACGACGACTTCCTCGTCCGCCGGGCATCTCTCGACGCGATCTATGACAAGCGATTCGGGGCGGGCCTCTCGTCTCTCACCCGCGCCTACGTGAGCGTGTTCGACCGACGATGGTGGCGCGAGAACGACGTCTTCATCCGTCCGTCCAACCTCGACGCGTACCGCGCCGATCCGACCAGCGTCCCCTTCGTGAGCCCGCTGGACTCCGGGGACAAGGTCCGAGTCGGCAACGGACGTGACAACTTCGGGATCCTCAGGACGTTCTACGCCGCAGGGGTCGAACATGCGTACACGTGGGACCATGGCATTGGGGGCCGCGGCGCAGAACTCGAGATCGGGGCACGCCTCCACGTCGAGCGATTCATCGATGACCGCGTGCTGGGAGACAGCCCGACGGACCGCGACGGGCGTTACACGAGGCCGGACCCCGACGACCCCGACGCCGAGGTGCTCGCTCGCAACGTAGCCGCCGGAATTTCCGCGAAGGCGCAGAACTACGAGACGGCTGCGATCGCGGTCTTCGCTTCCGAGCGAATCCGTTTCGGCGCGCTCGATGTGACCCCGGGCGTCCGGTTCGAGGTCTTCGAACAGGAGCGAGTGGATCGCCTGCAGGGGAGCATCCTCGACGACAAGACCACAGCGGTCGTTCTTCCGGGGCTTGGGCTCAACTACGATCTGGGAAGCGGGGCACTCTTCGGTGGCGTGCACCGAGGGTTCACACCTCCCTCGAGCGGAACCCTCACCGTCGTCGACTTCGGCAGCGGATTCGAAGATGGCGGCCTCGACGTCGAGGCCGAGAAGAGCTGGAACTTCGAGGCGGGCGTTCGAACGGCGACTTCGGCTATCGCCGCAGAGGTCGCCGGCTTCTGGCTCGAGATCGAAGATGTCGTCGCCGCAGGACGCGG